>DISW01000025.1 GCA_002422605.1 Bacteriovoracaceae bacterium UBA6200 | reverse complement strand
AATTTTCTCTTGTTGAAGAGTTTAGATTAAACCCATCTGAAATTGATCAAATCGGATATACTACTGGAATTCAGCTGTTTAACTTTAACTTTTTTCATAAATTAAATGGATACTGCGAAAAGTTTAAAGGTTATGGTTGCGAAGATATAGAAATGTTACATCGAGCAACCGCGATGGATGGTTTGCGGTCGGTAGAATCTCAGACTGACGATTACTATATAGACTTTAGGACGAAAAACATAAGCCTGCTTTACGGCTTCAGACATTTTTTCTATCAGCTTAAATCGAACCATCCTGAATCTTCTATGCCAATTCATTTTTGGCATAAACGCAAAAACAAATCTCGTTACCTCACTAAAAGACACGAAAATGATAAAATACTATTAGATGAAATGATTAATTTCGATAAAAAAGTTCAGACAAAAATCTAATTCTCAAATTTGGATTTTTTTATGAAGTAACTTTTTAAAAAAGATATTACTGAATGATTCCAATCTCTGTCCAAATGGCTATTATAACCATCATTTATACATATCGATACTACTCTCTCATGTAAATTCGCTTCTTCTTTTGCACCTAATAACCTTTCAAAAGTAGCAACATAATTTTGCCTTGATTGAATCAGGAGCGAATTAGAGTGAACTTTATATCCTTTTTGTACAAGATAGGCATAATGATGATATAGAAATGATACTGCTGAGATATCTGTAATTCCTCGAAACCGTGTTGAACCTGTTTTTACAAAGTGTTCTTTACACTCATTTTCAAGTTCAGATAATAAGTCAGTTCTTAACGGGTAAGGAGAATGACAATGAAACTGTGTGACACTGACCCCAAATTTACTCTCTAACCATCTTTGGCCATTTATTGCAGCATTCAAGTAATCTGGTTTCGCTATATCAGGTTCTCCGTTAACATTCCCCCACCTTTCAAAATTAATTTTTGACAAGCCGTTCGAATCAAAAAAATCATTTTTTCTAACTGGCTTAGTTAAGAAAAAATCATCATTAAAATACAGAAAAAATTTTGAAAGTCCTTTAATCTTGTGCAATTTTGTTTCAATTGCATGAGAATTAAATAAAGGCAAGACTTCAGAATCAAACAATTCTTCATGATACACCCATGCAATTCTATCGGAAAACCTCAACCAGTCTGGTGGAGCACAGTTAGAAACAATATAAATTTTCCTAACCCAAGGAGCATAGAGATCAATCGATCTTAAGCTATACTTTAGTTCGTTTCGGTTTTCGAACCTTGCGAGACTAGTAGAGTCGTTTTGCGAAATTTTTCGTTTATATTCATTGTATTGCTTCATCCATTTTTCATCTTGAGAATTCACCCATGTATAAACGACATCAATATCAAAACTCACTTCATCCTCATGAGGATAACATAAAACCTGATTCAACAAATTTATCGAATTGAGATCAAAAAGTTTCATATCCCTTGCATGTTTTAAATCTATCTTTGTTGATATTAAATTTTTATCAGTTGATCTAATGCTAAGCCCTTCTATCGTCCACCCTTCAAGTTCAAAAAAAGACTCTCTACCAAGCCTGTCCTCTAATCTAATCGTATTAAATGTTTTTTTTGTAAGGAGCACGATTGCACGAAACCTAGATCTAACTGTACAAAACCTTCCTTTATAGAGAATGGACACCTTTACATCATTATCAAATAAAATATCGACTACAACTCTTATGACGTGGATTGTATTTTCTTTTAAAAAGCATATCCTCCGAGGAAGATGATTGTAGATAAAAGCGGTAACACCATTAGCATTATTAGAGATTGCATTACAAATAATAAAGACAATATCATCACTAAGAGCATCTTCCGTTTTATTATATTCAATTCTAGGCTGACGGTAAGTAACCTTAACAAAATTGATTAACTTAAATACTGAACTGTCTGTATAAAATAGTTTCGGATTTACTAATAGCTTTCGTATTTTTTTTGATAAAGACATATTTTAAGGTTCTTAGGTATTATATCGTTTATAAGCTGCTTCTAAGTCTCCAAATTCTTCAAGGACACCCTGTTTTAATACGCAAGCCCTCATGCAATATTGTTTAATATTTGATACGACATGAGAAACAAGAATCAAGCTTCGATCTCTCCTCTTCTCAAACAACTCCCGCTTACATTTCTCCTGAAACCTCGCATCCCCAACCGCAATCACTTCATCAATTAAGTAACAATCAAACTCAACCGACATCGAAATCGCAAACGCAAGCTTCGCCCTCATCCCCGAAGAATAATTCTTCACAGGCTCATATAGATACTGTCCAAGCTCCGTAAAATCCTTCACGTAATCAATCGTCTTCTCAATATCCGTTCCATAAACTCTGCAAATAAACTTAAGGTTATCAATGCCGGAAAGACTTCCTTGAAAAGCCCCACCAAAAGCGAGCGGCCACGAAACACTCATCCCGTGAATTACTTTCCCACGTGTTGGTTGCTCCGCTTGAGCAATGATTCGAATAAGAGTCGACTTACCCGCTCCATTTCCACCAAGTATCCCAATCTTCTCACCTTTCTTGATTTCAAGATTGATGTTATCAAGGATCGTTCGTGGTCCTTGTCTCGTATTATAAATCTTGGTGACGTTCTCAAGCTTCATCATGATGGATTCATCTTCCTTGCTGTTTCTTTAGAAAGAACAAGACCCACCAATGTCAGACACAAGCAGACTAAGGTCAGAAAATTCAGATCATAATGAGCTCGCGCCATATGACCAAAATAACCTTCTCTTATTAACTCAACTCCATGAACCATAGGGAACATAAGGATAATGTCTTGAGCGTTCTTTGGCAGCCAATCCACCATAAAGGCCACACCAGAGAGGGGGAAAAGTACAAACTGAAGTGGATTCCAAATCTTTTCCACCATATCTGACCTTTCTGATAGGCACCCCATCACTAACGCTAGAGATGCCCCAAACCAGGAAAGCATCATCCAACCCGTAATAACTTTTAATACATCATTCGGGAGTTGCATCAACCCAACTGAAATATAAATAAGACTAATCCCAATAAAAGCCGCAGTTGCTCCAATAAACTCCAAAAGAATCCTGGCGCTAAAAACATCAAGCACTTTCACATTACGATGAAAGAGTAGCCCAATATTCGGAGTCATCGCTCCACTACAGCGGTTCACCATATTTCTCCAGAGTAATACCGAAGAATACCCAGTCACCGCAAAGGCAGTAATCGGAAGCTTATATCCGTGAGCATCTCTGGTCGCATTCCATAAAGCAGAGATCACAAGCGTAAAAAGCATCGGCTCAATAAACAGCCAAAGAAACCCAATATTCTTTCTCCCATAACGAGTAATCACTTCTCGTAATGTGAGGGCGCCGATCACTCGGCACTGAATAGAAAGCGATTTAAAAAAATCATTTCTAGTCATGATGCTCGCGAACTCCCGCCGCTAACATACTTAGAACGCCCCAAATAATGAGCCCAAGTATAAAGGTTGCTAAAATAGTTCTGATCCTTCTTGGTTCAAGAGGATAGTCTGGTAGATGAGGTTCAGCTAAACGCTCTAGATAAAGGAACTGCCGTCTTGCCTCATCACTGGCAGAAATGTAAGCCGCATGACGATTCTTGAGCTGTTCAAGCGTAATTGCCTTCTCTGCAACAAGCTGTTCAAAGTAGGCCGGATCAAAAATAATCCCTTTTTTATTTCTATACTCAGTTAAAGCTTCCGACGCATCTTGCGCAGACTTCTGAGCAATATCTAAATCTTGTTTGGCAAAACGAATGGCATCCAGTCTCGCTCTTTCATTGAGCTTATTCACATGCTTTTCAGCATCTAAAAGAAGCACTTCATTTATTTTTTGAGCGTCTTCTGGTTTGTAAGCACTGACCTTTAAGGTTGAGATTGCTGATACGTTATCCAGATAGATGCTGACATGACGGTGGTAGTACTCATAAAGCCCTTCGAAGTTTTGCTTCCAACGCATAAGCCCAAATCGGGAAATGAAATCAATGCTATCACGGGAGTAAATGTCCCTCACAGCGAGTTCACTATCCAAATTCTTCAGAGCATCTCGAGATAAAATATAAGCATTCACACTATGATTATCATTAAGAGCATTGGAAAAGGTCGGCCCTAAAATCATCCCCAGCCCCGTTGGTGCTGACTGCTTCGAACTCCTCACCAAAAACTGCGACTCCGATATATAGATATCCGAAGCGATGAACCCGTAATAGATAATCGATATCAGCGTCGGAACAACTACCGTCCCCACAAACAAACGATTCTTTCGAACGAGTTTTTTTAATTTTTGTACTGCTGAATGTGTAGATGATTTTTCAGAAACATCGACATCCTGTCTTACTGCAATTGACTCTTCCATTACGCGTATAGTCCTTTATGACGTGTAATTAATTTTCTCTAAAGAATCTTATGAAAGGCGAAATGCTTTAACAACGAGGGAAACCTTAAGATTTCTTAATTATAAAGTGATTTAATCAGGTATGTGAGATCTCCGACCTTAGCTTGGCCGCTCCGTGGCAGAAATGAAGTTATTCTTCATCAGCAAACGTGACGAATGCGCTCAAAATCGGACGTTTTTTTAAAGATGATTACGGCCATTATTTTTTTTGTTTAAAGCGGGCAAGGCGATCTTCGTTGCGATCGTATTCTGTTGTTTTACCATCAATGATTTCATTCATACCTAACAAACTGATGAAAGGTAGCGTCTACCATTTGACTTCCGCCTGGCGGAAGTAGCCTCTTTCAATAATGAACATTCATATCTCTGACTCTACTCTAATCTTCACTCTTTCAGTTAGTTACCAGTAGGTTATTCCACAAATCCCATTAAACACTAAAGCCATGGACTAATACAATGTCTTATGTAATACTACGTATCACTGGAAGAACATTTCGAGAAATGGATGTCTTCCTAAAGCAAGTTGAATCCTATGGAGACCCAGAGTTACTCAAAAATATTCAAAATGAGATTTTAAACAACTTTGATATTGGGGATACGGTCTCAGGAACTGGAGGGCTCAGAAAATTTCGAATGCCTGACCCTACTAGAGGCAAAGGTAAACGAGGAGGACTTCGCGTTTTGTACTTAGATTTACCTAATAGAGGGATTACATATCTTTTCTATCTTTATGGTAAAGGTGAGGCCCATGATGTTTCTCCACAACAGAAAAAGGCCTTAAAAGCTCTGGTTGATCAAATTAAGAGAGAAGAATAATGAAAACTAAAAAAAGAATTATGGAAAAAAAAGACTTCGAAAATTTACTTACTAGCGTAAAACAAGCAGTAGAAATTGAGCGTGGTAAGAGAAAGTCGGCCTGTGAAACTTTCCGTGTCATTTTTAGGCCTGCTCCCAAATGGTCAAAGACAGCAATCAAAAAACTCCGTAAGGAATTTGGAATGAGTCAGCCTGATTTTGCCTCTCTACTTAATGTGAAAGTCGCGACGGTGAGAGCATGGGAACAAGGGCAACGAACTCCAGACTCAGCAGCAGCTAGGCTTCTTGAAGTTTTCTCTTGGGATACAGATATTGCTAACAAACTGTCCGCATAGGCCCAAATGGTAGCGTCTACCTATTTCACTTCCGCCGGCGGAAGTCCATATTTAGCAGACCAGGAAAACAGCTTGTCTGCCAAATTCTGCATAAACTTAAGTTTTCATTAAATAAAGCCCAAAAGGTAGCGTCTACCATTTGGCTTTAACCTTTCTTATTCTAGGTTATTGCCATATAATAGATTAACCCCCCTTGTATTCTAGGTTCCTATGAAGATTACTGACCTCCATCCAAAACTCCAACAACTCTATAAACCAGGAATGGAATGTGGAGTTATTAAGAAAACAAATATTTATTATGTTATCCCACCTCCTCCCCCTGTAGAGTTACCTGAAAACTTCTCTTACAAACTGGTTGGAGATGCCCTCGGTATCTTAGGCAAACTGCCTTCTTTTAACGAGATGGACAATCTTGATAAATTAATCAACTTCCTATTCGTGAGACGCGAAGCTGTTCAGTCTTCAAGAATAGAGGGGACCTGGTCGACTATTGATGAAGTTTTAACCCCCCATTCGTTAAATCCGAATGAAACTCCAGACACTGCCTCTGTTCGAGGATATGCCCATGCGCTGGAAGGGATCTACAATGAGGCATGGAAGAAGAAGGAAGAAGTATTCTCTGAAAAACTTATCCTCGGATTGCATAAGGAAATCATGCAAAATGATTCGCGATATCAGGGAATACCTGGGCGAATCAGGCACCCAGGAGAGGCAGGGTCAATTGTTCAAATTGGTGGACTTAATCGCCCTGAGAATTCTCTCTATAACCCCACTCCTCCTGAGTTCGTCCAGGACTCACTCTTAAAAGTACTGAAATGGTTTTCTAATAGAGAATTAGCAGAGAAAGGAGACGCTGGGGCGGGCCTCACATTACCCGTTCGAATGGCCGTAGGGCATAGTCATTTTGAAGCAGTTCACCCGTTTCCAGATGGGAACGGCAGAGTCGGTAGGGCCCTGTGGCCGTTACAAATGATAAGTGCCGGTTACATGCCCCTCTACTTATCAGGATATGTAGAACTTCAGAAAACAAAATATTCAGAAGCTCTTGAGAAGGCCCAAAAGAAACTTGAATATGGAAAGATCATTGATTTCATCGCAGATGCCATTATTTCAAGTGCAACGGAAATGGAAGTGACAAAAAAAATTCTACTTCAGTTACCGGGTAGATGGGCGGAACGAGGAAGCTTTCGTAAAAATTCTGCAGCCCAAAAAGCTTTGATCCTGATCCTAAAATATCCAATTATAAATATGCAGGAACTTCAAAATCATTTAGGTTGCTCCACGCAAGCGGCCGCCAATGCCATTCATCAGTTAGAGAATGCCCACATTTTAAAAGAAAGAACCGGAAATCAAAGGAACAGAATCTTTGCGGCCGAAGAAGTGATTGCTTTATTGGCAAGAGATCATGGCAGCGATGCGGAACTTGCTTTGGAAAAAGCGAAAAGAATTTTAAATGCGTAAAACCACCTGCTGGAAATGAATAGTCTCCTGACATTTTGAAGAGGCCCTCTGTAGTCATGATTCTCTGGAAGCTTATGGGGATATATCCTCAAAACAGTCCTATTTATTAGAAATCTAGCGATAACCATATGAATTCACAACTTCCGCTGGTGAAAGTAGAAACTGAATCTTATATAATCACCCATATTCACCCAAAAATCTTGGTTTTATAGGTGAATATGGGTACTATTATGGATATAGGAGTCCATACGAATGAATATTTGGGAAAAAAAGATCCAGATCACTCCAAAAATACTTAAATTCATTGCTGAAATCGATGAATTTAAAGGTTCATGGGCCGCCATAGGTAAGCTTGCTCCCGAAAAATTAACTACGCTTAAAAAAGTTGCAACTATTGAGTCTATTGCTTCATCGACAAGGATTGAGGGAGCAAAGCTCAGCGATCTTGAAGTTAAAAATCTCCTATCAGGCCTTAATATACTCTCGTTAAAAAATCGAGATGAAGAAGAGATTGCGGGTTATGCAGAATTAATGAAATTGATTTTTGAATTCCATCAAGACCTCACGCCTAATGAAAATATTATTAAACAGCTTCATCAGATACTTTTAAAGTATAGCTCTAAGGATATTCCCCATAGAGGAGAATATAAAAAAATAAATAACAATGTTGAAGCTATAGGCCCTGATGGAAGAAGCTTAGGCATTATTTTTGAAACTGTAAGTCCACTTGAAACTCCAGCCAAAATGGAATCTCTCGTTCAATGGTTAAATACTAGTTCAGAGGATAGTCATCCATTGATTGTAATTTCAATTTTCACTGTTGCGTTTCTCGCCATTCATCCTTTTCAAGATGGAAATGGTAGATTATCACGCGCTCTTACTTCCCTACTTCTTCTCCGAGCTGGCTATGATTATACACCGTTCTCATCTTTAGAAAGAGTGATTGAAGTTAATAAGGATTTCTACTATATCAGATTAAGAGAAGCACAAACTGAAGATATAAAATCCACGAAAGGTCTTGAGGACTGGATTACTTTCTTTCTTGAATGTCTTATAAAACAAAAAAATGCACTTAAAGGAAAAGTTGAAAAAGAAAAATTACTTCAGGGAATATCTCAACTTGGCGAACAAATACTTGTACTACTCAAAGACCACGAAAATCTATCAATCGGAGATTTAGTCAAACTAACTGGGGCCAATAGAAATACCATAAAATCTCAACTGGCCTCTCTGGTCAAAACCGGTGATATCAGAATGGCCGGTAAGGGGAAAGGAAGTTACTACTATTTATAACCAAGGTAAAACCAAAAGGTAGCGTCTACCATTTTAGATTTGATCAGCCCGCCAGCCTCTTAGCAATTTCAGTATTCCAAGAAAGTATCTCCAGAAGCCTTGCCGCCGCAGAGTCCGGAGTTCTCTGCGCTTTTCCTGCAGTGTTAAAAGAAGGGAGCAAAAGATAGCACACAAAAAGGGACTTCCACCGGCGGAAGTAAAAAGGGGCCAGCTTTCGCTGGCCCTCACACATTAAAGATTAAGGAGATGGTTGAACCCAATTATATTTACAAGAAATCTCTTTCACAAACTGTCGCCCATACTGGTCATCTACACTTAAGTAGAATCCGCCGTAATTAAGTATTGCATCGGCAGGTAGAGAGATGGATTCCTCGTTACAACCAGCCTCATTACAAACTGTTGTGCTGATTGCACTAGGGATAGTAGCTGAAGTGGCCTCATCGAATCCTGTCTCTCCTCTTAAGTTATAATAACTGGTATCTGAACCTTGAAGACCAGCATAAAAGTTGGCCCAATTCAAATAAGTCCCAGATGCGGCCGAAGCCTCATAAGAAGTACGCGGTTCCACACAAAGAGTTTCTTCACTTACATAGCTTGGAAAGAATTTTGATTCATCTTTCTCTTCTACGATTAATGGCTTTGAAATAAAAAATTCGTCTTCTTTAGGAGTGCCATTATCATCATATCTCAAGAAAAATCTCTGAGAAGAATTCATCAACGCTAATGCTTCAGCAGAAAGGGTAATACGGTTAGCGTCCCAATCATTACATGTTGTCTCTGTAGGAACATCAGGATTTTGCTCTGGACAAATCTTTGAGGCCAAATAGAGAGGGAACATGCCGTTCGCTGCTAATTCCAGGCCTGCTACTGAAGAGTCTTGGTTATTGGCCACTCTTAAAGCTTTATTAAGCTCACCCATCTCCGATCCACTGCTGTCAACAGCAACAAATACAGGATTCGTTACATTTGCTAACACCGGAGTTGAGCCTTCCTGGTTTACCCAAATGTCTAACTGAGCGTGAGAAGATTTACTCGTTTGTACCGACTTGTCGTATTCCTTTCTTAAAAAAGTACGGGAGTTCATATAAATAGGATAAAGACGCTGGTTACCATAAAACTTCCAGGTACCTTCTGCATCTTTTCTTACATAATCCCCTTCCGAACCACGAAGTTCACCATTTTCATAGGTGTTAAAATTTACGTAGGCCACTTCCGTTCCATCAATTTTCTTCTCGTAGCTGACGATGGTGAAATCGGTCATTTCCATATTATCGACTTTAATAATTTCACACGTATCAGCATCTGTAGCTTCATGTCCATTTGCTTGCTCGCAGAACCAACTCCATGTATCCATATCGGCATTAAGCCCGCTGTAGAGATAATCCGTATGCATATGATTAAGCATCTTTTCATGAAGCTTTTCTTTATCGCATGCCTTTGTGGTATCCGAGATAGCATCTCCATTACAAAGCCCAATCGAGCGATAATCCGCAATTGCAGCTTCATAAAAGTCTTTAATCCCTTTTAAGGCCGTTAACTGGGAATTAATAGCACTCAATTTTGTTTCATCCACAGGAGTGGGAACAGGTACAGTAACAGGAGTTACCTCAACAATCGGAGTTCCCCCTTTAAGGGAGATAGTACTCTTTTTATCACTATCAGCTGCTTTCTCCTGCCTAAGCTCAATCGCATCAAGAAGCTTATCCATTCCTGCACCTGAGCCCGCAGAAAGCGCACCATTCATGATATCGATAGAAGCATCTACATTCAGAGCTTCCATGGCATTTTTCAGACTTTCTTGAAGTTCTTTCTTCTTATTTTCAATTTTAGCTACAAGCTCTTCCCTTCTTTCTTTAGCATCAGCTTGAAGGGCCTTAATCGCTTCAGTATTTGTCTCACCATAAACGTTCGATACCACCACATGCGTAAGCGGAGTGACGTTTACTTTTTTCCCCTGACGTACATCTTCCTGGCTTGCCATAGACAACACAGGATCACCGCTTAAAGGCGAAACCACGATGAGATACGGCGACTCAAAACCACCAACATTCGCAGAATATTTTCCATATCTATCGGTTTTGAGTAAACCAGGAATCAACCTTCCTTCGGCATCCATGATCTCAACAGTACCGTTTGAAATAGGCGCACCGGTTGCAGCAACACCCTCAAGGGTAACTCCGTTCCCGGCACCTAGAGAGCCTGAACTTCCACCACCATCAAAACAGGCCTGCATAAGAAAACTCATCGATAAAACGACGGGTAAACACTTTTTCTTCACTAACGAACCTCCGTATTTATTATTAGGGACGGGGTCGTTATCGGAAGTGCTAGATGTTTATAAAGCTGATATAGGTCATTTAAGGAAAATTAAGGTTGATAAAAAACCTCTACTACTCAAGCTATCTATACCACCCCGCAATCGCCTCAGACACATCCATCAAAACCTCCCCTTCCCCTGTCACAATCATGTATTCTAACTGCCCCTGGATGTGATCATAGATTTTCTCAGAAATGATCGAACTGAATTGATTTAATAGTTCTGGTGTACGGCTTAAATCGGCTTGATATTTGAAATAAAGAAGGCCTTTGAGTTTAGCGAGGTTTTGTTCCAAAGCTTCGCTTCTGCCTGCTAGATGAGCCTGACCTAAAGCCTTTTTGAGAATATGCTTGGTTACTTTATCCTGAAAGACATTCGTAAAGTTCTTTTGATCCCCCAAAACATTCACCAAATTCCAACTTGCCCTTTCACCATTAGCGTATCCCATAAGAGCACTGCTACAGGACTCATTAAGGAGATAGTTTTGGTAATGTCCCTCTTTTGAGATAACACTCATCGCGAAAGGATCAGGCGTTTTTCTAAAGAGGCCCGTGCGACGAAGACCTCTCGCGCAGGTACGATTATTGTCATGAATCTCCACCAATAAAGTGTTAGAGAATTCCCCTTCTGTTAAATGACCAGACAGAGTGATTCCCGCTAAATACTTTGGATCTCTCCCGAATGCCACATCATATTCATAATTCATCACACTCGCTAAAGTGAAAGCGGGCATATTAAGAGACGGATGCATCTTCATAAGTTGAGAAGAAGCCATAAGGAAGGGTCTGATCTTGTGATTGGTGGCCTCATCCTTGGGACGCACGATGATTGGAAAATCCAGATCCTTTCTATGAATCAGATTTGTCCAACTTTGTTTACTGACAAGGCTTAAAAAATCACTAATCTTTTTCTTATCAGCTTCCAGCGCACTGATGGTCTTCTTCAGACCAGAAAGATAAATACTTCCCTCTATTCCACTGCGATCACGGTAGGAATCTAGTTCGAAACGTCGTTCTATAATGGCATCGGAAAGTGTCTTATGGAATATTTCGAGATCTTTAAGATATGTTCCAAAAGAAAGATTCTGTAATTCATTTTTTAAACTTAAATTAACCCCGGAACGGATAGAGTTTATCTCGTAATCAATTGTTTCAATTGATTGATTAATGACATCCTGTCTTACCATCTTTTTAATTTCATTTCTTTTATATTCAATAAGTCTCTTCGTATTTTTAAAACGGTTTTTTCCTTTTAAGTTGAGCTGAGGATTGAGTTTATCAATTTGATTTAATATTGAATCAATTTCATTAAGCACGGCCAGGTTAGGTAGATCTTTTTTGTGACCTAATTCAATAGCATATTCATTAATCTGGAAATCGATATACCTATGCCAGCTGCTATATCCTCCGACCTTGGTTAATTCCAGGCGATCCAGATTTTCTTTAATAATTGTTTCAAAATTATGGATACAAGAGAGAGCAACATTTTGATTCAAATTTTGTTTTAAGCAGTGAGGTGATACTTCTAACAACCCATCGAGATACGTTTGCGCTTGTTTTAAATCGTCTGATAAAAATTTGCCCCGAATTTTTTCGTCAAGCTTTATAATGGCATCATAAGTTTGTTTTACTGATGTATCTATCGATCCGACAGCACTGTGAATCTGAGCAAAATGCTGCAAAATCTGGCGATGATTTTTGAATAAGGTATTTTCAACTCTGTTAAATCTCTCATCCACGCGCTCCTGGAACATCTCTATTTGTTTTGAGATGGCCTTAAGTGCATTATCAAGACCGTTCTTTTGTTTCCTTCCCAGTACTCCCCATGACGAAAGAAATTGCACCGAAGCCGAGGCCATAAGCCCATAATGTCCAAAGACAGCAGTCCCGGTAATTCCGGAATTGATGGCAAAGATCGAGTTTGCAATCTGCAAGGCCGATGAGGTTGTCCCCATAATAAGTTCTGCTGACTTAATGTCTTCCAGGCCAACCAGAGCTGAAACACCTAATCCAATATTATAAATATCATTTAAAGTTGATTTGAATTCTGCCTGTTGAAGATTACGCATTTTCACTATTTGTGATTCGATTTTTTCTTTAGTCTTCTCATCTTTTTCGGTCTTAATGATGTTCTCTAAACGTTCTATCTCTTGTTTTAAAAACGAGGTCTCATTTAGCTTTGATATCTTTTCATTGAGTTCCTGATAAACCTGATGAATGACTTCATCTTTCTCGGCATTATTTCTATTAATCCGATTGGCGAGATATTCCATGCGATAATCATTAAGCTTGCGGTGAATCTCCGAAATCCCGCCTTCAATGAAAGAGTGATGAGACTCAGGAATGACATTCTTTAAATCTCTTTTAAGAGCTTCAATCTGTAGGATGAGATCTTTGCAGTTAAGGATGAAGTCTCTGATGGAGATTGAGCCTTTAAAAATTGAGAAATTCAGATTCCCCAAACTGCTTTGAATATGATTCTCAATATCTCTTCCTAGAGTCCCTTGAGAACCGTCGGTAATGCCAATGGTGATGGCCCTGATCGCAAACTTTGTAAAATCATTCAAAACCGGTGGGACATAGGATTCATTGTAGCTTTCTATCCGCTGGATTAAAGAACCCACATGAATTCTTGTCTCAGTGGATTCAATTTTAAAATTTATCCGGTCATTACCATCAACGGCGAGAGCATTGGATAAATTGATCAAGATTAAAAAAGAAATAATTTTATTTTTCATAATGAGCCTTTGTATGACCAGTTCTCATCAATATCCTGCGAGATCCTCTCATCTAATAAATGAATATAAGAAGTCTCAGGCCCGCCATTATATCCAGGCTCGCCTCTTTGGCCTTTTTCGCCTTTATCACCGCAATCACCATCTTTGTAATAAATATAACCGCTTCCCTTACTGCCCGATTGTTGCCGAACTGCAGATTGAACACATTTTGTATTTTGATTTGTACTTATGGCATCTATGCGATGAGGGCCGGCACCACCTTCGTAACGATAACGTACCCGAACGCCTCGTCCTCCAAAACCACCATCACCACCTTCTCCGCCTTCTCCACCCTGACTGCCAAGACCTGGAAAATAATTGACTTTAATCTCGCTATTCCTGAGGCCCTTTACAAAAAGTTCCAGGTGGCCGGTATTACCTCCAGGCAGTCCCATGTAACCCATCTCGCCGTTGTAGCCCTTGATGCCTTTTTTCCCTTGGCATTCACCTTTATAATTTTCTTGATTCTCTACACATCGCCCATGCAAGTAATCCGGAGTCGGCGGAATATCCGAAGGCTTCTTTGGCCTCTCTGATTGAAATCCACCATTCTGTCCTCTTAATTCAATACCAAGATCCCCGATAACTTTTCCCGCACGCACCTTTAAGTAACCGCCCGACATACCTTCTCTACCTGGTCTGGCCTCTGCACGGGGAGGAAAAGTCATAAGCTTCCCATTAAGCGAAACAATGGTATTCGCTTTAAGGTAAAGATCCTCTTCATCAATATGAATACTGGCATTGGGATTTAGAATGAGAGTATCCAAATCGAGTTCCTCATCTTTATGAGTGCGAAGAGAACTCACTTTATTATTAGAATTAAGCTCAATGCTTTTCTTGATTTTAACTTCAACCATTTGATCGAAAGACTCTCCAGTAACTCGACATAAGAAGACGACAGGTTTCAAATGATTCAAATAGAGATTGACCCAAATCTGGGCTTCTTCACCTAAATAATCAAATTTCCCTGTATGAGGAATAACCTCTTTATCAGAAGTGGCGTCCGTACAAACCACTGCATGGTTTTTAAAACTTCCATGAGTGGCGGTGAAAAAAATCTTATAGTTGTTTAAATTATTTTTGAATTCTTCAAGATTAGAGAGATCAGACTTTAACTCAACTCTTCTTTTTACAGAGGTCTCAAATTCGCTTGGAAATATTTCAAGTTCATCATCGAACTCTTTCACTCCCTCCGTCATAACTGGATTTTGAACAGGAGAAGAATCTCCTGAACCGCCCTTTCCCCCGTTGCAACCAACGAGTGCCAGACACGATACCAGTAAAACGAAATAGTTCTTCATACTTAACTCCAATAAATTTCGTTAATTATTAGACAGGTCCAGATGTCGAACAACTCGATGTGTAGAAATTACAGGAGGTGTCTAAAGGCCATAACCTTCCTGCTTGGCATTCTGACTCCCCCGATCTTGTATTAACTCTCTCCCCTTCTTTAACCTCCTTCCTCAACTGACCAGATTTTTTACACCTCTGTGTAATCTTGGTCTTAACCCCTCGAATGACTCTCATCCTGTGCCATGATGAGAAAAATTCAAGATTCTTAAGGATGATTTATGAGAAAACTCATCGTGTTCGCCGTCGTGCTCGGGAACTTCCTGAGTGCCGCCCACGGGGCCTCGTTTGGCCTTATAGAGCGGGTTAAGTTAAATCCGGATGATTATCAGAAGACTACCAGAGTCTTCGGTTTTAACCATCGGGACGTGCTCTCCTTTGACGGAGATCCCAACGGTTCGGCCTGCTCGGACGCCCATAAACAAAATGATCTCTCCAATCGTTGGTGTCATGCCCTGTATGTAAAGATTGTGGACGAGAGGTTACGAGACTTGGGTGTACCTAAAACATTATCCGCTCTGGCCTCGGCTTCAATCTTTGTACCGAAGGAATACTTTCTGGATAAAAATCCCTCGCCAGCGGATCTTATGATCGCGGAATACTCTCTTTATGAATTTGATGATGATTCGGGGAAGATAGCACTTTCGCTGTTTGGTGATGGAGCAACCATCCTTTCACTTGAAAAAACCTTCTAAAACGAAAAAGGCCCCTTAAGAATTTCTTCCTAAGGGGCCATTCTATATTCTTAAACTAAGAAATTAGAATAGGAATTGAGCGCCAAGAACAAATCTGTGAGCAGCATCTAGCTCAGTAGTATTTTTTCCACCAGTGCTTTTTGCCTCAACATCATGAGATGCAGTCATATCATAACCAAGAGATACTAGCATAGAATCAGAAAGGTTATGTTTTGCAGCTAGGCGAATACGGAAGTGAGCGTCTTCATCAATGTCCTCATCTCCACCTTGAGCAGCTGTGAACTCAAGAGTTTGCTCGCCAGGAAGGATATAATCTAAACCAGCAGCAAAAGCCCACTTGTTATCCATACGATACTGGCCATCAACTGAAAGTTTCCAGTCCATATAGCTAGTAGTATCTACGTCATTACTTTTCTGACCTTTCTGAACTTCTGTGATTTCGCCAGACATATGGTAATCAAGACCTAAGAAAGCTCTCCATTCCCAGTTAGAATCAACTTTCTGACCAAGAGCTGCACCAAGAGCGATTGAGTGGTGGCCTTGATTGTTATTACCTTCTGACTCACCAGCAGCTGTTCCAAAAGCAACTTCAGCGTCAGAAAGACCAAGAGTTAAACCACCAACTAGATCAACATAAAACTGCTGATCCATAAGACGGTAGTTACCAAGAACTGTTACGTCAGAAAGACCGTCAGAAGTTGTCTTTTTGTCTTTTGGACCTGCATCAACTTTGTCGTTAGTAACTTCATTTTTAATAGCGTAGTTAAGACCTAGACCAACGTTTAACTCATCAGAGATCCCGTAAGTAACAGCGTTGTTGAAGTTAATTGAACTTCTTGTGTACTCGTCCTTATCTTCTTCGCTATCAACTTTAGAATAATCTAACTCAGTATTCCAACGAACCGAACCAGCCTTTTGGAAAAAGTTAAGATCACCTAACATTAAGTCTTGAGCGAAAACCCCAGAAGTAGCACATAGAGCAAGAGCAACAGTAAATTTTTTCATAAACCTTCCTTTGGATTAAAAGTTCTTTACTTGCATAATTTATTCTTAAGAAAATAATGTAGGCTAATCGACTTTTTTGCAAGTCCAAAAGGTGAGCAATTTCATGAATTTAGAGGAAAGAGTAGATGGCGCGAAGCGCCATCCTTAAGAAACCTTAATTTGCGATGCGTTTCCAATCTCAAGAGGCTCAGGCGCAAAGATTTCTTCGCGATTTTGATCTGGCCACACTAGTCCCGCTACAGAATTTTTTACTTCGAGAGGTTTATAGATACTGCCATTAAGCTGAGTGTGAGTAACAACATACTCTCTATATCTTTCATAGAGTTCACGATTAACTGTGAAATGAGTGGCACCATACCAGAAGTTGGTTAATGTTCCCTGATAAGTCAGACCTTCGATATCGTAGATGGCCTTGCCACAAACTTTAAGAGGTGCCGAGTGGTGAATCGCCTGAAGACCCACAGTACTATTAACTAAAACAACTCCCCGAGCGTGATTTAAAAGCGTCGGAAGATGTTGGTCATGGATGTAGCGCCAGCGATCTTCGGAAAGATTATTCTTCGCTGCAATTTCAGAAATAAGCTTTCGGTAATCACTATGCCCTCTATCCATCGGATGGTGCTTAATTACGAGAATCGTTTCTCTCGGAGCATTCTCTGCAAAGGAAGTAATAACTTCTTCAATGAAATGAATATTTGAATGGTAATTGGAGTGAACAATAATTTGAGAATCATTGTAGACTTGAAGAGGCACCAGAAAAAAATTCTTCGAATGTTGAGTCACTAATTCATTTTCAATGTGACGCTCTTGAAAAGCATAAAGTTTCTTCCTAAAGAATGACCGGATGAATGGCAATGCTTCAAAAAATTTAAGAGGTCTGTGATGTGTATATTTAGGAAAAAAAGAATGAAGAAAGATGCAAGCAGTATAATAAAGAACAGAATATAAACTTGAGAGATGAATTGTCTGTCCTACAGGCAAAGCGGATTCGACTTTCATCTTTGATCGGTTCATGTAAAACTCCGGATCCTTAGGAAGAGACGAATGTCCATTCACTCCCCCCATATCCAAGGTTAAATAATCCGGACGAACATAACCTTCCTCAAAAACTCCCACTTCAATTTTAAGCCGTTCAGCAATCCGGCAAGACACCCGATGCATCCGACGACAATCCCCAAAGAGCAGAATAGAATCGATTTGTTTTTCCTTAATGAGCTTTTCAAGAAACTCCGGCCACTCTTTATGACTTTCCGTAAAGGCCACGCAGTCAGTGGGGTAAAAGAACCAATCCCCACCGTTGAAATTTACTTTGTGAACATTTGCGCCCGCCCGCTTGAGATCATAGGAAAGGCGGCGGAAGAAGGGTCCCACAGGACCTTGAAGCATGAGAATGTTTTTACCCTGGTACTTTGAAAGTCCATTTGCGATCATCCTGATCTCTCCTAGTAGTTTTCTGACATGTTGAATTAAGCCCTTCTGGCATTGGTCCGACCGACTTAATTAAACCAAAAGATAGGATGAAGACCAAATGAAAAAACGGGTGTTTTAAACTTAATTTTTCTTAAATTCTTAAGTGTCGCTACTCTGCGTTAAGATTTTTTTCCAGATTAATTATCCCAAGTGTTGAAATTGCAACAGATTGGACCAGATTAAGAAACTTTTGCAGCTGCGCCTGAGAAGAATTGGCAACATACAAAACATCCCCATGCTCAATAGGAAAGCTTTGGGCAACAAAAAATGTTGAGGGATCTTTCATATCAATTTTGTACACCACCGGCACTCTTCCTTCCGGAGTCAGATAAATTTTACGTTCACCGAAGTCCATCGCCTTAGGTTTTTCAAAACGGAAAATATAAACACCTTCGGCATCGGCACGGTTGTCACTGAGACCTCCTGAACGAGCGAGTGCTTGAGCAAGTGTGATCCCTTGAGCTTCAAAGTTCACTTCAGCATTATGGCCTGCGGCCCCTAAGACCGTGAAGCTGAAACTCTTATAGAGTGAAGTAATAATATCTCCCGGCATGAGAGGGATATTCTGACGAGGATCGCGGATAATTGTATCGAGAGGCAGAGACTGAACTTGCGTTCCACGTGTGAGTTGAAGAGTGGTTTTATTTACTTCCTGTTTTACCCCACCAGCGGCAGCAAGGGCGTCCAATAAACGCTCCCCTCTATAAGTCAGAGGAAGCTGGCGACTTTGAGTCACATCCCCTACAACTGTCACGTTAGCAGTATTATTACTTACAATTCTCACCATGACTTGCGGCTGGTTTGCTTTACCACGGAGACGCTTTACAATTTCTTGCTCAATTTTATGAGTAGTCATATGCGCCACTTTCACCTGGCCCGCGAAAGGGATATTGATTTCTCCCTTATCCGTTACCATTTGTGGAGGTAGAGTTGCCGTACTACTTTCTCCAATGAAAAGGGCCTTGGGAGGAGCTTCCCACATCAGAACTTCAATCACATCCCCTGGGCCTACGAGATATTGAGAGCGAGGTTTGGCATCGAAGACTTCCGAGAAAAGATTAAGCTTTCGACTCTCCAAAAGTTGTCGTGCCACTTTATTGTCCACGTCGACTATCTGTATTCCTTTAATCGCATCGGAATCATCTACGCCATTAACCTGTGAACGGCTGGGACCTGAACTGGAAATAAAGCTTGAGCAACCGTTTAGGATAAAAACAGAGGCGAGCACAGTGACAAATGACTTCATGGCATTCTCTTTTTGCGATAATCTTTAGAGTTATCAGTAAATTTTATAGGTTAATCAGAAAGAAGCAACAGACAAAATAGAAAAATGGGGTAATCTAATCAGCATGAAAAATTCTCACAACATCGTCATCATTTCGGCCAGCGAAGTGAAAAATCTCGAATTGGCCCAGAACTTTAAGTCTCATCTGCACGAATTGGGCGCTAATGTCTCCGTCATTAATTTGTTGGATCTTGATCTTCCTCTCTACTCTTCCCGTACTGATGGTAAGTATAAGGGCGAAGAACTCCTAAAAGACCAACTCGAAACCATTCAAAGCGCGCATGGATTCGTCTTCATCGCTCCTGAGTATAACGGCAGCACTCCTCCCGTGTTCAATAATTTCCTTGCCTGGTTAAGTCGCTCTTCAAAAGACTGGAGAGAGCATTTAAATGGCAAGCCTGCGGCCTTAGCTACTTTCTCCGGCGGGGGTGGCTTCAACGTCCTTCTGGCCATGCGAACTCAATTATCCTTCATTGGTATGAATGTTTTGGGTCGGCAGATCCTGACTCATTTTAAGAAAGCATTAGATGAAGAGAGCTTAAAGGTGGTAACGCAAGATCTTATCAGACTTGCTGCGGCACGATAAGACTCTCCTATTAAATTAGTGCAATAATCGACGGAATTATGACTCGAGCCTTTTTGATTGTTCTTACTTTCACATTAAGCACGCAACTCTTTGCACAAGAAGAGGATAAAGGCGTATGGGATCGCTACTTCCGCGTACTCCCGGAAGAACAATCTTACCTCGTATATGGCAAGGCCTTCGCCAAACACTTAAATCCAAAATCGATCAAGGCCTTCGTCTGGAATATCAAGAAGGCCGATAAGCCTCGCTGGAAGAGTGAATTTGAATCCTATGCTCACGATCAAGACCTGATCCTTCTTCAGGAAGCCTACAAAAATAGAATTTTTAAAAACACCACGCTGAGCCTTATCAATTACCGTTGGGACATGGCGATCAGCATGCTCTATCTCATGGATGATGAAACTCCGACCGGAACGATGATCGGCTCTCGAATTAATCCAACTGAAGTCTTCATTAAGCATTCTCCAGACGGTGAATCTGTGGTGAATACTCCCAAATCAATGACCTTCGCAAAATATCCCATTAAAGGATCAGCGGAAGAACTTCTGGTGATCTCTGTTCACGGAATTAATATCACTGATTATGCTTCATTTACTCGCCATATGGATCAAGCGGCCGAGCATCTGGATAAACATCAAGGGCCTGTTCTTTTTGCCGGAGATTTCAATACCCGCACTCAGGCAAGAACCCATTATGTTCTAAATATGATGAGCAGATTTGGCCTGAAAGAAATTCACTTCAAAGATGGCCACAAGCGAATGAAATTTAAATTCACTCCCAATTATTTAGACTATGGTTTTATTCGCGGTCTAAAAGTTAAGAATGCTCACGTAGATGGTAAATCCGTCGGAAGTGACCATAAGCCTATGTTCATGGAGTTGGAGATTGCTGAGATGTAGGATCTAGCTCCTCTTCTTCCTGATACTCCTCATCCACTTCATCTTCTATCCTGACTTCTTCTTCCTGCATTTCCATCGTTTCAGACACACCAGAAAGAGAAGCCTCTGCCCGGCTGACTTCGGTATCATCCGTACTCATGGTTCCTTGTTGAGCTAATATAGCAATAAAGATACTGGTTAAAATTTTCATAATCACCCCACTAGTGAATCCTGAATTTTTTAAGCGATAAGTGCATCAGATTTAGCTGATCGATGAGATTTAAAATGATCGGTATAGATTCATCATTTACACCGAAGTTTTGGCGAAGATCCCAAATAAGTCTTACCCGGGCGACGTCTTCTTCATCGAGAATTGGCGTCACAAAGTCTATTGGCCGAACCCATTCCTGTTCAATAAAATAAATGATCACCTCTCCTGGTACTCCACAGTACTCGGATGCTTCATCTATTTTCCGATGTAGATGATTCTCCATCACGACATCCTTGGATTATAGTCAAACTGACCTTTCATAGTTTCGGCCATGGTCTTCAGTGCGGGATCAATATGTTTTGGCATCACAATTTTTAACACCACTATATGATTGCCGCGATTGCCTTCGGCCCCTGCTCCTTTCCCTTTTACCCGAAGCTTCGTTCCGGTTGAGACTCCTGGTGGGATTTTTAAGAGCACAGATCCATCAATCGTCTGCACCTCTACTTCCTCCCCGATTATGGCCTCCAGGAAGGAAACAGGCAGCTCTGATTCAATATCTAAACCATGGCGTGTAAAGCCTTCCAGAGGTCTCACAATGATTTCTATATAAGCGTCCCCTGCTCCGCCTCGCATTCGGCCTGGCCCACCTAAGCCTTTAAAGCGAAGTTTTTTACCTGACTCAATTCCTGCCGGTATTTTAACTTTGAGGTTTTTTCCATCAGGGAGGGTGATCACTTTCTCGCCGCCCAAAGCCGCTTCTCTAAAATCCACTTCCATTTTGTAATGAACATCTTCTCCAGGAAAGTCCCCTGGTCTTCCGCGGGCCCGGCCGAATAAACCTTCGAAGAAATCTTCTGCTCCGAAGTCTTCCCCAAAAGAATAAGAGTAGCGTCCGCCTTCATGTTGAGTATCGTAGTAAGAAGGTCTCGGGCCACCTTGCCCAAAAGGTGCTTCTTCGAAATCTCCGCGATCAAATTTGGCGCGTGCTTCAGGAGTTCCGATCAAGTCAAAAGCATGGGAGACATCTTTAAATTTCTTCTCTGCTTCTTTATTTCCCGGATTAAGATCAGGGTGATATTTTTTTGCAAGTTTACGAAAACTTTTTTTGATATCTTCCTGATCACTTTTTTTTGAAACTCCCAGCACCTGGTATGGATCAATCATGGCCTCATTTTCGGGCAATAAACTTCTCATGACAAACCCACAGTATTAATTAACGCCAACATCAAAACTCAAGTTAAAGCCACTGGACTTCTGTCTCTCTCGAGATGAATATTTTTAACAATCTAAGGAGGTGTTATGACTTCAAACTTGCGCATTCAACCTGATAAGAACGATCACATTTTAGGACCTCTTCATGCTCCAGTGGTTGTTGTGGAATATGGAGATTACGAATGTCCCTATAGTGCCGCCGCCGCTCCTGCCATCGATCAAATCATCCAGGAGCTTAAACCTCATATTTGTTTTGTCTATCGCCATTTTCCGATGAGAACCATTCATCCTATGTCTTATTATGCTGCCCAGGCCGCAGAAGCCGCTGATCGACAAGGACTATTCTGGAAAATGCATAGAGCTCTCTATTCCCGTTCAGAAAATTTATCGGAAGATATCATCCATCAGATAGCCGAAGATATCGGATTAAATATGAATCTCTTTCACCAGGATATTAAGCGAGAGGATATCAAAGAGAAAATTGATTTTAGTATTTTAACGGGAGTTCAAAGTGAAGTAAGTAGTACTCCCTCAATTTTTATTAATGATCTCCAATACGAAGGTTCATCAAGTTACTATCCATTGAGGGAGACTATTGAAAGTTATCTTGCTGGTGGGAACTCAGCTTATCTTTGAATGAGTCCACAGGCCATTCGTCCGCCAGCGTTCCCTGTAGGCTGGGTCTTTAAATCATCTGTTCCAGAATGAATGATCACAGCTTTCCCTACAATCAGATCAAGATCATTATCTTTTGTCTTAGGAAGAAGGATAACTCTTTTGGCGACACCATCACTATTTGTTTCAAGATTTCCCATGTCACCGATGTGTCTTTCTGTTCCTTCTGGACGACCATGCCCTTGATGATAAGGATTATAGTGGCCACCAGCTGAAGTATAATCACCTTCACAAATGCCATTCTCGTGAATATGAAAACCTAACTTAGAATTAGGTTTAAGTCCTTTAACATCAGCAGTTACTTTGATTTCATTTCCTACATCTTCAAACATCACTGTTCCAGATACGCTGCTTACTGTTGAAGAATGAATGCTTGCAGTCATTGCTGTTTCAGATTCAGGTTCTAATTTTTTTTCTTTTTTTGATGAACATCCAAATACCAGAATTAAAAGAAGAAGACTTGTCATTTTCATTTTTGCCTCCAGGGTTAAGAGAAATTAAAGGTGAAATTAATTTTTCATTGTTTCACGGACATTCTAATTATGCTTTCATCAAAAGGATAGAACCATGACGTCTAAAACTGCACCAAGAGATTACACATTTATTGCACCACTTTATGATCACGTCTTTCAAACTTTTCTCTCCGAAGGGCATCATGATATTTCGGAGGTAATCAGATCTCTTAAAAACAAACGTGATTCAAAAATCCTGGAAGTAGGAGTTGGTTCTGGTCTCACTCTCCCCCATATACCCTCTACCATTAATTATACAGGCATTGATATTAACCAGAGGATGCTTCAGGAGGCGCAGAAAAAAAGGAAACTCTTAGGGCGCCGGAAAGTCACCCTGGAAGTGATGGATGCCAAAAAGCTTGCTTATAAAGATAATACTTTCGATTTGGTTGTCGCAGCTTCCGTTATTACTGCTGTGGATTCGCCTCTTAAGGTTATGAAAGAAATGATCAGAGTAACGAAGAAAGGCGGAATGATTGCCATCGTAGCGAATCTTCAGGAATCAGATACACTTAAGTCACGAATGGTTAGGATTTTCGATCCAATTACTAGAAAGTACTTGGGATTTAGAACCGATCTTGATTTGAATCAAATTCAAAAATTAAGGAATATTAAGCTTGTTGATTATAAAAGAACCAATAACATCTTAGGCTTCCCTTTAAGTTCATTTTTATTATTTGAAAAAGGCTAAATATCTCCAGAAATCTTTAGCTTAAAGGAATCTAAATTAATGCTATCGAATTACAATACCCCTATTTTTTCTTACTCACTTCTTGTACTTTCCGCCCTATGAAGAGAACCTCGGAAAAGAAACTACATAAAGAGCTCGCGATGAAAAATGAATTCATCTGTGTTGCTTCTCATGAGTTAAAGACTCCACTGACTGCTCTTATGCTTCAAGTTGAGATGGCCAAAAAATTTATGGATGCTCACGGCATTGAGGCCATCTCCCCTAAAAAAATGCAAACTCTCATCAACCGAACTCATCAGGACGTTCTTCGTCTTTCGAGACTGGTTGATGACATGATGGATATATCCCGTATTCATAGTGGTAAGTTCTCTATGAATTATGAATTCTTTAATCTTGAAGACTACATGGAAGAACTGAAGAACCGCATCACGAGTGATAAAATAAGGTGGACTGTGAATGCACCCATTCTGGTGAAATGGGATCGTTTCAGGATCGAGCAAGTAATCGTCAATCTTATTAGTAATGCTGAACGACATGCTAAGAATTCTGATATCGATATCAATGTCGGTATCGGTGGGGCCCACGTTTATATTAGTGTACAGGATTACGGGCCGGGAATCTCACCTGAAATTCATGAAAAGATTTTTGAACGTTTTAAACGTGGAGAAGAAAAAAACTCTGAAGGTTTCGGCATTGGGCTCTATATCTGTAATGAGATCGTAAAACATCATATGGGCAAAATATCAATTGAAAGCCATCCTGGAGTAGGAGCTAACTTCATGCTTCAGATTCCAATCAGTACAACTCTACAATAGTCATATCAATAAAGCTTGAGTGCCCGGACTCAACCGGCACCTCATAAGTCTTCACACTCTTATCTTTATATTTCAAAGTTACAAAAAGGGTTTGAGCTCCTTTTCTTTTAGCAATTCCTGTAAAGGAGAAGCTAGGGCCTCGTTCTAACTTTGCATTCCCAAATCCTGATCGAAAGCGCTCAATCCAAGGGACCTTGGTTTCTTTATCAAGACCATGAATAGTAATTCTTAGGTCCTTATCATCAAAATTCAATTTCAAAGGATTATTAATCAGGACATTAACTCTAAAACGCTCGATATCGTACTTGTTGTCTTGTTTAACAGGCTTTCCACTTAAATGATTTACAATATGCTTAAGTGAAGGATGATTACAATTTTTAAGACAATTCTTAGGGATCTTTGCAATTCCAGGCTGAGTCATTTTGATATGGTCAGCAGGAATGATCACAAAAGGTTTCGGTTCAGTCTTTGTAAACAAGCTGGCGGGGACAACCGACGGCTTATCGGCCATGTTAATTAAGTCATTCAAATAAAAATGTTCCAGACGCATGGAATGAGTCGGAACTACCATGTCATCTTCCCCTAAGATGGAATTATGTACTTTCTTAAGACCACTCAAGACGAGAGGTCTAATCTTCGGGACATCTTTAAAAATAGATTCAATATTCCGGGCAAGATCACGGATAGTAAAACTTCCGTAGCTCATTTCATTAAGTTCATTTCTTCCAAAAGGAGAGATCGGGTTCTCTACTCCTTCGGGTAAGGTATAAAAGAAGCGCTTTCCGATATTTGCAATATCGGCACCCCAAAAGGGAGTTGAAAGAGTGATAAAGGAATCAAGCTGATTTTTTAGAGGATGATTATATTCTACCAGAAACTTAAGCCATAAGGCCCCAACTAAACCACCTTGGGAATGCATGACCAGGGAAATCTTATCAAAACTTCTAAGCTCTGAAGCTGGAAAAGAAGTCATGAAGCGGTGAAAGTCATGGGCGAACTGATAGGTATTTTGCTCTGAACCAGTTTTATATTCAAAAGTCCGGACACGGTGACAGGAATTTTCGAGGCCCAGAACTTCCGGCAAATATCCAAAAGAACCTCGGTCTCCCCCTATTCCGTGAAGAAGGAAAATATGGTGCCGGGGACCTTCACAGTTAGCGGCGTAACTGAGTGAGGAGAAAATGAAAAGAATGAATGGTAAGAATATTCTTTTAAAGGCCATGTGCCTTTATCGGAAACTCTATTTAGGTTTATGAGGATAAACTGCGCCACCATTCTCTGACTGAATCCCTCCACCTTCTCCACCGATTTCTCATATTATCCCACCAGCTATCTTGAGAAGGCCCTGGATCAGGCTCCACAGTGGGTGGAGGCGTCGGCGGATTAGGACGAGATGGTGGTTTAGGTCGATATCTATCTCTATCAGGCGGTGGACTAGGCGGTTTTTCTATATCTGGTAAATCAGAAATTTTAGTCAGAACTCCACAGGCCAAAGGCATGGATCCATCTTTTAAAATTAAGACCGCTCGGTATTCTAATTTTAGAATACTCTGTGAATGTTCAAGATCACTTAACATTAAAGAAAAAGAAGTCGATTGAGTGTACTCATAACTATCAACAGGAAAAAGTCCTCCACCTCCTAACACAGAACTGAGATCGCCATCAAAGGGCAGGATGACTTCTCCCATCACGGCCCGGGCCTCACTGGCGTCAATGATGCCATCACCGCTGAGATCATTATAAGAAGTGGGACACAGAGATCCAGAATAGAGGTACTGCTCCTGAGTACCTTTGGGTGCATCTTTCAATTTAACTTTGACTTTAAAATCATCACCGAACTTATGAATTTTTATTCCACCTTGAAGATCCTTAGCAAGGACAGGGTTTACTGGATAAAGAACGGCGGCATAGACACCGTCAGAAATTTCTTCTTGCTGTTCAGGGTAGGATTTACTTTTAGAGGCCTTCCCGCAGGAAAGGAAACTTGAGAATATCATTGAGAGAAGGATCAGGTTTTTCACCACCCGATTCTTCACTAAGCGCTATATCATTGCAATGTGGACAGCGACGTGATCCAGTGCCAGAAAGCTTCAAGAATAATGAAAGTCACGTAACCAGTTCCGATTAATAAGAGCAGAAGCGACAGAATAATAAGACCCACCACAGTGCGTGACTTAATCGTCTCCCGTGGTGGGTTCTGTAAATGACGTTCTAGTAATTCCATGTTTCGATCATTGGCCTTCCAATAGAAATCGAAAACGTTTCCAAGGAGTGGAATCATATCAATGATATTCTCGACTGCGACATTTATTCCCATTCGCACCAGAGTAGCTCTTCCCACTCCGAGGTTGGCCGCTTCAGAAATCAGATACAAGGACGTGAAGACTCCAATCCAATCTCCAACAACCGGAACGAGACCTATTAAAGCATCAATACCAAACCTAAATCCAAAAGCTTCAAACTTTGAATCCATTAAGGTGCTTATGCTTTTTAGTTTCTCAACGTCCCGTTTTACCATGCTTCAACCTTGATTAATGAGAGAGGGCCTTTTTATGATGAAGAATATGCTCTTGCATAAAAGTGGAAATAAAATAATAGCTGTGATCAAACTCGTCAGCATATCGCACTTCTTCTTCCTGACCGGCCGCTTGGGCCTCAGTTACAAATCTTTCAGTGAGTAACTGACCAGGTAGAAATTCATCGTGAGTTCCCTGAGAAATAAGAATACTTCTCGGATGAGTCATTCCCATTTTAAGAAGTTCACATGAATCATAAAACTTCCATAATTCTTTATCTGTTCCCAAATATCCAGTGAAGGCCTTCTTACCCCAAGCGCAGTCCATCGGGTTTACGATAGGAGAAAAAGCAGAAATGGATTTAAATTTATCAGGATTTCTTAGACCTAATACCATCGCCCCATGTCCACCCATGGAATGTCCCATGATTGAAATATTCTGAACCCCAAAATCGTTTTGAATCATGGGATAGATTTCATTAAGAATGTAGCTATACATGCGGTAATGATCTTTGTAGCCATCAGTAGTCGCATCCACATAAAAACTTGCACCGGAACCGAAATCATAACTGTCGTGCTCACCCGGAAGGTTCAGTCCACGAGGAGAAGTATCCGGGGCAATTACCATGAGACCAGCAGCATCCAGATATCTTTGCGCTCCGGCCTTCGTGATGAAATTTTCTTCAGTGCACGTAAGACCTGAGAGCCAGATAATACATCCCCGAGTTTTTTCTCCCGGGATGAAAGTTGAAAACTTCATTTCAGTTTTAGTCTCTTTCGAAGCATGAGACCAGAATTGAGTTTTACCGGAATAAGTGCGGTGAGATTTTAATTCTTTCATACTAAAGACTCCTAAAATGTCACAACACTACGAATACTTTTACCTTCCTTCATGTAAGTAAAAGCGTCGTTAATTTCTTCAATCGGCATGGTAAAAGTCACCAGGTCATCAAGATTGATTTCACCGGCCATATACTTATCTACATAACCCGGAAGTTCTGTTCTTCCTTTGACTCCACCAAAAGCCGATCCCTTCCAGACGCGACCAGTGACAAGTTGGAAAGGACGAGTACAGATTTCTTCACCGGCAGCGGCGACACCAATAATAATGGATTCGCCCCATCCTTTATGGCAACACTCAAGGGCCTGTCTCATAAGCTTGGTATTACCAACGCATTCAAAACTGTAGTCCACTCCGCCATCGGTCATTTTAACAATATGGTCCACCACACTGCCTTCAATCTCATTCGGATTAACAAAATCAGTGGCACCAAATTTCTCAGACATTTCTTTTTTATTGTTATTAATATCAACAGCAATAATTTTTTTGGCCTGGGCCATTTTAGCACCCTGAATAACAGAGAGCCCGATACCGCCTATTCCAAAGACTGCAATGTTTGCGCCTTTTTCAACTTTGGCCGTATTCATCACTGCACCAATCCCAGTGGTAACGCCACAACCAAGAAGACAAACTTTATCCAAGGGAGCACTCTTATCAATCTTCGCCAGTGAGATCTCAGCGCAAACTGTATATTCCGCAAAAGTTGAAGTTCCCATATAGTGATAAATAGGTTTTCCATCTTTAGAAAATCGAGTTGTACCATCAGGCATAAGACCCTTACCTTGTGTTTCACGGATGCGTTGACACAAGTTGGTTTTACCGGAAGTACAAAACTTACAGGTTCCACATTCTGGAGTATAGAGGGGAATAACATGGTCGCCCTTCTTTAAAGAAGTAACACCCTCTCCCACTTCTTCAACAATACCTGCCCCTTCATGGCCCAGGATCACAGGAAAAATGCCTTCAGGATCAACTCCTGAAAGAGTGTAAGCATCTGTATGACAAACACCGGAAGCCACTATACGAACCAGGACTTCGCCTTTTTTTGGTCCTTCGAGATCAATCGTTTCAATTTCTAATGGGCGATTAGGGCCCCAGGCAACAGCTGCTTTAACTTTCATAAAACTCTCCTTAGCACTACGAGCAAATTTTATTTTGACACAAGTTATATCCGTAAAACCATAACACAGACCTGGTTTAGTGTCTGCGCCTTTATCTCTTTCCATTTTTTTGATTGGATACGAAGGCGAAATAAGGAGCCCCGAATGAAACAACCACTGACTGTGATAACTGGAGCTGATAGAGGAATAGGTTTAGAACTCGCAAGACAATTTTGCGAAAATGGACATAAGCTTCTTCTTGTCTCAGGAAACGATTTGGTCTTTGAAGTACAGGAAGATCTTACAGACCAGGGTTATACGGTGGAAGCAGTTAAGGTTAATATTGGAACCTATTCGGGTATTGAAAATTTGTATCAGCAAATTCTCAAGCAGGATGATCTTCTGGATAATCTTGTGATCAACACCCAGGAAGGTCGTGGCGGAGACTTTTCCGAAACCGATCTTAAAGAAGAAATAGATTTAATTAATATCAATCTTATTTCAACAGTTCATTTGATGAAACGTCTCGTCCCTATCATGAGGACTAGAGGCGATGGTAAAATTATGATTACCTCGATCGCGCCCTTCCCGTATGAAGCTGTTTATGATGCGCAAATTGCCTTCCTCAGTAGTTTTGCCGATACCATCAGGAGTGAAGTAAGAAATTTCAATGTGGGAGTGACCCTGCTTGTTCCGGAAGCAGGAAGTGAGGCAAAACTCGAGAGTGACTTAACTGAAGTAGCGAAGCTATCTTATGAGGCGATGATGGCCGGAAGAGAAAAAGTATTTTCTGGAAGTATTCTGGCAAAGCTTCAGGGTGTCGCCATGAAGCTTTTGCCAGAGAAAACAAGAATGGATTTAATGAAAACTATTCATCACTAGAATCGCAGGGCTTAATCGATTCCAGTTCTTTTATCATTTCTTTAACTTCGAACTTCGCCTGAGCCTTGGCCGAAGCCGCATTTAATTTATCGGTCATGCCAAAAGAAAGCTTTTTCCATAATCTGGAATCAGAAGCAACATGAACTTCTGAAACTATTTGTAAATTACGCTCTTCACCTGTAGTTAAACGAGCAGTGAATGGGTTTGTACAAACCATAACCTCGTTATACTGCTCACAATTGGTATTTTCTTTATCTAAAACGGTGGTAATGCATTCGATTTCATTGAAAAAGGCCCGACCACCCCACTCAATCTGAAGAGAGGCATCAGCAAATGAATAAGTAGACATCATCATTACAGTAAGGGCTAAGATCTTTTTCATAATGACTCCCAAAAGTTTACGGCCGTCTATCTTCTAAACAGTCGTAAAGACCCTAAGGGTATGATTCCTTAGGGCCTTAAGTTGATTTTGAGATTATAGCTGCGAATCTGGGGCCAAATTACTGAAGCCTTATATCAGTTAGAGCTGTCTTCATGAACTCCACCAGAGCTTCTTCTTCCTCTTCAGTAAATTCTAACTTCAAAGGAAGGTCTTCAGCGAGGCTCGCATAGATGAATTCATTGGTGCGATGTTCGTGATCACTTATGGGACTTAAATAATTAGTCCACTGTCTTAGGATACGGTAACTTTCAAGGCTCGCTTTAATGTCATCATAATGCTCGACGACTTCTTCCAGAGTCTCAAAAGAGCCGTCATGGAAATAAGGAGCCGTCAGCACTACGTTTCGTAAAGGTGGCACACGGAAGGCAAATCGGTTAGCTTCATTTTTATCCCACTGATAGCGGCCAAAATCCATTCCCTTCTCTTTACCCGGGCCAATCTGAGGAACCCCAACATTTTTAAATTCCAGCATGGAAAGTTGTTCTCCCTGGTGGCATTCCCCACATTTTCCTTTGCCGAAGAAAATATCCATTCCCATTTTTTGTGTTGGATTCAAGGCTTCTACTCGCCCTGAAATGTATCGGTCATAAGGAGTGTCGCCCAAAAAGAAAGCTTGCGACTGGAACTCACCTAAGGCTTCACCGAAGTGGCCAATATTAATTTTCTGACCAGGAAAGACTTCTTCAAAAAGTTTCTTATAGCCTTCAATCGCCATGATTTTTTTAACAATGAGATCCCAGGCCTCATACTCATCTTGAGCATCTGCAATGGGATTCGTTCCCTTAAGGCCTCTCATTTCATCATGATCCACCATTGGAAAAATGGCCTGAGCCGCAAGGGCACTTGTCATGACTTTCGAAACCGCATGACGGAGTGGCACCGGAGTTTTAAAAGTTTTAGAGTTCTCTGAATACATCACTCGCCCATCCCAAAAAAGAACAGGAACATTATGAAGATTCATAATGGCGGGAGCATTGCGGGCGAGAACTCGTCCTGTTCCCTGAATTCTCTGACGGCCATTAATTTGAAAACCTTTTGCTCCTTCGCCTAATGAAAGCGGAAGGCCGTCCCCTGTTCCAAGTCTCGGGTGATGGCATTCCATACAACTGATGTTGTTATTACCGGCCAGGCGCTGATCCATGAAAAGGTTCCGGCCAAGAATAAAGAGCTTATCGTTCCTAGGTCTGGGTGCTTTTAAAGGGACCAGATTGAAAGTTTTAATATAGCCTTGAAGCTTTTGATCAATGGGTTCAAGGGCGTAGATTTCGGTTGTAAAAACCAGCAAAAGAAGAATTAATTTTTTCATGTTTGAATAATAGAACTTAAGTATTAACTGTCAAACCAAATCAGGTTTTCATGAGTAAAACCAAGGTGCGCATCGCGTAAAACCTCCACACTCTTGCAAGTTTTTGTTGGTACTTTCTTACTAACAAGGAGGCCTTAGGATGAGAATGATTATCAATACTGTTTCATGGGGATTATTCATCCTTTGCATTTCAAGCAACAATGGGATGAAGGTAGAGAAAAAAAAATCAGCGCTGGCCGATGATAAAAAACAACAAACGAAAGTTGCTTACAAAACTTCTAAGAAAGCTTTTACGATTAATTAATGAAGTATGGCAGAGCTGCCTAAGGCAGCTCTGCCCGTAAATAGTTAGAATAAATTTATAGTCCGATCCTTCACATCATCAACGACTAAGTCCTTAAGTAAATTAGTCGACTCATTGATAGCTTCTTGAAAGTCTCTGCCAAAATCAGAAAACTTTTCACTAAAACGAGTGTCCACCATGTCACGTTCTTTATCGCTGACTGGAAGAGAAGCACCTGTTAAAGCTCCTAATCCCGCACCAATGGCCATATAGGTAAGAGGATCTAGTCCTTGAAACTTTTCCTTACCAGTTTGGAAACTTGTAGAGAGGTTTTCTTTGACCTTACCCATGCGCTCTTTAACTTTATCTTTGGTACTTTCTTTGTTGATCATGGCCTCGTCATCAATTCCTTCAAAGTCTGCTCCATAAGAACGCCTTGATTGGAACTCTTCTTTCTTCTTTTGAAGATTGTCTTTGATTTCATTTTTTTTGGTATTGATGGTATTTTTGAATTCCTGAGTCCGGGATTTCACATCATGCTTCATTCCCATCATTTTATCCCGCATACTCGTCTCTACACTGCTGCGGTTCTGGTCTTCCATTAAGAGAAGCGTTCCCAGTGATAAAAAAGCTGTCCCGACTGGATTACTCTTCATGTGCTCAAAGGCTCCGGAGGTCGAACCTCCATGAGGATAATAAATAACATCATCTAAAATTTGTCCGGGAGTAAGCCGGCTTTGCATCTTATCTAATCCCCTACGCACATTATTAAGTTCATAATTAACTTCATCCTCTAATTCTTCAGAAGATTTTTTCTCAGTGTTTGGTGATTTCATTTACTTTCTCCTTGAGCGTGTGGCGAATTTCTCCAAAAGCGGCAAGAGATCGATTAGGCTTTAGATTGTCGGCTTCTAGTTTCTTTTTGGCCGCCATTAATAAGAAAGCTCCTACTGCCAGGAAAACAAATGTAACAACAGCAGACGCAATCCATAGATTCATAACCTGGCCCAGAAGAATGATACAAGTGGCCGCAAAACATAGCGCTCCAGTATGAAGCAGAACTCCTCCCACTCCAATATTAACACTCGCATTTTTCACATCGGTGAGTTTCTCATTCATCTCGGTTCTGATGAGCCGTCCTTCTTTTTCCATTAAATGAACAACATCTCCATATACCCCTTGGGCCATATCCTTCCAGGACTCGCGTTCAGTTCCGTGTTGAACCTGTCCAGAGCCGTTGATAAAGGGATCAACATCATTTTGTATATTCGTAGTAGGTTCCATAACAACTCCTTTACTAGTGGATGGCCTCATCTTGAGTAGCGGAAGCGGACTTATGCCCAATAATATGTCGACCTAGACGGCCAAAAAGAAGGCCTGCTACGTAGGAAGACGAAAACATGATACTTGGCCGTGCCCGTCCTTGTTCTTGTAAAAATTCTTTGATGCTATTGATGTCTTTTGAAGAAAGTTTTTGGCTAATACCTTCTAAACTCTGTGAGGCTTCCTGGAAAAAGCGTGAAACATACTTTTCTGCTTCATTTGCTCCTTCACCATTTAAACGCTCCACTCCACCCTGCAGGCCTTTTATTAAAGCATTAAAATAGGGAGTAAATTCATCTTGATACTTATAGACAACGTCAATAATGGGGCCATAAGCCTTCATTCCATATTCTTTCAGTTTCGTTATGGAGACGGGTCGATTTTCCCCTACTTCTTGGTCAAAACCCTGATTAATTGGAGTGTCCGTCATAATTTCCTCCTTAGGAGATGATCTACTAAAGAAGGAAGCAAACTCGATACCAATTAATTAATTTTTCTGAATCTTCTCCATTTGAAACTCTCCTCTAACTTGGGACAAAGAGAGTACCTTACCAGTAAGAACAGGGAATCTTCTTAAATCAAGAATGATAGACCCATCCGGAATAAGCATTAAAAGCAGGTTTTCATCCCCTGGAACACTTTTAAAAGTGAGAGACGTTTTCTTGGAAGTATCAAGAGTGACATTATCGTAAGAATCAACAATCTGAGTGATGGTCATCTCTTTCGTCTTATCCTGATTAACCTTCATTGAAATACGTTCCTCATCACCGGTACGAGTTGAAGTGAAGCTTTTAACCTTTCCTTCAAACACTCCAATCAATTTTTGGATGCGGGAATCTTTATCAGAGAGAAAAGGGAGCTCATTGAAGGTCATCACGCTATTTCGATCCAGGGTGTTTGTGTGATATTTTTCTGCAATAGTTTGATTCTTGGGAAAATCGATTTCTTTTTTTTCAGGCACACTCTTCTGAGCAGGTAGAATTTTTGGAGCCTCGGACTTTTTTACTTCTGGTTTAACGGTAACTTTTATCTCGGCCGGCAAATTCTTTTCACTTTCTAAATCAAGTTCCTCATTAAGGATATGGGACATCTTTTGATACATCTGATCGGCTGCTTTCATCTTAGTATTCGGATCAGTACTTTTGGCGTATACACGGGCCTCCTCCAGAAGAAACCTATGAAACCGTTCTGTAAATTCATCCTTTTTTTCAGCTTTAGGCCCATTTACATAAGGATAAAGTGCATAACCACCAATGAGAGCGATGAAAACAGTGAAAACATATCTCATTCTAAGGCATCCTTTAAGTCTTGTATCAGATCTTCTGGATCTTCGAGACCAACTGACAATCTTAGGGAATGGGTATTTAATCCCATTTCCATTTTTTCTTCGGGGGAAAGTTCTTGCCCAAAAAAAGTATTACTAGGGCAAATGATACTTTCAGTGGAACCAATACTCGCTGTTAGTTGTATCAACTTTAGCATGTGGCAAAATTGATCAGCTGAAGAAGCAACCCCTGGATCAATTTCAAAGGAGATAACAGCTCCCATATCATTCATTTGTTTCTTTGCCAGCTCATGGCCTCGGTGATTTTCTAGACCTGGGTAGCGAACACATTTAACTTTAGGATGTTTAACAAGAAAGCCAGCAAGCTTAGTGGCATTTTTAGTCTGTCTTTCATAGCGAAGCATATAAGTCTTAAGCCCTCTTTCTAAAAGATACGAAGAATGAGGATCTGGAGTCGCACCTAGGTAAATGGTCATTTCACGAATGGTCTTGATAAGATTCTTCGAACCGGCAATTGATCCTGCCATCACATCCCCGTGGCCATTTCCAAATTTTGTCAGACTGTGGATCATCAGATCAATATCATATTGATTATGCTGATGAAGTCCCGCAAAGGTACCGTCCATGCTAATAAGTATTCCATGCTTTCTGGCCACTGAGATGATTCTTTCAATATCTGCAATATCCAGATTTGGATTTGACGGACTTTCAAAATGGATAAGCTTTGTCTTTCCAGGTTTGATGGCATTTTCTAATTCATCCATATTCAGAAGGCTTAAGAAAGTATGCTCGACTTGATATTTGGACAGAATATTTTTAATAAATAATCGAGAGGGTTTATAAAGCTCACGAAAGGAAATGACATGATCTCCGCTTGAGAGAAGTGCCAGGAAAGTGCCTGTTAAGGCCGCAATTCCCGAGCTAACCACAATGCAATCTTCTTTATGCTGTAACTCGGCCAGAGCCATTTCTAATCTACGGGTCGTGGGATTGGAGCCTCGTGAATAAATAAACTGTTCGCTCATGGGATATTTATCAGAAGGAGCATATTTAACTGATTGGTAAATAGCACCAACCAGCGGTCTATTACCTTCTAGAAGAGAGACCTCTAAAGGATGGTTAAGTCTGGTATTAATATTCCATTTATCGCGCTCTGAATCCATATCCTGCCTCTTAATAAAAGTGATAGGATTATTCTAAGCTTTCAGCTTTTGATCGCAAACTGCTTTTTCTCACTTGCGGTATACCCGTAATTCACCGTAATTTCAGATTGGGCGGCAATCTTCTTTAAGGCACGGAAGATCAGAACTTTCTTCTTATAATTGAAGTAAAATTCTGCATTAGGTCTATCAGAGTGATTGTAAAGAGAACCATTTCCGAGGGCCACCGCAGCAACCTTCTTCTTATATTGAAAGATATAGGCTTCCAGCACTCCCTGGATCTCATCCATCTCCATGAGGATTAATTGGCAGGTTTCAATAATTTCGCCGGGACGAATATCTGCCAACGCAAATATGCCCCGGCCTTTTTGTGGAGTATGTCTAATTTCGGTCTTCATTTATTTCCCGTGCAATCTCGAGAGCTATTCTACCAACAGCATACGGCACAGAGAATTGTCTGTCATGAGTTCTCTTCCTTTCGTGATCAAACCCAAGCTTGTGAAGCCATTCATGAAATAGATGGGAAGCAATTTCTTCTGTCTCAAAACGGTTGAAGTATTTCGTGTTCATCCAGATTTTTTTAGACTGAGGCCAGGTGTAACCAATAACGATAGATTTGTGATTAGTAAAAAATCCCACTTCAACATCCATGGCATTATTTATATAAGGATAAAGCTCCTCCCTTCCTTTTAGGATCTTGTTATAAATTTGACGATTCGTAAGCCCCTTATTGTAGGCGTATCGATATTTCCCCTTAAAACGATGATTCAAGATTCTTGTTTTAAACTCTTCAGATGCAAAAACCTCTCTAAGAAGATCAACGGCTTCAATAAGCTTATTCTCCTTATAACGACTTATCCTTAAAGTCTTTACATTGAAATCGAAGGTGTAGGCTTCGGAGGGAACAAAAGCCTTCACTTCAAATGTAACCATCGATGCGAGTAGAATGAAAAAGGCAAGAACTCTCATAGGCGTCTCCTTTTATTTTGGAGGCCATCTTCCCATGAAATAAAATAAATGTGTTGTTTTGAAGCACCATTTGATGCGCGAAAAAGGGCAAAAAAAAAGACCATCCGAAGATGATCTTTTTTATTCAGCTTGGTTATCAGTTTTGATTTTACTCTAAACTGTTTCGTCTGAACAAAACCAGAATATGGAATCTCCACCAAATTGAAAATAACTTTAACCTGATTTTACCCTTAAGTTCCCTGAGCAATTAACTTGTACCCCAGGCCTTTAATGAATTTAATCTGCAACGTTTCACCAGCGGCTTTTTTAAGTTTTTTTCTAAGTCCATGCATTCTTTCTTCAGTCATAAGCGAATTAGGCCGAATAATTCTTCCTGCCTTTTTGGTAAGGATTATGAGGACCTCGAGCTCTTTTTTTCCCAGAGAAAGGATCTTTTCATGAATATAGACCATACTATCGGCCACATCTATTTTAAGTTCACCCAGAGTAAGCGGATTATTCTCTAAGGCCTTTCGCTCAAGTTGCTTATTAAGTAGGAGACGTAAATCATTTAATCCAAATGGCTTAAGGATGTAATCATCTACTCCCCCCTGAAGATAATAATCTTGATAGAAGTCACTCATTAGAATCAAGGCTGCCCTGCTCCCTTTATACCTTGCCTCATGACAAAAAGAACTGAGTTCATGCCTGGCTTCAATGCTATCTAATAGGATAATTTTAAATTTAATCTCATCCATAAGCTTGAGGGCCGCTTCAGTTGTGGGTACGGTTTCAACCATAAATCCACAAAATGTGAGTTGATAATTAAGCTTACGTAAGAGTTTAAAGTTTTTTGTGATGATAAGAATATTTGTCATGGCGTCCTCCTCTCGACAAGAAGAGAATGCCACAAGCTCCCGCTGCAAAAAACCATGGCATTTAGTTCCAGGATCTGATTCCATATTTATTCAAGAATGATGCTGTCTAATCCCATGGATCACTGCTCTTCTGAGGACGTTCGTCATAATCCATGTACTCTGTTTTCCAGACCTCTCCGCCTTCTCGGTAATGTTCAAAGGTTTTTATCAGTCCCTCCAGAACATCACCTGATGTCTCTAAGAGCGCCTTTCCCATAGGATCACTGAGTGCACCTGAATTACTGCGGCAGAGATCTTTAACTGAAGCCAGTATATCTTCTATACTCTTCATCAGTTCTTTTGGGTTTTGTGAGATTTCATTTGTTGTTTGATTTTCCATAAAAGGGATTCAAACAAGAATGTTAAGATGAGTCGATCAGCACAGAATCAAGAGCAGAATGTTTTAATGAGGAATCCATGCTGTATATTTTGGTCCCAATATTGCTCGACCAGTAACTTAGTTAAGTGGATTGAGAGACCATAACTTCATGGAGGAAACTATGAAAAAAATAAGACTCGGGATTCTACTGTCTTTATCAATTGGATTAGTAAGTTGTTCCACTTTTAAAAAGGACCAACAGACAACAATGAACAAAACGGCGTCTACTGATAATGTTCAAAGTAAGAATATAAATCAGGATGCATTTAACCGTGCTAATAGTCTAACCAGCGGATGGCCTGAAAGTTCAATGCAAGCAGCAAGAGACATGATCTCAAAATACGGTGATCCGCATGAAACCACTTCTGACTCATTAGTCTGGAGGAATGTTGCCCCATTTAAGAAGATTATTGTCCACAAAGATGTTTATTCGCACCGCTTTCCTCTCTTACATCAAAATTCGTTAGAACATGTTGTGGACTATAAAGCACCACAAGGTAAAGTCGATGATATCTGGAGATATAATGGTTCAGTCGTCCTGGATCGTACCAAAGGAACCATGTCTTCATATGCTGATAATGAAGCCATGAATATCTTGTCATTGAACCTTGCCCATAAAGTTCTTTCAGGAGCGATGTCAGCAGATGCCGCCAGAATTACTTATGGGAAAGAAACAATGGATTTTCTTAATGGGAAAGCTACGGCCAATACATCCGTCATTAGTTTTGGTAGTCAATACAATACTGCCGATGCAGGTGAGTCAGTGGTGAATAAGATCCGTTGGATTGGAGACCCTGCTCAACAGCGCCGTTCGACCCAACAGAATCTGAATCTTCGAGAAGCTCAAGAAGAAAAGTAAACTTATAAGGGGAGGGCCTGGCCCTTCCCTATTTCCCTTTCATCTGTCCGTTACGAGCATTGTAATTCTACCCGATGATACTAATTTTTCTTTTTGATTAGTGATAGTGACGTCCCAGATCTGGGTAGTTTTACCAATATGGATTTTTTCCGATCTGGCAGTTAAAACATCGCCAGGTTTTGCAATTGAAATATGATTTGCATTTACCTGAATACCAAAAGAATTTTGCTTATCAAGATCAAGGAATAAGCATGAGCTTATGCTCCCCATTGTTTCAATCAGAACTAATGAGACGCCCCCATTCATAATATTCCCAGGACGAAGATGCCTCTCATCAACTGTTAAAGTTCCGACTGCAAAATCATCCCCCAGCTCAATGATATTAATTCCAAATGATTCTGGTAGTTGTCCCTGAGTGAAAACGGTATTCACTTCTTCTAGGCTAAGCTTCTTTTGCACTATCTTTCTCTTGGTTAATTAAATTCAACATTCTTGAAAGTCCCATCCCAGGAGAACATACTGACCCCCGGAGAAATGACCATCTTCTTGAACGTTTTATTTTTATAAGTAATTACTGGAGCATCAGCTGATGGTTTAAATTGTATAGGATAAGTATCAAACTCTTCAGGTTTTAATTTTGATCTGATTTTAAAACGGAAATCATAATGACCATCGCCAAATTTTGAGCCTTTCTCTAAAACGATGGCTTTCCCTGGTTTATCCGGATTCTCATAAATAAGTGGCTTGCCTGCAGCTAAATCATCAAAGGAGACTTGTTTAACAACGGTTCCACTTCCGTTTTTATAAGTAAGCTTTAAAAGTTTCGGTTTTCCATTTTCATAATAAACAGCAAGAACACCTTCCCCATCATGATTAACTTTCATGGTAGCAATATTCTTATACAAGCCATTACTGACATCCTCTAATGTCTTTAAGAGGGCAGTGGTCCCAGTCAAAGGCAAACCGTCTTCACAGTCCTCTTCATAGGCGGAACTTATGGTTGGTAGAGTAATGAGTAAACATAAGGTGAGTAGTTTATGGCATTTCATAAACAACCTATCGGTAGACTGATTAAAACACTTTAGTATTAACTTCTGCTCAATTAATGAGACAATTTGCCTCAATTCTTTCTCAATTTTCCTGTATTTCCGCTGTATTGCTCTGGCCTGCTTTTTGAAACAATCTTTGGATCAGGGGGGCCTCGCCATGGACACAAAAAAGATTTTGAGTCATACGGAAGAGCTTGAACAAAAGGAGCGCGATTATCACGATCACAATCTCTCAGATCTACCTACTCTGGAAAAGATTCTTTTTGAAGCAATAGATATCCTCGATTCGGCTTACATTCCCTATGCCTTAATTGGTGGAGTGGCGGCCAAAAGCCTGGGAAGACCTCGGATAACCCATGATATCGATCTCTTTGTTAGCCCTGATGATTCTAACCGAGTGCTGGAAGTACTCGAAGAAAAAGGAGGCTTTACTTGTCAAAAGCGAGATCCCGTCTGGCTCTTTAAGGCCTGGAAGGAAAACATTCTTGTCGATATTATCTTTAAATCAAGCGGCGACATTTATTTTGATGACGATGTGAAATCCCATGTGCGGAGAATCCAGTATTTAAATCATTACATCAATGCCATAAGCCCTGAAGATTTTATCCTTATTAAAGCCGCCGCTCATCAAGAACATAATCCTCATCACTGGCATGATGCTTTGGCCGTTTTAAAACAAGGAAATATTGATTGGGAATATCTCCTCCGTCGGGCACGCCATGCTCCACGAAGAATATTGGCCTTGCTCATTTATGGGCAATCCAACGATATTGCTGTCCCTAATGATGTTATTCAGAAATTGTATCGGGCCCTCTTTGATTCATCTATTTATTCTCCAGAAGCCATTGTGCATCCTTATCGAATGAAAAACGAGATGCCTGAAACATCCGAGGAAGGCATGGACTCTCCTATCTACATTAAAGGAAGAATAATGGAAGCCTTAACACTAGATGAAAGAGTTGCAGAACATGATGTAAAAATAACTGTCTCCAATAAAACTATCATTGCAAGAGGTGAAGTTTTTACCAAAGAACAAATGGACGCTTTAGAAGAAGTCATCACTGCCATGGCCCCTCACATGGAATTTGAAAATCTTGTGAATGTACGAATTGTCGGTGCACCAGAAAGCAGTGAGGCGATTACATGATTCGAATTGCAGCAGCAGGAGACATTCATTTCGACCGGACCTCTCATAACCGCTTTAGCCAGCATTTTTCAAATTTACGGGATAAGGCAGACTTTCTCCTTCTTGCCGGAGATCTTACTCAAACAGGTCATGTCGATGAAATGAAAGTGCTCGCTGAAGATTTATTAAAATGTCCCATCCCTGTCATCGCTGTTTTAGGAAATCATGACTACCACTCTGACCAGGTAGAAGAATCAATCAAAGTCCTGAATGATGTAAGAGTCACTGTCCTTGAAAGAAATTCAGTCATTCTCAATATTGGAAGCTACCGCGTGGGGATTGCCGGGGCGAAAGGCTTTGGCGGTGGTTTCGTCGGTGCTTGCGGATCAGATTTCGGAGAGCCTGAAATGAAATCCTTTGTCAGACACTCTCGGGGTCAGGCACGTGAACTTGAATCCTCAATCAAACAACTCGATACTGATTATAAGATTGTCCTCCTTCACTATTCGCCGACTGCTCAAACTCTGGCAGGCGAAAAAAAAGAAATCTATCCTTTCCTTGGAAGCTACTATCTGGCGGAAGCAATTGACTATGGTAAAGCAGATATCGCTTTTCATGGACATGCCCATGCAGGTATCGAACGAGGCGAAACGCCGGGAGGTTGTCCCGTGAGAAATGTCGCTCAACCAGTAATCAGACACGCTTATAATATCTATACACTTGAAAGAACTCCCAAAATGGCACTCGGCATGGAAGAGATGGGATTACTCTCCTAATCTTCTGAGTAATTAATTCCGGAAAACCTTACCCCATTCGAAACTAAAATCCTTCGTGACAATATTCTTTCCATGAAAAGAACGGCCTTGCTCCTTTTTCTAACGATCATTCTTGGTAGTTCCTGCTCTGATTCAAAGAGCAACAATAACCGCGAATACCACCTGGAAGCGATTTATGGCAATCACACTGCAAATGATCCGCTTCCAAATGAAGCCCTTACTTTTGAAGTGAATCTTGACATGGTCAATGCAACTTTAGAACAAGAGATAAAACTTCGCGAGGCCATTGAAATTATCAAAACGGTTATAGCAACTGAAAGCTTTAGAAACAAAATTTTAAAATATAAATACAACGACGAAGAAACATTTGTCGGTAATCGCGGCTTTACCAATGCCCAGATTTATCAAATCGTTTTGAATGGAGCGGAAGCCTTAAGCCCTGAAAGAAATAATCAAATGGATGCAGAGATTGAATTTTATCATGCTGACACTAATGTCGTAGGTTATACCTTTCGCAACTCTCGCCGCATATGGATAAACACCAAATTTTTCGATAGCTACACACCGGCCGGGGTTGCAGGTAATCTTTTTCATGAATGGGTTCATAAACTTGGGTTTGAACATGAGGTGAGTTGGAGTCTGGATCGGGATTCATCTGTCCCCTACGCATTGGGTTTTATTATGAGAGAAGTCGGAAAGGAATTTTTAAAATAGAATGGTTTTTAAATAATACTCTATTCTTTAACTCCGCGCTCACGTGCTCTAAACTTCTCAGATATCGCCCTTCATATAAAATCAGCAGTTAATGAGGATCTCATCCTCACTCAATCAAAAGTAAATTGATTAGTTTTATAACCATAAATATTGCTCCAACACTTTTCTGTTTTTTAATTTTGTCTAAAGAGTAATATTCGAACTACGAGGAAATAAACAATGCCAAACATTCTTATTATTGAAGATGATTTACAAATTACAAAGATTCTTACTCTTAATCTTAAGCTCAGTGGATTTGAAACAGAAAATGCCACAACCATAAGTGATGCCTGGACCAAAATCAATACAAAGCACTTTGATTTACTTCTGATGGACATAGGTTTGCCAGATGGCAGCGGCCTGGATTTATGCCAGAGAATCCGTGAATCGGGAAATGAAGTGCCTATCGTATTTCTAAGTGCCCGCACAGATGAAGCGACTGTTGTTAAGGGAATAAAAAATGGGGCTGATGATTATTTAAGAAAACCCTTTGGGCTTGAAGAACTCAAGGCAAGATTGAATAAATTTATTAAAAAATTCTCTCCTGCTGTTCATACGATCAAATTTGGTGAACTCACCATCGATCCCACTAAAAGGGCCGCGACACTCATGGGGCAAGTGGTTTCTCTTGGTCGTAAAGAACTCGATATCCTGATTCTCCTCACAAGGAAGGCCGGCGATATCGTCACACGGGAAAACATTCTTAATTCACTTTATGACAATGCTGATCTCTATGACCGGACAGTAGACTCACATATGAGTCACCTTCGAAGAAAGATCAGAGAAATAGCGGGAACATCACTTCAAATTTCTTCTGTTTACGGCCTGGGTTACCGATTGGAATGGAAAACCTGATGAAAGTGCCTTTATATCTAAGGCTATTTTTACTAAGTGTCGTTGGTGCACTCACCATAAGTCTGATCTCCATCTATTGTTTTATCCGTTTATCTGATATGGCCGTAGCCGAATATCGCTATGGCTATTTCATGTACCTTGCCCGGGCGATTGAAAAGAAAAACGATTATCAACCTGTTTCAAAAATTAACGTTAATAATGTTGATACTCCTCCTGTTGTCCAAAGTGACACCTTTAATCTTCTGAAGCTTACTGACTTCGGCCATGATCTGGGTATATCAGGAGAAGAAACAAGTCCTAAACCATCACTTTGGCTAGTGGCACAGAAAGGAAGGATCCTTTCATCCACGACAGAGAAGCCTTTGCCAATAGAGTGGGAAAATCTTCAATTACCAACTAAGACACATGGGATGATCACTACCGGACAGGACTTTATCTGGGAGCCTAAAGCCTTTATCCTTAAGCTCGATACTGCTCCGGTAACCTATCTTGTTTCTTACAATGATCGTGCGCTCATTCAAGGTCCCTATCTTCTCATCCAAGGGGCCCATACATTTACGACAGCTGTATTTGCTGTATTCCTCGCTCTCTCCCTAACCTTTTATTACCTTCGCCGGAAATCAAAAGAATCCCGCAAAGTTCTCACCCGTCTGGGATCAGGGGATCTTAAAGCGCGATTTGAAATAAAACGTTTTGATGAATTCGGAAATCTTCTTATAGACTTCAATCGCATGGCCGATGAGATTGAAAGACTTGTAGTCCGACTGCAGGATACAGAGATTTCAAGATCCAATCTTCTGCAAGAGCTTGGGCATGACCTAAGAACCCCTCTTACAAGTCTTAATACCGCCTTTGAAACTTTGAGAGAACATAATGACCTTTTGACTGCTGAAGACCGGAGTGAAGTTTTTTCGATGATTGGTATCGATATACGTTACTTCAAAGATCTTTTGGAGAAGTTAACTCTCATAGCAACCATCGACGGGCCACACTACAAATCAACAACGGAAAAGATTGATCTCACATCTCTTCTTGAGTCTGAAGTGTCATCACGCCAAATTGCATCCGGAGAATCTCTCAAATGGGAGCTGATTAAGGCCCAGGAGTCCGCACCTGTCATTCTTGGTGACAATCATCTCATAACCCGTTTATTCAGAAATGCTTTTGACAATGCCTCTCGATATGCTGCCAATCAGATTACAGTTTCTATTAACAATCTTAAAGACCATGTAGAAATTCTCGTTACGGATGATGGTCCAGGGCTAACAGAAGAGGCCATCAAATCATTTGGTAAGAGGAGAGAGAGACGTCTTCTTAAAGAAAAAGATCCCAATGATTTCTCACTCGGCTTGGGTTCAGTTATCATGAAAACAATTGCGCAGGTTCATGGTGGTCAACTTGAAATGATGAATCGTAATGATCATTCGTCGACACCTGGGGCCTGCCTCAAAGTGAAGTTCAATCGCGTGTAGAACATTTTTCCCTTTTACTACTCCACCTTCTTTCAACATTCTTTTTGTATTTTTATGACAAGGCAAAAGACAAGGAGGTCTTGTTCATGAGAATCTATCAGACAGTTTTTTTCTTCAGGGTTCTGACCGTTATGATCCTAAGACCACGCTTGTATAGCGGATGGATGAAAATCTCACGGTTCCTACACCCTCCGTGAATAGGGAGTAAGTTATTGTTTTCAGGTTAACTTCTCCCTTCTTTATTAAGTAAAACTTATACTACTCATTAGAAATATTTGACATCAACCGCCCCCCTAAGTTAAACCATGGCAAACGACAGTTGGAGGTGGAATGAAACTTCTCATTATTGCATTAATCACGATGACTTCATTAGCTTGGGGATCACGCTATAAAGCAGAATTCCCAATGGGCCCCGACCTTGCCATCACACCAGGACGCCTTTGTGAAAGTCCTGATTCATACCGCTATCCAGAAAGAATCGCCTATTGTAATCGCGAAGTTGATCCTCAAGCGAAACAAGAAATCTTCAACCTTTATCGAGACAATGGTTATCGTCTAAAAATCGTAGATAGATCTGACTACAAAATCGATCACCTCATCCCTCTTTGTGCCGGAGGAAGTAATCGTGAAGAAAATCTCTGGCCTCAGCATAAATCTCTTTTTCAATTAACAGACCCAATGGAAAGCCTGGGCTGCGAAAAGCTTCGTCAGGGTAAGATTTCTCAAAGAGATCTGGTAAACGCTATTATCAGGGCCAAAGCTGATGTGAGAAATGTCCAAAACACGATTCAGCTGTTAAAAAGATTATAGGCCTCACGCTCAAAAGAAATATTTCTGTAGGCTTGATAATGGGTCAAGCCTTTCCTTCGGCCTTGCCAGTATTCGAGAAGATACTGGCGATAAAATTTCATCATTCCCAGTCGTCGAATTTGTTTTAAGTGTACTTCTTCATGTCTTTTGATCTCAACAGAGGGATTCCTGTCGCAGTAGAGGACGAAGGGATAAAGAACGATGGCATTAATCTTAAAGATTCTTAGAAAACGACAATTATTAATATTCATAAATCAAAAAATGACCCTCCCTAGGGAGGGCCACTTTTCGGTCCTGAGACCTATTCTTCTTCCGTGATGAACACCGCAATGGATGTTATTCGCCTTCCCTGGCAAGATTGATAACTGCATTCTTCAGTCCTTCTCAAAATAATAGACGCAGAACAAATTTCTACAATCTTTCCAGTACGACTTTAAACTTAAGCCAGCTTTGGCCGCTAAATCGCAGAATTCATCAACAGTATATTTATAAGAATTCTCCGTATGAATTGTTTCACCTCTTTTAAACTGGATTAATGAATTGCAAATGGCCACCTCTTGAGGGACCTGACATTTTAAATGCATTTCCACTCTGCCCAAAGCTTCATTATAAAAAGCTTCATGGGTAAAATGATGAACGTCAAATGAAGTACCAAGTTCAGCATTTAGGCGATTTAATAAATTTAAATTAAAAGCTGCTGTGACACCTTGAGGATCATCATAAGCAAGTTCTAAAGTTCGATGATCTTTTTTAAGATCGACACCAATTAAGAGTCCTCCATTCTGTCCTGCCCAAACGGAAAATTTTTGCAGGAGCCTAATGGCGTCTCCCGGAAGGAAATTTCCGACAGTCGAGCCGGGAAAGAAGACGACTTTTTTATTATTTTCAAATTCTTTTAAAACCTTGAATTCAACATCTTCAGAGAAGTCGGCACAAATTGAATGAACGTTCAAATCCGGAAATTCATGGTCAAAGTCTTCTTGTAGTTTCTCGAGAGATGAAGATGAAATATCCATTGCGACATAAGCTGCAGGACCCTGGAGTTCTTTTAAAAGGTTTCGCACTTTATGGCCACTACCGCATCCTGGCTCGATAATGACTGAATCTTCCCCCACAAGATTGGCCATCTCACGGGCATTTGCCGAGAGGATCTCAAGTTCACTCCTGGTTGGGTAATATTCGGGAAGCCCGCAAATCTCTTCAAAAATCGCTGACCCTTTTTGGTCATAAAGATATTTGGGAGGAATCATTTTCTGAATTTGGGAAAGACCATCCAGGACTTCATTTATAAAATGTGTATTAGTCATGCTAGATCCTTTGCTAAACGGATTCCAGAATATTGCCATCTCATATGAGGATAATAAAAATTCCTATAAGTAGGCCGATAGTGCGACTTCGGCGTGACACAACTCCCACCACGAAGAACAAATTGGTTGCACATGAATTTTTCATTGTACTCACCCAGGCCTGCCTGGAACTTTTCATAGCGGGGGTAAGGAAGATATGCGCTACTAGTCCATTCCCAGACAGCTCCATGAATTTGTGAAAATAAATCATGATCTTCCAAGGTCGGCTCAGGTTCGTAATACTCATTCTCCAGAAAAGTGCATTCGCTTTTTTCCATCTTGGCAGCAGTCTCCCATTCGAACTCGGTAGGAAGTCTTGCACCTTTCCATTTTGCAAAGGCCATGGCCTCATAGAAACTAACATGAACCACAGGTGCCGAAAGGTCTAAAGGCATCATCCCACCTAAGGTAAAGGTCCACCATTTCTGACCATCTTTTTCCCAGTATAAAGGGTTACACCATTTTTCTTTTTCTTTTATATCCCAACCATCGGAGAGCCATAGTAAGGGATTGTCATAGCCGCCTTCTTCAATAAAGCCCAGATACTCATCATTCGATACCAAATGAGAAGAAATCATACAGGACTCGATCCACTGCTTGTGAGCATCCCTTTCATTATCAAAGACGAATTCTTTTGAGGTTTTCTCAACACCAATTTTTACCACCCCTGACGGTATATTTTGCCATACAGGATCAGAGCTTACATAAGGTCCATGGGAATGATCGGGACTATATTGAGGTCTAAGAGGATTTTCAAAGAAGTTCCTTTTTATATCCATTAAGAGCAATTCCTGATGTTGCTGCTCATGATGTATCCCTAGTTCTAAAACCGTTTTAACTTGATAAAACCTTTCCTCATCCAGGGATTCCACCTGGGCCATCACAGTTTGAGTGATGACGTGACGATACTCCATAACCTCGTTAACAGTAGGTCTTGAAAGGACATTACGTTTTGACTTAATCAGATAATTTCCTAATGCCCGGTAATATGAATTAAAAAGAAAACCATATTCAACTCTGAATGGTTCATAGTTCTTCTTTATTCTTTTTAAAACAAAGTTCTCAAAGAACCATGAAGTATGCGCCAGATGCCACTTTGGAGGGCTAGTGTCTTCAGTCACTGAAATAACGTAGTCCTCATGGACTAAAGGCTTTACCAGTGCTTCAGTTGTTCTTCTCACAGACAAGAAAAACTCTATAAGAGCTTCCTTCTCGTAGTGATAGTGCTCTTTAGTTAAAGTCATTCTTTCTCCATTAGATCGGAAGTGGCAGGCCCTTCTATAACTTTACCTCGTGTATTAAAACGGCTGCCATGACAAGGACAGTCCCAGGTCTTTTCAATATCGTTCCAATGAACGATACCCCCGAGATGAGGACACACAGCGGACTTCCTCTCAAAATGTCCGGCATCATGATAATAACAAGTTTTGAAAAACCCTTCTCTCCTGACACCGCCACCGTCCACCGGGATTTCCTGAAGACTATCCACCTCTGAAGGTCTTACCCAATCTGTGTAATGTAAGGCAGTATTCATATTCTCTTTAATGAATTCTTTCATTCCTTTCGTCGTAAAGCGGGTCGGATCAAAAATGGGCGCCCAGACATTATCTTTTTTTTCAATGAGATCGGGAATGATCTGAGAGGCAATTGCCGAAGAGGTCATTCCTATTCCTGACTCTCCGGTTGAGATATAAACATTCTTTTCAAGCCCAGGATTTATTCCAATGAAGCCTATCGAGTCCGAAGGTTCGTAAATTTGGCCTGACCATTTATAGATAACGTCTTTTACAAAATTAAATTTTGTCCTGGTCCAGTTTTCAATCTTTATAAATGGATCCTCATCAGGAGTCTCACCTACCCGATGGTCCTCTCCTCCCACGATTAATTTATGATCTGCCAGACGTACATAATGGTAAGGATCTTCTGTATCCCACAATAAGCATTCCTCTCTGGGAGAATTATCACTTAGTGAGAATGCCACCGCATAGGTTCTGTAAGGGTACTGCCTTGTATGGATATGGAATCTGTTATTAACCGGAGTATTAGTCGCCACAATAAGATATTGAGAAGTTATTTCAAAACCTGAATCTGTCAGGAGCGTCCATGTCTCCCTGTCCTCTTGTCTCATATCCTGGATGTGGGTTCCTTCGTATAGGGTAACGTCGAACTTCTTCATGCTTTCAACAAGACCGCGAACATACTTTAAAGGATGAAACTGCCCTTGGTTTTTATAACGTAAAGAGCTCACCGATTCATTCAATAAGGGGGTTGTTTCGCAATACTCGAGATCTGCTCCACAACTTGCAGCCGCCTCTTTTTCTTTCTGAAAATCTTCTTTTTCATTATATCCGCAGAAATAATAGCCATCGAGTCTTCTGAAATCACAATCTATCCCTTCTCGTTTGATATTCTCTTCAATCAGATCAATCGCCTTCTTATGGGCATCATAAAAAAGAGATACTGTTTTCTCATCATGAATTTTCAATAATTCCTGGAAAGAATCTTCCAACTCACATGTAAGGTGAGCAGTTGTCCGGCCTGTCTGACCTGAGCCTAAGCTAAAAGCTTCTACTAAGAGGACCTTGTGTCCCCTTCTGCCTAATTCATAGGCAAGAGAGACTCCGGTAATTCCACCACCAACGATACAGATTTCTGTTAACAAATTTTCCGTCACCCTTCCGAAAGAAGGTAATTCATAACTTTCCCAAAATGATTCAGTCCTATCTTTTATCGTCATACACGTTTCTCATAATCAGAATGGCGATCCTGATTAGGGATATGTCTAATTCCTTCATCTAATGGGGTACGGGCCCTCTCTTCCATTTCTTTATCTTTAATGGAATCTCGAACGGTAAAATTTGTAACTGATCGGTAACTATCTTTTCTGACACCTGCTTCTGCGCGACGTTGGCGGAAAGCGAAAGCAGTAATAAGAAAAACACCGCTAAAGACGATATGAACAATGTGATCAGAACCGCCAAACTCTAAAACGTTTGGAATAATTCGCAATAAATTCTCGTCGGCTTCCATATGTCCGACGCCGGGGAACCCCGGTTCGCCAAACATGAAACCAGCAATGCCTAAAACTCCGTATAAAGCACCGAAGCCAATACAGTAGTTATAGGCCTTACGACTTTCATCAGCATAGCCGGACCAAAGTGCAAGCACACCAGAAATAAGATGGATAAAATTATGAGACATGCTTAGATGCATTCCCATAAAACCTGGAACAACAATGCCCACTAAACCAACAGTAACAAATATATATCCTAAGGTGATACAAACTCTCTGAGTCATCGTTCTGGTACTGACATAAGTTGCCATGGCCAACTCCTTGTTCAGGTGAAACCAAATTAGAAAAAGAGCAAGTCACAGGCCAAGGTTATAAGACTTGAAGTTACTAGAAGTACATTTTCTATGGCGCTTATCAATATGCTCAAGAGGAGGTTTGCCCCATAAAACAGAGTATTTAAATTTCTCTCATATTCGAGGCTTCAATTAGTCCATCCATCCATGAGACACTTACTTTCAGGAGGTTTTTATGCGTCCTCAAACAATAGTCATTGCTATCCCTTTAGAACAAGAACTTTTACAACCTCTCTATGAATGGGGCAGACGTTTTGATTTTGAACACGTTAAACATGTCCACTTCATTCATGTGGTTAAGAAGAACATCACTCCTTTGGAGTTTGGTTTAGTAGAATCCCCTGATGACATTACTTATGCGGAAATGGTTCCGACTCTTCATAAGTTCGTTAAAGAGGAATCTGAAAAGATTCTTCCGGCAGGATATAAAGGTGGTGTTGAATTTTACATAGCTAAGGATTTTCATCCTGAAGAAGAGTTTATCGACCTCCTCAAAACCCTTCAGGCCGATCTCGTCGTGGTTTCTACCCGCGGAAAACATGGTTTTGAAGGCTTTTTCCATAACTCCTTCACGGACTATATGGTGAAGTTTTCCCCATGTGACGTGTTTGTAGTAAGGCCAGAAACATCTATTCCCGAGAGTTTTGCTCAGTCCCCATAATTTCTTCAGAAGGAACTCCAAAATGCCGATAGCATTTATGAGGAGTTCCGCATGCATTTGGGGAAGTTATTAATCATATTATCGCTGGCACTTAGTTGTGTTCAAAAAGATTCCACTGAATCAGCGGTGAAGAATAATGGCAACCCTACAGGTGGAGGAACGACCGGTGGTTCTTCAGATGGAGTAAATCAAGAAGATCCATTGGCCCCTTATGCCTGGCATTTAAATAACACGGGTCAAAAAGCTTTTAGTCTCTCCCCTGGTATTAATGGCAAAGACATCGAGCTTAAATATGTTCACGAGGAAATGAATATTCTTGGTAGAAATATTCGAATTGCCATCTCAGATACTGGAACTGAAATTACCCACAGCGACCTTGCAGCGAATGCTTTAGAGGCAACTGAGCATCGTAATTATACCTATTCTAATCCAAGTGCCTGGCCTGGTTCAAATCCCCTTCCGACTGATGATGAAGCTCATGGGACAGGAGTGGCAGGATTAGTAAGTGCTGTTGGCTGGAATGGAATTGGATCACGGGGAGTGGCCCCTTCCTCAAAGTTTGCGGCCTTCAAATTTCTCTATACTCCTTCCTCTGCAGAAACTACCAGCTCTCGTTTAGCAAAGAAGATTGACCAGCTAGGTGGCAACTTTGATATCTTTAATTTTAGTTATGGATTCTCCGATACCGGCTTTTATCAAGAAGATGACTTAGTCATGGAAGCTCTTAAAAGTGGGATTACTCTGGGTCGAAATGGCAAAGGTTCCATTTACGTTCAGTCCGCTGGTAATGGATATAGCGGTGAGTACACTATCTGCGATCCATCCACTCCAAATTGTATTATAACGACACTTGGAAATACTAATGCTCACAGCGATCTGGCCACTCCTTATAAAATTGTAGTGGCGGCCACTGCGGCCCATGGTTATTCGGCAAGCTATTCCACTCCAGGAAGCAGTATCTGGATTTCTGCTCCAGGTGGTGAAGATGGTGAGGATGAACCAGCGATGATTACCACTGATCTCTCAGGTTGTCATATCGGATACAGCTTCAAAAACATTTCCCGCCCGAAGGAGTTTGATTTTGGAAATCATCTTCTTAACATGAAATGTAATTTCACCAACCGTTTCAATGGAACATCATCAGCAGCCCCTGTTTTATCCGGAGTGGTAGCACTCATGCTCGAAGCGAATCCAGATTTAAACTGGAGAGAAGTAAAATACATTCTTGCCATGACCGCTGATGTGGATGATTACGATCCAATTGACAATATTCTGGATCATCCTTTGAATACTGTTCCTCCTGGCTATATCTATGATGAAAAATGGGTAGTAAACAAGGCCGGAATACCTTTCTCAAACTGGTACGGGTTTGGAAGAGTGAATGCAAAAAAAGCAGTCCTTGCAGCTAAATTTTTTAACAATGGTGCTTTGGGACCGTTCGAGCAAACGTCTCTTCCTAATGGAAGCTGGATATATGATTCAGGTCCTCTTTATAACAAACAAATCCTTGATGAAAGTTCCACCCCATTAGAAGAAAGACTGTGGGTGGGCCACAATTACATCATCGAAGCAGTAGAAATTAAACTTACAACTGATCACCCCGCTCCCGGAGAACTAGCAGTCCATCTTATTTCCCCTAGTGGAACGGAGAGCAGATTACTCAATCTCAATAGTAATCTTGAAGGCGGGCCGCTACCCGAAGATACAGTTATGCTCACGAATGCTTTTTTTGGGGAGCTCTCTGAAGGTTATTGGACATTAAGAATCTACGATGGAAGCCTGACAGAAGGCACTGGCCAACTTACAAATTGGAAAATCCAAATCAATGGGCGACGTATTTCTAATGACATTAATAAACCCTATCCTCTAACACATCTTGGACTTAGTTCAGGAAGCACCCTCCAAAACTCACCTGTATTTTATTTTACAAATTCACTTAGTCACAACTCACTCCTCTATTACGAGGCTGCAGTTGGAAATAGTCCTTCTGATGAAAACATGAAAAGTTGGACTAACATTGGTTTAAACAATTACGGACATGAATTAGATGGAATGACACTGCTACCAGGTCAAATTTATTATTTAAAAGTGAGAGCAAGAAGCGCTTCCGGGGTTTCCTCCGTTCAAGTGGTATCCTTTGTGGCCGGTAATACACCATGAGAAAATTACTTCCACTGATCCTCTGTCTTCCCGTTTTCCTCTTATACTTTGCCTTTAAAAAGGAAGAAGTTAAAACTGAAGTCACGCAGGTCGAAAGAAAACTTGCAGGAGTAAAACCTCAAGCGGATAAAAGTAAAAAAGCTCCTATTCATCAGGTAAATCCACGGGCCCAAAGACTTATCAGGGGACGTCCTCCTGTAGATAACTTCATTGCTAATCGCATTCCCCAGAGTTTAGAAAATATTTTTGAAAAAGATGTGAATGTAAAACTCACCAAGGGTCATGTTTTTCTGAAAAATGTTGCCGCTACTCCAAAGGAAGATTATCAAACTTCTTTCGGTGAAGAGGTTTATCAGGATGATTTGTATGTTTATTTTTTAACATCAGAAGGACATTTATTTATCCCTGTGGCCTTAATGAAAAGTGTAAACAGACCCTACCCTATTTCATCTATCATCCATGTAAGAAATGTCACAGCGAAGGTTCGTCGCGAACTTCTTTCATTAGGGCTTACTGAGTATTATTATAACAGTTCAATAAAACTTCTTTCCCTTGATTCTAAGTCAGAAAATGTCCTGGAATTCTATACTGATCTTACTGACAAAGGTTATCAGGTCGAATTAGAAGTCTTAAAACCTATGCCTCAGGCCATTTAATCCACTTTTTCAGCGTTATATGCGCCGCACATCCTCGACAAACGAGGGGTTTTTCCCCAATATAAGTATACCTTTCAACAACAAGTTCCTTGGAGAATCCTATGGCCAAAATTAAAGTACAAAATCCGGTCGTTGAACTCGACGGCGACGAGATGACACGAATCATCTGGTCTTTCATTAAAGATAAACTCATCACTCCTTATGTTGATGTCGATATCAAGTATTATGATCTCGGTATGGAAAATCGTGATGCGACTGACGACAAAGTGACAATCGAAGCTGCTGAAGCGATCAAGAAGTATAACGTTGGTATCAAATGCGCGACGATCACTCCTGATGAAAAGCGCGTTGAAGAATTCAAACTTAAGCAAATGTGGAAGTCACCAAACGGTACAATCCGTAATATCCTTGATGGTACTGTTTTCCGTGAACCAATTCTTATTAAGAATATCCCTCGTCTCGTTCCGGGATGGACTCAGCCAATCGTTATCGGCCGTCACGCTTTCGGTGACCAATACCGTGCGACTGATACAGTGATCCCAGGAAAAGGAACTCTTAAAATGAGTTTCACTGGCGAAGATGGAAAAACACAGGAATGGGAAGTTTATAACTTTAAAGGACCTGGTGTTGCGCTTTCAATGTATAACACTGATGAATCAATCCGCGGTTTCGCTGAATCTTGTTTTAACATGGCCCTTGTAAAAGGATGGCCTCTTTATCTTTCAACTAAGAACACTATTCTTAAAAAATACGATGGTCGCTTCAAAGATATCTTCAATGAAATCTACGAAAAAGATTACAAGAAGAAATTCGAAGCTAAAGGCATTGTCTACGAACACCGTCTTATCGACGATATGGTTGCTGCCTGTATGAAGTGGTCAGGCGGATTCGTTTGGGCCTGTAAGAACTACGACGGTGACGTTCAATCTGATACTGTTGCTCAAGGTTTCGGTTCTCTTGGTCTTATGACTTCAGTTCTTCTTACTCCAGATGGTAAAACTCTGGAAGCTGAAGCTGCTCACGGAACAGTGACTCGTCACTACCGTCTTCATCAGCAAGGGAAACCTACTTCAACCAACCCAATTGCATCTATCTTTGCCTGGACTCGTGGTCTTAACCACCGCGGAAAACTTGACGGAAACAAAGAGCTTCAGGATTTTTGTGAAGCCCTTGAACAAGTTTGTATTCAAACTGTTGAGGAAGGGAAGATGACAAAAGATCTGGCCGCTTGTATTCACGGCGATAAAGTAACTGCTGATCACTATTTAACGACTGAGCAGTTCCTTGAAGCGATTAATTCAAATCTTCAAAAAAGACTTTCTAAGTAAGTCATTAGGGCCCACTCCGGTGGGCCTTTTTTTTAGGCCAATTTAATCAATCGGCGAAGCTCGACATTATTGGGAAATTTTAGATGTACGAGCATCAGGCGCTCGTGTCCACCTCGGCCGGCAGAAACTTTGATCTTCTCAATCGTAAAACCTTGTTCATCTTTAAGCTTATGGATAATTTGGGTGAGTTGCACTTCGGGGCCTTCAAAGGTCAACGCATGCATCTTATTCATCAGATACTGGAAGAAGATACAGCTATCTTCTAAATCCAATGGAATAATCGAAGTCCCCACTCGAGGATTCATCGCCCGTAGTACAGGTCGTTTAACAAGAGCATACCGCTCAAAGAGCTTTCTCCATCTCATAACTTACACCTCTGAACTTAATTCAGACTTAATAAGCTTGAATTAGTTTTTTTACCAGAGTGTGTGTAATATTAACCCATATGCAGACCACTTCAGAAATTCTTGCGGCCATAGATTTGGGTTCCAATGCCTTACGGGCAGTCATCGCCCGGAAGTCTAAAAATAACCAGATAACAGTCATTAAGAGTTTTCGGGAACCCCTGAGGCTTGGGGAAGACGTCTTTGCTAAAGGTCGGATCTCTCGTGAGAAGATGCAAAGGACAGAGGAAGCTTTCATTAAGCTGCTCTACCTTTTCTCCGAATACAATGTAACCAATGCCCGTGCCATGGCGACATCGGCCATGAGGGAATCTAAAAACTCAAAAATTCTTATTGAAAAGATTGTGAATTCCACTGGAATCGCCATTGAAACCATCGATGGCGATCTTGAAGCGGACCTTATTTGTAATGCGGTTAAAGGCCAGGTGAACTTAAAGAAGAAAACCGCCCTCCTCATGGATATCGGAGGCGGGAGCACTGAACTCTCCCTGGTTAAAAACGAGAAAGTCATTGCGGCCCAAAGTTTTAATGTGGGTACCGTACGCCTCCTTGATTATAAAAATCATGACGATCTGGAAAAAAAGATAAAGCTCGAACTTGAGAAGATGATCGAATTCATTGAACTTCACATGAAAATTAAAGATCTCCAGATAATGATTGGAACTGGAGGAAATCTTCGGCGGATTGGCAAAATCAGAAAGAAGATCTTAGGTAAATCGAGTTCGGAACTCGCAACTTTTTCTGAAATTGACCATATGGAAGAGGCCATTTCTTCTATGAGTTTTGTCGAGAGAATCCGCAAGCTGGAACTTGATCAAAACCGCGCTGATGTCATTTTACCTGCGATAATGCTCACTTTTAAACTCATGGAAGCGCTGAAGATGAAACAAATTCATCTCCCAAAGGTAGGCCTCAAGGAAGGAATTATTCTTTCAATGCTATCAAGGCCTCCGAAGAAGCTTATCCTCAAGGATTAAAATTTCGCCTTTTTTAAGGGATATCTGATTGGCCGGAGCTGCAAGGATGGCCGAAATCACCATAGATAAATGGGGCTCATGCCCCACAAAAGCGTAAGAGCCGCCTTTCGGCAGGAAGGAAATATACTCCACTAAGTTTTGTGGATCACTCGAGGGAACGAGATCCACACAAAGTTCAATATCTGATTTTTTATGATGCTTCCAGAACAGTTCCGCTGTTTCTAAGGCCCGACTCAAAGGAGAAGTGAATACAACATCAACAATCACTTTCTTTTTTTTAAACTGCTTAAAAGATTTTTGGAGTTTTTTTCGTCCCTTAGAAGTCAGCTCCCGATAAAAATCGAGTTCCGTATCTTCGATCTTTTTGCCGGCCACACCATGTCTTATAAATATAAGTCTCATTGTGATTTCTCTTTTTGGAGGCTTCTTCTCATTAACGTATCATGAGTTCCGATTTCTTCCTCTCCAGATTGAGGAGTCCGTTGGATATATGTACCATCCGCTTTTAGTATCCATGCCTGGCGATTATCGCTTAGAAGAATAGTGATGAATTCCCAAAGTTTCTCTTTCAGTTTTAAATCTCTGATGGGAGTAATAAGTTCAACCCGGTTATGAAGATTTCTATGCATCCAGTCCGCGGATCCAATCAGAAAGTCACCTTCAATAGGATCACTTGAACCATTGGCAAAATAGAATAATCGCGAGTGCTCAAGAAACCTTCCGATAATAGAGATCACTTTTATATTTTCGGAAAGACCTTTCACTCCAGGTTTTAGGCAACAAAACCCTCTGACAATTAAAATAATTTCAACACCTGCCTGACTGGCCTCATAAAGAGCTTCAGTGATAACTTCGTCTTCCATCGAATTCATTTTTGCGATAATCAGTGCTGGTTTATTGGCCTTTTTATTTTTTATCTCATTTTGAATTTTATTTAAAAAAGAAGACTTCATATTAATTGGGGCGAGAAGGATTTCGGAATAATCAGTTTTAAGAGAACTTCCTGTCAGATAATTAAAAACTTCCATGACTTCGTCTGTGATTTTTTTATTACAGGTTAAAAGTCCAAGGTCGGTATACAGATTCGAAGTTTGTGAGTGGTAGTTACCTGTTCCAATATGAACATAGCTCATAATTTCACTATCATTCTCCTGCCGGATGACCAGAGCTGTTTTAGTATGAGTTTTAAGTCCCATAATCCCGTAGACCACATGGACTCCGGCATCTTCCAGTTTTTGGGCCCAGAGAATATTTCGTTCTTCATCAAAGCGGGCCTTAAGTTCTACCAGACAGACGACTTGCTTCCCCTTCTCTGCCGCCCGGATAAGGCTGCGAATAAAAGCAGAATCATCTCCTGTTCGATAGAGAGTCATCTTAATGGTCAGCACATGCGGATCATCGGCCGCGGAAGAAATAAACTTCTCTATTGTTCCGGTAAAGCTTTCATAGGGATGATGAAGGAGGATGTCTCCCTGCCGAATGAGTTGAAAAATATTGTTATTCTCATAGAAGATTTTAGGAATGATGGGTGACCAGGATTTGAATTTCAAGTGAGGAAGGTCCAGATCAACGATACTCTTTAACATTGAGTAATCGATGGGAAAATCTGTGAGATAAACATCATTATCACCGATTTCCAAAGATTCTTTCAGAAAGTCTAACATCTTTAAATCTGTATCACGGTGAATTTCAAGACGGACACACTCTGCCAGGCGTCTTTCCTTTATTCCTTCTTCCACCAGAATCAGAAGATCTTCAGCTTCATCTTCCCGATGATCTACATCGGCGTTTCTTGAAACTCTAAAAGGAACAATTTGAAGAATTTCCATTCCCGGATAAAGTGTTGAGAGATTGGAGCCCACAATTGTTTCAGTCGTCACAAAGCGAAACTTCTTCTCCCCTTCGGAAGCCGGAATCATAATTAAATCAGGAATAATCTCCGGAATCTTAACTCTGGAAAAGATGATCATATCTGTCTGAGGATTCCGTAAGGCGATTCCCAGAGAATAAGAAAGATTTGAAATAAAAGGAAAGGGATGGCCGGGGTCTACAGAGAGCGGAGTTAGAACAGGGAAGATTCTTCGTTTGAAATAATCATCAAGATAGGTCCGATCCTGCTTTGTAAGCTCATCATAGTCTGAAATAAAAATCTGATGTCCTTTCAATTCAACTTCTATTTCGTGCCAAATACTGCGCTGAAGTTCTAAGTCCCCGGTAATGTACTTTCTAATAAGGCCCAATAATTCTTCAGAGGTTTTTCCATCAATGGAGCGGTGATTAAACCCTGAAGCGATAAGGTGCTTCAGGTATCCCACTCTCTTCATGACAAATTCGTCCAAATTAGATGAAAAAATAATAAGGAAACGAAGCCGCTCTAGCAGAGGATTTCTTCTGTCTCCCGCTTCCATCAGAACGCGACGATTAAACTGAAGCCAGGATTCATCCCGATTTAAAAAGTGTTCCGGATTAACATTAAAATTAATCTTTTTCGGTCGTCGTGGATTCTTTTTATTCTTCCGCATGAACTAACCTAATTCTGGTGAACTTACATATTCCTCTTCAATAACTTCTTGTTCATTAAGTTTTTCTATTTTCCACCCAGATGCTCCTATAATGACGGCAACGAAAGGGTTAACCAGATTAAAGAAACAATAAGGCATATAAGACAAGGTCGATACACCAAGGATGGTACTAAAGTAAGCGCCGCAAGTATTCCATGGAACCAATACTGAAGTTATTGTTCCTCCATCCTCTAGAGAACGGGAAAGGTTCTGGGGGGCCAGTCCAAATTTTCTATAACTCGCTCGGAACATCCTTCCAGGTAGAACCACCGAGAGATACTGATCTGATGCTGTGAGATTAATGACCATCGTGCTGGAAATAGTCGCAGCAATCAAAGAACCAGTTCCCTTAACCATTTTTAAAATAGCATTCCCGATGGCTTCCAGCATGCCGGTAGCTTCCATCACTCCGCCAAAGACCATCGCCATGAGGATAAGCCACACTGTATTAAGCATGCTGCTCATTCCTCCGCGGTTAAGCAGAGAATCAATCATTGCATTATTAGTAGTAATGGCAAAACCAGAATGAGTCATTTCAATGATCTTTCCATATATCTGAAGCCAGCTCATTTCTGGACCAATAAGTGCCCGTAGTAAATCCTGTTGAAACACTAGACCAAAAATAACTCCTAACAAGCACCCCATCAGTAACGCAGGAAGGGCCGGAATTTTTCTGGCCACCATGAAAAAAACGAGGGCGGGCAGTAAAAATAAAAAAGGCGTCAAATTGAATCTGGATTCAAGAATGGTTAATACTTCTCGTACTTGAGTAATATCCGTGCCTGTTCCGCCATAAAAGTAACCTAGAATGGAAAATCCAATGAGTGCGATCGTGATGGAAGGAAGAGTTGTGAAAAGCATATATCGGATATGGGTAAAGAGATCAACTCCTGCCATAGCTGGGGCCAGATTCGTTGTATCAGATAACGGCGATAATTTATCTCCAAAATAGGCGCCGGAGATCACTGCTCCAGCAACCATAGGCGAAGGAATATTGAGGGCCTGACCAACCCCAATGAAAGCAATTCCTACTGTTCCCCCTGTGGACCATGAACTTCCTGTGGCCAGGGAAACAACACAACAAACCAGGCAGGTAAGAGGCAGAAACCAATTAGGATTAAAAAGCTTAATCCCATAATAAATCATGGCGGGAACAACTCCATTAAAAATCCAAAGGGCGATAAGAATCCCAACAACTAGCAATATCAAATTGGCCTGCATCGATAGACCAATGGAACTGATTACCTTCTTCTCAATATCCTTATAGGGAATCTTCATATAGAAGAGTCCGATACCTGCACACAGAGTGGCGGCCATAAAAAGTGCAACCTGATTAGGACCTAAGGCTGCATTGTCGTTAAAAATATAAATGTTCATCACTAAAAGAGTCACTAGTGCCACAACTGGAACCAGGGAAATGAAGAGGCTGGGCTTTTTAATGTTTGAGGACATAGGGTTCCTTTGCAGTAAGCAGTGACTAAAGTTTCGACACTTTCCCGATAGACTGTGAAAAACTTAGTCGATATAAAATTTATTTTATTAAGGTCCCCCCTTCCTTAGCAAGGTTTATCCCTTTGAATTTAAGGCCATTTTCCGCATTTTTGCCCAATCGAGATGAAAATTGGGTTTTTGGCATCAATCTTGGAAGTACTTAATCAAATCAATAACTCTGAGGGGGGTTACCATGAAATCTTTCAATCGCCATTCTTTGGCCATTTTGCCACTTTTATCTATCCTGGCCATGTCACCAAGTGTGATGCTGGAATCTCATACTCATCGCGGGATTGCCTCCGTAGTAGAAGAAAATCCTGTTGAAGTTGAAAAGAAAGAAGAATTTAAAAAATTCAAAGAATACTCATCTAAAGTTGATCCTAAAACCATTATTCGTAATGAGAACTTAACGATTGATGATCTTAAAAAACAAGAATCTGATCTCAAAACGAAGCTTTCTGAGGTTAAAATAGATGACAAAAAAACAGACCTGAAAAAAGAAGCAGTTGCTGAAGATCGTAAAGCTCGGGAAGCCTTAGTCATTGATCTTCTCTTCATTGAAGATGGGATTCAGGGGCTTAGCGAAGCTGAAAAGATTGAACTCAGTGATAAAGAAGCTTTAGAAATAAGCATCGTTGAACATAAAACTAAAATTGAGGAACTTCTTAACGATCTGGAAAAGAGTGAAGAAATTCTGGCCCAGGCTGAACAACCAAAAACTGAAGTTCCAGTCATAGCAGAAGAGGAACCTAAGAAAGAGGAACCAAAAAAAGAAGAAGAAGAAATAAAAGTAGCGGTAGAAGAGCCTAAAAAAGAAGAAGAAGTTAAAAAAGATATCTGTGAAGCCGATGAAAAGAATGCTCTTTTAACAAAACAAGTTGAGCAGCTTCTAAATGATCAAAAGCAGATCATGCAGACAATGCTTGGTATGGCCCAAATGATGGTCAGTATGCATCAGCAGCAGTCTCAAGGACAGCCTCAGCAAGGGATTTACCAGAATCCTTATGTGAATCCATATCAGTATCACCAGCCGTATACTGCAGGAAACTGGGTTTATTATCCTCAAGGCTTTCAACCTCAACAACCGAATATCTTTGCTCAGCCTCAGATGCCACAGCCGCAAGCTCAAGGTGGATTCTACCCGGCCCAGGCACATCAGCAGTCACAATGGAATCTGGCGCCTCAGTATAACTTACAGCCGGATCCTCGTTACACTGTTCAGCCGATTACCCCTGGGAACTTTGGAGTAGATGCTTTTAGCTACAACCTAAGCAATCAATCTCCCAGCAATCCAATGCCTGTCATGGGGAACCCTGTGGCCAATACAGGATTCTCAATGCCAATGGGACAAATGGGCAGCATGAACATGTTTTAGTAAAATTCTCTTCAAAGGCCATCCTTCGGGATGGCCTTTTTTTATTCCTGACCAATTAGCTTCTCACCTTAAGAAAAGTTTTTATTTACCGTAGAGATGGTTAAACCACCCAACCTGCGGGGAATTGTGAAAGAACTAGAAAAAACTAAAGAAAAACTACTTATAAGAGCTTGCCACAGTTGCTGTAAAATCAATGAAAGTAACAAAGAATTAGAACGTTGTTTGCATTGCAATAAATCATTCCTACCTCTTCGATATTTCGAAAAAATTAAAGGCCATAAAGAGGTAACTTGGGAGAATCACTTTTCTCCTTCTTCTCACTTAGAAGAAGAGGATTTGATTAAAGGTCTCTTTGTTTTGTGGTGAAAGCGCACTCCCCTATGTTAATTTCAAAAGATGGAATTAACTAGAACTACGCCCTCTGATCTTCACCCTGTCCTTATTCGCCTCTTTCAAAAACGCGGATTTTCCCCTCTAGAAGTTCAGGATATTTTATCCTGGAATTTAAAAGATATTCCCGATCTTACGGGGATGATTGATCTTGCAAAGGCTTCTGAACGAATTATTCGCGCTATCGATAATAACGAAACTATTGGTGTGTACGGTGACTATGATGTGGATGGGACAACCTCCTGTGCTCTTCTATGGCATTTCTTTAAAATGATTGGAACGACGGTTGAAGTTTTTCAACCAAGCCGATTTATTGAAGGCTACGGAATTCATGACTCCTCCATTGAAGCCGCTCTTGAAAAAAATGTAAGCGTTCTGATTACAGTTGACTGCGGAATCACCAATGTCGCTACAGCAGAATACGCTAAGGGTAAGTTAGACCTCATTATCACTGACCATCACCGGGATGCGGCTCCGACCATTCCTGAAGCCTATGCAGTAGTAAATCCTTCCAGACGAGATGAACCAGAACATTCTCCTTTAAAACCTCTAGCGGGTGTAGGAGTTGGGTTTGCTCTTGCCCTACAAATTAAAAATGACCTTGCTAAAAAAGGGATTGAGACTCCTAGCATCTATCCACTCCTCCAATTTGTAGCGATTGGAACGATTTCGGATCTCGCCCGAATGAGCCCTCTCAATTTGAGATTGACTCGTCATGGTCTTAAACAAATTCCGACGTCAAATTATCCTGGTATTAAGGCCTTTTTTAGCCCTGAAGAATTAAAGGTTCCCATGATCGCCAGTGAGAAGATTTCTTTCCACGTGGGTCCTCATATTAATTCAAAAGGAAGACTCGATCATCCCGATCGTGCTCTTCGATTACTCATTGCTGATACCTTTGCAGAATGTCGTGAACACTACACTCATCTGGAAGTCGCCAACCGTGACCGCCGGGTGATTCAGAATGAAGTTTTTGAAGAGGCCAAGCTTGACGTTATTAAGTCCATGAGTGGTGAAGAACTTCTTATCAACATAATGTACCGTCCTCATTGGCATGAAGGGGTTATTGGAATTGTCGCCAGTAAGCTTGTCGAAACTTTCGAAGTTCCGGCCATTGTCTTTACCAACGCAGAAGAAGATGGCGTAATTAAGGCCAGTTGCCGTTCTGCCGGGGAACTCAATATCTTCGAGCTTCTTGAACAATGTAAGGATCTCTTCATTAAGTTTGGTGGCCATAAAGCGGCTGCAGGACTATCCATGAAGCAAGAGAACTTTCATCTTTTTAAACAAAGGATGCATGATCTTCTAAAAGTAATTCCTTCAAGTTTACGTACGAAAGTCAGAAGCTTTGATGTGGAAGTTAATATTGAAGAAATTAATGCTCTTCTTTTAAGGGATCTGGATAAATTAGAGCCCTTTGGTCCAGGCCATGAGAAGCCTGTTTTCCGAATGAAAAATGCCATTATTCAAAACTACCGTATCATGAAAGATGCTCACGTTCGTTGGACCTTTGTCGGTGTCAATTCTAAAACATCAGTGCAAGGAATCAGCTTCAATTATATTGGAAAATGGAATGAGCTTTCACCTGAAGAACTTTTCGAAATTCAAAACAAGAATGGTCTGACGGTGCAGTTTACTCTTGGAGTAAATCGCTTTAATGGCAATGAAACGATTCAGTTAATGGTTGAGAAAATTTTACCAGGACAAGTGAACTAACCGGGAGCCTTGCCCCCGGTTAATCAAATTTATACTACAAGCGATTAATTGTAACTGATTCCATCACAATGTCAGTTTTAGGACGATCCATCGCACCTGTTGGGGCATCCCCTATTTTCTTCACTACATCCATACCACGAATGACTTTACCAAAAACAGTGTGGCGTCCATCTAGATGCGGAGTTGGAGCAAGTGTAATAAAGAATTGTGAACCATTCGTTCCAGGACCTGCGTTCGCCATAGAAAGAACACCTTCTGAATCATGTCGTAAGTTAGATTTAAACTCATCTTCAAAACGGTAACCTGGACCGCCACGACCTGAACCTTCAGGACATCCACCTTGAATCATAAAGCCGCGGATCACTCGGTGAAAAATAAGTCCATCATAGAATTTTCCTTCTTTAGCAGTCTTTTGATTGCCCTCAGCAAGGTTAACAAAATTCCATACTGTTTCCGGACAGTCTTTATGGAAGAGTTCAATTTCAAACTCTCCAAGAGTCGTTTTAAAGGTTGCAGTCAGTTTATTAACTTCTTCTTTGTGAGAAGATTTTTCTTTTTTCATCATGCCGAACATCTTGAGCTCCTTCTTATAAAATAATTTCTGTCGGTAATAATATTTCTTGTGGAGAAATGAATTTAATATTCACATCTTTATTCATCAATTGACGAATTTCTAAGCGAAGACCAGGACTTAATTTAAAATCACTGTCATAAGGATTTAACCATTCTGCAGAAAGGGAATAAAACCCCTCCTGATCCAGATTATTTTCAATAAGCCATTGATTGAGATCTTGTCGGGAAAGACAAGAGGTAAAAATGATTGGTAAACGTTCATCAAACCGGCCAGTCGTGGCCATTTTTTTTAACTCATCAACTCGATTGGTAGAAATGAAACTATCAAGCCAGATAACATCAACATTCTGTGCAGCATCAGGTATTTTAAAACTTTTTACCCCGCCTCTAACTTGTTCAAGTGTGTTTGAAAAAAAAGCAGCTTCTTCTACTGGCTTCAAAAATTTTACAGCGGTGGACCTAAAATAAGCCTCTACTCTTTCATTGTACTGGGCCTGAAGCTCCACCAATTGGTGATAGTTTAGCTGATAGGTAGATGCAAGCTTAGAAAAATCCAGATAGTTAAAGGAATGCTTTTTAAAGCATTGTCCTGAAGCTGAAGCATTGGCCCAAGTGGGAAGTTCAGGCAAGAAGAACTGCTCTAAACCAGAGGTCCGATAGGGTTGATCCTGATTGATTTCTCTAACCGGCCCATTCGAGCAACTAATCAGCCCCAACAGGAGAAAAAAGCTTAAAAATTTCATCTTCAATACCTTCTAGTGTTTTAAGATCTTTTTCCCAGCCCCTATTTACATTAGGACGGGATGGAGTGAGGTCAAAGTACCCTTTTTCTTGCGAATCGAGCCCCACTAACTGGAGGTTCTTTTTCGCATGGCCAACTAAAACATGGTCTGCACCAATTGTTTTTAAATCAAGAATATTATTTTCCGGATGTTTTTTTCCCTGACGAAATTCTGGTCGCTCAAGGGTCACAAACATGCGTTTACGATCGACGAGTTCATCAATAGCAGTCACATTATGGCCTGAAAAATAGTTTAAACGAGGAATTGGTTCTACAGGTCGTGGGATCTTAACCTGTACAAAATCATCGAGCTGCTGCCATTCCCGAAGTTTCTTGGTAAAAACCTCGATTTCCTGATTAAATTCTTCTTCGATGTCCTGGAAAAGCTTTTTCAACTTTTTAACAGTTTGTTGATTTCCTTCTTCTAAAAATCTTGAAAAAGGCTCTTCTTCTGCACTCACTACAAATAAGCGTGAATGTGTATCTCTCAGCCACTCTTCCAAGGCCAAAAGTATCTCTCCAGCTAAAGAATCAGAACCAATCAAAGCAAGTTCCCTGTTTCGAGGGTTAGGCTCCATTTCTTGTGCTGCTTTTAAAGCGTCGAGACCGTAACTTAATTTATCTGATCGCCGATTTTCACCTAAAGCACGACCGGAAACCGCAGCAGAAGCTTTACCTAAATCGGATCTAAAATCCAAAACCAGATCGTAATCCTGATACATCTCAATCGTGCTTGAAAGAGAGGTCAGAACTTCATCATTTAAGCGTTTAAAAACCTCAGGATCGGATTCTCTTTGAGATTCAATGAACTCTCGAGGGTTTACTCTATGAATAACTCTGAACAAATCTAAAAAGCGGCTTTTCCCCGGTATGCTTTCCAGTGGGGCCAAAAATCTTTTCGTTATTGATACAACTTCATCTGTAATGAGTTCCTGATGGGTCTTGAGAAATTGAATTAAGGGAGCTTTATAGTTTTCTTCCCATAGGCCCCACTCAAAGTTCTCAGGTGCATAACTTAAATTCATTTCTTTTAAGAGACCCATTCCAAGCTCGCTCGTATAAGCTTCGGCCGGAAGGGACATTGAAGTGAAGCCTTCCAAAGAATCTGAGTCCAGGTAAAAAGTTAATGCAGCTCCATGAAGATGGAACCTCAGTGCTGCCTCTAGGGCAAGTGGTGAATTACCAAGAATGGCCAGCTTCATAAAAAAGTCCTCCAGAGAGGCTCAGATAATAGCAAAAGTTATTGAGGAGGGCCGTAAAAAAGTCCCGAATTGACGCAGAGATGAAAGCATAAAAAAAAGGGCCTGCAATTCTATGAATCGCAGGCCCCATGAACTTTAAATTTTTAAAGGAAGTAGACTTTGCTCTCGCCTCTATCCAGACATGAGAATTCTGCATATTGGTAGATGAAATCAATAAAGGTCGAAAGAGCTTTAAAACTTGGAAGAGATGAGTCGAATTCTCCTCCCAAACGAAGCCAGGCGTCTCCATTTTTATCGATATATTCAGTAGCGTGGCGAACTGTTACCACCGCCGGAATATATGACCCTTTAGTAAAAAAGAATTTCATTGTTGTTTCAGTTCCAGATTTAAACTGATTTTTGGCCTTAAGGCTGAATGGCACTTGGAACTGGCAGCCATCTCCAGAAATATCTACAAGCTTAATAGGATAGCTTGATCCTTGATCGTCGATGACAGTATAAACACCCAGGAATTCCTGAAACACAACTCGTTCAAAAGTCCGGCGTTTCTGCTCAATGGACTGCTTTCTTTTCTCGTTAAAATCGACAACTTTTTTATCATCAGACATTGCTCACTCCTTGGGTAACTCACGAGTCTTATCGACACCTGGCCCAAAGAGCTGAGTAAAAATGTTAAAGAACTACTTTTTCCAACTGACCAATAGGCTCAGGATACATAAGTTGTTGAGCAAGCTTTTCAAAATGATCAGTCAGGTCAGTAATACACACGCGAATCTCTCGGGTATTGTTTTCTGAACGCTTTAAGACCCCTGAATGAAAGAGTTCTTCGAGCTGCTCATAAAGAACCTCGCCGCTTTCCACTAATTCCACCTCTGGACCTAAAACCTCTCGAAGATCTTCTTTTAGGACCGGATAATGAGTACAGCCTAAAATAACGGTCTTAATTTTTTCCTTCTTAATAGGTGCCAGATACCTTTCAGCAATCATTTTGGTCACAGGCTCCTTAACAACCCCCTCCTCGACCAATGGGACAAATAAGGGGCAGGCCTGCTCAAATACTTGGGCACGAGGTTCAAGCTTCTTTAAAGTCTCTTCATAGGCATGGGAGCGAATGGTTGCAGAAGTTCCCAGTACCCCGATTTTTTTATCAGCTGAAACCTTTAAGGCCGCTACCGATCCCGGACCGATCACATTTAAAAGCGGGATCCCTTCAAAATCATGGTCCTCTAAAAATACGGTTGAAGCTGAATTACAGGCAATAATCAAAGCTTTCACATTTTGTTTTTTTAGAAAGGAAAGAATCTGCATGCCATATTTCTTAATGGTCTCAGGAGATTTATTTCCATAAGGAAGGCGTGCAATATCGCCAAGGTAACAAAAAGACTCTTGAGGAAATTTTTCGGCCAGAACCTTCAAAACTGTCAGACCACCGAGACCTGAATCAAAAATACCAATTGAACCATTCATTACTATCTTCTTTTTAGAAAGCTTTTAAGTAATTCAGGAGTTAAAAGTCCTGAGCTTGCAAGAATCTTATCTGACAAAAGATCCTTAAGAAAATCTTTTTCCCATAAAGAAGCATATTGAGTTGTTGACCGCTGGCGGGCCTTGTCCATTGATTCCTTTAAACTTATAGGATGAATATCGGGAAAGATTCTTTTTGCCGATTGATCAGTCACAACTGTTGAATGCTCCAGACTGATCGTAAGTTTTTTACCGATTTCTGCATGTTCAGGAATTGTATAATCCAGAGCTTTTAAAATAATTCTCGAATCCACTTCAGGAATTTTAATTTTCACTCTCATAAGACCAGAAAGTTCAGCATACAAATCTAAAAGTTCACCATAAGTGACCGCCTCTGGTCCTCCGATTTCAATTATTTCATGAGCTTTCGGCTTATGATGAAGGGATGCCTTGAGATACTTTAATAAGTCTTCCAAGGCCAGAGGCTGGCCCAAACTATTAAGTACTTTGAAATCAGGCCTGAAGGGAAAACGATGCACCATCGCTTTAATCATTTCAAATGAAAGTGAACCTTCGCCTAAGATAATACTGGCCCGAAACTCAATAACTCCAAGACCACTGGCACCCAGAATCGCTCCGGTTAACTGACGGCTCCTTAAGTGGGGAGAAAGATCAGAAATTTTTGGAACTAAGGCACCAAGATAAACTATCCCTGCACCACTCGGGCGTATCCAGTTGATAAAATTAACCGCGGTCAAAGACTCATGATATTCAAAACTACTGGTTTCATCTTTGAGGCCATGTACAAGATAAAAAGCTTTATCAAACTTCCCTATTTTAGGAAGAGATTCAGCTTCAAGTAAATCTCCTTGAACCCAGGTCAGTTTGCCTTTCTTTGAACCTTTCTTCTTCTGACGAGAAAGAGCAGTGATTTCATGTCCCTCTTTGATCAAAGTTTTAATCAGAGCGGTCCCTACAAAACCATTTGCACCTGCAATTAAAATCTTCATAAAACAATCCTCTTTTGAGAAATCACATGCCACTTAAGGTGTTCGGCAAAAGCTTTCATCACTATTATGTGCACAATGGCCTGACTGAAGCGGTAGATATACCATGGAAGAGCAGGTCTAAATTCATGAAGGGCCGCCATGACATATCGGCGGTCCAGCACTTCCCTGAATTCTAGTCGTCCTCGCTCTGTATCCCTGGCCAGTATTCCTCCCACAACATAGAGAAGCTGTCTGTCCGAAGAACTTCGCTCCACACTTTTCTTTAAAATAAGAATTTTTATGTTTGGATGGAAAAGATAAAAAGTACATTCATTATCAACAATAGAAACTTTCACAAGCGTTGAGAAAAAAGTTGGAAGCCATTCGAAATAAGTGAGGGCAACCCATTGGGCATCCCGGCCAGCAGGTAAGACCATCCTCTGAATGGAACGCACATCCTTCTGGGGAGGATAAACTTTCTGAGGAGGTGTCTTCATGAAAGGTGTTTCAAGAGCAATTCCAAGAGCTTCATCGATTCCTGTCTGAAGATCCTCTTGAAGAGGCCACTTATGCCCTAAACTCGGAAGCATTTCGTGCTTTAGGCTTAAAACCAGTGGATAAACCAGGTTCTTCGGAACTCCTGTAATAAACGTAATCCACCAACGGGAGAAGATCAGAGGTATAATATTTAATGTAACGATTTTCGGTTTCTTTCTAATCTTGTTAGCAGTCTTTTGAATTAACTCCTGATAAGTCATAACCTCAGGACCTGCGATATCATAGATTTTTCCTCTAAGATCGGTTCTTACAAGAGAATTTTCCAGCACGTTTATGCAATCATTTAGCGCCAGAGGCTGAGATCTCGTCTTAGTCCAGGCCGGACAAATCATAAAAGGAAGTTTTTCAATAAGTCTCTCAATAATGGTGAAGGATGATCCTTGAGGACCAATTATGAGACCCGCTCTCAAAACGGTTGTAGGTATAATTGAGTTTCTGAAAACTTGTTCCACTTCCAGTCGGCTTTTTAAATGCCACGATAATTCTTCAGAGTTCGGGATCATTCCACCGAGATACATGATGTGGCGAATTCCTCTTTTAAGACCTGCTCTGACAAAATTATCGGCCATGATCAGATCAAAATCGTAAAAGGTTCCTTGTGAGAGTGAAGCAGAAGGTAGCATCGAGTGAACAAGGTAGTAGGCCTCAACACATCCTTCCATCGCCATGGATATGTCTTTAAGCGAAAAGAGATCACATTTCCTCCAACTGAGTCTTGGATGATGGGATTCCTGCGCCTTTCGAGAAAGGCCTATGATCTCAATGTCTTCATGCTGCAGCAGACGTTTAATTAACGCGCGTCCAATAAAACCACTGGCACCAGCTACAAGTATTTTTCTCATATAAATCCCTGTGATTCCTTTACCGAGTGTAGCATAATCAATCCATGATTTTGATGAGAATCTTACCTGGTATTCTTAAAGAGTTATCAAAGCATGTGCCAACAGTGCTTTTCCAGACCGTCGAGTGGAGCGAACTTGCCTCCGAACTTCCTAAGATCACACGTCGCATGCTGCATAAAGATGGCTATACAGAACTCTTCATGCAACAAAAAGAGTATTTAACTCCCTTGGAAATTAATTTCGTGCATTCTCCCTTTGTTGAGAACAGCATGGATGGTCATAAACTACTAGATCTATTTTTTGCTCAATTATTTTCTCCTCATGGTCTTTTTCTCGATATTCGCTCTCATCACTTTAATAATGAAGGTGGAGAATTTTCCTGGCATCCAAGTAATTTCTGGACGCGTTTTGATGAAACATTCCGTCTTGCCCTCTTAGATGTTTATGAAGGGTTTTATCTGGAGATGGAAGATAAGTATCTATCAGGTCTTGAAAGAATTGGTCTCATCAAAATGGACTGGCCGGAAAAAGATAAGCAAGAACTGGCCCAACTCTTTCGCTCTCAGTTCGGTAATAATGAAATGCTTTTTGATCTGGAAGAACTGCAACAGGGCATGATCAAGATGTCCCACTTCATGTTAAGCAAGAAAGTTCATATTTCGAAGGATTTTCTTTATCTGGGTATTTATCTGGTGACTCTTTATTCTTCCTTAGAAAAGACAAAAGAGTTGTACAACGTAAAAGACATCTATCTTGAGGCCAAAAACCTCTTTAGCGCATAAGACTGCCGTTAGGAACAGATCTTTCAACAGTAGAAAGAACAACTTCATTATTTTCATTGTAAAAGCCTGTTACGAGGACTTCTGACATATAAGAGCCGATTTGCTTGGCTGGGAAATTACAAACGCAGAGGACTTGTTTTCCTAAGATTTCTTCTTTTTTATAGAGGGCGGTAACCTGAGCGCTGGATTTTTTTATTCCATTGTCACCCAAATCAACTTTTATTTTATAGGCCGGGCGGCGGGCCTCCGGAAAATCCTGAACATCAATAATCGTTCCAACACGGATTTCAACTTTTTCGAAGTCTTCCCAGGTAATCATAAGTCAAATTTTCCTTTGGCCTCAACAAAATCATGAATTATCTCTGTGGTTTTACCTATCAACTCTTCAGGGCGGTGGGAGGTGGAAACACCAACTGCCCGGCAACCTGCCCGAATGGCAGATTCTAAACCTGCGAGAGAATCTTCAAAAACAACACATTCTTGAGGGTCAAGGCCCAACTTCTGCGCACAGAGAAGATATACTTCAGGATCAGGCTTACCTTTATGAACATGAGGTCCATCAACGATCACATCAAAGCAAGCTCTGAGATTTAAAAGATCGAGGACGAAATCAACATTTCGAGTCGGAGCCGAAGTACCAAGGGCGATTCGGATGTTCTTAGTTCTGGCAGCTTTTATAAACTCTTCAAGACCTGCATGAGGCTTCATCTTGCTTTTATAGAGCTCCTGATAAAGGTCTTCTTTTTCATCAGAGTATTTCCTGATTAGATCTTCGGAAATAGGACCAAAGATCATTTTAAAAAGATCTATGTTGGTTTTTCCATTATATTGGTCACGATAAATCGTTTCATTAAGTTCAAAATTATATTTTTCAGCAAAGGCCATCCAGGCCTTGAAGTGATAGGCATGGTTATCTACGACCACCCCATCCATGTCAAAAATAAAACCTTTCATTATTTATTTCCGTAGTGGGAATTCAAGATAAAAGACTGTTCCCTGATTTGGTTTACTCTCCACTGAAATGGCACCATCATGGGCTTCTATGATTTGTTTACAAATATAAAGCCCTAAGCCCAATCCGCCAAAATGATTTTTGGATACAGCTCTTTCAAAAGGCTTGAATATCCTTTCTAAATCATCGGCCGGGATACCAATTCCATGGTCAATGATTTGTATCTTAACAATCTTCTTATCAGACGTCAGGATAATCTTAACCGTTTTTTTATTGCTAAATTTCAAAGCATTCATAAGAAGATTGGCAACGACCTGTTGAATGCGAAGTGAATCGATCTTTCCGAATATATCACCCTGGATATTAATTTCCAAAGGCACGTCTTTTTCCACAAACTGATTTTGAATACTAAAGACTTCATCGGCTACAATTTGGGAAATATTCACCTTCTCAAAGATCAAGGCCATCTTATGGCCCCTGAACTTAGAGACATCCAGAAGAGTATCAATAAGTTTCGTAAATTTCTGAACATCAGGTTTAATTCCTATAATAACAGAACCGAGTTTTTCTTTTGCTTCTTTCGGAATATCCACTGTTTCTAAATGCCGGAGAAGAAAATCAATTCTTATCTGAAGCGAAGTTAGCGGAGTTCTTAATTCATGGGAGGCTATGGCAATAAAGTCTTCTCTATTTTGTATGGCCCTTTTTGCATCCTTAAGTAAAAGAGAATTATCAATGGCGACAGCACAGATTCGTCCAATTTCATCCATGAGGTTTAGGTCATGTGAGCTATAGTGACGATTGTCATCAAAGGAAGCTATGAGAAGGCCACCTAGTGGCTTCCCTCTTATCATAATAGGAATGGCCATATAAGATTTAAGGCCCAACTTCCTTATCACTCCTACATATTCTGGATTTTTTGTTCCAATTTTAGGCCATTCATTTTTTGATAAATCCAGATCCTCATCTTCTATATTGCAATAAAGGATGGACTTCCCCTCTCTAATCGCCCGAGGTAATCCATGAGGAGATTCAGGATCAGATTTATAACTTTTAAAGGCCTGTAAAAAATCTTGCATTTCATCTTTAACAGCGACAGTAAAGGCAAATAATTTATTTTCATCAGTTGCCAATGCAATATAGCATACGTCAGCAAAGCCATCGATGATAAATTCAGGAACCTTCTTCAAGACCTCCGCATACTCAAGGGAACTTGAAACTTTCTTGCTGGCTTTGGCAATGAGTGAAATTTCTTTCGAATGTCGTTTTTCATTTTGAAGATGCTTTTCGACATCGGAAACTAGCTTCATGTATTCAATAAGAAATGAAGTGGCATTGGTCATTTCTTGAACCATTGATCTTTCAAAATCATTGGGATCACGTACTTTTCTAAAATACATAGCAAACGTACCTAACACTTTTCCGTCCGTAGAAAGGATAGGATTAGACCAACAGGCCCTGAGTCCAAACGGCTCGGCCAGCTTCCGGTAATTGGCCCAAAGGACATCATTTTCAATGTCCGAGACAACAACCATTTTTCTAGTATAGGCAGCCGTTCCACAGGATCCATGTGTAGGTCCAATATCTAGTCCTACCAAACTTTCGATGTATTCTTTGGGAAGTGAGGGACTAACGCCACATTTAATGTGCATTCCTTCATCATCAAGCAAGAGGATGGAAGAAGCCATTCCATCAATAAGACTTTCTACAGGCTTTAAAAGCTCGACTAAGGCTTCTTCCAACGAATCCCCTCTACTCAAACATGTATATGCATTATTCATGGAGGACAGAATTGTTTTTTGCTTTTTTCTGATTGTGATATCCCGAAATTGTCCTACCGCCCCGAAATATTTTCCATTATCATCATACAATGGATTCGCAGAGATCAAGGCCCAAAATGGTAATTTATCGGCCCTGAGAAACCGCCATTCAACCTCATGAATTGTTACTCCCTTTTTTCTTTCTTCCTGATGAAAATTGAATGCTTCAATATCATCCTCATAAAGAAACTCGATAATGCTTCTTGTTTTAAGTTCTTCAACCGAAAGACCGAGCATTTCGGCCATGGCCTTATTAGCATAGATCGTTTTATTGGCCTCATCGATAATCCAGATCCCCTCCCCCGAGTTTTCTACTATCTGTAAATAGAGATTCTCGGTGAGTTTCATACTTATCCCCGATAATGTTTCTTCACGGCGTTTAACAGGGTATCCAGCTCCAACGGTTTTTGAACAAATTCCGTACAGTCGATATTTACCGCACGTTCAGAATAGGCAGAAATCACAACAACAGGGATGTCTTTAGCGGTGTCTCTTTTTTTAAACTCTTCCATAAATTCCCAACCATTCATCACTGGCATCATGAGATCTAAAAGAATAAGACCGGGATTTAAACTTGGTAGGATATCAAGGGCTTCTTTACCGTTATTGGCCGATACAACTTTATGGCCTTCAAACTCAAGGGCCAGCTTAATAACATCTTGAATATTTTCGTCATCCTCTATGAGGAGGATTTCCTTCTGAATCATTATTAGATTTTACTTCTTACAAAAAGAAGAGTCTCCTGAATTTAATATTTTTAACGCAGATAGAATTCGAATGAGCAGTCGCCTTTTCCGGAGTAACAGAGTTCATAACCTTGATTGTTATAATAGGGAACGATAGCATTAGCACCACCATTTATAGCAATATTAAGGCTATCCGCAGTTAAGTAATCGTCATTACCACCAGGCACTCCACAGCCCGCAGTGCGAGAAGTATGAAGCAATGTCCCTGAACAACGGGCCACGTTATAGTCCCAAACACCCATGCCTTCATCTTTGAATGGTGATCCTACATAGTCAGGAGCCTTCAACATAGCGTCAGTCGTTCCAACAATCTTAGAAAAATTTTCAGGGTTGATAGAAGCTGCCCCACTTGCAACCGTTATCCCTATTTGATCTCTTCTATAAGTATTAGCAAAAAAATCATTCGGCACGGTTGCCGCTGTTACAAGGCCATTTGAATAAGCAACTCTGGTCCATCCACCTCCAGATGTTGTCATGTCACAAAAGACTCTGACCGGATGTTCACCGCCGACTCCATCCGGATCGATAATATAAAAACCATCCCCAGTAGAAAGTCCTCCACTCAAAATCTCTTTGCAGCTTCGCTTAGTGAAATGCCCTTCAGAGCGACGGGTCCATAAACTAACTTGAGGAACCCCGAAACTAGCAGGAGCAACAGTATCCGAAGCAGGGACACCGAGGGGGGTACCCCAACTTACGAAGCTTCCAACGGCGTAGTACCAATTACTATGGCCAACAGACCCATCCATGGCACTACTAGCACAACCTTGAGCGCAGTTATGCTCAAGACCGCCCCAATAATTTGAAATAGAATTAACTGACAAGGGTACATAACCTGCAACAGGCTGATCAATTGTAGGATTAGTTGTTTGTATCCAAATGTTCCTAGGGGAATAACCAGGCCAGCTAATTTTGAAAATATAGCGTCCATTGGCCTTAAAATCATCCAAGCGGTTTAAGATGGAATACTTTAGACCACCAGGAGATCCAGGATTACTGGAAATGACTTCTGCAAAATTCGTAAAATATCCTGCAGATACATTATGATTAAAAACTCTTGTCCATCCACCACCATCAGTAGTCATGTCACAATAAACCTGCAGGGAAGTTCCTGAGCTATTTGGATCAACCCAATAAAGCCCATCCCCCGTTGACTGACCGTATTCCAAAACCTCCTGACAATCTTTTGGCTCTCTAAGTAAAAACGAATCATCTCTTACCCAAAACTGGGTATGCGGTACACCCACGGTATTGCCGACTAACGTTTCAGAGCTCGGGATTCCTCCCCCATAAGTAATGAAAGAGCCCACAGCATAAAACCAATCACCATCTCCAACAGAACCATCCATAAGTGATTTGTCACAAGATAAAAGACAATTTCGTTCCAAGCCGCCCCAAAAATTAGTACCTGAATCGATAGTTAGTGGAACATAGCCTGCTACTGGCTGGTCTATAGTTGGGTTTGTCCGTTGTCTCCAGATGTTTCTCTGAGAGTATCCAGGCCAGTTTATTTTAAAAGTGAAGTTGCCTTTTAATGATCGGAAACTTTCTGTATGATTAAGAATCGAGTAGCGATCAGCTTTAGGATTTATTTCATTATATAAACCCGCTTCTGCAGCATCTGTAAAAAATCCACCTGTGTCGGATTTCTGATTCATAAGAAGCGTCCATCCTCCACCATCAGTTGTCATGTCACAATAAGCGAATAGAGGATTCACTCCTCCAGCACCATCCGGATCAATCCAATACTGACCAGAAGGAGACAGTGGAAATTTTGATTTTATTTCTGTGCAATTTGAGAGGTAATCGTATTCACGTACATACATCCACCCATTCCCTGCTCCATTACCATCAGCAGTCCCCCAAGCAGCAATTGAACCAGTCCAATAAGCTCCATTGAGGTAAGAAGCATGAGTCTCGCCTCCACCCATAATAAATCCATTCCAACAAGAACTATACCACCAGGGATTATTATCAAACTGAGGAGAGCAAAAATATTCAGCAATATCATTTTCTAAATCATAGGCCGACAACGGGAGGTTTTGACTAAAATGATAATCAAAGAGCTTTGGAACAGTAGAACCAGTCAGCTGATTTAAATTACTGCCTTCCATGACATAAAGCTTAGAGCTGTTACTCCGCTTTAAATTGAACGTAGCTTTCTGAGCAATTGGCTGACCATAATTTGTAGACCATTCATATCGCATCTCCAGATTCTTGTTTTGTCCTGTAATGCGAGACCACCAATCAATCCCAATAAAATAATTGAAAGCTTCCTTATTGTTACCCAAATAGGAAGCACATCCTGTTCCGGCCCCTTGAGCTTGTGAACATAACGGAGTGCTCGTCGTTGTGCCAACCCAGGATAAATTCTTAGTTGGTTTATTTGTTCCTGTCCTTGTATTAGACCAAACAAGCGTCCAACCGCCTCCATCAGTCGTCATATCACAGTACACATCCACAGCAGCTCTTCCTACACCGACTCCATCAGGATCAATGGTATATTTCCCACTGGTGGCCGCTGGATTGGCCTTCTTGATATCAAGGCAAGACCTATAAGTGGCATCGCAATTAGTAAGCGACATTCCAGTGGGTGGATTAGCAACAAAGCTATTCCACTCTACTGCGGCTTTAGCTCCGATAAAAAAATGGTAACTGGCGGTTCCGTTATTCACTTTTTTACATGTCCCATGTTCATTAATTCTTACAGTGGTGCCCTGAGGGACAATATAGCCGGTTCCCTGGTTTCCAACGGCCAAGATATGAGATGATAGAGAAAGTAGTGAGAACAGTAAGAGGTTTTTCATCTTATTTTATTTTAAGATGTTTTTTTATAAGCTCAATATCTTCTTTGAGCTTTTTATTTTCATCTTTTAAAGAAGCAACTTCTCGTTCCAGCTCTTTTACTCTGGTATTCATTCCCTGATTCATAGTCATGAATAGTTTTTGATTTTCTTCCAGCTTTTGGTGGTGCTCTTTAAAGGCTTCCACTAAGAGTGCAACCACGTTGCCGTACTTCACGGCCTTAATTCCATCGACCTCTGAAGTCACAACCAGATTAGGTTCAATTGCTTCGACTTCTTGAGCAATGAATCCGATTTCATGTTTTCCGTCTTTTTTCCAATCGAATTCGACACCCCGAAGGCCCAGGACTTTTTCAGAAGAGTTTTCAATTGTTTCGATGTTCTCTTTTAAACGGCGGTCTGAAGTATAAAGATAGGCAGCAGCCTTTACATTCCCGACAACTTCCAACCTTTCAGAAGGAGCAGTTGTTCCAACACCAACACTGCCTGTATTTGTAACAGTCAATCGTATGTTATGGTTATAAGTTTTTTCGACACCGGCCGTATTAGAGAGAACAAAACTTGTTCCCAGGATACCTTGGGTCCAGGCAGTGTTTCCTGCACTATGCATAGAGAAGAATGAGACGTCATTATTGGTATTTGAGTTTGTAATTTCAAATTGGCCATATCCTCCTCCTCCTTTATGATTAATAGAGGCTGCAGCATATCCGGCGTATGGGGTAATGGAACGGAATGATCCTCCTACATCAAGCTTTGCGGCTGGAGCAGATGTCCCAATGCCCACGTTGCCGCCAAATTCCTGGATGAGGAGATCAGACGCGACTCCAGCTTGTCCAACAAAGAGGTGACCTTTCAAATCATCTGCTTGATAAAGACTCAAGTAATCTGAACCAAGAGCATCTCCATTGGAAGCATCCAAGTAGATTCCGGCCTTACCTGTTCCAGTAGCACCTACAACAATGCTGCTGTCTTCAACACCTGTTTTAACTACGTTCAAGGGATAGTCAGGATTCGTGGTTCCAATCCCAACGTTTCCGCTGTTATAGTAAATCTTGGTTAAATTCTTACCCCACTGCCCTGTCGAATCGAAGGCCGTATCGTTGGCCGTAATTTGTAGTTGCAGCTTTTTAAGTGAACTTAAGACGCTCTCCCCATCACCTATTTCGATTCCAACGGCTGGAGCAGCAGCATAACCGCTCAGAAGAGAATCCAGCACTCGCTGTTGAGTAAAGTATTGACGAGAAACAGTTTCAGGAACAACTGATGTATCGAGAGTTTGCCAGGAATTATCTCCCCTAAGATACATTGTTGTATCTGTACCAGTCGGGACTTGTCTGATGTTATTAATCTGAGTTTGAATCGAACTAGTCACACCATTAAGGTAGCTAAGCTCAGTATTATCAACATCAGCATTCCCTATTTTAGTCGTATCGATTCCCGCAGCGGCATTAATATCAGCATTTACAATTGAACCATCAGTAATTTTAGAAGATGTAATGGTGTTATCCCCAGGAGTACCTCCATCAGAAGAACCTAGTACGGTTTCAACTCCCGAATCATTCATAAAATAGAGTTTAGAATCAGCGGTTTTAACATAAAGCTTTCCATAGTCAGCTGTTAAAATGGGCGGAGCACCTTCCTTGATGGCCAGAGCTCCATCAACAGTAAGGCGAGAATTTGGAGATGCAGTTCCAATTCCGACATTGCCTCCAAGATGATTTATTGATGTATCTTTAATCCCAAGACTATTGATCTTAAAGATATCATTTGCACCATCAAAAAAAACATTGGCGACTTTCGTACCTGCTGAATTGAAATCAATATATGATGCTGAACCAACGCTTGCATCCAAACCAACCCCTGCATGAGTGCTATTACTTTTGATTTCCAGTTTATGATTAGGGGCAGGCGTTCCAATCCCTATATTTCCAGTTTCCGTAATTCTTAAAGCTTCACTATCTTTAGGTTTAAAAATGATGTGTGCTTCATCATCGCCGTCATCCATCGTTCTGATTTTTAGACCTTGGTAATCATACATAATTTGTGCAAAATCAGTGACGGAATCCCAGGAACGATCTAGGCGGATAGAGCTGTCCCAAGAATCATCAGGAGGTGTAATGTGAAGAATCGAAGAAGGTGCTGTTGTCCCAATTCCTACATTCCCAGAATTATAATAAATATCAGGGACATTTTTCAGCCATGTGACTGAAACATTCGCCTTATCATCTACATACTTTTTGGTAGCAGCATCATCGTCAGCTGATGGTGGAGCAAGTTTAGTGATAAGGTTTAACCCCATATCTAAATTCCCAATCATCGGTGAAGTCCCATCCCTTAAAAGATAATTACTTTGTTCCACCTCAAGTGTGCTAACTGCACTTGCTAAATCATTTGCATTCCCAACAATTTTATTAAAAGCGACCAGGATAGAATCAATGCCTGTTACAGGGCCAATAGTCGGATTAAGGTTAGTTAATGGAGCTTGTATAACTTTATCATTAGTAAAATATTTATTAATGGCCCCTTCGTCTACATCATCTGTTTTAAGATTAGTAATCCGGTTGCCAATTGCAGTTAAATCAGTTGTTAAACCGTTTACTTTAGACTGAGATAGAGCTCCATCCGCCACGTGAGAATTTGTGATTGAGTTAGTAGCAATATCACTACCACTCACTCCAACATCTTCCCATGTGAGAACTCCCAACGGGCCTAGTTTTAAAAACTTGCCGCTAACCCCTGTTGGGGGAAGCGTATAAATGATATCTCCACCACTAGATGGAGCCTGTAAGGTAACAGAGTTTGTTCCTGACGTGAGCTTCAGAGATGATTCAATTTTATCTTGTTTTAATTCAAGAGCTTCTGCCACTGCTTTTTGTGATGGCGCAAGATCTGATTTTGCTTCATCAATATCATCATTCACTAAATTAAAGCATTCAAGAGTATCAGTTAACAAAACATAACGTAATACTTGATGACCACTGCAAGCAGGTGCAGGGAAGAGAGGATTATTATTTAAAGCAAATTTACGAACATTACTTGCGATGACACCATTGTCTTCATCAAAACCTGCGGCCCAAGAGGCTCCATTCCACTTCAGCACTTGCCCACTGGAGTTGGCCCCCATGGAATGAAGTTTAGCAGCAGTCACTCCCCCATCAGCAATACCAATACTTCCTGCACCGGTAATTGTTCCTCCACTTAATCCCTCATGAGCGGTAATGCTGGTAAGAGTTCCGCCGGTGGAAACAGGAGGGGCCGCTTTCCACTTGCCGCCATCCCAAGTTAAAACTTCTCCTGCTGCACTTGCATTCAATGGAGCGAGTTGATTGGCCATGCCTGCAACAATAGAAGAAGGAATTGAATGAAGAGCTTGGAAAGAATAAACCCGATGAGAAGAACTATTAGTCACATCTGTCACACGAATCGAAACCGTACTGCCTGAAGGTGCTTCGAGGAGAATATTTTCAAGACTTGTTGAAGCTCCACAATCAAAATCAAGTTTGGCGTGGAAGACACCGTTGATTAAATCTAATCCGTTAATTTCGTCGGTACAAAGGATGTCTGTGGTATCTGTATTGTAAGCAAGGTCAAAACGTAACTTAACCGGCCCTACTACTGGTGCTCCATTATTACTAACTAAACGACCAGAGTAGCTTAATGAGCTTGCAGCATGGGCATTTAGGAAGATAAAACATCCTAAAAATAATGACCCAAATAGAAAGGTTAGTTTCATAACTGCCTTAAATAATTAGTTACACCTACTTACTTATCGGCATATTTATAAAGAAGATTTAAGAAAATCCTAATACTTCAATATTAGTTATTTCGGCTATTTATCTAAAGTAAAACTCAACAATTGGCCTTCTTACAGCTCAACCACCGACCCCACTTCAACCACTCTCTTCTGAGGTAAATGATAATAAGAAGTCGCCGCTTGAGAGTTCCGAGACATTAAACTAAAAAGTTTTTCTCTCCATAAGGTCATCCCCACCTTTTTTGTCGCTATCAAGATTTCACGGCCTAAAAAGAAAGTCGCCTTATCAGGTTCGAATAAAACATGCTTATCCATCACAATACTATTTCTTAATTCTTCTGATAGATTAGGAAGGTCCATGAAACCATACTCAATGACCATGCGGTAAATTGAAGGGCCGATATTTTGAAAACGAATTCGGTTCTTTGGTGGCACGTGAGGAATACTGGAAGTTTTGATCGTTAAAAAAATCAGATGCTCATGAAGACTATTAAAATGATGGTAGTTCAATGCCAGTGCGGGTGGAACATTTTCGGTTTGCCCTACCATATATACAGCAAATCCTGGAACACGGTAAGGCTGCTCTTTATTCACCTGTTCTAAAAATTCGCTTAGCCTTTTTACATTCGCGCGCATTCGTTCAGAGAGAATCTCTCTTCCACTTCTCCAGGTGGTCATAATAATAAAAATAATAATCCCTACAAATATCGGCAGCCATCCACCGTCGGGAATTTTAAGAATGTTGGCGCCCCAGAAGGCACCTTCAATCATTAGGAAGAAACCGCAAAGTGGAAGCGCCATCCATCTTTTCCAACCCCAGCTATGGAGGGTAAAAGAATAAAAAAGAATTGAAGTTATCACCATTGTTGAAGTCACAGCAATTCCATAAGCAGCAGCAAGATTGCTGGAAGAACGAAAGATCAGAACTAAAAAGATACAGGCCATCATCAGCAGGAAATTCACGCTCCTTACATACACTTGTCCAAATTCTTTCTCAGATGTATGAGAGATTTTAACTCGAGGAATGTACTGGAGTTGAACCGCCTGCATAGTGAGGGAGAAAACCCCTGTAATCAGAGCTTGGGAAGCAATGACAGTAGAAAATGTAGCGAGGATCACAAGAGGAATTAAGGCCCAATTAGGTGCGAGAGAGAAGAAAGGATTTTTTATGGCCTCAGTATCATGAAGAAGCAAGGCCCCTTGTCCGAGATAATTTAATACTAAACAGGGAAGAACCACTGTAAACCATGCCAAACGAATAGGCCTTTTACCAAAATGTCCAAGATCGGAATAAAGGGCTTCCCCTCCCGTAACAACCAGGAAAACAGAGCCCAATACACTAAAGCCGTTCCACCCATTGGAATAAAAGAAGTTCCAGGCATAGTATGGATTCATGGAGTGTAAAATATCCGGGAATTGAATAATTTTTATCAAACCTAAAATACCAAGCACTACAAACCACAGTAATGTTATAGGCCCAAACACTTTTCCCATCGTGGCCGTCCCATGCCTCTGAAACGCAAAAAGAAGGATCAGAATTGCAATCGTCACGGGTATTACATATTGCTTAAGTTCAGGAGCAATGAATTCTAATCCCTCAACAGCACTCAAAACAGAGATAGCAGGAGTAATCATCCCGTCCCCATATAAAAGGGCCGTACCAAAAATGCCTAAGAGAATCATTGCCTTTAAAGCGCGGGGAGATTTTTCTTTAAAAGAAGAAATGAGCGCGGTCAAAGCGAGCACTCCACCTTCTCCATGGTTATCTGCTCGAATAATGAAAACCAAATATTTTATAGAAACGACAATGATGAGAGACCAAAAAATAAGAGATAAAATCCCAAAGACATTTGGGGCGATAACTTCTAATCCATGTGAATGATGGAATGACTCTTTAAATGCATAAAGTGGACTTGTCCCAATATCTCCATAGACAATTCCCAGAGCAGAAAGAGCGGCAAGAGAAGCCGCAGAAGGAGAAGAACTTTTCATAGGACCTCAAAAATTAAGATCGTCTCTTCTACCATTCAGAATAATTCAAGGCAAATTAAGGAAAAATAATCTACTGGGGACGGTTTCTCATTGGATTTAGTAAGTGCTCTAATCCATTGAGTTTAATTTCATATAGGAGGCCCAAAAGCCTCCCGAGCTCACCATCTGGTAAGCCTTCAGTATGAAACCAAACCACATAAGGCTCGGGAAGATCAATCAAAGGAACACCCTTATACTTTCCAAAAGGCATAAGGGTGTTAGATATCTTTTCTAGATCATTTCTCATTACATTACTTCTTCAGAGCAACTTGCCCTTCACGAATACGGTCCATGGCCAGAACCATTAAGCGGGCCGCTTCTTGTGGAGCATGGAAGCCAGTTGAGTTCTCCGCTTCAATGAAGTCAATCAGGAATTGAGCTTCACGCTGAGCAACTTGGGCCGTTTTAATTGCAGCTTCTGGTAACTTATTTTTCTGTGCGGCCTTAATATCATCGATCAACGCCATCAAAGCATCCATCGCTTTATTTCTCATTTCCATATGACGAGACTGAATAGTTTCAACTTTATCAATCAACTCGGCTTCAGGAGCATGGTGACAAGTCTGGCATGATTTATTCACATTAAGAAGCGGACTTCGGATCTGGTGATTGGTAATTTTCATTGCACCAACCCGTTGATAAGGCATGTGGCAGTCAACGCATGAAACTCCAGACTTCGCATGAACACCCTGGCTCCACATCTCGAATTCAGGATGCTGTGCCTTCAAGGCAGGAGCTCCAGATTCCGCATGAGTAAAATCTTTGTGACCATTTTCTTTATAATAAGCAAGAATCTGATCGGCCTTAATCCCTTTGCTCCAAGGGAAAGTCAGAGTTTTCTTTGGTCCATCAAAATAGTACTCAACATGACATTGAGCACATACGAAACTTCTCATTTCTTGACGTGTGGCCATTTTGTTCACGTCATAGTCATGAACACCTTGAAACTTTTTATATTGCTTAATCCCTTCTATAAAACCAGGTTTTGTTATCCTAAGTTCCATTGTGTCTGGTTTGTGACAATCAATACAGCTCACAGGATGTTTCACTTCTTTCAAAGCATCGTGATAGGACATGGCATTCATTTTATGAAAGCCTTCATTAAGATTCCCATCCCCTAACTTCATCATTGTTGTGTAAGTAGAAGCATGACAGTTTAAACAAGCCCCCGGTTGAGGAGATGCTTCTTGTCTCTTCGTATAAATTTGGTCATCAAGCATATAGGCGTGACCACGCTCTTCTCTAAAATCTACACTGAACGCGTAACCGGCCCACATTCTTTTTAAACGAGGATCTTCCTCTAATCGCGACTGAGCAACAACGCTTCTTGGATCAGCATTGTCTGGAGTTCTTGGAAGGGCTTCTGAGCCACCGTAACGTGTCCGCACCTGATCAACTGTTCTTTGATAAGTGTCATATTGAAGAGGAAAATTTTTACCCCAAACTGCTGGGTCATCTTCCATTGGTCCAATTTCCACTACTCGGAAAAAAGGATTTTTGGCCTCATTCTTCTTCTCTGAAATGTTAATCAGCACGTAACCGGCAACAGTTCCAAAAACTACTGCTAGAACCACTAATAAAAACAACTTCCCTTTTGATGTCATAGTTTCCCCTAATGAGTATGTCCAACTTCCCGATGACAAGCGACACATGACTTCCCTTCGCGCAGTGGATCCTGGTGAAGAGTAGAAGACATGATACCGCTATGGCATTTGAGACAGGCCTGCATAGTAATATTAAAATTGTGTTGTCGAATTCGAATTGGATCTTTGAAAGTTCCGGTTGTAAATTTCAAAGCATGCATAAAACCGTTATCCACTTTGTTGATGTATTTAAAGTAGATGTTTTCGGGAGTATGACAACTATTACAAGTGGCCACGGCATGATGGGAGGACTTGCTCCAACTATCATACTGATCCCGCATGATATGGCAGTTTACACAGGCCTTAGGGTCATCCAGTAAATAAGAGTACCCTTGCCCATAAATAAATGTCACTGAACCAAGACCTATAGCAAAGCCACATAATACGAGGAAAATAACGATAAGAAATGATGTTTTAATTTTTGGACCCATAAACCTCTAAGAATAACTTAAAGAGAGCCCCTAATGAAAGAAGAATGATTGGAAATTAAGGTTGATTTATATCAAGATCGAAATTTTGATGCGGACGTGAATCAATAGGAAGATGAATGAAGAACGTTGTACCTTCAGCTTCAGAACTTAAAAGTTTGACAGAACCACCATGCGCCTCGGTAAGACCTTTTACTAAGGAAAGCCCAATCCCCCATCCTTTCTGGCCGCTCTTAGATATTTTTATTTGATGAAATGGATTAAAAATCTTTTGCTGATCAGCACTAGAGATGACGGGTCCTTTGTTGTTCACACTTAAAAGAATTCCATCAGATGCTTTTTCTCCGCAAATTTCTATGGGTGCTTCAGGATCACCGTATTTGACAGCATTTAAAACAAGGTTTTCAAGAATTCGCTGTAAAGCTTCAAAACACCAAATGCCTTCAACACTCTCGGCTTTTTTAATAAAAAATCTTTTACCGTAAATAACCTCAAGCCCCTGAATACTCGTTTCAATCACCTCACGAAGATTGCACGCACTTAACTCCAAGGGCAGCACCTTTCCCGCCTTAATCTTATTAGCGTCAAGGAGATCACGAATCATGTCCTCAATCCGCATTATATTTTTCTCCACTTTTTTTAAAGAAAGTGCAGTTTTCTCTGAAATATCTTCCTTGCGTAGGATCATCTGGATTTGAAGTTTCACAGAGGTTAAAGGTGTTTGTAGATCATGTGTCAGAGCAGAAACAAATTTCTCCCTCGCCTCTTTTTCTTCATTAAGAAGCTCAGCAACAGATTCAGCTTTTAATTTGGCCTTAACCTGATTTCGGACAACCTCTCTGATAAGAGCAGAAGAGACAAGGAATATACCTATGGTTACGTAGTCCTTCGGCCAGCTCATTATTATTTCAAAAGGCTCACCCGTGAAAAAATAAAGCCAACTAAGACAAGAAAAGAATATCGCCGAAATTCCATCACCATAGAGAGATCCCAGAATGATAGCGGGAAAATAAAGTAAAAAAGGTGCAGGATGTATAAAATCCCCCAGCACATAATGCATGGAGGTTGCAAGGGCCACGATCAAAGCCGATAGGCAGTTTTTATAAAGAGTATGTTTTTGAAATGCTTTATATTTTAACAAAGAGCTATTTCCGGAATTTTCCATCATGAAACCTCAGGCTAAAGGTAGTTTGTGATGGGCCATGATTCAGCTAAAAGTATTCTTAATCTTTGAGGGGGATGATTGGGATCTTAATTTACTTTCATCGGTGGAAGTAAATGGCGCGCCCGAGTGGTGGATTTCGCAACCTCCTGCCTTGAAGAAAAGTCATGAAACAATGTAAGATACCGTTTTTACTTTAAAATTGACTTTTTACGATATTTGGTGCTACACTCAAGTAACACCAAGGGGAGCAGTTCCTATGCCTACAGCCAAAAAACGTGTCAATCTCACTATTGAAGATGACCTGTATCAAGACTTCGAAGCCTTGAAGAATCTTCGTAATGAGTCTTCCATATCAAGCGTGATTTTAGACTTGGCCAAAGAGGCATTGGAAATAAATGAAGATCTCTATTATGCAAAGATTGCTGAAGGCCGTTTGCATGAAAAAAAGTTTTCTCATGAAACTGTCTGGTCTAAGAAAAAATGACAAAGGGTTCTCATTCCAAATGGACCGTTAGTTATGTCCAATCAGCCATGGAAGACATCACTTCCCTTGATGGCTCAGCTAAAAAAGTAATCAAGAAGGCCATTGAAGAAAAGTTAATGGTTGATCCTTTGAAATTTGGTCATCCCCTAAGAAGAAGTTTATCTGGTCTCTTCAAGCTCCGTGTAGGTGATTATCGGATTATCTATCAAATCCATAAGCAAGAAGTTCTCGTGGTTGTTGTAAAAGTCGGGCATCGTAGAGAAGTTTATGAAGACTAAAATTTCTCTGTGTTTCATTTATCTTTTATCTACAAAAGCTCTCGCCTCACCACCTCCCTGCTCAAAATGGGAATTCATCGTTCGCTCCCACGAAGTTCAGGCTTATGAGAAGAAAGACGGCACTAAAATATCTGAATCCACTAAAAAAGATTATTGTAAAAATAAATTTCCTAAAGTGGAAAGTTGGCAGGAAAGATTAACTGACGGCGGAGTAAGTAACTGGCCTATTAAAACGGAGAAGTTTAAAAGTTGGACTCAACTTGAAAAAGAAACCGTACTAAAATATCTCAGCGAACAGCCTGCAGCTTTTCGAAATCTCGCAGGAATAACTTTCCTGCGCGGAATTAGATCCGTTTACGAAGGAAATCCAGGGGCAGCCGTTAGGGACCTAAACGCTATCGCACTTTATGATGGATTCTTTGTTTCAAATAATAAGTCACAAATTCTTAGTCATGAGATAAGTCATATCTATATCCACCAATTAAAAAATGATGACCTCCTTCAGCTTGTCCATTTAATGGGATGGAGGCAACACTCTCAAGCAAAAACGTTTCTTAGACTAGACAATATTCCACTACTTCGACCTACTTCTAATGATTTGTCAGAAGACATCGCAAATAACTTTGAGTTCTTCCTTCACCATCAGCAAAGCTTACAAGTTAAAAACAAAGAGGTTTTTGATCACATCAACAAAGTTATGGGAAAAGATTTTAAACTGGAGCGCTAATGAAGATTTTTATTCTGTCATTTTTATTTATTCTTTCTTGTTCGCATTCAGTTTCTGATGAAACGAATATCATTACTCTAATGCAACAAGTTTGGGATTCAAAAGATCCAACTTTTGCTAAAAGCAAGATTGGAGAACTGAGACGCCTAGAAGAAGACGGTAAATATTTTGTCCTTGGAGTTGGAAAAGAGAAAAGCATCCCAATACTAAGCATTACCTACGACAAAAATACGAAGAGAGCCGTTTCAGCAGCCCTTTATTTAGATCGTCCAAATAATACTGTTGAATTCATTAAGTCGCAGATTTCAACATCAGATTGGAAGACGTATGAACATTCAGTGAAGCAGCATCCACTACGAACTGAAATGTCTGAATACAGCGAATCGAGAAATGTTTCATTTCTCTACAGCAGGCTTGATCCTAAAAAAGAAGTTCGAGTGATTTATTGGGGAGTCGATCCAAAAGAAATTTACTGGTAATTGTTCTTCATTTAACTCATGCACTTTCGTTTTGAACAAAAAAAAAGCCCATCTCGCGGATGGGCTTTTTCAAATTAAAATGGCGCACCCGAGAGGATTCGAACCTCTGACCTACCGCTTAGAAGGCGGTTGCTCTATCCAACTGAGCTACGGGTGCACACAGGCCCTAACTATGAAAAAACCATTGATTCCAAGGAGTTTAAACGATTTAAGGCAATTAAGGTCATTACTTTAATTTCGCTAAGGAGTGTTGTCAATCGCTGACATGTGGTTTTTGTGATACCGTGTGAAAATGACTATTAAAGCTCGTATTTTAAGATCCTCAAAAAGGCATTTTGACTGCCTAAGACAGGACACCAAGGACATTGTGCCTGCCACAGCTCTGGCAACCCTCCTTAAAGAGGACCACTTGGTGGTTGGTGACTGGGTTGAACTGACCGAAGAATCCGGGGAATTTAGGATCATAAAGACCGAAGAAAGAACGAACGCCATTTTTCGAAACCTTCCCCGGGAACAAAAAAAGAAAGTTATCGCCAGCAATGTAGATGTCATGATGGTGGTTGTAAGTGCTGGTAAACCTAGCTACAAGCGTGGACTCGTCGACCGCTACCTTGCCCGAGCGGATTTTTGGAATATCCCGGCCTTTGTCATTTTCAATAAAATGGACCTTTATGAAGAATCGGAGTTTGATATCCGCTTTGAAGCCGAAAGACTTAAGTGGCTTAATGTAAAATGCTTCGAAATTTCGGCAGAACAAAGCACCTACAAACCCCGTTATCTGGAAAATGGTTTTGATGAGTTACTCACTAGCCTCCAGGATAAGACGGCCGTCCTTCTCGGTCACTCGGGTGTCGGGAAAAGTCGTCTCATAACGACTTTAAGCCGGGGAAAAATTCAGCTCTTAAGCGGAGAGCTTGGAAAAGTTGGTAAGGGGGCCCATACAACAACTTGGGCAGAACTTATTACCGGTGAAGATTTTTCTCTTATCGACTCTCCAGGAATTCGTTCCATGTCCTTAAGTGATCTCACTAAACAAGATCTCCTCTACTGCTTTTCAGATGTAAATGAATGGACGACTAAATGTCAGTTCAGTTCAAACTGCACTCATGAAGAAAATAGTAAGGGATGTTTTTTTCAAAAGCTTGATCAAGAAAAAAGAGAGGATCAATTAATCCTCTCTCGCCTGGAATCTTATAAACGTATTCTGGAAGAAGTGTCCAATATCCCGGATTGGCTTAAAACCAGAACTTAACGAAAATTGGCGCGTTCAAAATGTTGATGACCGTGCTGTTCTTCTTTTTGATCTGTAGATGAGATCGAGCGCTCAGTATGATAAGAAGCGCAGCTCACCATAAGTCCAAGAACGAAGAAAAGTGCCATTGTCTTTGCCATAGTGGCCTCCAGGATGGGTTGTAAACACTTACCCTTCCTATCGGAATAACTTGGTTAAAAAATTAGGAAAAAATTGCCGTACTAAGTGAGGATTATTTCAAGTGTTTTTAAACTAAAAGCCAGAATTAGTTTTTGAAAACTCGATCTCTTCTGGCGTGGAAACGCGGCCCAATATTCCGTTACGATGAGGATAACGACCAAACTGATCAATTATTTCTTTATGGAGCATCTCATAGCCCAAATGCTCTTCGAGGCCCACTGCCGAAAAAAGTTTCACTGCTTCTTCATGAATGACTCGCGATTCACTATGCATATAAGGCATGTAGATGAAGGCCCTTCTTTCAGGAATAAATTCTCCATCTAACTTCATCATAACCATTTCCTGAGCAAGAGTTAGCGCCATAGGATCTGTTTCGAAGGATTCAGGCTTTCCGCGGAAAATATTTCGAGAGAATTGATCTAATATAAGAATTTCAGCGAGCCTGCCCGAAGGATCTTTTCGCCAATTATAGAGTTCTCCCCTTTTGGCCTTCATAAGGAGTTCTCCAAATCTTTTTTTCATTTCCATATCTAAATGGACACTTTTACTAAATCTTTCTTCGTGAGAAACTTCGATAAACCAAAAATCTAAAATCTCTTGGTAGTTCATATCTGTACATCCCCCTTAGAGGGACGAACAGGCTTCCTGCCATTAGAATCTTTCTTTTGCTTTTCAGTAATTTCTTTTGAGTTCCAAAATGGAAAGTGAACAAGAATTTTTCCATTTTTTTGATCTATTTTAACTTTTGAGGGATCACAATCTCCCGGAATATTAAAGCTATTAGAAAAATTCGAGATAGAAGTTCCACTCTGAGTTTTTGTTTCAGCTTTCCCTTTAATAATAACCAGCCCATTACTGACATTAATATCGAGTTCTTGATCTTTACTTTTTGGAGTGATCTCAAGAGTGCGACCATCTTTATTCTCACTCCACTCCATTTTATAGTTATGAGCGGTGGTGCGGGTAAAAGAATCGAACCCACTGAAGGAATCAGTCATGACTTCATCTAAGAATTGCTCCATGTCCTTGAATAAATCTTCATTGGAGCCCGTGCCTTTCAGAAGCTTCTCCATCATTCGACGGTGCATCTCTTCTCGCATCTTAAATCGTTTATCCAGATCAGAAGAATCTTTATCATCCACTGGACGGACATCAATTTGGCTTAACAAATTTCCGGCGCCGAACGCCATCAAAAAAATAACAGCTAAGGTGACATACATTCTTTTCATAGTACCTAATATGTATTCATTTTTTTAAACGTCAAGGTTAACAACGCTTTGTATCTTCTCAAACATTTGATCTAACCCATCAACGAAGAGCGCAGGCCCTGGCTGAAGAAATATCGCAGGAGGAAGCTCCCATACATTACCTTTTTGAATGGCCTTTACATTTTCAAAGCCAGGTCTTTTGGCAAATGAGTCAAGCTTGACTGGCTTACCGCACCAGCAACCAAAGATGATATCCGGATTCCTTTCGAGAACTTCTTCATTGGTTACTTCTCTTTCTCGGGCCATGGCACCTGTTCGGTCAGCAAAGATATTTTCTCCCCCACAAGCATCAATAAGTTCTGAGACCCATTTTATACCTGAAAATTGTGGCCGATCCCATTCTTCAAAGTAGACTCGAGGCCTGTAAGGAAACCCTGCCGAAATCTTTTTAAACTTCTCAAGTTTGGCCCTAAAAGAATCAACTAATTCCTGGGCCCTATTACCCTCTCCAATGATCCGCCCTAAGAGAAGGATATTATTAAGAATTTCGTCTAATGAACGCTGATTTGTCACAAGCACGTTTAGGCCACGTCCTATTAGGTCAGAGGCTATGTTTTTTTGAATATCAGAGAAACCAATCACTAAATCGGGTCTTAATGAAACAATCTGCTCCACGTCTGAGCGAATGAATTGGGCCACCACCGGAAGTTTTTTTGCTTCACTTGGACGCTCGACATATTGGCTTACTCCGATAATCAATTCCTGGCGGCCCAGGAGATAGAGTGACTCGACGGTTTCCTCTGTAAGGCATATAATTCTAGACGGAAAAGACATAATTAGATCTCCAAGATTCATGATAAAGGATTCCCATGTTGAAAGCCATCGTTCTTCTCTTCTTTTCATTCAGCGCGTTCGCAAATGCTGAATATGCTACATACTCACTTCAACGCTTTCAGGATAAAATTGTTGTCAGCATTAACCATGACAAAGACTGGCATACTTACTGGAAAAACCCGGGGGACGCGGGGATTGCTTCCTCTTTTAAGTTCATAAAAAACGATAAACCACTTGAAGTAAAATCTTTTGAATGGCCGACTCCAAAACGATACATTGAAGCGGGAGACATTTCGACGATTGGTTATGGCGGAATTCAACATTTCTTCTTCGAAAATATTTCGGGAACTTTCACGGCCAAAATTGGTGTCTTGATCTGTAAAGATATTTGCATTCCAGGAGAATCTGAACTTACCTTAAAAACTGGTGCAGACTATATATCCAGCCGTCCCCAGGTTCCCTATTCCGACGGAGAATTAACTAAAGCCTTTGAGAACCTTCCCGTTGAAGCAGCTCTTCCTTCAGGTTTTGAGTACTACCTGACCAGAGAAAAGGGCCAACCTCTCTTAACTCTCCATTACTCTTTAAAAGATTTTAAGAACCCGAAACTTTCAAAAGAATTAAATCTCTTAACGGCCTTTCCCCATTCTCCGTGGGGATTTAAAAGAGAATCACTCTATATCCAGGATGGCGTTCTTTACGGGAAAACTGAAATTGAATGGGATGGAGAATATCAGGAACCAGAACTGCCGCTTCCTGAAGATGGAAAATTCGCCCAACCTTATGATCTGAAATTCCTTCTGAATGCACCTGACACTGATGATGTGGGAGTGGTAAGTTTAAAAATTGAAAACTTCTCCCTTGCCGCCCCAACGCTCAAGGACTTCTATAAAGGATTAACTCCTTTTGACGGCCAAAAAGTACTGGCTTCAGCTACCACCGGCACTGATGGAACAACTCTTCTTCAGTACCTTTTCTTTGCCTTTCTGGGTGGTCTGATTTTAAACCTCATGCCTTGTGTGTTGCCAGTTATTTCACTTAAGCTCTTTGGTCTCATAAAACACAAGAGTCTTCCTCAAAGAAAAATACTTGCTCACAATTTGAGTTACACTGCCGGAGTCATCTCCACTTTTATGGCACTTGCTCTGGTTATTGCTCTCATTAAGGCCGGCGGAGAAGAAATCGGCTGGGGCTTTCAACTCCAATCTCCAGCTTTCATTCTGGTCATGATGATTATTCTCTTTGTTCTCAGTTTGAATCTTTTTGGCCTCTTCGAATTTCGAACACCTGGAGGGGCGAAATTTGGCTCTCAGGAAATCAAAGAAGGAGTTTCCGGAGACTTCTTTTCCGGGATTTTAACTACTATTCTTTCGACTCCTTGCTCAGCACCTTTTCTTGGGACGGCGTTAACTTTTGCCTTTACCACGACGAATTTTAATATCTTCTTGATGTTCTTCTTTATCGGTCTGGGGCTTGCCTTCCCTTTCCTACTTACGGCGATTTTCCCAGCATCGCTTGGGATTTTCCCTCGCCCAGGTGCCTGGATGGAAAAACTAAAGTACTTCCTGGGTCTTTCTTTGGTTATTACCGTCATCTGGCTTTATGATGTGTTTGTCTCTCTTGTACACTTTGATCTCATTAGCTGGAGACTCAATCTTCTTTTTGCCTTATGGTTTTTTGCCTTTTTCTTTGCTCAAAAAATTTCACACTCGAGACCTTTGCAGTTTCTCACTTTTGCTTTTCCACTTGTGCTAACAGTCCTTGCGATTCAAAGCCTTGAGGTCAAACCAGCAGGAACAGAGGTATCAAGACAAGATACTCTCTGGATGCCTTGGTCAGAGGAAAAGCTTCAGGAACAAAAAGGGAAAGCCGTCTTCATCGACTTCACTGCTGAATGGTGCCTGACCTGTAAGGTGAATAAAAAACTCGTGATGGAAACTAGTGCCTTCAAAGAAATGGCCCAAAGAAATAATCTGATTCTTATGCGTGCTGACTGGACTCGACGTGATGATAAGATCACTCAATTCCTCAAACGCTACAATGTGGTTGGGGTTCCCGCCTACTTTATCCAGAAAGCGAATGGGGAGATTATTCACTTAGGTGAAACACTCACAACCGCGAAAGTAGAAGCAAACTTAAAATAATTAATTATCAAATTTCGGTGGCAGGAGCATCAGTTCCTGCACCACTTCTTTTGGATCATGCCCATTATAGAGAACTTCATAGAGCCCTGAAAAGATAAGGGCCCGGATGTTCATTTTTTTAGCCAGAAGATAGGCGGCTTTTGTTGTCTTATAGCCCTCCACCACACTTTTTGTCGTTCGGATAATTTCTTCCGGACTTCTGCCCTTGGCGATTTCAATTCCAAATGATTTATTTCGGGAAAGCTCACCCGTTGTCGTCAGAATGAGATCCCCCATGCCACTTGGGCCGTAAAAAGTTTCAGGGCGAGCACCGAATACAGCACCGAAGCGAAGCATTTCAACAATTCCACGAGTGATGAGGGCCGCTCTGGTGTTATGGTTATAACCCAATCCCTCCATAATTCCGCCAGCAATGGCGATGACGTTTTTAAGGGAACCGCCCAACAAAACGCCTTTAACATCGGTGGTTGGAATGGCCTTAAAAAATTCAGTACCAAGCATCTCACAGGCAAGCAAGAGCTTATCCTTATCTTCTCCTGCCAGGGAGACGATGGTGATTTGTTTATCGACGATCTCTTTAGCGAAAGAAGGTCCCGAGAGATAAAGAAGTTGTGAGCGGTAGTCTTCGAAATGAGTTTTAAAAAGCTCATCAGGAAGCTTCAAAGTTTCGTGATCGATCCCTTTCGCAAGGTTTACGAGAGGAATTCCTGTATCAAGTAATTTTTTTAGTTGGGGATAATTGGAATAACAAAACTCTTCAATGGCAGACATCGGAAGACCCGAGACGATCAGATCAATCTCACCTTCGATTAAACTTTCGACCTCTTCCCAGGATCGAGCGGCCTTCAGACTTGCAGGAAGCTTCTGGCCGGGAAGATAAGTATTGTTTTCGCCGCTATTGATTTCATTATAAATATCTTCAGATCTGACCAGAATGATCACTTTTTTAAAATTTTGGGCCAGAACAAAGCCGATGGAAGTGCCAAAAGCACCTCCTGCTAAAACGAGTGCGGTCTTAAAACCCATGGAAGTGACTCCTTATAAACTGATGATTCCTTTAATAGTACTCATCAATTCGTAAATCTCGAGCACTTCTTCCGTACTATGCATTAATTTACGTGCAGAAACGGAGATATAGTTGCCTTTTTTAGACGGGGTTTCATGAATGGTGAAACCGTCCAGTCTAGCAATAATCAAGGGCTTATCATCACTTTTTACGATGAATTTAAATTCGTAGTAATCAGGCCACTGGTAGCTTTCGTCTAGAAGTGATTTAAATTTCTCGTTAATCATAATTTTTTTCTTTTATTACCAAATACAACTTAGTGATTTTTCACTCTGTAAAAGAGATATCAAAGAGTTACTACTTAACTCCGAAATTAAGTTTTACCAGAGAAGACTCCGATTGAGGAATATCACATTGGCAATTGAATGCCTGGGAGTTCCCATGAAAGTATGGATGCTAGTCTTCGTTCTCGTATCGACTTCGGCGTACTCGTCGGAATTTACCCACATCAAACTTAATCCAGAATTTGAACAATATCTCAAAGATCCTAAAACGGAAAGTCCGGGCCATTTGAAAATGAAGCCCATGAGTCGCACTCAGAGTGATTCTTCCGGACCAAGTTTTCAGTCCCGCATGATGGGCGCCCTCCTGGGGTCAGGCTTCAGCAGTTCAAGTGTCATACCCGTGGATGGCGAAGAATCGCCTGTATTTGAGGAAATTAGACGTCACCTGGAAAGTACCTATCAAAGGATGGGAATCGCAGAAGTGGCGAATATAAACCGTCTGAATCAACAATTTAATCTAGGTCTAACCAACTACTCAGGATTCTCGTGGCAGAAACCTTTCGGAGTAGTCCAGGTTTGGGCCGATCGTCAGGTTACCCCTAATCTTTTTGGGGAGAATTGGCTTATCCAGGACACCTTCTCCTTAGAAATTGAAGCTTCCTCTTTTCTGGAAAAGCTCAATGAAGCAGGTCTGAGCGATATGTCCTCGGCTGAGATTAAGGCCTTCGCCGGTATATCTTTCAGACGCATCTACACTTATTATCATTATGCAGATTCATACGAGAACGGACTTGGCGCCGACTTTTCTAAACTTTTTCTTCTCTTCACAAAGTTTAATCGTCCCGGCATGGAATTTATGGGCCATGAAGATATCATGAAAAGAGAAGACACCTGGACTGCCAGTACCGGTGCAATCATTACAACTCCTCCCCTTTATAATTTATCATTCTCAGCAGGGATCCTGGCAGAGGTTGATTATCAGCAAATGACTTCCATTCAAAGTAACCACTCCAAAAATCTGGAGGACCAGCGGTTTAAAGTGGGAGTGCTAAGTAAAAAAATTGCAAATGCAGGAGCGGCCATAGAACTGCAGCTTGATTTTTTCAAACTCTTGAAATTCTCTCTCCTGCGTTATGATCTCAATTATCAATATGCTTCCGGGAAAGAATTCACTCTGGGATTTAATCCTCTACAATGGGAAGAAGTTAAACTCACAAAAGAACTCAATTCAGAACTCGGTTCAATTTTAAAAGGGATAAGTTCTGTTGATAAACTGGAACCTTATGTCGTCCGCTTAGATGAATCAACAGCAGAAAGCATTGATCAGCGAGGAAGTGTTCTCATCTGGGGAAAACTTCAAAAAAGTAAAAATGAACAAATCCGCGTAATAAAAGATGATGTCGTCAAAACGTTTTTCAAAAGTTACTCCCAGAATGTAAAAGTCGTGCAAAACATCCTGAGTAGAATTTTCTCGGCCATTGTCTATAAACTTCTGAAACTTCCGGTAGGGGCCACAAACGCCGCCATTTACAGCCAGCAAGTAAATATGGAGTATGAGGCTTCTCATCCTCAGGCAACTGATCCTAAAATCATTCGGATTGAGAACACTGAACAGTTCTCCTTTGTTCTTACTCAGTACTATAATGCTGCCCGTACGGATCGCTGGATCGACAGAAAGTTTAAAAATGATGTCATTTGGTTCATCGATAATTTCACGACTCTTCCAAAAGACTATAAAACAAGTATCCGCCAGGAACACCTAAAAGGTCCCCTCACCGTAGATAGTAATATCCGGGTGGAAAATGCCGGGTTACGCCACTTCCTTTCCTCAACCGAGAATCGAATTTTCGGAGAAATCGCAGAAGTCTGCGGCTCGGAGATAAAGGAGGACTGGATGAACCCTAAAGAAAGAAAGTACCTCTTAAAACGCGGCCAGTCCGGAAGAGAGTACTGTGTGAAAGATATAGGTAATAAGTATCTAGCCTTTAAGGAGGACTACCTTCAAAACAATGAAAAGCCTTCTATCGCGAAGTTCAAATCTTTTATGACTAAGTACTATAAAGAGAGCGAAAGCATTGCGAGCCTTGAGGCGCTCTTTGGAAGTGAGAACACCTTCATTCATGGGAGACTTCAGGCAAAAACAGGAATGGGAGCAAACTTTACGACCAGCTTTTCTTCTGGACAATTCCGAGGCTTGGGAGTTATTGATAATTTTAAAAGAAGTATTGGCTCTCGAATGCCTGCCAACATCATAAGTGAGTAACATTGAAACGCGTAGAATTAGATAAGGCCCGTGAACTGCTCTTAAGCGGAGAAGTCGTCGCGATACCTACAGAAACCGTTTATGGTCTGGGCGGATGGATCTATTCCGAAGAAGGACTTCGGAAAATATTCTCCACTAAAGAGCGTCCTTTTTTTGATCCATTAATCGTTCATATTGATAGTATTGAAAAAGCAAAATCCCTTACTTCAGAGTGGACTAACGTACATCAGATCCTGGCAGAAAGCTGCTGGCCTGGTCCCCTCACCTTAATTGCAAAGAAAAATACTAAAGTCAGCTCCCTTATAACTTCAGGTCTCGATTCAGTAGGACTTCGTTGCCCTAAGCATGAATTGACATTGAAGCTTTTAAGCCGCATAGACGGAGGAGTTGCAGCACCTTCGGCCAATAAATTTGGAAAGACCTCCCCAACTTCCGCCACTCATGTAGAGGGCGAATTTGGTGATGCTGTTGCTGTTTTGGACGGTGGGGCCAGCCAAATAGGCATCGAATCCACTGTTGTGGGTGTAAGATCTGATTGTGTGGAAATTTTTCGACCCGGTTTTTTTACCGCCAAAATGTTGAAAGAAATTCTGGCGAATAAAGGTATTGAGATTGAGGTCGTTTATGCTGAAAGTCCGGTAGCTCCGGGCCAGCTCAAGCACCATTACATGCCTAAAATCCCTCTCGTCATTGTTCCTGAAAATTTTATCTGGGATCTGCATAAGAACGAAATCGAGTTTAAACTTGAAGCACAATTTTCAAATCCGGTCGTCTGGAAGCAACCTATGACTCCTGAAATTGCTAGCCGGGAGCTTTATCAAAAGATGCGGGATTTTGATCAGCAAGGCCATGATATCATCCTGGCCGAGAGATCAAGCCACCACTTCAATGAAGAGTGGCTTGGTATCTGGAATCGTTTAGAAAAGGCCAAAAGCATTGTGCTTTAGCGCGGAAAAAATCCGAATTTTTTAATCACAAAAACAACAAGCGTAAATGTTAAGACGATGATGATGAACTTTCTAAAGTTCGTAACCAAATTAGCATAATCATCACGGGCCAGATCACCTGGAATATTGTGCTGATCAAGTATCGCTATCACTCTTTCAACATTATTATCGGCCACAACATAAACATCACCTTTATGAGTCTGGATGCTGATGATGTTCTTTGGATGCAATAGTTTATAAGTTTTCACTTCGCTGTATGGAACACTTTTGTTCATAAAAGGCATTCCGCGATTATAAACAAAACCCTTTTCATGAAAACGTACACCTCTGATAAAGGCATAATAAACAGCAGGGAAGACAACTAAAACCACAAAGGTGATAAACTCATAGGGGTAGCGGTAATGATAATTTAAAACATCTAAAATTTTAAAACGACCCACGGCCTGGAATTTTTCATAGGTATAAGTATCGAGATAGAAATCATTTAAAAAGAATATGAACAGGGCCAGTATTACTAATTTAAAAAGATTAAGCATCGAAGTCTTATAAAGTTTCTTACCGAGCATTAAAAATCCCCTATCTCAGGAATAATATTTTGAGCGTAGCGGACCAGATCAATAACTTCCCGGGCACATCCCTTGCCACTGCTTCTTTGAGTCACATAATCCACAACTTCTCTTACTTCTTCACAAGTATTTGGAACCGTTGCCGAGAAACCTGCTTTCTTTAACAAAGGAATATCAAAGAGTTCATCCCCCATGTAAAGGATTTGGTCAGCACTTACATCATAGCGTTTCATAACATCAAGGAAGGCTTCACGCTTGTCTTCGTTACCGGCGTAACAAAAGTCCACACCCAGTTGTCCCGTTCTCTTCAGGACGGAAACACTGTTTCCTCCAGTGATCACACCTACCATGAGGCCGGCCTTCATCAAAAGCTTCATGCCATAGCCATCGTAAATATTGAAGGCACGGTTGAAACCAACCTCCTCACTTTCCCACCACACATGAGCGTTAGTCAAAATTCCGTCGAGATCAAAAACGACAACTTTAATCTTTTTTAACTTATCTTCAAATTTTTTAGCAGTGTCTTTTAAACTCATTCGGCCACCGCCCGACGAATTTTTAAGAGTTGTTCAACAATCGTTTTCACCTGGGAAAGCGGAAGTGCTGTCGCCGCATCGGAAAGTGCTTTATCAGGATTCGGATGGCATTCCATAAAGATACCGTCGGCCCCTGCAGCTACCGCAGCTCGGGCAAGAACTAGAATCTGCTCGCGCTTACCACCAGTCGCAGTACCAAGACCTCCTGGACGTTGAACACAGTGAGTAGCATCGTGAACCGCGCGTACTCCAAATGATTTCATAATCTGGAACGAGGCCATATCAACAACTAAATTATTATAACCAAAAGAAGAGCCACGTTCTGTCAGGATGATTTTACTCTTAGGAAGAAAGTGTGAAGCCTTGTCCACGATATTTTTTGTTTCTTCCGGAGACAAGAACTGACCTTTCTTAACCTTAAGTTCGCGGTCATATTTCTTACAAGCTTCAGCTCCAGCAAAGATCATATCCGTCTGACGACAAAGGAAGGCCGGCACCTGAAGAACGCTTACTGATTTTGCAACCACTTCCGCTTGGTCAGGTGTATGGAAATCGGTCAAAGTTGGAAGACCAAATTGTTTATTGATGTTCTCTAACATCTTAAGCCCTTCATCAATTCCAGGTCCTCTATAACTTGTAAAAGAAGAACGATTGGCCTTATCAAAGCTGCCTTTGAAATGGAGATTGATTTCATTTCTAAAAGGCTCAAGATCTTTGATTAATGTTTCAGCGATCTGAGTGGCCAGTTCCTGGCTTTCAAGGACACATGGTCCAATGTAAAAATCCATTTTATTCATAATTTTATCCTTATAAATTCGCACTTGCTTTCACAAAGGAAACAAAGAGCGGATGTGGTTTAAATGGTCGCGATTTAAATTCGGGGTGATACTGACAAGCTATAAAGTGAGGATGATCTTTAAGCTCAATAACTTCCACTAAATTTAAGGCCGTATTTTTTCCGGAAACGACCAGCCCCTTTTCAACTAAACGACCGATATATTCATTATTCACTTCTAAACGGTGACGGTGTCTTTCAGAAATTCTTTTCTCTCCATAAATACGATGACCAAGACTACCCTCTGTAAAATCACAGTCGTAAGCCCCTAGGCGCATACTTCCGCCCTTCGCACCATCTCGGCTTTGACCTGCCATGTAATGAACCAGAAGATCTCCCTGATCTGTAAACTCCATCGAGGTAGCGTTTTTTATGCCAACTACATTTCGAGCAAATTCTATTACTGATAGTTGAAGACCCAGGCAAATTCCGAAGAAAGGTTTCTTTTTCTCCCGAGCGTATTGGATCGCTTTGATCTTTCCTTCAGTTCCGCGAGATCCAAAGCCACCAGGGACGAGAATGCCGTCAACTTTTTCCAAGAGATCAGATTTTACTCCTTTCTCGAGATCTTCAGCATCGATGTAAATGCGATTAAGCTTCACTTGATTTTCAATCGCAGCGTGCCTTAAGGCCTCATCGAGAGATTTATAGGATTCAATTAACTCAGTATATTTTCCAACGATACCAATGTTCACTTCCTTCAGAGGATTCTCCGAATTGTAAATCACCTTATTAATCTCATCCATTTTAGGCTCAGTCGCCCACATACCGAGAAGCTGAGTGATTCGTTTATCGAGCCCTTGATCAAAAAATGATTTAGGAACTTTGTAGATCAAATCCAGATCAATCGATTGAAAAACATTCTGTTTCGGAACATTACAGAAGAGCGAAATCTTCTCCAGAATAGACGTATCTATAGTTCGGTCTGCACGGCAAATAATGATTTGTGGAAAGAGTCCGATTGAACGCATTTCTTTCACTGAATGCTGTGCAGGTTTGGATTTTAACTCTCCAGCGGCTTCGAGATAAGGGACGAGGACTAAATGTATAAAGAGAACATTCTCAGTTCCGACATCTAAAGCAAACTGTCGGATCGCTTCCATAAACGGTAGGGATTCAATGTCACCAACAGTTCCACCAATCTCGCCAAGAAGAAGATCACAATTCTCACTGGCGAGGTGAATCCTTCTCTTAATTTCATCAGTAATATGTGGAACCACCTGAACTGTTTTCCCCAGATATTTACCTTCTCTCTCATTCTCAATAACTTGAAGATAAACTTTACCCGAAGTGAAGTTATTATCACGAGTCAGGGTAAGGGAAGTAAATCGCTCATAGTGACCAAGATCCAGATCCGTTTCCGCACCGTCATCAGTTACGAAAACTTCCCCATGCTGAGTCGGACTCATGGTTCCTGGATCCACATTAATGTAGGGATCCATCTTAAGCATATTGATTTTGATTCCTCTGCGTTCTAAGAGGCATCCAATACTGGCCGCGGCCAATCCCTTTCCAAGGGAACTCGTCACACCACCGGTAATGAAAATATATTTTTTATCATGCTTTCTCACTGAAGAGCTCCTTCAACTTTTTTAATATCTTCCGGGACATCTACTCCCATTAGTTTTTGTGTCGTTAAAACTGCACCAATAGTCATTTGATTTTCAAGGGCCCGAAGCTGTTCTAGTTTTTCGAGATCTTCAAGTGTAGACATAGGTAGTTTTACAAAGGCCGAGAGAGACTGAGGCCTATAGCTGTAGACTCCAATATGTTGGAACCACGAATACTCCCGACCACCGTCACGGTCATACGGAAGAGATTCTCTGGAAAAATAGAAGCACTGTTTAGACAGAGGAGAATAAACGGCTTTTACAACGTTAGGATTTTTGAAATCATCATCTTTAACTGAACGCTCGCGAAGAAGTGTGCCGATGGCAAAGTCACTTGAAAGATGAAAATCAGAAAGTTCTTTTAAAACATTCCCTTTAAGGAGTGGTTCATCACCTTGAACATTAATCACTAAATCAGGATTCTCTGCTTTTAAGAAACGCTCATAGGCCAGAGCAATTCTTTCTGAACCAGAAGGAACATTGTCATTCACTCTCAAAACTTTTCCACCAAAGTCTTTTACATGCTGTTCAATGCCGTCATGATCAGTCACAACATAAGTAGAAATTCCCGACTCTAAGCAATTCCGATAGACCCTCTCGATCATAGAGATGCCGGCAATCTTGGCCAAAGGTTTCCCAGGAAAACGTGAAGACTGGAAACGTGCGGGTATGAGGATTACGACTTTTGCCATAATTGTACTAAGCCTTACTTTTAAGTTGACCCCTCATCTTACGTTTTTTGGAAGCATCCGACAATGAAAGGGAAAGAGTTTTAACCTTGCGTTAGCTAAGTGCCATGCTAAACTTTATTCATGAAACGCATTTTAACCGTCATAGTTTTGGCACTTTCAACCGTGAGTTTTGCTCAGGATGAAGGCATAATGCAAGATGCCATCACAAAACCAGTACTTAGTCTTCGTTGTAAGGAACTTTTCAAAGAACGAGCGGATAAAATAAAAGTTCAACAACGTCTCAATGCCCTTCTTCAGCGGAATCAGGACCTGATTAAAAAAAGTCCCAAGGCCAAAGAAAGTATGCATTCGCGTTTGATGTCCAATCAGGTGAAGGTTAAGAATGAACTTTATCTGACAAATCTCCAAATTGAGACGATGGAAGAAAACATTGTCCGCTCCGGTTGCCCAGGTCTCTCGCTTTAATATCTGATTTTACTTCTCAGAATTCTTGATGTTACACTTTTCTCCGCACACACATTACAGCGGGAGAAAAAGCTTTGGAAAAAGCCCTCTTAATCTTTCTACTTTTAGGAAGCTCACTCGTCTATGCACAGGACGAGGATCTTTCGGCACTGGAACTGGCCATCCAACAAGATGTCACAGAACCTTCTCAGACCAGAACTCAGCAAGGGCGACGTCGAGGAACAACTCGGCCAACCCAAACCTTAGAAAAAAATCAGGAAGGTCGGGCCATCGATCTACGCTCAGTTTTGGAAGAAGGTTTTAGAAGAAACCCTTTTGAGCAGATTCGCGGACAACAAAAAGAACAAATCGATCTTCTAAAAACTGACCTGTATCAGAAATTTTGGCTCCCTACTGTTTCTTTAGAACTTCAAACTTCTAATCATCGAATTGATCGCTTTAAAGAATCTTCTCAGAGCACTCCGGGAATGGGTGCCCAGAAAGCCCCTACTGGAAGCTTGGGACTGGTAATCGACGACTACACCCTCTTTAACTGGGGTCGAGACTACCTTCAATACCAAAATGAAAAACAAACTTTGAATCGGGCGAATCAACAATTGACCGAAGCTCGTCGCCGCTTGAAGTTTGATCTGATTACTCAATACTTTAATCTGGTTCGTACACGTGAAGTAAGACGTATTTACCAGGAACAACTACGCCAGACTTCTTTCATTCACCGTCTGGCCCGTGAGAAACTCCAGTTAAGAAAAATCCGTGCTCAGGAATACTATCAAACCCGCTCAGAATACCTTCGTTCGCAAACTGAGTATCAGGAATCTCTCTATGATGTAGGCCTTCAGGAAGAAGCTCTTGCTAATCTCTTGGGAGATGAATGGCGTGGATCTTACAGAACCCAGGAGCAGCTAAAATATCTTTCAGTCAATACTTCCATGGAAGAGGCCCTGAAACTTTCTATCGAGCAGTCTGTTGATTACAGGAATGCCAAGCTACAGTATGACAATGCCAATCGCAGTTACGAGAAGACCTTAAAGGATAATCTCCCTCTTCCGAAATTCAGTTTTAACCTTGGAACTTATCGAACTGGTTTTGATCCGGAAGGAACTTCCTGGAATTATCAAACAACTCCAGGGAACAGAAATGTTGAACTGGTTGCGGCCATTGATATGAAGTGGACTCTCTTAGGTGAAGGCGGCTTCTTTAATTCTAGAGATAATCAACAGGCCTATCTCAACAAAAGAATTGCCGAGATTAATTACTTCAATACGAAACGACAGTTAGAAGTAAAAGTCCGAACCATTTATAAAACACTTCGTTATCTGGAGCAGAAAGTAGAAATCGCTCAATTCCAGCATAAAAATGCCCAGAGTAACTATGATTCAGTTCTCGATAACTATATTGCCGGAAAGACTTCCTATACAGACATCAAACTCGCTATTGATAACTTAGTTATTTCTCACATTAATAGTGAAAACGTTAAGTTTGAACATCTCTTAAAAAAGTTGGAGCTTGCTGACTATATGGGTCTGGAAGACTTTCCTGGTGAGAATTTTGAACAATTGGCGCAGAGATAATTTATGAAATACTTACTCCTTCTCCTTTTGCCACTTAATCTTTACGCAGGTCCCTTTGACCTGAGTGAAGAAGAACTAAATCCTGACTCTGAAGAAGTGCTGATCAAGAAGCCTGAAAAATACCTTCGTCATGAGAGCATGATCTACGACTTCAATACCGAGCTTGGTATTAAAGACCAGCGCCAATATACGGGTACTGACCGAAATCGTTTTTCAATTGCAGGGCATGTTTCAGGCAATTATGAGCATCTTCAAGATATGCTTGGAGTAGAACTCTCCTACATGCGCCGCTCATCTCGCTATGATCAAATCTGGTGGGGCTTTCAGTTTTTCCAACATAATACTTACTTTGATGCGATTACCAGAAATCATTCACAGAAAGCTGGCAGCAATCCAAACGCTGAGAGTAATTACATTCGCCCTGGTAATACTAAGAATACCGTTATGGCCGGAGGCCTGGGTGTAGGCTATCGCTTCAAGCTTCTCCTCGAATTCTTTGAAACAGAAAATATGTTCGAAAATATCGATGTTTTTATAAACGGTATTTTTCTGGACGAAAAATTTATTGGTGAGAAGTATCAGGGATATGGTTTAACCACCAGCTATGGTCTCCATAAGCGTTCCGGCACTTCATTCTTTTACGGAGGGAAATTATCCTACAATGTGGCCACAGTTACGAGAGATGCTATCGGTGACGAGAAGAAAAGTGATCGTTCGTTAGCACTCGGTTGGTTGTCGGCGGCAGTTGAATTAGGATTTTTCTTTTAATTTATGATACCTCGATATGAAATACCTGAAATAAGCGCCATCTGGTCAGAAGATGCCAAATTCTCCTACTTCTTCAAAGTAGAGCTGGCCCTTCTTAAAGCTTTGGAAGAAGCCCAGGTTTGTCCTCCCATCGGCCACCATTTCTCGAAAGCGAAAATCAATTTAGACCGCATTCATGAAATTGAAGCGAATGTTCACCACGATGTGATTGCTTTTTGCACTTCCATCACAGAACAGGTGGGCAGTGAGGGTAAATTCTTTCATTATGGTTGCACCTCTTCAGATATTATCGATACAGCTCTCTCCCTTCAGCTTCGAGACTCATTAAAAATTGAGATCAAGGCCCTGACAGAAGTGCGAGATGCTCTCTGGCTTCGAGCTCAGGAAACTAAAACGCTTTATACTCTTGGCCGCTCTCATGGAATGTTCGCTGAACCCATGAGTTTTGGATTTAAATTCCTCTCTTACGTTGCGGAATTCTCCCGTCGTCTCTTGGACCTGGAACAGTTTGAAAAATGTCTGACCGGCCAGATGTCCGGAGCCGTTGGGAACTATACGATCCTCACTCCTCAGATTGAAGAAAGAGTGATGAAGGAACTAAGTCTTGAAGTGGAGCCTCTTTCCACTCAGATCATTCCTCGTGATCGCCTGGCAACCCTCGCCTCCCTTCAGGCCGGCATTGCGGACGCCATTGAACGTCTGGCAATTGAGATCAGACATCTCCACCGTTCTGATGTAGCTGAAGTGGTAGAAGGTTTCAAACCTGGTCAGAAAGGTTCCTCCACGATGCCGCATAAGAAGAACCCGATTGCCTCAGAAAATATTTCAGGTCTCGCACGGGTGATAAGATCCCATGTGCAGATCGCTCACGAAAATACCCTCCTGTGGCACGAAAGGGATATTTCTCATTCGTCCAGTGAAAGAATGTGGCTTCCGGATAGTTTTGGACTCACGGTCTATGCCTTAAGAAGGGCCACGAAGATGATTAAAGATCTTCATGTGAGCCAGGAAAGAATCTCGGCCCGCGCTCAGGAACAGTTTGCAACGGCTTCCAGCTATATTCTCCATAAGCTTATCCCAACTTATGAAGGATCGAGAGAAGAGCTTTATGCTCACATTCAAAGTGCTTCATTCGCTTCCAATAACCGGGACGAATTCATTAAGGCCCTCAAGAACAAGGGCCTTAAAATAGATGAATTAAAGTTGAACTCAAACGAAGAGATGTATGGAGAACAAACGGAAGCTGTTTTTAACAGAGTCAAAAAAATCTACAAACTCTAATATTATTTAATTTCAGAGATGATGTGTTCTTGTCCTGAGAACAGGCTTTGTTCTTCTTTAATGTAGGCCTTGGCTTCTTCCACGGTGTTGAAAAGGCCAAGACTTACTCTATACCAATTCCCTTTTCCGGAAATGCTGACTTCATTAATAATTGGATTGTAACCACGAACAGTAAAGCCTTCTGCAAATTGCTTCGCTTCATCCATTGTTTCGTAAGAACCTAATTGAATGGTAAATTTTCCTGCCATTGGAGATGGTTCCACAGGGGCCGGTTCAGTCTTGGCAGCTTGTGGTTTATTTTCTTCAGAAAATTTTTCAAGCTCATCAGTAAGACGATTCTTTGATTCATCCATGAGCTTCTTTAATTTCTCATCATCGGTCAGGCCTGAATCTTCTTCAACAACCTTCTCAACGTCCTCTTCCAGGGCCGATTTTAATTCAACGGTCTTAACGTCTTCCGCTTTAATTCCAGATTCATTAAAAGCAAGCTTCTTACCAAGACGAATTCCCAAGGTAAAACTTGTGATAATTAAAACCACAACGAAGGTTAAAATCAGAACGATTTCTTTTTTTTCAAAAATGATGACTTTGTTATTTTCTTCCATGCTTTCATTTTAAGAGCTTACCGGATTTTCCGCCAGACTTTTTCAAATCCGAACAAAACCGTCTGGCATTCATCCTTTTATTCGCAAATTCCCGCCCCCCTGTAATAGAACCTCCCCTCACAGAATGGAGGTTTTATGAAAAAGTTTGTTAAAAATCAAAAAGGCCAGGGAATCATGGAGTACGTGATTATCTCAAGCCTGATCGGAATCTGTTGCCTGGTAGCAGTTAGGCAATTTGGGGAAGTGGTCCAAAATCGGGTTCTCCATATGAAGTCCCAAGTCGCAAAAGAAATCAGCATTAAATGAACCTCATTGCCTGGGTCCTTTCACTCTCAATCCTGATTCTTCTTATGGCCGAGGCGGTGGACTTTCATAAGTCTACCCTCTGCCGCCAGGAAGCCTGGTTAAAAAGCACTGAACTCACCACCAGGACCCTGCTCTTTAATGTCCCCGAACAAGAGCGTGGCTTCCATCTGGGATGCAAGACTACTTTCTTACGGGAAAGGGCTTTGGTGACCTGGAAAAGAATCACTTCCTCTAAATCTCACAGCTTCCTCCTTGAGCTGGATGGTCACCTATGAATCAAAAAGGCGAAGTGACTCTTCTTAGTATGCTCCTCATTTTGACGCTGTCGGGCCTTGTTCTCTTAAGTTCTCTTGAACTCAGAAAATCTTTTCATCTCTTAGAAAAAAGGACTCACCTCTTTTTATGCGTGAAAGAAACTAAGAGTGAGTTTCATTACTTCATGCAGTTCATGGGAAGAACCAATTGGGGAATCAAAAATATAAACCGAGCAGGCCTTATCATGCTGTTTATTCCAGGCCTTCAGGGAGCTTCCATGGAAGCCGAAAAGCTCAAGAAATTACTTCAACGCTCTCAGGAGTTCAGGTTGGTTTCATATCTGAAAACACTGAATGATCTAAGGGCAAAATCCTGTCCTCTTGATCCACGAATGTTTATAACCCCTTTCAAGTTAGGCACCAGGCTTTTCCAGAGGAATGCCGGAGGGGCCGCCATTTTAAGAGAGACCAAATGGACTTATTACTTTTTATCAAAGCCTTATTTATTGCAGATAAAAATCGATCTAACAAACTGGGAGAAACCCAATCCCAAAATGAATTACCAGGCAGAAGAGAAAGCGGCGAAATTGTCCTCCCTCTGGTCTTCGCTATAACTCTGGGAAGTCTTCTCTTGGGAGTTTTACTTAGCTTGAATAAATATTATGAAAAAAAAACACAGGAGCACTTAAGTGATTTCAAAAAAAATTGGAACCATCTTCAAAGAAAATACGAAGACTAAGCTTTGGTGGGGCAAACTCGGAGTAGCTCTCATCATTTCAAATATCTTTTTCTTTCTCCTCTTTGGCGGGTCCTCTGAAGCTGTTCAGGAAACTTCTCTTCCTCAAGGCTGGGTAGAGGTTCAAGTCAATGCTTCGCTTTTAACTCCATTTCAACAGGGCAAGCGAGTGCTCCTTCTCCACCGACAGGGAAGGAAAAAGCTTGAAGGGATACTACTTGTTGAGACTTCGGATCAGTTAGGAAAAATCACACTCTTGGTAAAAGAAGATGAGGCAGCAACACTCTTTCGTTTTGAGAATTGGGAGATCCTTCCCTACTTAAAAAATCTCCATTTCACTGCCAGCACAAAGGAAGTAGGTCATGAAATACATTATTAGTTTATTCCTGAGTTTCAGTCTCCATGCTTCTCCCATTTTTCTTTTCCATGAAGATAACCTCGAGGATGCGCAAATGTATAAAGAGATCATGATGAGGGATTATCTCATTCCAGAAGAACTTATAAGTATAAGTAGAAGTCCGAACTGCGAAGGGCAGAAGAGTGCGGGAAAATTAGACCTATGCCTAAAAAACAACGGAGACCTTATAGTGGTCTCCGTTGATAGAGGATTCATTAACGAATCCCTTAAAATCTTTCAAGCCCCATAGGAGCCAATGATGAATTACTCAGCTTTTTTAGCAGCAGCTTTTTTAGCAGGAGCTTTCTTGGCAGCTGGAGCTTTTTTAGCAGCAGGAGCAGCTTTAGGAGCAGCAGCTTTTGTAGCTTTAGGAGCGCCACCTTCGTGGATCTCAAACTTTGGAGTTGTGCCTTTATTTCTGTTTGCCGCTTTTCTTTTAGCACCCATTGCTTTGTGCTTATTTTTACGACGTGTTTCAGTGATTGCGGTTCTAGAAGCCATAAATATCTCCTCAAGGAAAAAACTTGTAATATCAAATTTGAAGCTCCTCAATTTAACGACTCGCCTCCTATTTGTCAAAGCCTTACTGTTTTTACCCATTGCGACATATGGAAATGTTTCGCCCTCGGATCTGATCCTTGCCAAAGGGGAGCAAAAGGAACTCTCTTTCGCTCAATTGAAGAAGTTTTCCGTCGGAAATCCTGAAGTCATTTCCTACAAATTCTTCCCGAAGACCGGTAAGTTATTGGTTAAAGGTAAAAGGGTCGGTTTCACCGACTTGGTGGTCTGGACTCCTGAAGGAAAAGAGACTCTAAGCCTCTACGTTCTTTCAAAGCAAAAGTTCCTCAAGACCTTCCAGCTAGCCGACGCCCTTAAGAATCTTAATCTGACTATCGATATAAAAGGCCCGATTATGACCGCCTCAGGAATCCTGTCCGATTTCGGGGATTACCTGTATCTGCAGAAGATTAAAGGCCAATTTCAGGAACAGGTCTTTTTCAAAATTACCCTGGACTCTAAATTGCGCAATCACATCGTGGGGCAAATTTATAAAAAGCTCTATAGTAATGGCTTTCGAAGCGTGTCCTGTCAGGCGGACTGGCTGGATATTCTGTGCTTTTATGAAGGAAAGAATAATGAAGCCCTTTTAAAACAACTTGCCTCTTTTTACCGTGTTTCTTTCATCGAGCAGGACTCAAGACTTAAGCATAAAAACTACCGGCTAAAATTAAAACTCATTCAACTCGAGAGAATGGATGGCCGGGAAATACATTTGGGTCTTGATAAACTTAAGGCCTCCCTTTCTGATCTTTTTGATTTCGGGATGAGGAAACTTATTGATGATAATATTGTGTTCTTAACTCAGTCACGAATGGATCTTTCAAGCCTCGCCGAGCCGGAAATGGTTGCGAACTTAAATACTCCTCAGGTGATTGAGATTGGCTCTCAAATTCCTTATCAGAATATCGGTGTTCAGGGAGCGACTGTTGTAGCACCTATTGATTGGAGATTTGCCGGTCTTAAAATCAAAACGAAAATCACAGAGGCGTACGGAAAGCTCCTTCTGGATTATGAAACTGAGTTTTCACGTCCGATCGATCAGGCGATTAGCGGTTCTAAAGAAATTTCTTCCGCCTATCTGGAAATCGGAGTGCCATTAAAGATCTTTCAAATTGGATTTCAAACCACCACTCGAGGACGTCAGGGTATCCCTTTTATTTCAAGTATCCCTATCTTAAAGCACCTTTTTGAATCGAAGTCAGATCAAAAAACTTATAAGCAAATTTACGGCTATGTCGTACTGGAAGCGGTGGAGTAATGCTTGGATTATTTAAAGAAGAGGAAGAATTCCTCTCTCACGAACTTCTTCTCAATCGGTCCAGAGACATTCTTGGTTCTTACTTAAATAAGGGCATCATCCCGTCATGGGATCAGTACTTCAGGGAACTCCCCTTGCTCAATGAAGCCCAGGATTTGGAACTGATAAAAAATAATTTTTATAAATTAACAGAATGGACCTTCCTTTCTGAGATCTTCGAAAAGGAGGGAACCGAATATTTCTTCCATCATCCACAGAATTCTCAGGTTTTACTCAAGAACGGAAAAAAAGAATCTTTCAAGGTTCAACTAAATTTAGATGAGTGGCAGCTTTGGCTTGAAATTATCTCCATTCATTTTAAGCAGAATTGGAGTGTGGCCTGTCCCTTTGCGAGTTTTTATGGAGAAATAAAAGGGAGGAATTTTCGCTTGAGCCTCGTACACGGTTCAACTTCCCCTCAAGGCACATCTAAACTGGTACTCAGGAGCTTAACCCCCAAAGCACATCCGCTTGAATCCTTTGGTGAAGCAGATAAATTAAAAGAGATAGTCTCTGACAAAAGTAACCTCCTGATTGCCGGGTCAACAGGTTCAGGCAAGACTTCCCTTCTTACCACCTTACTTGATGGGGTGGATACAAATGAGCATCTGGTGATCCTGGAAGACACCTATGAGATTCTGAGTTCTCATGCTCATCAGACGCGCTTCTTAGCAGGTGACTCTCAAGAGACAAGCCTTAAATCATATCTCTCTTACACATTACGCCTAAGTCCTGACAGGATCATCTTAGGAGAAATGAGGTCCCATGAAGTTATTCCATTCCTGATGGCGATGAACACCGGTCACAAAGGACTAATGGGAACAATTCACGCCTCCAGCGCCGTGGATGCCTTGAACCGCGTGGCCCTCCTCTTTTCTCTCTATTCCGGAGAGGCCAATCTTAACTATGAGAAGATCATGGAACTGATATGCAGAAATATGGAGTACGTTGTTTTCATGGAGAACAAGAAGGTGAAGGAAGTGATTAAAATTCTGGGTTCAGAAAAAGGCATTCCTTTTTATGAGAATGTTATTCATGCTCCTGAATTTAATTTTACGATCTAAAAAAAAAGGCCCTCTTCTCAGAGGGCCTTTGGAAATTAATCCCGTTTAAGTTTTTTATAAGTCACGCGGCTAGGAACATCCGCTTTATCACCAATTCGGCGACGAAGATCTTCGTGATAGTCTTCAAAGTTTCCTTCAAACCAGGTCACTTTCGAGTCCCCTTCAAAGGCCATGATATGAGTACAAATTCTATCCAGGAAGTAACGATCATGGGAAATGACCACAGCACAACCGGCAAAATCTAAAAGAGCGCGTTCAAGAGCTTGAAGTGTGTTTACGTCAAGATCGTTGGTCGGCTCATCCAGTAAGAGAACGTTTCCTTCTTCCTTTAGCATTTTTGCTAAGTGAACGCGGTTCTTTTCACCGCCAGAAAGTTCCTTGATACGTTTACTCTGATCTTCGCCTGTAAAGTTAAAGCGGGAAACATAGGCCCGAGAATTAACCTCTTTATTACCAAGTTTAAGAAGATCAAGACCTCCAGTAATTTCCTGAAGAATGGTTGAGTCGCCGTCCATTTCGCGAGACTGGTCAATGTAAGCGAGCTTAACAGTTGAACCGACTTTAAAAGTTCCAGCATCAGGTTGTAACTGACCTGTGATCATTTTAAAGAGAGTGGTTTTACCTGCACCGTTCGGTCCAATGATTCCCACGATTCCACCAGGTGGAAGTTTAAATGATACGTTTTCATAAAGGAGTCTATCGCCGAAACCTTTTGCAATATTATCAGCCTCAATAACCACATCCCCCAAACGAGGGCCGGCAGGAATAAAGAGATCATTCGTTTCATTACGGGTTTCAGTTTTAGATTCAGCAAGCATCTTCTCATAGTTTTGAATACGAGCTTTTGATTTCGCCTGACGAGCTTTGGCACCCATACGAATCCACTCAAGCTCTTCGGCCATCTTCTTAGCTTGCTTGGATTGGGATTTTTCTTCTGCTGCCAGACGGTTTGTTTTCTGTTCAAGCCATGAAGAATAGTTTCCTTCCCAAGGAATACCATGTCCGCGGTCTAATTCAAGAATCCAGCCGGCAACGTGGTCAAGGAAGTAACGGTCGTGGGTAATTGCGATGACCGTTCCTTTATAAGCTTGAAGGTGACGCTCAAGCCATAATACTGTTTCAGCATCAAGATGGTTGGTGGGCTCATCCAAAAGGAGAACATCTGGTTCAGAAAGAAGAAGTCGACAAAGTGCCACACGACGTTTTTCACCGCCCGAAAGAACTCCGCAAAGTTGATCCGAAGGAGGACAACGAAGAGCTTCCATCGCAAGTTCAAGACGAGAATCAAGATCCCAAAGATTCTGGGCATCCATTTTATCCTGAAGTGAAGACTGTTCATCGAGAAGCTTATTCATCTCATCTTCAGATAACTCTTCACCGAACTTCAGGTTCACTTCTTCATAGCGCTTAACAGTCGCTACTTGATCGGCCAGACCTTCCTCTACTATTTCTTTAACTGTTTTATTTGAGTCTAATTTAGGATCCTGTTCCAGGTACCCAAAAGTGATTCCTTTATTGGCCGTTACCGTTCCAAGATAATCTTTATCAACTCCGGCAATGATTCTTAAGAGTGATGATTTACCAGATCCGTTAAGACCCAATACACCGATCTTTGCCCCAAGATAGAATGAAAGTGAAATATCTTTTAGAACTTGTTTTTTCGGCGGATAAATTTTCCCAACCTTATGCATTCCAAAAATAATCTTTTTGTCGTCAACAACGGCCATGGCACTTCCTTTTAATTTTAAGAAATCCCATTTAAGCAGAAAGAGCTCAGGTTGTCTAAGTATGAAGCGCTACATCAGAGTTATTAGGTCGCCCAATAGAAGAAAGATGAAAGCGAGATAAGAGGGAAGGAAAAACAAAGACAATAGCCCCAGTTTTACCGCCGTTAACTTCTTTTCAAAAAGTTCAAAATGCCATTTTTCCTGAAAGCGAAGTTCATCCATGAGATAAGTGACTTCTTCTTCATAACTTGTGCCCATTTTTAAGCACTTTTGGCAAATTTCTCTGAGCTTAGTCACAATAGTTAAAAGACTTTTTTGCTTAATGAGGGCAAGCTCCCCTACTCCTGCCAGACTTAAGACCTCGGTTCTGGAAAGAGGAACTTTGACCATGGATTTTAGAATAAAAAGAATTTTCCAGAGCTTTCCAATATCAGCGAAGTATCTTTTACGAAGAAATGAACTGATAAACGGAAGAAACACAAAACCTAAAATCTGCCAGGCAAATATCAGAAAGAGATTTAAGGGCTTCATTTTTACTTCAACCAAGTGAAGGGCACCAATAATAAAAACCCAAGTCAGAAGCATCATGAAACCCATCTGAAGCCACATTCCCAGGAGGGCTTCTTTGATCTTTTTTTCAAATTGTCGGTCCAGTTGTAAACCTTCCCGTAGAAACAGCAGGGATTCCTGATAATTTCCACCGAGTTTTCGAGCAAGGTTCAGGAGGACTTCAGTCACTTCACTATAAAATTTATAGCGGGGCAGCTGGCCCGAAACATTTAAGTCCTGACGATGTTGCCAATGAAATTTCTTGAGCCAGTCTTCCAGCTCTTCTCCTGGGTTCTTTCGAATTATCAGGCTGTTAGATATAAAGGCACCCGGTCTTTCGATCCATAAAACCAGCATCATAATGAGGAGAACATAGAAGAAGAGCTGCATTTGAAAATCCTTCCAAAAAATTTCTCCATACTCTCTTCGTTTCGTTGACAGTACGCAAAGCATTATCATAGGTTGAAGTATATGAATTCATTTCAGAAACAATCCACAACAGAGAGAGCGGAAACCCATGAGAGTTTCCTTATCACATTTGAAAATAATCTCTTGAAGATGATGGATGTTCTTGAAGTTGAGCTTTTGATGAAAAAGCTTCAGTTCTTAGGATTAAACTTTGATCCCTTCCAGAATGAAGTTGAAAATGAATGTGGTCAGATCATGGAACAGCTTGGATTAACAATCCATATGCAGAATCCCTATCTCGCAACCAACATCCTTCTTCGCCTTTTGGATAAAACTGAAGAAAGACTGAATAACCTTAAGCAGTAAACCTGCGGAACCAAACATGAACAAAATCCCTGAATGCCTGATCCATCCGGTATCGATTAAATTATTGCGCCAAGGTCACCCGTGGATCACTGCAGATAACTTCTCTAACCGATTTCCCCGTCATTCTGAATTTGTCATCGCCACCGACGATCGAAAGCGCCCTATGGCCCTTTTAATGCATGATCCTTTTCATAAGAATGTGAAGGCCCGGGTGTGGAGTACAAAATTTCCTTTCGACCGGGAAGCCCAGCATTTTACAGCGAGTATCCAGGGTCGACTTGATCTTGCCTTTGAAAAAAGAATCCAACAGAAAGAACTTAAAGAACGGGAAAACTACTATCTGACTTTTGGTGAAGCAGACCAACTTCCCGGGCTTTTCATACTAAGACTTAAAGATAGAGTCTTAATTCAGTTCTATACCGGCTTCTGGATGCGCTACAAGCCCATTATTCAAACTACCATTCAAGAAGTCTTTCCTGAGATTAAAGACGAGAATATCTGGATTCAACTTCGTGGAGAGACTAAAGAACTACAGAAACTTCCACGAAACAATGTCGACCAGGGAAGAAGAGATGAATTCCATCTTTCGGAATTCGGAATTCAGTATCTGATTCGTTTGGGAAGCTCTTATGACCATGGTCTATATACAGACATGAGCTCTATCCGCCATACTCTCACAAAAATTGTGAAGCCAGGATCAAGTCTTCTGAATCTTTATAGCTATACAGGAGCCTTTTCATTATGGGCCATGAAACTTGGGGCCACTGATGTAGTTTCAGTTGATCTATCTCCTAAGTACATTGAATGGCTTCAGCAAAACCTGGGTCTTAATCCCGATCTCGACCCTACTCAACACACAACCATGACAGCAAGTGTGGATGACGCCCTTTCGGAGCTTAAAAAGAACGATAAGACATTTGATATCATTATTTGTGATCCTCCATCATCATCATCAGATGGCAGCAAAAGGACATCTGCGATTAAAGCTTATAGGGATTTACTTCAGAAGATGGATCCACTTTTGAATTCTCAAGGAAAGCTTGTGATTTTTCTCAACACTCATCAAGTGACCCAGGAAAAGTTTGATCGCGTTCTCAAAGATTATCTAACTGAATTAAAACTAAATTATAAACTCTCGACAAGACTTCACCTGGGACAAGACTGTCCTACTTTAAAAGGCTTTCCAGAAGGCAGCTATCTTAAAGGCATCATTCTGGAAAAAATATGATTAAGGTAACAAACCTCAGTAAGACTTTTATCTCCCACACTAAGGAGCCAGGTCTTAAAGGCTCTCTTAAAGCTTTAATTAAAAGAGAAAAGAAATCAAAACTGGCCCTCAAATCAGTGGACCTTGAAATCCAACAAGGTGAAATCATCGGTCTCATTGGTGCTAACGGCGCCGGGAAAACCACTTTAGTAAAAATCCTTTCCGGTATCGTCCATCCGACTTCCGGAGAAGCGACAGTTCTGGGTTTTAAACCATGGGAACGTCATAATGAATATCGTCGGCAGATGTCTCTTATCATGGGACAGAAGGCACAGGTCTGGTGGGATCTTCCTGCGATGGATAGTTTTATTCTCCTAAAAGAGATCTACCAGATTCCAGAAAAGATCTTCACAGATAATGTAGAATTTCTTGCTGAGACATTAATGGTTAAAAACCATTTGACCACTCAAGTTCGTAAGCTCTCTCTAGGTGAGCGCATGAAAATTGAGCTTATGGCCGCCCTTCTTCATCGCCCTAAAGTCATCTTTCTGGATGAACCAACTATTGGCCTCGATCTTTCGGCACAAAGAGCAGTAAGAGAATTCATTAAAAGCTATCAAAAAGAATTTAAACCGATAACGATTCTCACTTCTCATTATATGGAAGATATAAAAGAACTATGCCCAAGGATAGTGATTATGAAAGAAGGAGAATTCGTCTACGACGGGACACTTTCACAAATACAAAGACTCTTAGGCGAAGAAAAATCATTAAGTGTAACCACTAAAGAAAAAAAGTTCACCATCTCTGTTCCTCGCTCAGAACTTTCAAAGAAGACTGCCGAACTTTTCAGTACCAATGAAGTATTGGATCTCAATATTCAGGACCCTTCGATCGAAGATATCATCGAGTCCATTATGAGAAACGGGATGACGAACCGATGAACTGGTGGCGTTTTGTTGTCGCGAATGAATTCAGAAAAATCCTGGCATTTCGTTCGGATTTCTGGGTTACTTTCATAGGTCAGACTGTTGTTATGGTGCTGATTGCCCGCGCACTCTGGCAAAGTATTTTTGAGGCCAATGGCACAGAGGTCATGGAAGGCTTTACCCTTCCGATGATGACTCTTTATTATATTATTGTCCCCTTAGCGAATAAAATAATGACTGGCGAGAACGTTGGATTTCTTTCCAGAGAGATATATGATGGCTCATTCAATCGATATCTCATTTATCCAATTTCTTTTTTCCAATACAAAATTTTAACCTATCTAACCCATAGTGTTTTCTTTAGCGTTCAACTCATCCTTATCTTCTGCGTTTTTAACCTAATTGTAGGTCATGGTCTTTCAGTTGAACTCTTGATCAATTTATTTTTTGGCATTTTTATTTTCCTTTGTGCTGCCTGTGTTTATTGTATGCTGGCCATGTCCGTGGAGCTTATTTCTCTCTGGGCGGATAATGTCTGGTCATTAATGGTGATGATCCGCTTCTTTGTTTTTTTCTTTGGAGGGAGTTACCTCCCTCTTGATTTCTTTCCTTCATGGGCCAACGCTCTTCTTAAGTTCACTCCTTTTCCTCACCTCATAAGTCTTCCTATCAGAACAACTATGGGACTTGCTACCACCACAGAAATCGTAACAGGACTGGGTTCACTTTTTGTATGGGGGATAATTTTTACGATGACTGCAAAAAAGATGTGGGCCGCGGGGGAACATCGCTACAACGGAGTGGGAATATGAAGCGCTACTTTAGGCTCTATCTTCACTTCCTGCAATTTTCATTTTCTAAAGCGATGGAATTCAGACTGGACTTCACGTTTCGTATCATAATGGACTTCATCTACTACGTTGTGAATATTCTTCTTTTTAAAGTGCTTTTTCTTCACACCAATTTAATTGGCGGTTGGACAGAAGAGCAGATGATGATTTTTATAGCTAGCTATTTATTAGTGGACGCCATCAATATGACAATAGTTGCAACTAATCTCTGGTGGTTTCCAGCTTATATAAATCGGGGTGATTTAGATTATTACCTGATACGTCCCGTCTCTCCACTTTTCTTTCTTTCACTGAGGGAATTCTCGGCTAACTCTTTTATGAATGTGGTGCTGGCCGGGACTTTTTTTATTTACTCTATTGCGAGCTATTCAGAACCTTTTACTTTATTCCAATTAATGGGTTTATTCGCTCTTTTGATAAATGGATTCTTCATTTATTACTGCATTCAGATGCTTATGGTGATTCCAGTTTTCTGGACCCAAAGTCCTCGTGGATTTATTGATCTATTTTATTCATTAGGAATTGCTATGGAGAGACCAGACAGGATTTTTAAAGGCTGGTTGAGAGTGCTCTTTACGGTGATTCTTCCATTTGCTTTGATTGCCTCATATCCTGCCAAATTTTTTATTGAAGGATTAGAAGCCATTGACCTTCTTCACATTGCTTCAGTGAGTATAGGCCTTGGACTATTATTGTTTTTTATCTGGAAGAAAGCGTTACGGAGCTATTCTAGTGCTAGCTCCTAGAAAGCCTTTATCCTTCCGAAGAGAATGTCCCAAAACATCTTGAAATCACCCATGATTCCATAAAGCGGATGATTGAGAATAGTAATTTTATTCTTCTCAAAAGCTATATGACCTATCAAAGCCAGCCCATAACCTATTAGAGGAAGAAAAGTTAAAATCAGCAAATTTCCAGTAAAGAAGAAGATGAGAAATAAAGCGATGACGCCACATGTGCCCAAGAAATGAAGGCGCCGACAAGTGAGGTTAGAGTGTTTCTTTAAATGATATGGATAATAATCGCTAAAGCTCTTAAATTGCATTATGTTCTCCTTGCTAAATCATACTGCTTTACAACACCATTCCTCAAGAATTTTTGTTGCTAAAGTATTACCTGATTAAACCGATACGCTATCCAAAGGAGTTCCTTTGAAGTTTTGCTTCTTGCTTTTGTTTGTTTTCCAGATGAGCTGGGCCTTCGCCCAAGTCCAGGATGATTGCATCCATTGTGGTCAAATGAAACCAGAAGTTAACAAGAACTGGCCCATTGAATACATCAAAGTTCATGAAGTTAATTACAAAAGAAATCATCATGCCAGTTTCTGCAAAAGGCCTGTAGAGATCATTGATACCATCGTTATCCATCACTCAGAAACTCCTAACACAGATTCGCCAGAGAGAATTAATGACTATCATTTAAACCGAGGCTCGGATTCAGATCCCTGGTATATGATTGGGTATTCATACGTTCTTAATACGCCCTATTCTGGACAGATCTTTCCTCGACTGAAGATGAGTGAAGGTCGCCCCATAGAAATAGTTGGTGCCCATGCAGGATCCAATGCTTTTGTTCCTATGACTGAGGAGCAAAAGAAAGTATGGGCAAAGAAAGAAATTAAATGCGGTAAAGAAGGTGAAGAAGGTGTTTTTGATCCGACCTTAGTTAAAGATGGAAAAATCAAGGCCAACCTTTCAACCGTAGGTCTGGTTGTCGTAGGTAACTATGCTCCTTTCTCAAAACATAACCCCAATGGTTACTCGTCCAAGAATCCTCGATACCCTTCCCGGGCAACCTTGGATTCAGTGGCGCGAATGGCCTGCCAGCTTCAAAAGAAATATCCTTTGATCAAAAATGTGAAGTGGCATAGCTACTATCACAGCACAACATGTCCGGGAAACTTGAAGAGCTATATTGGACAGATTAAAAACCTTGCAAGGAACTACGGATGCGAATTCAATTAATACTTTTAGTCGCTTTATTTGCGTTCTCAGCAATAGCTTCTGAAGACAAAGCAATAAAAGACCTATTCAAAAAATATGATCAGGTTATGGATCATAAACAAACCGAACTCATTGATGAAGTCTTCACCAAGAATTTCATCAAAAGCAGCGGGGGCAAAGAAGAACTCATTCAAAAGATTAAAGAACTTCCTAAGGTCGATCAAAAATCTATTCCCAAACTGGAAGTGAGCTGGAAGAAAGGAACCAAGGATGAAGTTTACTTTGCAACATTGAAAGAGACTTCAAACCTTAAAAGCAAACATTCTGAAAGTAGTTCTGAGTTCATTATTTTGAAAGAGGATGGAAAGCTTAAAATAAATGGAACATTGGGTGATGGTAATTAAATTTACTCTCTTATCATTCTTGATTCTTGCAGCCGGGTGTGGAAAAGAAGTGAATATGACTTCAGTTTCCAGCCTCGAGAAATATACCTCTATTACAGAGGGTGAGAGTTCAAAAGTCTTAAAAAATGGAACGCTTATACGGGCCCTAAAGAATGGCGAAGCTGATTATCTTAAAACTGAAAATGGCCAGTTTAAGATCAGTGCTTATAGTTCCTACGATACGATGAAGTTTATTTCGGTCACCGCTCCGGGGACACAGATACCGGTAAAATTTCGAGGAACGATTAAGAATAAAGAAATTGTAGTTGAATCGATTGAGAAGATTACAAATTAAAAAAAAGGCTCCTTTTAGGGAGCCTTTTTTTTAGTTAATTAACTTTTAACAATACGGTCGCGCCAAGCGATAACGTCTGGGGCAAGGTAATCGTACTTCATGGTATCGATTGTATATTGAGAGAACTCGTAATCATGAGAGTGAGTCAGACATTCAGTTGGACACACTACTGTACATAGACCGCAGTAGCAGCAAAGAGCTGTATCAATGGTAAATTGAGTAAGTTTCAAACGAATCGGCTGACCGTTGCTCGTTTTCTTAATCTCTTCCCCTTCTGGGCGCTTTTCTGAAGCGATGTAAATACAATCAACCGGACAGGCCATTGCACATTGAGTACAGCTGATACAGTTTTGAACATCGTTGAACAAACGCATACGAGCTCTTTCAGGAAGAACTTCTCGAACTTCAGGATATTCAATCGATACCGGCTTAACTGCCCATACATATTTAAAGGTAATCCACATACCTATAACAGTGGTTGAAATACCGCTGAAGAGGTCAGCAAAATAATCTTTCACAGAACCAGTTTGATGGTGATTAGTGCTCATCGGTCTACTTCTCCTAAAACAATGTCAATAGAACCAACAGTAGCAACAAGGTCAGCGATCATCTGGCCCGGAGCTATGTGAGGAAGCATCGAAACGTGAGTGAAACAAGGGGACTTCACTTTTAAACGATAGGGAGTTTTTCCTCCATCAGAAATAAGGTGAACACCAAGTTCTCCACGAGGACACTCGTGTCTCACATATACTTCACCTTTTGGAAGCTTAATGATTTTTGAAACTTTACCCATAACTGGACCTGGTTCCATCTTTTGAATAACCTGGCGAATAATCTTAACAGATTCATTCACTTCATTCATTCGAACCATGTACCGGTTCCAACAGTCTCCTGCTTGTCCCGCAACTTCTGATGATCCAACTGGAATATCAAAATCGAACTCAGAATAAAGACCATAAGGCATATTCTTACGGAGATCCCATTTCATACCTGATCCACGGAGGATAGGGCCGGTAGCACCATAAGCGAAACAATCTTCAATCGAAACAACACCAACATTAGCTGTACGTTCGATAAAGATTTTATTCATTGAAACAAGTTCATTATATTTTTTAATTTCTTCTTCCATAACATCGCAGAAGTTAGCAACGCGCTCTAGTTGCTCGTCTGTCCAGTCATTCCAGACTCCGCCAATCCAAATGTAATTATAGAGAAGACGTGCTCCAGAAACTTCCTCAAAAAGTCTCAAGATTTTTTCACGCTCGTCAAAGGCATAAAGGAATGGAGTGAAAGCACCCAAGTCAATGGCGTAAGTTCCGAAGGCCATCATGTGAGAGGCAATTCGGTTAAGCTCAGCGACTAAGATACGAATGAGTTCAGCTCTTCTTGGAACTTCTGTGCCTAACATTTTTTCAACGGCGGCCACGTAAGTCCATTCCATGTTCATTGCCGCTAAATAATCGAGGCGGTCAACAAAAGGAATGACACCACGGTAGTCGAGGTTTTCAGCATGTTTTTCCATACAACGGTGTAAATAACCTAAGTGAGGAATCGCATGAGCTACGATTTCAGAGTCAGTCCAGATTTCAAGACGAAGAACTCCGTGAGTCGCCGGATGCTGAGGACCCATATTAAGAGTCAATAGATCCGATTTTAATTGTTCAGTTTCACTATTGATGGTTGGCTTTTCAGGTTCACCAATGTCCCATTTGCTTTGCATATGTTCAGTTCCTTAATTAGCAGCTTGAGTTTGAGCTTTTTTGATCATGTCCTGACGAACAATGAATTCACGATCATCATAATTCATTTTGTGGTCAGGGAAGACTTCCATGCCGTTATAAACTTTCTGAGCAACGTAGTCTTTTCTTAAAGGAAAGCCTTCCCAGTCATCAGGGCAAAGAATTCTACGAGGATCAGGATGATTATTAAATTTAATTCCAAACATGTCGTAACATTCACGTTCTTGGAAATTTGCAGCAGGATAAAGGCTTACAACAGAATCCACAGCAGGAGATACACGGTCAGTGACTTTAACTTTTAAAATAAGCTCACGAGGAGTTGTTAAATCAAAGTGGGCCATGATGTAACACACTTCCATCCATTCAACATAATCAACACCGCTTACTGCTTGAAGAGCATTGAATGGCATTTCTTTATTTGTTTTTAAGAACTCAACAACAGAAAAGATCTTAGAAGCTTCGACAGAGATGCTTGAATCAGTCTTAGCATCCTCAGTCGTATTAACAGTAGCGTTTGCTCCTGATACATTCTGGTTGATTAGTTCGGCCAATTTATTGAAATCTACATTAAGCATGTTTTACCCACTTGTTGCGAAGAAGACGCTCGTTCGCAATTTTCTTTTGAAGAGTCATTACGCCTTCAATGAGAGCTTCTGGACGAGGAGGACATCCTGGAACATAAACATCAACAGGAACTACTTCATCAACGCCTTTAAGAACGTGATAGCCATGTTGCCAGTAAGGTCCACCTTTGTTTGCACAAGACCCCATCGAAATTACATATTTTGGTTCGGCCATTTGTTCATAAAGAACTTTAACTCTTGTTGCCATCTTAAGAGTAACTGTACCAGCTACGATCATAAGGTCTGAACGCCTTGGAGTTGCCATGAAAGCTCCGCATCCGAATCTTTCAAGGTCATATTTAGAAGCGCCTGTGGCCATCATTTCAATAGCACAACAAGCAAGACCAAAGGTCATTGGCCAAAGAGAATTTTTTCGACCCCAGTTGAGAAACTCATCAACCGTGGATAATACAACACCATCTTGCATGGAAGACTCCGATTCAATGAAAAAAATGAATACCCCTAGTTTTACCTTTAGGGGGCTTTTTCGTCAATGAAACGGCTTGAAATTCAAAGAATTGTCGAAGTTATCTGAGGATATTAAATAGGCTTATTTTTGGCCACAACGGGCAGAATAAGTCTGAATGAACTTAAGTTGGCCTTCATCAGTTGCGGCGGGCACGCGTTTTAATCCCTGCTGCATATAGGCAAGGCGTTTTTTATCATTTTCACAAACTTTATTTACCACCAAATCGTACTCCATTAAGGCCGCTACCGGATAAGGAACCCCATAAGCAGAAGAAATAAAATTTATTTTATCAGATTTTAGGTCCGAAAATGAGCTAGCGATCTCTCTTTTTTGAAGCTGTTTATGGAAACCATCGAAATATGAGCCCACATGATAAAAGAGCTCAACTGCTTTGGCATGAGAAAGGCGCCCTTTATCTTCGATCTTTTGGCAATTAGATCGGGACTGAATCTTTTTAGAGAAAAGTTCCTGAAGAACACGACACTCGGTTAGAAATGCCTGAACTTCGCCTCCTGAGCCTTCAATAGTGCTTTTAATAAAATCAGAAGCATTGAATGATTCGGAATAAGGATTGAAACTTTCTCGATAAACGTAGTGAGTGAGTTCATGGGCCAGATCCAAGAGAGCATCATCCCAGGCAAGACTTCGATTAATATAAACAATGGAGCGAGATTCATAAATCACATGTTCTGGCGAATGAGGTGAGAACTTTCTCACAAGAGTCGTATCAGTTAATGAACCATCCCCAACTTTAATCACGTCTTCTAAAGTCAGTCCTCCGCGGGAGGCTTTATAACGGGCCTCTTTAATAATGCGGTCACCGGTTTCAGACCTTGAAAGCAGTTCTATCAACTTCTTTAAGTTAAGCTCTTTAGAAGAAGTGTAATCCATCCAAGTTCGTGATGAGGACATAGAGCCTTGCACATGAACTGTTTTTTCCTCCAACGCCCAAAGGTTGAGGGTAAATGATAAAAGAATGAATATGACAGCGTTCTTCATTATCCTGCTTGTCGGACGGACAAACAGGAACTAAAAGAAAAAGTGATCTAGAGAGTCAATTTGAAATGGAAAATCTGTTTTCTATTATCATTCACCTGAAATTGACCGAGGATTTTAGACGGGCTTTGCGGTGCCTTCCCTTCAATATAACGAGCAACACCTAGTTGATAATTTCCTGGGGGAAGTTTTAATTCCTCCATACGGAAGGCTTGAGGTAGTGTGGTCCAGTGACGGACATCGGCTTCTTCCAAAGCTGAAATCCCAGTCGCCATGGCCGTATAACTAGCAACAGCTGCAGTGGTTGCAAGGAATTCGCCACCCTCTCCGCTACTTTTTTTCATTGTTTGATAAACCTGCATGGCCCCCACAATGGCCACGATATGTTTCACAGCAACCCTGGTACCTGTTGCAACAAACCGTGAAACGACATCTTCTTCCAACACAACTCTGGCCAAATCTCCATTTTCAGTTACCACCGGCATAGGTCCCTGCTCTACAATTTTTCCCTGATCATTGAGAATGAACATATAAAGACGTTCTACTGGAGTCACTTCTTCGATGATAGGAAGTTCAAAGGCAATGGCCGCTTCTTTTACAGAATACTTCGTTACCTCATGGGCAAAAATAAAACTTCCAGCACCACCAGCAGCAGTTGGAGTAAGTTTCAATTTGTTCATGGCAAAGGCAGTGACAAATTCTGCACCTACTGTAGCAATAAACTTTTTCGCCTTGTCATCATCTACGGCGTCCATGGCCCCTTTAAGACCGAAGTTGAAAGGTTTTCCAACTTTTTGAGGTATCAATCCTTCTTCTAAAACAAGAGAAACATTACCAGGCCCTTTCGAAGCTCTTGTCACAATTTCTTTTTTTGCTTTTAGAGTTTTCACCAGATTCTTAAATTCTCCTCCTCTTATACTCTTAGTAAGGGAAAGAATTTTATAGTGAAGAAAATCCTGTAATTCCTCAAAGGCTTTTGTCTTTACATATAAATCCTGTGAGGGTCTTTTTTTATTTGCTTCAAAAGATTTTATATACTCCGTATTTTTTTCATTAAAAATTGAAAAAATTCCGCCTTGGGAATTTAAAATATCTAATGCATCTTTGTATAACTGAAGAGCTATCTGCAGATCACTTCTGATCTGACTTGCCTCGTGTACTTCTCCCCCAAACACTTTGAGCATGAGATCTGTGGAATATAAAGACCGTGATGAAGTACTTCTTTGATAATTGGTGAAGTAAGTATCCCAGGCAAGAATGGTCGCTCTCGCCCCTTGCAAATCAAGTTTCAAGCCATTTTTGAGATAGCGCGAATAGTAGGACTTAGAGAGGAAATAATGAACATAGGAGCGCTCATAATTGGCCCCCTGAAAATCAGCATAGCGGTCATTTAAAAGATAACTGCTAAGAACATTTGAAACCTTGGTTGTGTATAAATTATCAATGATATCCAGGGCCGTTTGAAAATGATTAATCGCCTCATCTTCTTTTCCTTCGCCTAAACTAAGCGTCCCCTTTTCCATATGCCACAGGAGTATGTCTCTTCGGGATTCGTGAATTTTCGTTTTTTCAAGAAGCTTCGAGGCTTTTTCATATTCACCGGCAAGGAAAGCTCCCCGGTAATCATTAATAATATCTTTCATACTGGTGGCACAACCCACCAGTATGAAGAATATAAATGAAAGGAAAAGATAAGAGCTTTTTACCATCCGACGCTGGATTTCTCAGAATATTTGAATACTTTTGTGCGGGTACGAAGAACTTCGGTTCCACGCTCAAGGTCGGTCATACGGATATTGACTGAATATTCCTTGATTGTTTTACCGCCACGCTTTTCAGGTTTCATATAAACATTACCGAAAATCAAAATGTCTGCACCAGTCTGACGGCCGATTTTTTTAGCTGATGAAGGATCAACCATCCCGTCATTTTGATAGGTAATTTCTTTAAGTGCCGACTCTCGTGCCTGATTATCAACAAGTTCAAATTCTCCCGAAAGAGATAGTTCATTAAGAAGCTCATCATTTAGGTCACCAATTGGAAAATAAGCTTCCGACGTTTGGTTTTGAACTTCAGCAATAAAGACCTTCGGTGTTCCAAAACGAGTCTTCATTTTATTAAAGCCCGGGTGGTTCTTCATTTGCTTGATAACGTCAGCGATGGCCTGGTTAGTGTCAGCACTCATCCAGTTATCAGTAATAGAAAGACCTTTTTCATCTGACTCACTGGCATCAACTCTTTTAGCTTTGAAACTTCCGCAGGAAGTTGCCAAAAGCGACATCATTAGAAAAGGGATCAAAAATTTCATAAACTCTCCTTAAACTTCACCGTGGCGGGCCTTAACAAAGTCCTCGCTTAAATTTTCAAGTGCCTTTTTAACATTTTCTTTAGTCTCAGGATCATCCGTCTGGCGAACAAGATCTTCAGAGGCCTTATCTATGGCGGCTTTCAGACGATCAGTTTCCATACGGATTAAAGAAGCACAAGTAAAACCAATGTAGTCTTTCTTCGCTCCCATCTTTTGCAGATAGTTTCTCTTTTCCCAATATGTCTTAATAACAGCAGCACCATTAATCAAAGACTGAACTTTTTCTGCTAGTGTATTAGAAACATACTCTCTCATGGCCTGAGTTTTGGGATTGTTAGCATCAATTGAGGCTGCGCCCTCTGTAGAAGAAGCAAGAGACTTTTGAATGAAAGTAGTGATCTCTGCTGCAATGTCAGCTCGTGCATTGGCACGGGCGAGATTACAAGCAATTTCTCTATTCACTTTAGGTTCCGTTTCGAAAGAAAAATAACGGAATTTGGCAGTATCCATGTTCTCTTGGGCCGTCCAAACTTCAGCGTCTTCAATCCAGCCTGGACGAATAGTAGAAGAGGCATCTCTTACCAGATAGTCACGGGAAATAGTCTCGGAATTATCGACATCCTTGACCGTCTTTTTTGACGAGCAGGACACACCGAGAGCAAGAATCAACAAAACAGACATCAGCTTCATATAGGAGCTCCTTTTTTCAGTCTAAATGTAAATCGGATAAATGTTGTTCAATGTAGTCATTAAAAAAATTTTTGAGCTTAAGAAGAGCATCCGTTTGAGTACGTCCTGTTACTGTTTCTGATACCGATAATACTTTATTCTTTTCGCCATTTTCAAAACTCGTCATGGTTAAAGTGAAAGTATATTTTTCAAATCCCTCGACGTTCATGTATTCCTTTATTGAATCTACATTCATGGCAAGGGCCTTAGGGGCATCACCTTTAACAATTCTAAGGCCAGCCTCCGTCAAAAGCTCCTTAATTTTTTCCGTCATCCAATCAGGAGCTTGACCTATTCGGAGAACAACCGGTTCCACCTTAGACTTACTTTCTTTCCAACTTATAATTTGTCCATAGGTCATCTGGGCAGGTAACCCCGTTCCTGCCACAAGTGAATAGCGCTCATTTAGTTTTTCTCTTTCAAGATAAAGCTTCATTATTTTACGGAACTGCATGCGGCTTCGGCGGTCCCATAAAATATTGAGTTCTTCGTCAATTTTATTGATTCTCCCCTTTAGGAGATCACTCGCCTGGGTCCGGTCTAATGAGGCCAAAGCGTAAGAGAGACCATCATGTTTGAAACGTTTTTTTATTTGAACTGCTTCCAGTACCTGATCAACAGACTCTGCCAGAGACTTCTGAACTTCTTCCCGAACCTGACTTTGCCCAGGAAAACCTTGAGAAGAAGAAGCATGCGCAGTAAATTCCGAAGTCACTTTAACTTCAAAAATACTCGCAAGATTTTTTCTTGCCTCTGCTCCGGCCTCTTTTGATGTCTTGGCTTCACCTGTGGCGCAAAGTTCAGTGGATTCGCTGCAAGCATCATAAGGGGCATAAACCCAGTCCGGAACTTCGCGAGTCCCAGACGACAATTCAGGTTCTGATTTTAGGAGTGAGCAGCTACTTAAAAGTAACAAAATAGGGATAATTTTCATTTGCAAAAATTGTGAACGCACCGATTGTCAAAGTCAACTTGACTCTATTAAACCTTATGACACGCAGCCGACCATGTTGACGTGGATCAGACTCGCGCTTATTCTCATGAGAGTAAATTTTATTCAATTAACACTCCAGGAGGATTTTTATGGAACATAAATTACCAGAATTGCCTTATGCCAAGGATGCTCTTCAGCCTCACATCTCGGCAGAAACTTTTGATTATCACCATGGCAAACATCATAAAGCTTACGTTGATAAACTTAATGAACTTATTAAAGGCACTAAACACGAAAACATGTCTTTAGAAGAAATCATCATGAGTTCTCAGGGTGTTTTATTCAATCAAGCTGCCCAGGTTTGGAACCACACTTTCTTCTGGAACTGTATGGCACCTCAAGCTGGCGGAGCTCCGACTGGAAAAGCTGCTGACCTTATCAATAAAAAATGGGGAAGCTACGAGAAGTTCCAGGAAGAGTTCGCTGCTAAAGCTCTTGGGAATTTCGGTTCAGGCTGGACTTGGCTTGTACAAAATGACAAAGGCGAAGTAGAGATTTTCAATACTTCGAACGCTGATACTCCAATGGCCCATAATATGAAAGCCGTTATGACTGTCGACGTTTGGGAACATGCCTACTATATCGATTACCGTAATGCTCGCGCTAACTTTGTAAAAGCATTCTGGAATCTGGTTAACTGGGACTTTGTTAACAAGAACTTGGCCTAATCTCTTAACCAAAGTTTAACTTCCTAACCATCCTCGGTATGCTATAATCGGGCCATGAAAAATGCTTCAATTTTAGTTATCGAGGATGAGCAGGATATCCGTGATCTCATCAGTTTCCAGTTAAAAACGGAAGGCCATAATGTCATCGTGGCCGAAAGTGTCGACAAGGCCATCACCATCGTCGAAAGACCCGAAAAAATTGATCTCTTTATAATTGATTGGATGTTACCCGGAGTCATGTCGGGTTTAGAATTCACAAAAAAGCTTAAGGCCCAGAAAGCTTATGCTGATACTCCTATCATCATGATCACCGCCCTCACCCAGCCTGATAATATTGTGGCAGCTCTAGATGCGGGAGCAGACGATTACATCACGAAACCCTTTGATCTCAATGTTCTTCAGGCCAGAATCCGGGTTCAGCTAAGAAATCTGGATCATGATACTCAAGATGAAGATGTTTTGGATTTCGGACTTCTTAAAATTGAGATCAGTAAGTGCCGGGTGTTTGTAAATAAAGAAGAAGTAAACCTCACATCAACCGAATTTAAAATCTTATCAATTCTCGTTCAAAAACCCGGACATGTTTTTACCAGAGAACAGTTCATTAATAACATTCAAGGTGAAAATATCTTTGTTACGGGAAGAACCATTGATACCCATATCGCAGGTCTTCGCAAGAAGATCGCGTCGGCTGCCAATATGATTGAAACCATCAGAGGAATAGGTTATAGATTCAAAGACTCAATCTAAGACGGCCTATCCCTGGTTTTTCTTTTATCGAATCGCCAGGCTGACATTAGTTGTCTTTCTTCCCACTCTCTTTCTGATCCTCTTTCTCTATAGGTCTTCCTATCGATCCGGTCTCGTTTCCCAAATGACTTTGCAAATTGAAGAAGATTTGCGCCTCATGAAACATACCCTGGTAAGAACGAGTACTGACTGGCAACAGTGGTGTGAGTCCCTTCCCCCTTTAAAAGATGTTCACTACACCCTCGTGCGTAGGAATGGGACTATTGTCTGCGATAGCGTTGATAGTAAGCTCGTGGGGGAAAAACTTTTTGACCTATTAGAAGTTAATGAGTCTTTTGAGTCAAAGTTCGCTTCAAGCCTCCGGAAGAGTCCGACTTTTAATACCCAGGCGGTTTTTGCCAGTATGAGGCTTGGCGATGATTTGATGATCAGGAAAGTCATACCTGTTTCTTCACTGCGCGACAATATGGACCGCTTCGATCGTGTCCTTTTTTTGAGAATTGTTCCCTTTGCCTTTGGAAGTTATCTTATCTTCATCTTTTTATTTTTCCGATCCACCAGACCTCTAGGAGTCATCCTCTCTAAAGTAGAAAAATTTAAAGACGACATCCCTTTCAACAAGAGTCTTGCCCTCCTCTATGAAAGGGATGAATGGAGAAGAATTGAAGAAGCACTTAATAAAGCCGATCAAAGACTTCAAAGCCATGTTCTCGAAGTAAAATCTGAGAACGAAAAAAGTGCAGCGATCCTTGAGGCCATTAATGATGACATTATAGCCATTGATAAGTTTGAAACGGTGCTCTTCTACAACAATAAGTTCAAGAAAAACTTCATTCATCGTGAAACAGGAAAGAAAATTGATCTAAAAATCTGGCATATCTTTTCAGATGAAATAGTTCTGGAAGGTTTTCGTTCTGTCCTTAAGACGGCCCAGCCTTACTCACTTAAAAGAATGACGTTTCCTGGAAGTAATCGAACCGAAAAATACTATGATCTCACTATTACGCCCTTGAAGGCAGGCCATGACAGTATTACTGGTGCCCTGGGTGTTTTTTACGATGTGACAGAATTCAAATTAACTGAACAGATGAGAGTGGACTTTGTGGCCAATGTCTCCCATGAAATCAGGACACCACTGACTTCTATCAAAGGCTTCACCCAAATTCTTCAATCTCAGGCTTCCAAAATTGATGAGGGCCTGCACCCATTTTTAGATAAGATCGTCTTTAATACCGAAAGAATGATTTCTCTCTTTAATGATCTTCTCAATCTTTCCGTTATTGAATCGAAGAACCTTCAGAGGTTGGAGGAATTTTCTTTGGAACAAATGCTTGAAGGGATCACCAGCATCAATGCCAATTACCCTGATAAAGAAATCATTATTGATACTCATATAGAAAAGGACCTTTTCAAAGGTGATCCTCGACTGATCGAACAGGTTATCCTTAACCTGACTGATAATGCCTGCAAGTATGCCGATGAAAAAGTGAAGATCACTATCTCAAGCTATGAAAGGAATGATAAGGGTTATATCATTATAGAAGACAACGGTCCTGGAATCGCGGAGGAGCATTTACCGAGAATTTTTGAGCGCTTCTACCGAACAGACTTTTCTCGAGAAAGCTCTCGAGGAACTGGACTGGGACTGGCCATTGTGAAGAATATTGTCACAAAACACAAAGGGAAGATCTGGGCCGAGAGTAAAGGCCCAGGATTTGGAACCAGGTTTGTTATCGAGCTACCTATCTAGAAAATATACTCTAATTCAAAAGCATAAATTGATTTCGTGTAAGCAAAATTCTCATCATCCTTAGAATTGTTCTTCTGATAATCGTACTTCAAATTAGCTCGCCAATTTTTCTTGAACGTTTTTGAAATCCTGGCACTAGGATTGATGAGAAGCTCTCTTCCTCTTGCGCTTCGATCATTAATTGGATCTGTGCTGGTAAGACTGAATCCCAAGCTGGGTGTAAACCAATCTCTTACTCGGGACATAATCAAGTCTGCGCGCAAAGTGAATGAATCAGTGTCGAAAGCTTTATCATCTACTCTCATACGATCGTAACTTCCGTAAAAAAGAAGAGTGTTGCTGCTTAAGCTTTTTATCTGTTCAAAAACGAGACTGGTTGTCGTTGAGTCAGAGCTTGAGATATAACTTTCAAGCAATCTATGTCGTAATCTGATAAATGTTTCACCGAAATTAAAATAATTAAACCGCTCACCCACCATGAAAGAGTGTGACCTGGAACTGAATTCTAATTTTTCTTTTCCATCTACATCTCTTTGAGCTTCACTGTAGTCGTAATCAAGTAAAAAGGCTGCTGGCTTCTTCCATAGTGTATGTTCATAAGCGGTACGGACACTGGGCATGATCATGTAGTTATCATTCCTGTAAATTTCAGGAACTCGATTGAAGTAATAAGTATTATTAATTCGAAGTTCTGGAGCAATACTGATGTAATCACGAACATAGAATGTGTAACGGCCAATGACATCGGTCTTCGAATAGAATGAAGATTGTCTTGCTTTTGAAATTGTGGTTTCGGCCGGAGAGAACGTTACGTTCGAGTCTTGTCCGAACTCCTGGGAGATTCGAAGGAAATAGGGAGGATTTAAAGTTGGACGACCATTTCTTAATTGGAAAAGGATCAGGTCATACTTGCGTTGAAGCCCAACAATTTTTTCACGGATTTGTGGGGCCAATGCAGATTGAGGATCAAGATCATGTGCCTTTTCATATTGAGGAATGACATAAGTCTCAACGGTTTTAAAGGCATCAGCTCTTTTTTCAACCTGTTCAAGGTAGATATCACCAATCATCATTTCAGCAGGCTGCCGTACTTCTGCAGACTCTTCTTCACTCAATTTATTGATGGCCTTAAGAAAAGTGAATGCTTTTTTTCTCTCACCTAATTCCTTAGAGATATATCCTATATAATAAAGAGAAACTCCTCTTTTAAATTTTTTCTTTAAAGACTCTCGGAACTGAATCCTGGCTTCCTTAAGTTTTTCGGCCGCAAAGAGGGCCTGCCCGTATTCATAGTTAAGATCTTCAGGTGAATAATTGTACCCCAAGGACTTATCAAAACTTGCGATGGCTTCCGGGAAATCTTGAAGGCGATTATAACAAATCCCCTTCCAATACTGAACCAACCCCAAAGTTTCAGTGTTCGTCTTGTTACTTTGATTTAAGTCAGATTCAATTATTTTAAGCTCATCGACTGTAGTTTGATATTTACCCTGGGAATAAGTTTCGAATGCTTTTTTAAATAGTTTATTACCTGAAACATCTGACATGCCCAAAGAATCCTGAGCCCAACTAATATTAGTCAGGCACAAGAGTAGCATCCATGCAATTGCTCTCATCTATATCCTCAGAAAAAAATTTATATCAATATCTGTATCTTAATTAATTATTGTCCACGTCTTACTCGGATTGTCACATCCGAAGTTGTAGAGATCACTCGTGCAGGGTCACTCGCCCCTGTGAAACCGCCATTCGGTGTAAAACGAGTGTCTACAGTGTTTGTCCCCGGTAATGACACATCAGGGAGGCCAATAGGAGCAGTTCCTCCACCAGGAGCGGCAAGAGGTTGTTTGGCTTCAACTACCGGAGAGCGAGGTTTGGCTTCAACAATGACAGGTTTTCCTGAGGCATCTTGAGTTTTAACCAGAATTTTACCATCATTTGTAATTTCTACGTTCTTAGGAGGAATATAACTTCCATCGCCTGCCACTTTCCCGGAATCCTGGCCGGGAATATAGGTATTCGTGTTACTATCTAAAACGCTACCTGGACCAGGAGGAATAATTACTCCTGATTCAATATGAACAAAAGAGCCATTGGCGGGCTTAACCATATCACCTTTAACAAACCCATCCGGGTTGCCAGAACTTGGTGCGGGGGCCGGAGCATTGGTTGAAGCAACTTGGGCCACTTCATTTTTTAAGACTTCGCTGTTATTACTCACGAGTTGACCATTAAGACCTTCAGGAACAACAGATTTAGCAGGCTCAGCATTTGCGCTACTAGGAGTGCGATCTGCTGCAAACTCCGCATTATTTTCTAGTTTTTCCCGTTGTTGCACGTTCAATAATGATGGCACCGTCGGCATGGTCCTATTGGCCTCCATCACCGAAAATTCTCCTGGAAACATGCGAACACCGCTATTCACAATATTCTCCAGGGCAGCAGGAGACATCTGTCTATTACTATCTAATTTATTAAAGACAACTTCTCCTTCAAATAGAACGGTAGAAGTATTAAGACCATTGGTGGAAATCATGAAATCTGTACCACGAACACCCATAACAGCGTTCTTCGTTTTAATGAACAGCTTTGATTTATCTTTATTTATTTGTAAGTAGTCTTTTGATACTTGTGAACGAATCTTCCCTTTAACTAAATCAATGACTCCAGAATCTTTACCAGAGAAAGATTCTATTTTCATTTCAGAATTCGGGCCAACGTTCATTTGAGACTTATCTATGAAGACTAATTTTACAAAACTTTTTTCATGAGTTTTTACCATTGCACCATCTTCAACCCAGTCATCAACTTTAAGTGGAGTGGTTTTTCCTACATCTTGTACAAATGCCTCCCCTCTAACCAACTTAACGACGGCCACTTTGGCAGCAAAAGCTGAATGAGTTAAGCTAAGGAGAACGGTAAAGACGACTGCTTTCATAAGGTATCCCTCTGCCCCATTTTGGGCTCAATATTCTTTACAATTATACCTCCTACCGAAATCACCACAATCAAGGCAATTTTTCTCCTTTTCTCACGCAGTTAGGAACAGGCTTAAGACCTGATTACCAAGAAGGGTGAAGAAAATAGGCATGCGAATAATCCAATTAAAACAATAGTTTAATCCCCCTTCTGCCTTGAATTCTTGTCAAAATCGCCTTCCTGGGAACAAATCAATCTTAAGCAGCAACTTAATTTTTCTGAGCTAAGTAGTCTGATCCTTTTCATTAATTAAATTAATCAGGACTCCGATTAAAACGAAGCAGTAATGCAACCTAGAATATAAGAAAACACCTTTGGGGATGATTATGAAGGCTCAATCACTCTTATCACTTATCATGATGAGTTCACTGTTAACTCTCGTAAGTTGCGGCGGGGGAAGCCAGTCTGAGGCGAAGCTCGAAATTTCGAAAGCTTTCGTTACAGACGGTCTGAATCTTGGAGGTGGCGGTTTACTTATCCATGGAGCGGGCCCTAATAACCAAATTTTCACTTTTGCTCTTGATAAAGGCACCCTGGAAAAAACAGTCAAACTTGATAACGGCCTATGGTCCTTCTATGCCGTTGGCTGGGACGGGGCCACGAGATTCGCTGGCAACACTCAGTGTGCAATGGCCAAACAAGATATTTCAACCAATGCAACGATTGATCTGACCATAAAAGCAGAAAACTGTAATGAAGCATTTAAAGCAGAAGTTGCTATTAATGAGTTAAAGACGCTCACTTGTGGGGCTTTTAAGACCTATAACAGTATAGAAAATAAATACTATGATCTAACAGTAAGTACAAAAGACGACTTTTGTTCTAAATTGCCAATGGGTCTTCAAAGCGAACTTCCCTACTATAAAATTGTTGCTCTGGAATCAAAACTTGGTAATTTCAGTCCATCCACTCTGGAATCAAGTTGTCTCATCAGCTCACCTGCTGGAGCAGTCAATGCTTCTCTTATTGGACACTTTCCTGTTACAAAATTTCCAATGGCGATCAAGGCCTTCCGTTCTGAAGCAGATTGTCTAACAAACAGTAAGCATCAAGTCTTCCATTTTCCAAAAGGGATCCATGCCGGATATCCTCAGGACTTTGATCATTTAGTTTTTAAAGCCGGTACTGCACCTACCCAGACAAGATTGATTCTACCTTCTTCAATTACCAAGAGAGGAACTTCCCTCTTCGGAAACATTCTTCCTCAATTTCTTTGTGGAGCTACAGGTAGTTACTCTGATTGCTTCAAAGAACCAGTAGTAGACTTTCATGTTTTTCTTAGAGGATATGGAGATAATCGCGACCATTTACTAGAGAAGTATACCAAGATGCCGGAATCAGGAGCAGAGTTCTGTAGCTCAATTTCTGATAATAAAAAGTTCTCGGTCAATAATTGTAGAGTAGAAGATGGAAATCTATATGGACAAGTGAAGCGGGAAGACCATCTTTATTGTCCGAATAATAATTATACTAGCATCACTGACCTTTATTCAGTAGGTAACCTTGTCTATGTATTAAGTCGAGTATGGGATAATCAGCTCAACCAAGACGTCTCTAAGATCACAACTTATAATCTAGATGGAGAAAAAGTTAATGAATTTTCTAATGGCCAAATTTATGAGCAATTGGCAGTAGATCAATCCGGCGCCATTTATGCAAGTTTTGGTTCAGTGATTTATAATCTAACAACGAACATGCAATATTCCGCGATGGGATCAATTAGCGATATCCAAATCAGTGATTCATTTTTAGTTGCATCACAATGGGGCGGATTCTTGCAAACGTTCTCGATAACGGGAGGATTTGACCTTTCATATCTGACGATTTCAGGTATAAAAAGTATTCAAGTTAATGGAAATGAAATCTTTTATATAACAGATAGTTCAACTGGAATTAAAAAAATTCAATTAAATCCTTCAACAGGGGTTATTTTTGGAACTTCTCAATTGGTCTTTAATGCTGCAGAATTCATAGAGAGCTTCTCTATCCGACAAGATGGAAATATCTTTGCAAAAACCTATACTAAAATTTATGAGACCAATGCTACTGGTAGCATATTGAACTATTATTATAAAGAACATCCTAGCACCAATTTAGTGATGTTAGGCTCAAAAATTGTAGTGGCCAATCAATCTGATTTTCTTAAAGTTTATGAATTAAGCGGTCCCACAATAACGATGCTAAGCAATCCTGAACATTGTGAAGATACAATTCTCATTGGTAACAAGAATCTTAAAATTCTTTCGACTCAAAATACGGCCCACATCGATAGCTTTACTCAGCTCGTAAGAAACATTGGACTAAGAAATATTGTAAACAAAGAACATCCTTACTACGTTTTTGATACTCTTCAACGAGATCATGAAGAAGTTCAAGAAGGCGGTGGCCATTTAAGTGATATTCAAAGCGATTTTAGTTCAACAGGCCTTTTTAGTTTAATTAGGACCCACAAAACATGTGAGGAACTGGCGACGGCCGCCAAAGTTTCTCCGGTAAAAACCCAAACGGTGGTTAATCATTATCTTGAAGGAAAAACTTTTGTTGTTGATTTTGAGATTACTCCTTCAGTATCCCCCCTTCCTTTTTGTTTAATTGCAGGACCTTCTTGTCTTTCAGACATTAAAGTTAAGACTTCTATCACTCTGGACAATGTAGTGGAAGAAAGACTGGTGGCGGACATAAAGTGTGGCGTCCCCGCAGGTCGTTATGAAGCTTTCTATTTTGATAAAGAGAACGAGGAAGACCGCGAACTTCTCCTGTGGAATACCCTGGATATGGCAACTGCCGAGTTTGAATACTACTCGCAAAGCTTTCAGGGACCATCTGAAGAGTATAGAGAAGTTATTAAAGCGAAGAAAACATCAGCTGATGCCTTTTGGATAAGGCACGTGAATTTCCAAGACTCATACTCAATGGAAGCTGAGGTGACAGAATTAGAGGGTGACGGAACAAACATTATGCACATATCAACGGGTGCAATGGCAGACCAAGTAGATCCCTGGAATGAACTTCTAGCTAATACCTCCATGTCTGGTGAGGTAGCCAGCTCTTGTTTTGCTAAAGAAAATACAGTTTTATTATCTTCAAATATGAACTGTACTTTCTCTGATCCAGGGGTTACTCAAACTTCAAACGGAGTTCAATTAAAGGTCGATGCCCTTATTAACCCGAGTTTTTTAAACATTTTTAGCTTACAGAAATAATAGGAAAACCAATGAGTAATATTCCCCCGCAACCTGAAAACTCTTTTCGTATCGCTCTTACTTTAGAGTATCCAGAGTCGAGAATGGACAATGTTCTGTTAGATGCTTTGAGAGAACAGGATGAGAATCCAAAACTCAAAATGATATCTCGAGGGGCCCTGAAGGAACTTTTCAATCAAAAGAAGATCATGATTAAAGGTCAGAGGGCCAAGTCTAACTCGGCTCTGGCCAAGGGCGTGACTTACGTTGATATCTTAGGTTACTAAGAGCAAAAACCCGCTTTTTTAAGCCTTTTCACAAAATCCACTACCTGGTGTTTGGCCCTGAGCTTATAGGTATTCCAGCGGTCTTTTCCCCGGTAGAGGGTTATGAAGTTTCTTTTTTCGACTTTTAATTCACATTTTTTAGCGATGATCTTTTCTTCGCAAATCCCCATATCCTGAAGACTTACCATCTCTTCTAATAGAGACTCCGCAGTCGTTTCCCTCATAGGTATTTTGGAATGGATAGCATTGCCGGTAGCAAACTCCATCACCCTTACCCCTACTGAGACACCGGGGCGAACGTCACAAGGGCCTTCTGCCAGTGCCTGTAATGAGAACGAGGCAACGATAATGAAAAGAAGCATCTTCATAAAAACAAACCTTACTTGAGTCATTAATGAGGTTATTTTAGGAGATTTGTAGTTTTCTTCCATAGCTTCTGTAAAACTTCTTCCCCCTGTCGATAATTTAGACAATCTATTAAAATATATTAAAAAAAGATTAAACTTTTGCGCCCAAAAGTTCGTAAAGGTTTAGAGAGAAGAGGTGTAAGATGCTGATTAAAGTGAAAGTTGAAGTTGCCGGCCAATTCAAGGAATATGTCTTTAATAAAAATCAAATTACGATAGGTTCAAGCTCATTTTGCGACATTCAAGTCCCGAGTGCGGGTATTTCAAATAGCCACCTTGTGGTGACCAAGATCGGGCCATACTTTTATGTTCAGGATCAAGGCAGTGCTTACGGTAGCTTTATTCTAACTAATAAGCTCACTCCTGGCGAAAAATATCAATTTGCCACTTACTTCCCTGTTCGTATTGCAGATGGCATCAGTGTCCACCTCTGCCGCAGTTCTTTGCAGACCTCAGAAGACAAACCAGCAGCTGCTTAATCTGCTAGCTTTTTCTCAATCTGCTCTGAATCCATGGAATGACCATAGGAAGAATCGAGACAAAGATCACGCCGAAAATAACGATGTGAAAATTTCTTTTAACGACTGGAAGATTCCCAAAGAAATAGCCTGCTAAAATAAATGTAAAGACCCAAAGGATGGCACCTACTACATTGTAGGACAGAAACTTTTTATATTCCATGCTCCCGATGCCTGCAACGAAAGGAGCGAAGGTTCTGACGATCGGTGCAAATCTCGCCGCCACAATTGTAAAAGGCCCCCACTTGGCGTAAAAATCCTGAGTCTGGGTGAGATATTCTTTCTTGAAAAAACGACTATTTTTTTCAAAAACTTTTGGTCCCAAAAACTTACCTATATGATAGTTCACTGTATCACCAATAATTCCCGCGATAGTTAAACTGATAAGAAGAAGCCAAACATCAAGTCCATTCTCCATTGCTGCTAAGGCACCTAAGGCAAAAAGTAAAGAATCACCTGGTAAGAAAGGAGTCACCACCAGACCAGTTTCACAGAAGATAACCAGAAACATGAGGACGTAAATCCAAGGCCCAAACAAAGCAATCCAAGAAAGAAGATGCTGATCGAGGTGTAAAAAAATATCAATGATTTCTGCCATGTAAATTTCCTGATTGAAGTCTTAGCTAGAGAATCTTAGCAAAGGAAAATCAACACGGAAATCATAAAGGTTGTGCTTAGGCACTAAGAACAAGCTGGCAGCGCTTTTTTAAGTATTCAAACATGTCCTGGCTGAGGGCCATGTTAAGTGCCAATCCTACTCGGACGTCCCCTCTTTTTAAATAATACCCCTTTGGGGCAATGTAACAGACAGTACCCAGAATTTGATGTCGGAGTGGCGTTTGATCGACAGATTTCAACCAGAAATGGTCATGCTTATGAAAATAATCTCGGTTGTAGTTAGAAATTAAAATTCCAAATCCCTTCTCTGAAACATCCAGGACTCTCATCTCCATTTCATAAGTAAGTTCTCTGATCGACTTCTCAATTCTTTTTACTGAAAGTGAAATCTCGGAAGAAAGTGGAAGGACGTAACGATCTCCGCCTGGTCTCTCGTCTAAAGCTCTCATTTCTTGAGGATAATGACAGACAAGCCGATCGCCACTCAGGCGATACTCATCGGGTAATAAACGAAAAATAATATTTCTATAATTAAGGCGGATAAAAATCGGATATGATGGATTTAATTCCATATTAGATGGAGTTCTGTAAATCACCTTATCGGATTTAAAATCCAAGGTAATTTGAATAATGGTTGTGACGTAGCGACCATTCGTTCCCGGAAGAGTCTGCCATAAGCTACCACCGAATAAACTGGCCTTCTCTGTAAGAGAAATAATTTGAATTCGATTATCGATATTTTTTAGACTGTCCATATCCATACAAAACGTCCTGTTGAAGAAATGGAGTTGGTATTTACCTTCTCGGCCATCTTGCTGAAAAAATTTAACTGGTTGAATTTAATTGGTTTTTCAGTACTCTAAAGGCATGAATAAATTCTCATTGAAATTAAAATCCGGACTTATTGTATTCGCTTTTATGGCCACATTTATGTGGATGTTCAGTAAATCCGTCATTACCCAAGACCAAAGCTATCATGCTTTTGTGGATACCCGCAATTTTTGGGGAATTCCTAATGCTCATAATGTTCTAACTAATATTCTTTTTATCGTAGCAGGCTTCTTAGGGTTGAAGGAATTATTGAGCAATGATGCCAGAACAAAAAAATCCTGGTTTTGGTTTTTTCTTAGCATTGTTTTAGTAGCTCCAGGTTCTGCCTACTATCATTTAAATCCGAATGATCAAACTCTCGTTTGGGATCGCCTTCCTATGAGCATGGGATTTATGGCCCTATATGTTGTGTTACTCGCAGAGCATATCTCTTTTAAATTAGAAAAATTTTTGCATTTTGCTTTGCTCACCGGCCTTCTAAGTATAGGCGTGTGGGTTTTTACTACGGATCTAAGATTTTATTTCTGGATTCAATTCAGTACTTTTTTAACAGTGCCACTCATCCTTATCTTGTTTCCTAGCTTCTATAATAAAAGATATTGGTATTTCATAACCTTAATCTTTTATGCGTTAGCGAAATGGGTTGAAATTAAAGACCATCAGATCTTTGCTTTCACCAATGAATTCATAAGCGGCCATGCCTTGAAGCATATACTGGCCGCCGTTGGGCTTATTGGTCTATGGTGGATGGTAAAGACTCGGGAAGAAACATCACAAGCAGTTACTGGAGGGAGTGTAACTAATTCCGCCACGGCGCTCTAGGAGACTACGAAGTTCTTGATGATAGTTCTTAACTATTTCTTTTCCATCATGAAACATCATAACTGGCTCAAAGCATGAGTCTACGGCCTTCCAGGCCACATGATCCGGACTAATTGTATATCTTCCCATCTCTCTTTTAATAGGCCAATCATACTCATCAAAGACCTGATAAATAAGTTCTGAACACACAATTGCATTTTCCGTTTCAACATCAAAATTAAAATCATAGGGACGACCTACGAGTTCAACTGTTTTCAGAATACGTTCGGCAGGATTTCCATTGAATTCAGGGCGAACAACGACCAGGTCATCTACATCCAGAAAATTTTCAAAGGTATTCATTGTCACACCCGGTTTCCTGAGAGCTTCTACAATCAATTTACCTTGGGACATTCGCTCAAGAAAAGGCAACATTTTTGGATGATCTAAAAGAGGAATTTCTTTGCCTCTAAAATCAACTCTCATATTCATGAGTTCTTCTGGTGTCCCTAGCCAAAGGGCCACATGGCCGAAGAAGCCGGGAATGAACTGGTCAGTCAGTCTGAAAGGTGTTTTTTCAAAAAGAATATCCAGAGGCTTTAACTTATTCTTAAGACGAATCATTGTTGGAGTATGGCCGATAAGTTTTTTTAATTTACCTGAGCGAACCTGAATTGAACCTATGGTATTTCCAAAAAACTCGCTAATCTTTCCCATGATCCTTTCCATTGCATCCGAAAGCTCCGCATGAGTTAGAAGAGTGTTAATTAAAAGGAGGTTTCTCACTTTATATGAAAAATCTTTTTCAGCAATTTTGGCCTTAGTAAAAGACTTTTCAAGATAGAGTTCTATAAATGAATCCGAGATAAGCCTATAAGCTTCGGATTCTTTTAGAAACTTCAAATCCATTTCAACTTTTTTCCAGTTTTTAGAATCGAGGGCCACTTGAAAAGTTTCCCGTAACAGTGTCCCCTCTGCTCCCATATCGGAGGCCAGGATTGAGCGCATTTTCTTGGCCTTTGAGAGGGGGACTGATAAACGAAAGAAACTATCGTACATCACCAATCTGATAGCAGAACTAATTAAAATACTTTCGATAAATTCCTGTGAAGAGTCTTCATTATGCTTCAAGGAAACGACAATTCCTCCAAGAGCAGGAGAAATTTTATGAGATTGATTGTGCTTGATAATAAATCTTCGGCCTTTAATTTTATCATGGACCGGTAAAAGAGTATCGAAGGCTTCCCTTTTCCAACCTTCAAGTTGTCGAAAGAGGCTTTTTAATCGGGCAATATCTTTAATTGAAAGTGGTCTGTTGCAATTTGGCACAATCCCTAGCTCGCATGAACGAGCATCGAGAAATTCTAGAAATTCATCATTAATTTGAAGACCCTGAGAGAGAACTTCTTCAGCATACTCTTTGTCAGTGATGGACCAACAATTAACTGAAAAAACCGACAACAGGAGTACACCAAAAATATTAAAACTCAATTTATTCATTCTATTCATCCTTGAATATTTCTAATTCAAGAATTTCAGCTCAAATAAAGAGAGTCAACCTAAGGTGATCAGATGACAGTTTTTCTCAGATAATCTTCTGCTTAATTTCGTGCCACTCTTTGGCGAGCTTCTCACGATGATCCGGATGAGCGATACCGATTAAAGCCTGAGCACGTTCATTCAGTCCTAATCCGAAAAGGTTAACAGAACCATATTCTGTTACGACATGGTGAACATGTGCTCGAGTTGTTACTACCCCTGCTCCGGGCTTAAGGCTTGAAACTATTCGAGAAATTCCTTTAGGGGAAGCTGATGTCATCGCAAAAATCGGTTTACCTCCTTCAGAAAGAGCGGCGGCTCTCATGAAGTCCATCTGTCCTCCGACACCGGAAATAACTTTATGGCCGATAGAATCAGCACAAACCTGGCCGGTTAAATCGATCTCAACTAAAGAGTTAATCGCAGTCACCTTAGGGTTCCTGATAATATTAATCGGGTAATTCACAAAGGTTGTTTCCATGTTAATAACCGCCATATTGTCATTGGTATAATCATACAGATCTTGAGAGCCAATGAGAAAAGCGGAAGTCGAAATACCGTTATTAACAACTTTTTTGGAGTTATTGATAACCCCTTTTTTAATGAGCTCGAAGGCACCATCAGACCACATTTCAGTATGAAGGCCCAAATCCTTATGAGTCATAAGATTCATCGCGACAGCATTAGGAATATTACCAATACCAAGCTGAATTGTGGCTCCATCTTCCACCAGGCCAGCCACATTTTTACCGATTTTTAATTCCAACTCTGATAAGGCCTGAGGAGGACTTACATGAATAGGAGTGGACTTAACGACGGCGTAGTCAATATCACTTACATGAAGAAAACCGGAACCGTGAATTCTCGGCATTTGATCATTAATATGAGCAATCACCATCGTAGCCGCTTCAACAGCTGCCTTGGCCACATCAACACTTACACCAAGAGAAACAAATCCATGTTTATCTGGAGTAGAAACTTGGATGAGAGCAACGTCTACTTTCTTAATTCCTCGTTTGAAAAGTAAGGGAATCTCAGAAAGGAAAATGGGAACATAATCAATTCTTTCGTAATCCAGTTTTCCACGCAAATTCTTACCGGTAAAAAGACTCAAAATCTTAAATTCCGGGTTACTAGCATAGGGGCAATCGCCTTCCGTATGAATGTGCATCATCTCGATGTTTTTAAGATCGGTCCTCTCTTTGGCCAACACTTCCAGCATTTCTATGGGAGTTGCCGCAGCTCCATGAACAAAAATAGCTGAGTTTGATTTAATATGTTTGAGGGCTTCAGAAAAAGAATTAACGATTTGCATGGGACTCTCCAATTAAAATAGCAATTCATAATATCCGAGATTTAATCTTTGTTCGATATAAAAAAATAAGTTTTAATTCCGGACAAGGATTGGTCAAATTTTAAAATGCTAAATTTAATAAAAAGATATTGGACAATAATTAGTTTCTTCGGCACAGAGGGAGAAACATCCAGTAGCACTAAAAGAATCATACTAAGTAATCGTATCAGTTTAGTATTAGGGCTAATTTCCTTATTCTACATTCCTTTATGGGCCTTGAAAAGCAATGCCCTGATGGCCTTAACGAATGCAGGGTTGGTGTTAGTTTACTCAGGCTTCCTCTGGTTAAATTATAAAAAATATTTCTCTATTCCAAAATTCTTTCTTGTTTTTGTTGCAGCTACTCCCGTTTTTGTTGTGGCAGACATGTTGGATAAAGACACTAATTTACAGTTCAGCTTAATTCCATGTGCAGCCTTCTCAATGCTTTTATTTAATCCCAAAGAAAAAATAAAAATGCTTTTAGCCGTATCCTACCCGATGCTTCTTCTAAGTATACTCTTGGTTACTGATTTTAAATTATTTCCAAACTTAGTAGGCGAAAAACTGGTTATCCTTCCGGCTTTTGATTATATAATCAATGCAACCATCATACTTTCCATCACTGTTTATCTCTATCGATCCAATTTAAGACACCAAGTCGATTACAAAGAACTTTATGAGAATCATATTCTGTCCCAGAAAGAACTGGATGATGAGAGAGCAAGATCCGTTTATTCTTCTAAATTGGCGGCCCTTGGAGAAATGGCCGGAGGGATTGCCCATGAGATCAACAACCCTCTATTTGTCTTAAAAGCTAAAATTGAAATTCTTGAAGATGCTTTGTCTAAGAAGGAAGATTGTGAAAAAGAATTAGCGAATGTTACGAGTGCTAAAAAAATGATTCACAAGATTTCGGAAATTATAAAATCCCTGAGTACCATTTCGCGCAGTTCAGAGGATGACCCCATTCAAAAAATATCGATTTCTGATTTAATTTCTGAAACACTTATTATTTGCAATCACAGATTCTATCAAAAAGGAATTAATGTAACTCAAGATCTCATGCCAGATTTGCCAAAGATATCTTGTCGTCCGATAGAAATAGGACAAGTCCTTATTAATCTCTTGAATAATGCCCATGATGCGTTGGAGTATACAGCTAAGCCTGAAATTCAAATTACCACAAAACTAATAGATGAAAAAGTGATTATAATAGTTGCCAACAACGGCCCAACAATACCGGAAGAACTTAAAGATAAAATTTTCCTTTCCTTTTACACAACTAAAGAGATGGGAAAAGGCACAGGGCTTGGTCTTTCCATTTCGCTAAAGTTACTGAAAAAAAATAATGGCACTCTTTATCTGTCTCCTGATACAGACCAAACTAGATTTGTCATAGAACTCCCTTTGGTCTGACAAAATTTATATAGGCTTTAATTTATAAAACACTACGTTGCTTCATACTTTAGAAGTGAGTCATGAGGAATCTCTTTAAATCCTCCTGAGGTTTTATGAATTTGAATGAAGCTTATTTTCTTGGTGTCGCAATACTTCTTATTTTATGTGTTCTCGCCAGTAAGGCTTCAGCTCGCTTGGGTATTCCAACCCTTGTAGTTTTTCTAGCAATTGGAATGCTCGCTGGCAGTGAAGGACTTGGACAAATTGAATTTAATGACACCAGAAATACCCAGTCCATGGGAATCATTGCTCTTGCCTATATCCTCTTTTCCGGGGGATTAGATACAAAATGGGCTGCTATCCGGCCGATCATGAAAGAAGGTGTCATCCTTTCGACATTCGGAGTTCTTTTTACGTGTCTTCTTTTAGGTATATTTGGTTATTACATCCTCGATTTTTCACTCTTAGAAAGCTTCCTTTTGGGTGCCATTGTCTCCTCTACTGATGCTGGTGCTGTTTTCACAGTACTGCGCTCAAAAAATGTACATTTAAAAGGTAACTTAAAACCTCTACTCGAATTAGAAAGTGGATCGAACGATCCGATGGCCGTTTTTCTGACTACGGGTTTTCTACAAATGATGGTGAATCCGGCTTTCGGCTTGGAAGAAATGATTCCACTTTTATTTCAACAGATGATCATAGGTGCCTTCGTTGGCTTTTCTATGGGAAAAATTATCGTTTGGTTAATGGGTAAAGTTAAACTTCAGATTGAAGGTCTCTATATCGTTCTCTCTATCGCCTTAGTTATATTTGTTTATTCTTTAACTCAGGCACTATACGGAAATGGTTTCTTAGCTGTTTATATTGCAGGAGTTGTATTAGGAAACCATAATTTCGTCTTTAAAAAATCTCTCACTGTCCTTCATGATGGATTATCCTGGCTAATGCAAAGTGCGATGTTTCTCACACTGGGATTACTCGTATATCCAAGTCAAATAGCTGAAGTATCTCAAACGGGAATTCTCTTTGCTGGTTTTATGATTTTAGTCGCCCGTCCGATTAGTGTTTTTCTCTGTCTGATTTCTTCAAAACTTAGTTTTAAAGAAAAGGTTCTTATTTCGTGGGTAGGACTGAGAGGATCAGTTCCAGTCATTATGGCAACCTATCCACTAATGGCAGGAGTAGAAAGGGCAGGTTTTATTTTTAATATAGTTTTCTTCGTAGCACTCAGTTCTCTCATCCTTCAGGGTACCACCATTCCTCTCATCTCAAGATGGCTGAAGGTCGATGATCCCTTTGCTCCTTCTAAACGGAACTACTCCTTTTTACCGGGACATTTGAAGGACATTGTTACCATGGAGGTGCCCTTTAATTCGCCTCTTATCAATAAAACCATTGTAGACCTTAAATTACCCCATAATAAAATCCTCATTGTAGGAATTGAGAGAAATGGTGAGGTTATTATTCCTAGAGGAAGCACTATTTTAGAAAAGCACGATAAGATTTCATTGATGGCAGATGATGAAACTCTGGCAGATTTTTACGAAAAGCTGTGGGCGCCAGAGTACTATCCAAGACCTACAGATGAAAGCTCTTTATTCAGGCATTAAGAGGGCTTCCATCTCTATAAAATTTACTTTGTACCTTTCCAGAAGCCAATTGAGTGACTAGAACCAGGTCATGTTAAAACTCATTCTACCCCTCCTGATTAGTGGCCATTTATGGGCCCAAGAAACTATTCCATTTAGCGCCAGAATGGCCCAAACCTATCTTTCTACTGACAAGAATTTTGATATCGCCTGCAATTATGCCTTTAATAAAAAATTTAAACTGGTTACTCCAACGGGACCAACCATTAAAGGTACTGATTTTCTAAGCCGTGAATTTCAAATAGAGAATGGAACGAGGGTTTCTTCTATGGTGTTTACCTTAAAGGCGGTAAACAAAAAGTTTCAATACAACATTCTATTTGATGGAAAATTTATTTCGGCCAGCAATCTAGCTAAACGAGAATTCTATATTGCTCCCGTTAACAATTCAGCTTTTGCCATTGAGTTTGAAACATCTCAAATTACTTGTGGAGTAAACTTTGCCTATGCTTACCCTCATGAGCTTCAGGATGGATCATATCACTTCAACGTCCATCCCCATAAAGTCTACGACTGGCAGTCCCATTTAAAAGGACCGGTAGAAAGCTATCTCAATGATCCTAAGTACCAATCATTAATTTTACTTGAAGCCGGAAATTACAGAGGTAATCTGGTTACAATTGAAGATGTCTTAAATAATGTTGATTACCGCTTACCTACTAGCAATTATCCTAGTGAATTAGAGGACGTACCATCTAACGTCCCACTTATTGTTTCACCCGCTGGCCATAATCGTTATGACTTTAAGGCCCAGAATGAAATTACAATCACCTTCACAGGTGGGAACCATAATTACTGCATCTGGAATAATACTCGTGAAGTAATGGAATCATTCTTACGCTCTAAATCTGTTGCTAAGCTTATCATGTATTACGATACGCATTCTATTATCGCCCAGGCCAAGGGGATGGAAGGCTTTCGTTTTAACTTTCCTAAGAGTGATATTAATCGTTCTAATCTCTTGAAGGATCTTTTCCAGAATAAAAAGAACACCATAACATATCATACAAGTTACCATGGCTATTTTAAGAACACGTTCTTTCGAGAGTTTCTCGGGATGTTTAAGTCAGTTAAGTTGATCTATCAAGCAGATGGATACGAGAAAACGGATGTCATTTCAGGCCATGGGGAACGCGAGTTAGAAATAACTCTTCAATATCTTTAAAAAAAATTCAAAAGCGATCTTAATTAAGTTATATTTTACTTAATTTCAATCTTCGTTCTCGGAATATCTATGAATCATCTCCCTCCTATGATCTCGGATCTAACTGTAATCTTAGTAGCTGCAGCCATAAGTACCATTATATTTAGTCGTTTTAAGCAACCTATTGTTCTTGGATACCTCATTGCAGGGTTTGCCGTTGGTCCTCATTTTTCTTTATGGCCAACTGTCATTGACACAGAGGGAGTCCATATCTGGGCGGAGATTGGAGTTATCTTCCTTCTCTTCGGGCTCGGGCTTGAATTCAGTTTCAAGAAATTAGCAAAGGTTGGAAAAAGTGCCTCAATCTCTGCCATTTTTGAAGTCATTACAATGACAGGCCTTGGCTTCCTGGTTGGCCGTGCCTTCGGCTGGAAATCCATGGATAGTCTATTTCTTGGATGTGCACTTGCCATGTCTTCCACCACCATCATCATCAGGGCCTTTGACGAAGCTCGACTAAAAGGTAAGGGCTTTGTTAATTTAGTTTTTGGAATTCTTATTGTTGAAGACTTAATTGCCATTCTTTTAATGGTGTTTCTTACTGCCATTAGTGTCCCTGGTAATTTCTCTGGCTCAAACCTTTTATTCCTTTCAGCTCGCTTGGGCTTTTTTCTAACGATTTGGTTTCTTGTTGGAATTTATATTTTGCCGTCACTTCTTAATAAAGTACGAAAGTTCTTAAGTGACGAAATCATGCTAGTCGTTTCGATCGGACTTTGTTTTTCAATGGTGGTCCTGGCTTCTAAGGCGGGATTTTCGGCCGCTCTGGGTGCTTTTATCATGGGATCAATTTTAGCTGAAACTCGTGAGGGAGAACGTATTGAACATCTTCTACTTCCAGTAAAAGATCTCTTTGCAGCTATTTTCTTCGTTTCGGTTGGGATGATGATTAATCCTGCCATCTTGAAAGAGCATTATGGGATTGTCTTCATCATTGTTGGAATCACAATCGTTGGAAAACTCTTCGGATCGGGACTAGGGGCCGTTATTTCAGGAAGAAGTTTGAAGCAATCAGTACAAGCAGGGATGAGTCTGGCCCAAATTGGGGAATTTTCGTTCATTATCATCACTCTAGGAGTTAGCTTAAAAGTCACCAGCGATTTTCTCTATCCCATTATTATTGCCGTTTCTGCTGTTACAACTTTTACGACTCCTTATATGATTCGTTTTTCTGAACCCATTTATAATTGGATGGAAAAAGGGATCCCTCAGCGTTTTTTAGAAAGCTTCCGAAAATACGAAGTTGCTATGGCGGCCGATACGAAGGAAGGATCTTTCGGTCTCATCTGGAGAATCTACGGGGTTGCGGCCCTTATTAATTCAGTCGTCGTTATTGCGATTGCTTTACTCTCAAGATTTTATCTTCTTCCGGCATTTCATTCGACCTTCGGGAATACCCCAACGATTAATATTGTTGCCTCTGTGCTTACAGTTATTCTTTCTTCTCCTTTCTTAGTCGCCATTGTCCTTAAAACACCGAAGAAACTTTCGGCAGAAGAATCACAGTCTCTTGCTCGTCTGCGAAGTTTGCAGATCGGTATTTTAACCATGCGTATTCTTCTGGCATTTGGATTAACTGCCTTTATTGTTAAGCAGTTTAGCTCAACTCGCTTTCTTTTCTTTTTTGTTCTCCTTGCAGCGTCGGCAGTTATCTTCGCTCTTCGTAAATTTATTAAGCCTTTTTATTCGTCAGTGGAAAAACACTTCCTGGCCAATCTTAATGGTAAGGAGTTAGCAAAACTGGAATCTCAGCCCAAACTGCCTGAACTGGCACCGTGGAATGCGACCCTCGTCAACCTAACACTTTCATCTGACTCTATATTGGCAGGTCTGACTCTTGAGGAATCACGTTTTAGGGCCGTATCTGGTGCTACCGTTGCTATGATTGATCGGGGTAAGAGAAGAATTTTTGCTCCAACAAAAAATGAAAGACTTCTACCGAATGACCAACTCTTTCTTATTGGAACAGATGAGCAGTTAACCACTGCCCAGATTCTTATCGAAGCAAAGAACAATGAAACAACTCCGGCCCATGATGAACTTTATAATCTGGAGTCAATTCTTATTACAGAAGCTTCAGTTCATGCGAATAAAACAATCCGTGAAGTCGGTTCCGGTGAAGGCTTTGGAGGCCTCATTGTTGGTATTGAGCGGAATAATGAACGAATTCTAAACCCTGATTCAACAGTCACTATTTTACCAGGGGACTTGGTGTGGATTTTTGGTCATCGTGGAAGAATTAAAAATCTAAAGCATGAACTAAACTTGGAACATCAGGAAAAATAAAATCAGGCTTTTCATTTTCCAGGGCCTTAGGAGTTGAATATCCCCAATTCACGGCCCCGGAAACTATTCTCAAAGAGCGTGCCGCTTCAATATCCCTTGTCTCATCCCCTATTGCGATAGCATTCTCTGGAAGCACATGAAATTTTTTTAAAACTTTTTTTAACTTTTCTTTTTTTCCTAAAATCGATATGCCACATTCTAAATGCTGAATGGTATCCAATAATTCTTCACCTAAAACACTTCTAACATTTTTAAAGGAGTTAGAGCTAAGTACGACTACCTTGATGTCTTTAGACTTTAAAGTAAGAAGAAGTTCTTTAATTCCAGAGAAGAGTTTTATGTGAGAAACCTCTTCCCACATCAGACCCCTCATATACCTTGCTATAAAGGGCATTTTCCACCAAGCAACTCCTAAAAAGCGCATAATCTCGCGAGTCTTTTTGTCGCGAAGTTGCTCCATATCAGCTTCACTCAATACTCTGAAATGATATTTCTCGGCGGCCTTATTAATGGCCACCTTAAACCAATCAAAAGTGTCGGCCAATGTTCCATCAAAATCAAAAATGACTATCTCATACTTCCTCATTTCAAAAGCTTAACAACTTTTTTCATTTAACACATTGATTTTTTATTAGACTGACCGATGAGAAACTTGATGATCGCCATTTATTTAACCTTACTCCTCTTATCTGCTTCATTTCACTCATGGTCTATGGGTTTTGATGAAGCACAGATTCAAACCTGGGAGAAGGAAGCACTCCTTGAAATAAAAAAGTACAGTTCTAAAAATCCAGAAAAAGGATTCTTCCTTTATATGATTGCTGGGCGGGAACTTTCAAGTTACGGCTTAAAAGAGAAGTCTATCCATTATTATGAACAGGCCTACAACCACTCATTCAAAGGCGACAAAACAGAAGCCGTTGTCCAACTGGTCAATCTTAATCGAGACGATAAAGCGAAATTGGCGGAAGCTCTTTCTAAAGCTGATAAATGGTTTAAAGAAAATCCTAAAAAATATTCTCCTGAACTCGTGCAATGGCTTCAAATGATGAAAGGTTATGCCTCCGGTAAAACACCCTATAAGGAACAAGGCTACCATCAGATCTGGGCGATTGACGCCCGAGTTGCGGAACTAATGAAAGAAGGTAAGGCCCAGGAAGCCTATGAAATATTAGGACCAGTTAACCTCAGCGAATCAAATATCAATCAAAAAATTCGCCAGGATCTTCTGGCCGCAGCAAGCTTGGGCAAAGAATCGGCTCCACCCTTATGGTGTGGCCCTCTTCTAAAGAAGTATCCGACATCACTTACATGGAGCATGAGAATTTGTCGTTATCTAGATGACTGGAAAAAAGGAAAAAAATCTAGTGAGTCGATTGAATCGATTAAAATGCAACTTCAAAAAGAAAATCCAGAAAGGCTTTATTGGCTTACGATTTTGGAGAAGCTATGAGGTCACTACTTCTTATCATGCTTCTTTTCAATCTGATAAGTTGTAATCAAGTTGGCCTTGGCGTCGGTTCTGCTATGAAAAATTTCTTCACGACACCTATAAAAGCTGTTGAAGGCATTATTAGCGGAGCAGATTATGAAGATAAGAAAGAAGAGACCCTAAAGAATAGAAAGAATTCGTCAAAAGCTGTCATGGAGTACTGCCTGGATGAAGCCGGACAACCTGTTGATAAAAACGAATTAAGTAGCATTGATCTTTTACAAAAGAACATCAGAACACTCGCCTGTAGATGCCAACCCTGGGGAAATTGTCCCACAAATATCTGTAGTTGCGGAATACAATGTCCTACTGGCTTTGATATTTTCAAGCATCCGGGTGATATGACACCTAAAAAACTGTCTACTCCCGAGAATGGATTGTCCTTCCGAAACGGCTATGTTCCAAGTAAACATTCTCAGACTCAAGGGTATTGTTGGGGCCATGCGCGAGTAACTTCTCAATTTAATCGTCTTGGCTTTTTTAAACCAGGTGTAAAACCACCTCATAACATTTGGTCAAGAGATCCTGATGAGCAAGAAAGTGCCGTAGACTACTATAAGAAGATTATCGATCAGATAAGCGACAATAAAGCCGTGGATATTCCTGGGTTTCCTGATCTTGAAACCATGTCTGATCATCCGGCCCTCCAGTCCTATATTGCAGATAAGGTAGCTAAGACCTGGGCGGATCATGCCATGAGTTGGCAAGGAGTAAAAACAGGACTCGGAACCAGTAAAAAATCAAATGCTGATTATAAAAAGATTTTTAGTGAAGTAAAAGAACGCCTGGATATGAACATGCAGCCGACCATTGTATTCACTGCACGAGGCTCCAACTTTCTCACTCATGCTGTTCTTGTTTCACACTACGAGGTTTTAAACAATGGAGACATTGCTCTATGTTTAAGAGACAACAATAATCCGGAGAAGAATGCAGCAAACTGCACCGATCGCATGACAATCAACCCTACCCAAGGCTTAGTCTACTCTGATAGGATGTTTGGAGAAATTGGTGACATTAACATTGCTCACAATGATAAGTCCGATGCCAGTGCCCAGGCAGACGCCCTTAGGGAAAAGTGTCTCAAGGAAAAAGATTGTCCTCTAAAGTAAACTAAACTAATCTCACCTCACCATGAATATTAAACGCTATCCCTTTAGAAAAGATGATCCCCTTCAAGGCTGGGATAGTGCTGATGAATTAATTCTGGAACATCTTCAATCACTGGATTTAAAAGGAAAAAGAATTCTAATCATTAACGACCATTTCGGAGCTTTAAGTTGTAACCTGGTTGAGTTCAACCCTACGGTTTACACCGATTCTTATGTTTCTATGAAGGCCATCCTCTTAAATGGCAATAACCGGATCGTTCCTCTGCACAATCTAGATTCAATTGAAGGAATTTTCGACATCGTTCTCATTCGAGTTCCAAAGAACATGTCATTCTTTGAAGATATTTTGTGCCACCTTACGAAACATCTTAAGAAAGAATCAAAAGTTGTTTGCGGTTCAATGGTAAAACATCTGGCTTCAAGTTGTTTTGAACTCTTACAAAAATACATCGGAGAGACGTCTACAAGTCTCGCAAAAAAGAAAGCGCGTCTAGTCTTTGCAGATTTTAAGCATGAGACTGTTAGTTCTCCTTACCCGATGAGAGTTAAAATCGACTCATTTGAAACCCCCTTTATTCATCACTCCAATCTCTTTAGCCGAGAAAAATTAGATATAGGAACTCGCTTCTTCCTGGATCATATTCCGAAAGGATCATTTTCTAAAATTTTAGACTTAGGTTGTGCAAATGGGATACTGGGAATCAAAGCGAAAATGATTAACCCTCATTCCCAGATTCATTATAGTGATGAATCGGGTATGGCCATTCAAAGCGCTGGAGTTAATTATGACCAATATTTCGATGATAAGGCAGTTTATCATTGGACTAATTGTTTTGAAGACGGTGCTTCCGATGACTTAGATCTTGTCCTGTGCAACCCTCCCTTTCATCAGGGAAATACCATAGGTGACTTTATAGCCTGGCAAATGTTCCAGGATTCCTATCGGTGTCTTAAAGTTGGGGGCAAAATACGTATCGTGGGCAATTCTCATTTAGGGTATCATCAAAAGTTAAAAAAAATTTTTGGTAACTATAAAATCATTGCTTCCAATAATAAATTCGTGATTATTGAATCTCAAAAATTATGAGCAAAACTTCTGTTGGATTTCTTTTCGGAATTAGTGCTGGCTTTTTATGGTCTTTTACTTTTCTTGCCCCCAAGATAACTCAACAGTTTTCTTCTACTGAAATACTTCTCGGAAGATACGTCTTCTTTTTTATTATTTCACTTTTCTTTTTTTCTTTAAAGAGAGTTTACTACTTCCTAATTAAAAACCCTATGTATCTAAGAGAAGCATTGATAATCACCATCTCGGGATTTTCCGGTTATTATTTCTTGTTAATAGGTGCGGTAAAGTTTATTGGCGTACCATTTACTTCATTTACCATGGGTATGGTTCCGGTAACGATGATTCTCTTCTCAGGAGATCTGAATAAAAGCTTGAAGACCTACTGGCCTTCTCTCTTTTGCATCATCTCAGGAATGGTCATACTTTTGTCAGAAAGCTCCGAATCGGAAATTAGAACAACTCAAGATAAAATATTAGGATCCATTCTCGCGTTCGCTTCTCTTGCCTCATGGACCTATTATGCTCTAAAAAATAAAAAGTTTCTCCTTCGTCATCCCGAAGTGAAAAATAAAGACTGGGCTTCTGTCCTGGGCTTTTTGGCCCTGCCAACAGTCATTCTGTTTCTCATTATTGAAAGTACTTATGAGGCAAAAACATTTTACCTTCTAGAGGCAAATCCAGCAGAAATAGGGATTTTTCTAGCAAGCTCCATCGCTATTGGTATTGGCTCGTCGTGGCTTGCAACTGTCTGCTGGAACATCGCAGGAACGATGCTGTCTCCCCAACTATTGGGACAAATTGTTGTAAGTGAAACCTGTTTTGCCATCATCATTAACTCTGTATATGAGGGAAGACAGCTTTTTCTCACAGAAATGGCAGCAATGGGCCTTCTTCTTACAGGAGTGGTTTTATCTGTAAGAATTAAAGTCCCTAAATCCTCGTAACTTCAATTTACAAGAGTTATTAATCATTATATTTTTGGAAGTAATTAACTGACCAAGAGATAAATACCATGATGAGAGCCATCCTTTCGTTTTTAGTCGTTTTCCCTGTTTTGGCGTCTGAAGTTGAGCTTATTCCAGTGGAAGTGGTTCGTCCGGATGAGGATTATTCTTCAGCAAGATTCAGCCAAGATACAGCTTCCTTGCTAGAAATGAAACCAGGCCTTTCCATTAGAACAGGCGGCGGTCTTTCTTCTCAGCCAACCATTCACGGTCTCTCCAATGATCGGATTAATATTAGAATTGATGATGTTCAGATAACTTCTGCCTGCTCCAACCACATGAACCCTGCCCTCTCTTACATTGATCCCAACAAGATTGAATTCATTGAAACAATGGCGGGTATTACACCTGTTAGTTATGGCGGAGATAGTTTAGGTGGATCAATATTAGTAAAAAGTAAGTCTCCGATTTTTTCTGAAAAGGATGAGTTGTATCGAAAACTAAGAACGACCACTTATCACCGAAGTAACAATGATAATGTAGGTGCTACAATTGAAGCCACTGTTGCCTCAAAGAATCTTCACTTTCAATACTCAGGACTAGATGAGAAGGCCCGAGGTTATGAAGATGGTAATAGAGAACGCCTTAAGGCCACCTCTTATAATCAAAATAATCAAAGTGCAAAATTCGCAGGCAAGATTGGCGAAGGAATTGTTGCTTTGAAGCTCTCTCGAGCGATCGTTCCTTATCAGGGTTTTGTTAACCAATATATGGATATGACGAACAATAAAGCTGATGCTGCAAATCTCAGTTATGTGGGAGAATTCGGTTCAACCTTAGTTGAAACAAATGTTTCTCACCAAGTTACAGAGCATTTCATGGATAAACTCCGTCCCGAACGACCGGGAAAAATGCCTATGCAAACTCATTCGAATGAATTTGGTTATAATTTAAAAACGACTCACTCACTCTCTTCAAAACACTCTTTAAAGATCGGCGGAGAATACAATCAGTTCCGCCTTGATGACTGGTGGCCTCCTGTCACCACAACTGTAAGCGGCATGGGTCCAGGAAATTTTAAGAGCATTCATCGTGGAGCGAGAGACCGCTGGGGACTTTTCACAGAAATGAATTCTACATGGAGCAATCAATTTAGTACTCTAATGGGAGTACGTATAGACCATGTAAGAATGAATACTGGTAAGGTCGAGGGATATAATAATGCCTCAAATCTTCCTGCAGATGCAGCAGAGTTCAATTCTAACGACCGTAGCAAAAGAGATAAAAACCTTGATGCGACCTTGTCTGGCCGCTATGTCACTGGTCCCATGTCTGAAATTGAGTTTGGCTATGCCCGTAAAAGCCGCTCGCCTAATCTTTATGAACGCTATGCCTGGGCAGGTTCAGTCACAGATCCAGCATCGAGCGGTCCCCTCCGAATGGACATGAGAATGATTAACTGGTTCGGGGATGGAAATGGCTACGTAGGAAATATCAATTTAAAACCAGAAGTCGCCCATACAGGAAGCGCTTCTTTGATCCTCAAAAAAAGTGATTCATGGAATGTAACTCTTACTCCCTATTACACTTATGTAGAAAACTACATCGACGCTGATGTGCTGGCGACTGCGGACGGGGTGAATTATCTTCGTTTTGCCAACCATGATGCTGTTATCATGGGGACTGATTTATCTGGCTCAATAAATGTGTCATCTACTTTAAAACTAAATGCCGTTGCTAATTACACTCGCGGCTATCGCCACGACGGTAAAAGTGACCTCTATCACCTCATGCCCCTTAATGGAAAACTCCAACTCGTCCATGAATTAGATAAATGGTCCAATCAAGTGACCGTTCATTTAGTTCAAAAGAAAGATCAGGTGAGCAAAATTCGTATGGAACCTGAAACAGCGGGATACGCTCTCATTGATCTTGCAACGAACTATCAATTTACCAAGCAGTTAAAAGTGGAGCTTGCAGTTCTTAATCTTCTGGATAAGAACTATGGGCTGCCTCTGGGTGGGATTGATATCGTGAATGCTGGGGCGAGGTCCCATACTCCGGTGCCAGGTATGGGACGCTCTATTAATACGATGGTAAGTTTAGATTTTTAAACTATTGTCCAGCGACAGATACTCCATGAAAGATCAGTGGAACGCTGAAGAAGGATTCGTCTGTTGATGCGAGTAGCTCTGTTCCCACGACTTCAACATTATTTAAAAAATCCATCAGGTTTCCTGAGATTGTCACGTTTCCAATCGTCGCCACTCTCTCTCCTCGCTCCCAAAGATATCCCTTAACGGCCAGTGAGAAGGTTCCAGTCACCCGATTAGCGCCTGAGTGAAGACCTGCCAGTTGAATCACTTCCAGATACTTTTCAGGAAGAGGTTTAACATTCTTTCCTTGAATGAGGAGGTCTGTTCCATATACTCCCATCGGAGCACTCGGTCCTCGGGCGGCGTGGCCAGTCGTCTTCGTTTTAAAGAAGTTGGCCGTTACAGAATTATGGTAAAAAGATTTTAGTTCCCCATTATCAATAAGTGTCAGAGGTTTGCGCTCCACTCCTTCACTGTCAAACTTACTGGTTCTGAATGAGCGTTCAAATAACGGATGATCTATAATTGTCAGATCTTTGGAAATAACATTTTCACCCAGCTTCGATGCCCATGGATTCATCTGATCCATAGATGCCTTAGCAGAATAGAAATTCGAAAAACAATTAATAATGCTTTGTAATGAATCTTCTGAGAAGCGGATACTATACTTCCCTGTTGGGAGAGATTTCTCCTGAAGAAGATTTCTAGCATGGAAAAGAGAGGTTTCAATAACCTTATCAAACTTCAGATCTTTAAACGTGTGAGACGTATGATAGTCATAGAAACTTGATTTTATTCCCTGATCTTCCATAACGGCAGAGGTCGTTATCGAATAGCTCTTATCCTTATAGGTCGTAAAGCGTCCCTTAGAACTTAGATAATATGAATAATAATCCTGCTCAGAATAACCATTATAAGGAACTGAAGAGACTCGAGAATCTAATGATCTGATCTTTGATTCGAGTTCTAAAGCTTTCCGGGTTTTAACCGAAATATCAACCTCATCTTCAGGAACGATCAACTCATCATTAATTTCGCCTGAAATCTCCATGATCTGTTCATGGGGATTATGATCAGTCACTTCAGCATTCTGAAGGGCCTGCTTAACCGCTAAGTTAAGTGAATCATCATCCAAAGCTTCTGTGTAAGAGAGTCCTACTTTACCATTCTTTATAATTCTTACTCCCAGAATCTGAGAGCTCGTGACATTATAAGTGGCGATTTCATTTTTCTGAGAACTCATTTTTAATGTGCTTGAGTTAGAAAACATCAGGTCGCCCTGGGCCTTATTATCAGTGATTTGACTCATCACTTTTTCCATTATCTTTTTCATGCCTCACCTCCCACGAGAATCTCATCCACTTTGAGCGGAGGCTGTCCTACTGTCGTCGGAATACTTCCACTTACAGAACCACACATGCCTGCCATTAAGGATAAATCTTTTCCTACCATGGAGATCTTAGTGAGGATGTCAGATCCTTTCCCAATTAAAGTCGCACCCTTAAGTGGATTTGTGATTTTTCCATTCTCAATTAAGTAAGCCTCCTGAACTGCAAAGTTAAACTGCCCGGTTGATGGATCGACTGAACCACCTCCCATCTTTTTGGCATAAATCCCGTAAGACACAGAATCTATTAACTCTCCAAATTCATGCTTTCCACTCTGGATAAAAGTATTTCTCATTCGTGAAGCTGGAGCGAATTTATAAGATTGTCTTCGCCCTGAACCAGTTCGTTTATGGCCTGTTTTTATTTCGCCCATTCGATCAACTATAAAATTCTTCAAAATTCCATTTTCTATTAAAGTAGTTTTCTGAGTTGGCATTCCCTCATCATCAATTGAGAGAGATCCCCATGCGCCAGGAATTGTTCCATCATCTATTGCGGTTACTGCTGAGTGAGCGATTTGTTCGCCCATTTTATCCCAAAAGACACTCGCCTTTTTTTCAACAGAAGTGGTCTCGAGTAAGTGTCCGCAAGCTTCATGAAAAATTACACCGCCAAATCCATTATCAATAACGACAGGCATTTTGCCTGCAGGACAAGGAGAAGCATACAAAGTAGTATTCGCCTGTTTTAACAGGCCTTCGCAAACTTCTTCGACGTTTAACTTCTCTATAAATTCCCAGCCCCCTATCGCACCGGGACCATGAAATGCTTCTGTCTGAAGATTTCCATCTTTCATGACTAATTGATGGAAGAGACGAATATAAGGACGCTCTTCTGATGCTCTTAATCCCTCAGAGTTATAGACTTCAATTAATTGCTTCTTCTTAGTGAAGTTCAGCATTACTTGAGAAACTTTCGGATCATTTCTTAAGCGCTGGTTGATCTTATTTAAGAATTGGAGTTTTTCTTGGGTGTTAACTTCGCGGTCTTGTAAGGTTGGAATTGACGGGTACTTTAAGTTCTCAAAATTCAACGTGAGATTTTTGGCCGGACCGGAAATTCTGGCGCCAAGAAGACGTGTGATTCGTAAAAGTTCCTCTCTATCAGTTGAGTTAGTATAACCATAGAGGGCCTGCTCACCGTGAATCAAACGGATGCCTATTCCAAAGAGAGTGCCTGACTGGCAGTCTTCTATTTTAGAATTTTTATAAACGAGTCCATCATTATGTGTTCTTTCAATAAAAATATCGACAAAATCTGCTCCGGCAGCAAGGCCTGCAGCAATCACGTCTTGAGCGACATTTGAGGGTAGTAGTTGCATAAATTCTCCTGAAAGGAGAAATTATATATAAACTTAACCCCTATGACACCTTCGTTAAACTTGTGTTCTTTGATCGGCTTTCACATCATCTGGATGTCTTTCTTCACCATTAACAATTATAGCGAGCTTATCCAGACTATATTCCCATCCTTTTTCACACTCATCTCGCCCTTTCTCATTCTCAAAACCACTTTGAATAAAGCGCAATTCCGTTCCCCCAAGCTTTGGAATGAGTTCTAAACGACATTCCAGCTCCCTAAAAAGTGTTTCCCCTTTCGGTCCAGTAATAAGCTCATCACACTGAACAATCTTTTCGTTGGGTATAAACTCCAGAATAGTGCCAGTGCAAATATACTTTCCTTCACTGCCCTTATGTTCAAACCGGTACTTGCCGCCAGTTCTGGCCTCAAAAAGAGGAACTTGAACTGACATACGTTCATCCGGAGAAGCCCATTTTTCCAGAAGCTCCGGTTGAGTAAAATAATTGAAAAGAGTTTCTCGATCTACCAGGAAGAATTTGGTTCTCTGTATTTCTAAACTCATTTAAAACTCCTTTGTTCTTCTTGTATAAACAAGCTAGGCCTCTCCCGAAGGAAAGGCCATGAGCTATGGGCCTAAATAGACTAATTGAGTGCGGAAGTTACTGCATCAAGAGAGCATTGGTTTAGTCAGATTGAATGTAACTTTTATAGGAACGCCTGCTGAAACCATCTCGAAAACAGGAGATAATTTCAAAAGCTCACTCAAGGTTTCTTCTGAGGCTTCAGTTTCAATATCAAATGTTGCGCGTATTTCAGTGAAACCTTTCTTCACATCTTTAAGAGCAAGAAATCCGTGAAGGTCAATATCCCCTTCCAGTGAAGAGGTCATTTTGCTGATACCAATGCTTTTAAAAGCGCAATGAAATGCTAGAGTACTAGTCATACAAGCAGTTAATGCATGAAGAATATACTCTACAGGATCTGCTGCCTGGTCGGTACCTAACAGTACTAAAGGGGCGTCCGATTCCAGGCTGTAGCGATCACCGCCGGCGTAATCTTTACCAGCTCCATAAAAGGGTTTAATCACTGTTCTATTATGAAAGCCACTAAGCCACTCATTCTCTGAGCGAAACTTAAAGGTAGCTAGGTCAGGGGCTTCTTTAATCGCCTTAACGGTCTCTACACCTTTATCAATATCAATTCCATTTAGTTCAGGGAGATTTCCCATCGATTCAAATTGAGTGCTCATACAAACTCCTTTTGTATTGCCTCTAATGTAACGCCAAGGCCACCTCTTGTCCGTGCTTGAGAGCTCGATTAAGGAATTATTAAGAGAACCTTTCTTTCCTTCTCTTTTCCATCTCTTCAGGATCGACATCTTCCACATGTGTACCTAAAGACCATTTGTGTCCAAATGGATCAAGTAAGGTCCCCATACGGTCTCCCCAAAATTGATCTTTCACTTCTTCAACTTTAGTAGCGCCTGCTTCTAAGGCCCTTTTAAAAGTCTCATCTACGTTAGTCACATAAAGAAACAGCGAAAAACCATTATCCTTATCCTGCGGAGCCTTTGAGCCCATCTCCGGATATTCATCTGATAAGAAGAACTTAGAGTCTCCAACAGCAAGCTCACAGTAACCAATTTTCCCACTGGCTTCCATGCGATATACTTCAGTCGCCCCAAAAGCTTTTTTATAAAATTCAATCGCCTTTTCTGCATCTTTAACAGTCAGATAGGGAGTTAGTGAGTGGAAGCCTTTAGGTATGGCATTAATCTGTTTTTCCATTAGAATCCTCCTTGATGGAGGAAAAATTAACAGGCCATAAATGAACTGGCAAAGTTCACAGCAGCTAGTATAAATCTAAGTAAGTTTGGTAATGTAAAGGGCTAGCAAAAAACTTTTTCTCGAATGCTCCAATAGTGCTTTTGTTTTCGGGCAATCACAAAGTCTGGGCTCCGGAACCTACCAAAAAGGACAACCGCATCTTTTAGATTTCGAACATCCATTTTCTCTCCAGGTAGTCTCTGGTGCATACGAATAAAATTAAAATAGAAAGCCTGGCATTCTTCCCTGGAGTTCAAATAAAAATATTCTTTTAATGATTCAGCATCAACATCATAGTAATAAACTTCCAGACGCTCTGTGCCTCTCTTATCTCTTCCTGCCTTAAATTCCATACTATCAACTCTCATCACATGGGCATCCTTAAGTGACATGGCCTCTTTGAGCCTTTTATCATTATCTACCAGTACGTGCTGACATGAAATACAAGACCTGGCGGCTATATCATTTTCTTCATTACACTGATCACACCGCTTAAAGCGAAAACGGTATCCACATTTTTCCATTTCGTTCGTTACAGGATCATTCCATGCCCCCTGGCATTTCCTTCCGAAATGCTCTACAAGAATTCCTTCATCATCCAGAATGCCCCAAAATTCATTCGAAACTCCACATTGTGGGCATAGAACATCTACCGGAACTGATCCAGAATGGGCCTTGTCTTCTTCAATAATTGGTGAAAAAAGATCATGCCCCTGGCCGGTGTAATCAAGGATCAAACAATCCTTTTTACCAGGGGAAAGCCTGAGACCACGGCCTACAATTTGCTGATAAAGGGCCACGGATTCTGTTGGTCTTAAGATGGCGATAACATCAACATGAGGGGCATCAAAACCCGTTGTCAGAACAGAGACATTGACCAGGAACTTAATCCGCTCTTCCTTAAAAGCAACAATGATTTCATCCCGATCATTTGTTGATGTCTCCCCTGTTATCAAAGCAGACACCAATGGAGGTAAACTTTTCATAATCTCAATAGCGTGATTAACTGAAGAGGTGAAAATCATGACCCCTCTTCGTTCCTCTGATATCTCGATTATATTTTTAATGATGGTGGGGGTAATTCTTTTCTGGTCCTTAAAGATGGCTTCGATATCAGATAAGGCGAACCTCCCCTGATCCTTCTTTAAGCCGGAAAAGTCATAACAAGCGACGGGAGCATCAATTTTTATCGGAGGAGTGAGGTAGGAATTTTTTATCATGAAACGAAGAGAAAGTTCGAAAAGACACTTCTTAAAAAAACGTTCCTCATTAGTTCGCTGGAGTTTTTTGGAAACATGGTACTGATAAACCCACCCGAGTCCTAACCGGTATGGAGTCGCCGTCAAACCTAAAATGCATATTCCTGGATTTTGTTTCTTAAGTCCATTGATGACCTGAGAGTATTGGCCCTCTTCATCCATTGAAACCCTATGACATTCATCAATCACGAGTAAGGAGAAATTTTCGAAGAACCCTTCCGGTGCGCGAGCAATAGACTGGATACTGCCAAAGATTACTTTTTCTTCCGTTTCCTTACGATTAAGTCCTGCGGAATAAATTCCGGCATTCATTTTTAAAGAAATAAACTTATTGTGATTTTGTTCAACCAGTTCTTTCACATGGGCCAGAACCAAGACCCGCCCCTTCGCTATCCGGGCCAATTCAGCAATCACTAAACTCTTTCCGGCCCCTGTGGGAAGAACAATCACGGCAGGAGTTTTCTCCTGGCGAAAATGCTTTAAAGTCGCTTCAATGGCTTGTTGTTGATAAGGTCTAAGTGTAAACATCTACACTTATCTTAACTCATCTGACAGAGATTGCTAACGACAGATTTCGCCAGAATTTAACCATGGGGCCCTGAAGGAGTTTGCCACTAAGGCATTTAATTGTTTTCTAGGATCGAAATTATCCCAATTAGAACAAACGATACTGCTGGCAGCTTTCATAGAAAGCCGAAGAGAACTATGAGCATTTGCCATATTATATAATTGGCTCCAGGAAGAAGCGTAACTGCCCTGATCGCTGAAATTCCCTCGGGCATTTTCCTGATAAGTCTGTGAAGGAGTAAGATTCATCCAATCAGTAAATTCAAAACCCTCATAGTTACTCAAGCGCTTCATTACTCCCTGAGCAAACAATGATTCTCCCCCTCTGCGAGTGAGGTAAACGATATCTTCGCAGCCATGTGCCCTTAAGATTAATGTTGGATGGAGATCACTCCACCCTCCGGCAGAAATAAATTCGTGGTTAAGATCGATCAAAGCAGAAAGTCCCGGCTCGGCAGGAGAAGTGGAAAGTGCTTCTAACCAACTTCGGCTTCCTAAACTCAAAAACTTTTTAGACTTTTTATCGTTTCTGGTTAAAGAGCCATATCGAAGATTATTCTCAATTTCTCTAAGCTTATACTTGTCGCCCCAGTAGCCGAAATGGATATCTTCTTCTTCAACCTGAAAATCTCTCCCAAAGTTCAGATTCTGGGTAAAACGAAACTCTTCCCGCGCCTTGCGATACTTGATGACAGCATTGCCAGTCAGAACCGCAGTGGTTGGAAATGCTGCAAGTTTAGATCCAATGAGTTCCTGGATTCTTACACTCTTACTACCGTCTTTTTCAGTCACATCACGATAGCTTAAGACAGATTTCATTAAAAGCTGTTGGCACAGGGGCTTAGCTTTTGAAAGCTCACTCCATGTCAGTATTTCACTTCCGGGTGCACAACTCTTAAGAAACTGATCAACATTCTGGTCGACTTGTTTTTGAACAGCAACGTTTTTAAGTTTTATGCCGGCGTAGAAATCTCCCATTTTGCCTATAACGTTAGCTAAATGAGCAAAGCTAACTAAACCTGGGCGGAAGAAGATCGCATCGTCAGCAGCTGCATTGAATGAACCAAAATTTTTAATCGCGTTGGTTATTTGAAATTTACGATACTCAACCATTTCTGGTGTTATACCCATTCTTTTATATCCAAGAGCATCAGCAAAAGAGATCGTTTCTTTCACGTAGGCTTCGAATTCAGGATTAATGAGTCCTTTTAAATCCTGTGAATTGAAAATTGTCTGAAGAGAAGAAAGATGACCTTTAAAAATGCCAATCTCACGGGGAGTAATCCTTATTGATTCGAGCCTTCCGGCACGGTCAATCAATTCTCTGAAAATTCTCTTATCAGCGAGAATCGCTGCGATGGCCTTCCCCTCTTTCGTCTGGGTTAAAGCTTCAAAATATCCCTGAAAAGATTTAACCAATAACGCGTTCTCAGTATTTGAAAGCTTGCGGGGATTGGCCGCCAAACTATCAATCAGGAATAAAGAAATACTGGCCGAGCTGCCGCCTGCCAGAGCAACCGGCATGCCTTTTTTCTGAATAACCTGAGATATCGCTCCCCAATGAGCTGGCATTGCTTCCCCATTTCCTCTAATCGCCAGACAATAACTTTCCTCGGCCTGGGAGATAGCAGGAACAAAAAGAGTGCAGAGAATAACCGCATGGATAAGCTTTTTCATAGGAAACCTGGGGTTTAGAATTTGAGGGGAACTTAGCGAATTTCAGGATTATTAAGAATAGATAAATGAAAGGCAGGTAAATTTTATAGATGTAGAGGCCCACCTTAAGCGGGCCTGACTTTGATTTAATCGTTTAAGAGTTCAGAGAGACGTGAGAATTGACCTTTGAATGCTTCCGCTTTTTTCATCGTCCAAAGGAAATCCGGGCGTGCATGAGAAATCCACTCCCCACCAATAATCTCACCAGAAGCATTGAGTTCAAGAGTGTATTCGTAATTTCTTACTTCATTAATCTGGGCCTCAGTTCCCAGAACTGGTTCCCAGCTATTCTTGGCTATTTTCATTACGACAGTCATGGCCGTTTTCACTTGAACTCTTCTGACTGTACCTTTGGCAGAATCGCTGGCAGGAGGGAGATTGTCTCTTACGACAATGCTTGAGTATTCATTGGCAGCATGATTCCAAACCTGACGACCTCTTTCGATGTCGGCCACAAAACTCGTGTTTTCCAGACCTAATTTATTAGTGAGAACAAGATGGAAGGCTCCTGCATTCAAATCATTATCACAGCCAGGTCCAATGTTGATCTGACAACGCTTACCCATTTGATGAGTGGAAGAGACTTCATGCTTATAGGCATAGTAATAACTTAAAAGGCCCTTGATATCAGAAGAACCAAAAGGAACAGCAATACCATCAGGGTTTATTAACGTTTTCGCGAGTGGCTCATTATGATTAATAGCAGCTGGAGACCATCCATGACAGATACCATGCCAGATAGGAGCTCGAGGAGAAGATCTGCTATCGGATTCTTCTTTCAGAGGATAATCATAATTACCATTAAGGATGTCTAGTTTTTCAGAAGGGGCCAATGTCGCTATTTCTTCTAACGACATTTTCAAAAGTTCTGCTTTAGTTGGAGAAACTAATTTAAAACCAGTTGGATTCTTTGCATTCCAACGATAGTTGATGAGCCCATTCCGACGAGGCCAGTAATCATTGGCCCATAGTTTCTGAGAATCATTAATTGTAGCAGCGAGTGGCAAATTTGAGAATTTTTTCTCATAGGCCGGTACTTGAATTTTAGGGTCTGAGTAGGAAGGCCACTCAGAGTTAATGGCCGCTTTAACTGAAGTTAGTACAAAAAAACACAAACTCGCCAAAAAGAGATTTCTCAATTTGTCCCCCTTAAATTTTAAAGGGACTCCTTATCGCATTCAGAGGCAAACTGCATAGAACTAACACACAATGCAACGCACAGGTAACGCATAGGTAGCGTCTACCTTTTAGCCATTCTTATGACTTTTCCTCGCCTTAAGTAGGACGTGAAAGACATAAGTTAAAATGACGCCAATTAAACAACCTGTTACGACGCCTAGCGCCCGCTCCATAGCGACATCCCAGAGATGTTGTCCAGGTTCATGCATGGTAACAATCAAGACCGATATCATGGCGGTACGGCTAGCAGTTCGAACTTTCAATAGTTCACAAAACAGGAGCGTTAAAGCAATACCTAGTGTCACCATAAGAAGATTAATGGGATGGATATAAAATATTAAAAGACCAATCGTGGCACCGATGATGTTGGCCTTAATTCTATTCATGGCCAAATCCATTGCATCTTTTTTGTCAGGAGAAAGAACCAGAATGATTGATAATAAACACCACGCTCCAGCGACTGGATGCAACCGATAGAGTTGATAACCAATCACCGTGCCCAATAAACATTCAAGAAAATAGATAGCAAAGTTTAACTGTTTGTCTGTTAGCTTCATAAAATAAAGTTTTAAATTCTCCCCCTGTATGGTCTCATATCTCAGCGTCTCTGTCCTTGAAAGGGAGCCCTCATGACAAGAAAATTAGCGGTGCTACTCTTACTGAGCGGGCTTGCGGCCTGTGAATCTAAAAAAAAACCAGAAGCAACACCCGACTCTCTCAATCCAGGGAAACTCCAGATTTTAGGAACTGTTGACGAGCGCTATCAATCTTTTAATGTTGAAATGCTAGAAGTAACAGGAGGCAAATTCTGGAAGCCTTATGGTGCAGAATTAGAAAGCCTGCTCTCTCAACCAAATAAAAAAATAAGTGATGGAGGTGACACTCCTACAGGAATGAATCCTGGCCTCTATGAATACCGTTCTCCAATGGATTTAAAGAATAGAAGGCTATTAAGGTTGGCCAAGGCATTAAGTCCCTCTTATATGCGAGTCAGTGGCACTTGGGCCAACAGTACATACTTTCAAAAGCCTGGAGAGAAACTTACCAATCCACCCAAAGGTTTCATTAGTATACTCACTCGTGATCAATGGAAAAATGTAATTGATTTTTCAAAAGCCGCGAATGCCCGCATTGTCACTTCCCTCGCAACAAGTATGGGAACTCGAGATGAGGATGGTGTTTGGACAACAGCTCAGGCCAAGCGTTTATTTGACTTTACCAAAGCACAAGGCGGCCACATAGCCGCTTTAGAATTTATGAATGAACCCAATCTGCCGATCATGGGCGGTGCTCCTCTTGGTTATAATGCTCAAGACTATGGAAAAGATTTTAAAATTTTTGCAGACTTCATAAAAAAGACTTCGCACGACACTATCATTTTAGGACCAGGTTCGGTTGGGGAAAGCAATCATGAGAATGGTGGTTTTGTTTATTCTTCTGATTCAAAATTAATTAAAACTGAAAGCCTTTTAAAAGAAATGCCAGGATCATTTATTCAAGCGTTTTCATTTCATTATTATGGCGCCCTCTCTAAAAGATGTGCTTCGGCAGGAAATCAAATTTCTCTGGAGAATTCTCTTTCGGAAGATTGGCTTGGAAGGATAGATCAAACGATTTCTTTCTATGCAGCACTTCGTGATAAATATGTACCTCGAGTTCCACTCTGGAATACAGAAACGGCCGATGCCGCTTGTGGGGGAAATCCATGGGGTGGATCTTTTCTAGATACATTTCGCTATTTGGATCAGTTAGGAAGACAGGCAACTCAAGGGGTGAAAGTCAGTATTCATAACACTCTTGCGGCCAGCAATTATAGCCTCCTGGATGAAAAAGATTTTTCGCCCAAACCAATTTTCTGGGGGGGACTTCTTTGGAGAAGATTTATGGGATCAGCTGTTCTTGATTCTGAGCAAATCATTAAACCTGGTCTTCACGTTTATGCACATTGTTTATATAAAACTCAAGGTGGAGTTGCCATGTTGGTTATTAATAACGATAAAGAAAAATCAACCGAATTAAATATCGCATTAGACGGACGAAGATATACTCTTACTGCTGACTCATTACCGGGAAACCATATTAAGCTTAATGGAAAAGTTTTAAAACTTGCCAGAAATGATCGCCTCCCAAAGATCGGTGAAATAACAGTTAATGCCGGTGTGATTAATTTCGAACCAACCACTATTACATTCCTGACTTATCCCGAAGCTAAAAATCCAAGCTGCCTCCAACAAGAATAATAATTCTCTGACGAGCAAGAACAGGGAAGAAGTGTCCTTGGTGCGGAATACAAATCAACGTCTTGGAGAAAAAGAAAACGGCACTCGAGTTGCAACCATAATACCCAAGGAATGAACCTAACAAAGGAAGGAATTATGGAAAATGTAAATCAAGGTGAAAAACAAAATATCGGACAAAATCAGCAATCCGGTAGACAGCAACAGGGACAAGGTCAGCGTCAAGGTGAACAGAAAAACTTCCAAAGAAACCAGGAAGGTCTACAACAAGGAAGTGAACAAGGACGATCTGAATCCGGCACTCAACAAGGTTCACAGCAAGGGTCGCAACGCTCAGATGTGAATCGGGATCAAAATCTCAAGCAATAGTTATTTTAAAAAGTATGAGCACCGTAAGTGCTCATACTTTTTAAAAATTTATCTGAAGAGAAGCAAAGCTATAGTTTATCTGTGAAAAATTATAAACCTTTTCATTATCGACTCCCCCTTCCAACATCCTAAATCCCAAATTCATTTTATAAGAAGGAGAAAAAGCATACCCACCCATTAAGGCCATATCGAAGGCCCTTCCCTGAGGAGCGGCCAATCCATCAAAGTCAAAAGCAATGTTGAATCCGTTATCCCACTTATATTCAGAATAAAAATAGAATAAAGGAACGATCCCAGTGTTCTTTTTAAACTTCTTTCGATCATCCTGAGAAAGTTCGATCTTAGCATCTCTTACCTTTAAAGTTCCCCCTAATCTCACTAACAAATTATTATCCGCGAGTATTTCATAGAAATATGTTCCCCTATATGAATTAAAGCTATATTCCACATCAGTTTTTTTGCCTGATATAAAATTAACACCACCGAAGTTGATATCCTTCGAGTAGCGTTTATCACCATTAAATTCAAGGGGTGCGTAAAGAAGTCTGAAGCCATGAGGAGAACTGAATTTATGAATAAGACTTAGACGATAAAAGATTTTGTCATCTAAGGCCGGTGCTAAGTTGAATAGACTCCCTTCTTCTCCGTCTATTTTAACTTTGTTAAAGGTATTTTTCACATGACCGGCTTCAACTATCAAGCTCGTGTTGGCAAAAGCAGTAAGAGGTGACGCAATCAAAAGCGTCATCGGTATCATTGTTTTTTTAAGCATATTATTTCTCCAGCAGGTAAAATAGCCTTAATTGGTGAAAGACTTAAGACCCATAGCATTCTTTTGAGGTGAATTATGGAATCAGAAAAAGAAAAAATGTTAGCAGGAAAGCTTTATGATGCCCGAGACAAAGAACTTGTCGAAGATCGAGCAAGAACAAAATATCATTTAAAACAACTTAACAATATCGGAACAAGCCATCACATTTTGAAAGTACTATTTCCTCACGTTCACCATTCTCTTTATATTGAGCCTCCCTTCTATTGTGATTATGGTTTTAATATTTTTTGCGGTGAAAATGTCTTTTTCAATACAAACTGTGTTGTCCTGGATGTAGCAAAAGTCAAAATCGGGTCTCATGTTTTTTTCGGGCCGGGAGTACAAATTTATACGGCCACTCATCCCCTGGAGTTTTCAATCAGAAGGACCCTTGAACAAGGAAAACCAATCTCGATTGGTGATGATTGCTGGATTGGTGGAGGAGCCATCATCCTTCCCGGTGTAACAATCGGTAATCGTTGTATCGTTGGGGCCGGCTCCGTAGTCACCAAAGATGTTCCTGATGATACAATCGTCTCTGGCAATCCTGCTCGAAAGCATCATTAGACTTTTTAATTCTATTCATCATATCCTTATTTAATAAGGAGTTTTTAAGATGACGAATGGAACAAATGCAAAGCCATCCTCGGTTTTATACCGCTTTCTAGGAGCTGTTGAGCGCGCAGGAAATGCTTTACCTCATCCAGCGATCATGTTCCTTTACCTTACCTTCCTCGTTATGGGGATTTCCGGAATAGTCACTGTCATGGAAATTCAAGCGATCCATCCGGTTACAGGGAAAGCCATCTCTTCTATTAATCTCTTTTCTGCTTCTGGTCTACGCCATGTACTAACAGAAATGGTTAAGAACTTTACAGGCTTTGCTCCACTAGGAACTGTATTGGTCGCGATGCTTGGATTTAGTTTAGCAGAAAAAAGCGGTATCCTTTCCACCCTTCTTCGCCTTTTGGTCTTGAAATCCCCCCGCCAACTCTTAGTTCCAGCGGTGCTCTTGGCGGGAGTGCTTTCTCATACAGGAGGAGACATTGGTTATGTTCTACTCATCCCTCTTGCAGCTCTCACTTTCCACAGTGCAGGCCTTAATCCTCTTGCTGGACTGGCCATTTGTTTTGCCGGAGTCTCAGGTGGGTTTGCGGCCAATATCCTTTTAAGTACTGCAGATCCAATGCTCTCAGGGATTTCTCAAGAAGCTGCAAGAATTCTGGACCAAAGCTACGTCGTGACTCCTGTTTCGAACTGGTACTTCATGGCGACCTCATCACTCCTGATAGTAGGGGTTGGAACTCTCATTGCGAATAAGTTCACAATTCCTTTTTTAGGTGAATATCAAGGCGATAGAGAGAAATCAGAACTAGAAGGTTTAAACAGCAAAGAAAAAAGAGGTCTTTTTTGGGCCGGTCTAGTCACGCTGGTGCTTATTCTTTGCCTTTTAGGAGGTCTTATTCCACAAGATGGATTTTTGCGTGATCCTGCCTCTCCTGACATACTTCATTCATCTGCCTTAAAGGGAGTTGTTGCAATTATCTTCCTTTTTGGAGCACTACCCGGTCTGGCCTATGGCTTTGCTTCTCATAAGTTCAAAAATCAAACTGATGTAACAGATGCTATGCAGGAAGCTATGAGTACTCTCGCTCCTTATCTTGTGCTCGTATTTTTTGCTTCACAATTTATATCGCTTTTTAACTTTTCCAATATGGGCCTTATTCTAGCAGTGAAAGGTTCTGAGGTTTTAAAAGATCTGGGCCTTGGCCCTGTTCCATTAATGCTCGGCTTTATTCTCTTAACAGTAGTTCTGGATCTTGTGATTGGAAGCGCCTCGGCCAAATGGGCACTTATGGCCCCAATCTTTGTTCCTATGTTCATGTTATTAGGAATCTCACCTGAACTGAGCCAGGCCTCTTATCGGGTGGCAGATTCGGTGGTCAATATCATTTCTCCTTTGATGTCCTACTTCCCACTGATCCTGGCCTTTGCTATTAAATACGATCCTAAGGCAAAAGTTGGTACTGTTATCGCCTTAATGCTTCCTTATTCAGTTGGTTTTCTTATTGCATGGTCGATCATGCTTTTTGTATGGATGAGCCTTAATCTTCCATTAGGACCGGGGGCCTTACTCAGATATGTTTCACCGTAAAATACAAGAACTGGTACACCAAGGTGACCAGTTCATAAAAAAATACTCAGCAAAACAATTTCATAAAGGGGCTACAAATCTTCTTCTAGATGCCAATATTCATCAAATCTTTAATTATCAAGAATTAGTTGAAGCAACTTTCAATAAAAAACCTCCTGTGCAGAACTTCAATGTTTTTGAATTTAGTGACTTACCTCTCACTATTGCCAGAGGAGAGAAATGCTTTATTGATATTTATTTCTGGAGAAGAAGACCTACTGTTATCCATAATCATCATTTCCGTGGTGCCTTCCAATGCCTTGAAGGCTTTAATGTAGATTCAGAATACCAATTTAAGCTTTTAAAGAAGTTCACCAAATTTCACTCAAGCGGTGAACTTAGACTTAAAAGAATCAAGACTTTAAAGAAAGGTGATATTGAATCCATTAATTTTCAAGATAAATTCATCCACCAAAACCACCACCAATCTGACCTCACTGTAAATCTTTGTTTCAGAACACATGATGAAGCAGGGAAGAACCTCAGTAATTTTCTTTATTCTGGCCTAAAGTATGAAAAGGATCAGCTCTCCATAGACAGAGTGATGCGACTTTTTTCTTTCACTCGTATTGATCATTTTGACTTCCAAAAATTAAACTTAACTCTTGAAGACGCTTTTAATTTCCTCATTGTGTCCTATGATTCGAGTACCAATCATCCTCATTTTTTAAAGCTAAAAAAATTCATGGAGACTAAAGTCAAGAATGAAACAGGCCTAAAATTAGAAAGCCTCTTCAAGCAACATGAAAAAGAATTAAATCGAATTGAAGAACAGTACGAGTAAGTATTAATCCTAGAGAAGTATGACCAGCAATAATGCTACAAAACCGGGCAATGCTTGGATAAATATGATTTTTTTACTAATAGTATAGCCACCATAGAGGCCAGCAATAATTACACATGAAAGAAAAAAGACGGATAATTGGAAAGCGAAATTAGTTTCCGAATGAATAAGAGACCAAATCAAACCTGCTACTAAAAATCCATTATATAGCCCTTGATTGGCCGCAAAGGGTTGCATTTTTTGGGCTTCTTCCAAGCTCATACCGAAGGTCTTTAAACATTTAGGAGTAGTCCAAAGAATCATTTCCAGGACCACGAAATAGAAATGCAGGCAAGCTACTAACAGGATGAGAATACTTTTAAATAAGTTCATGCCTACTAGTTTAATACTTTATTTAAAAAAACATAACCTTAAGTTTAATTAAGACTTAAGAGCAAACATCTTCTCAAATATTAACAAACTTACAAAAGCATCATTAGCGGCATACTTGGCCTGAGCGGGGGTTAAAACGGGACTCTCCCAATTCGTAACCTTCGCTCCTTTGCTGAGCCTAAGATTAAGATACATACCACATAGTGAACGAAGTCCCAGAGATTCGGATTTAGACGTCCGGGTTATTTCAGCAAGATCAATGAAGCCTTCAGGAGCAAAGTCCCCTCTTTTCTGTAAAGCAATGAGGTCATCACGAATGGCCACTCCCACTTTTTTAATATTTTTATCTTCTAATAATTCTCTTAATTCAGGCAGGAAAGGAATCTTATTCAGGCGGAAAAGATAACAACATTCATATGTTGCCAGTTGGAGAAGCGCCACTTTATGAAATTCGCCCTTTCTAAAAGAAGGTCTCGTCTCTGTATCAAATCCTAGATTATTTGCTTTTGTTAATTTCTCTACTGCCATAAGAGCTTCTGGAATTGTTTCGACAAGCTCGTAACGTCCTTCATGATTAAACAAAGGAAGCGTTTGCAACTCCTCTCTGCTTAGTTGAGTTTTTAAGATAGGATTTAAATAATTGGTCATAGTATCAGAGTTGTATCATGTCCAATTTAAGAACAGAACAAGATTCACAAACCAAACTCGTGATTGTAAAATCTCCGCCATTTTTAGGATCTAAAATTGAAGCAAAAATACTTGGAGAATCGAAATGAGGAAAGCAGCACCAAACCAATGAACCATTTTTTGAAATTAGTGCTGCTGTTCTTGTATTGCCAATAAGTCCATGCTCAGCAATTGAACAGGTGGAATTTTGAATCATGCATTACACACTACCTCTAATAGTGCGATGCCCTCCAATCTCTGTTCTTCTTCTTTCTTCAACATGGCCACTTTCAAATTGACTAGCTAATTGCCCGAGAGCAAAAGCTCCAATCGCAAGTCCCACGTCTCTGAGAGCGATATCCCAGTACTGACCAAGGATCAGAAGATTAACTACAATACCTGCTAACCACGCACTTACAACGTAAGCAAAAATCCGAGGTTTTAGTAGGACACCAATGGCAGCAACCACTTCGATAACACCAACTCCTCTCATGAAAGTTTCAGGAGATAGATTTATTAACTCATAAAATGGAGGCGCTAAGTATTTTGTCCAATCAGTAAGGTAATTAAAAAACTTATCAATACCGGCCACTAATGGAGCGATAATAAAACCTGCTTTGAGCACATTATAAGCAGTGTGAGAGTGGGCCAAATTATCCGTTCTAATAACTTCCGTATTTTTCATAACGACTCCTTTACTTTTATTCCCCAGTTAAGCTTTTTTAATGTCCTTTTTATCCCCTTTGGAAGCAGACTGTTTGTTCTAAAACTTACTCATCATCTTGCGAGCAAATGAGATGCCAGAATCAACATTAAAAGAAGTTAAGCAACTTGGTGGTCAAGGGATGATCTGACCTTTAGACGTGAGTGATTATGATAAACTAGAAGCAGCAACAGAAATGATTGAAAAAGAATTTGGGCCGATTGATATCTGGATCAATAATGCCATGGTTACTATTCTCGGCGAGGTAAAAGATCTATCTCCTGAAGAGATTAAAAGAGTGATTGAAGTAAACTACATAGTTTCATTCAATCATTTCGAATAAAGTTGAAGATCAATAAAAGCAAAATCAAAATGAGTGAAGTCCATCTGCCGGCCGTAAATACTCCTCAATTTGAATGGATGAGAAATCATATGCCAGCGCACCCAATGCCGGTTCCACCTATTTATAATCCAGATCTAATCGCAAAAGCGGTGCTCTATATTGCTCATCATCCAAAGGGAGAGAAATGTGGGTTGGAGGTTCAGCAGTGAAAGGAATTCTTAGGGGGAAAGTGGCCAGTTAGCTTGCCGAATGGGTGCTTGTGAAAAATGGTATAAAAAATCAGCAAACAGCTATTGCTCCAAAAACATTTCAAGACAATCTGTGGGCCCCTCTTAATCTATAGCATCCAACTGTGGATGAATATGCATCGTTCTGTTGTAGTATTTGCATTGGGCATACTGATGGTTTTTCTAATCTATCTTTTCACGAATGGCATATACTAAAGAATTAAGATCTTTTAAAACAGCATGACCTTCCAGAGTACGGTTTTGGCCAAGATTTTTTATTTGTTCGCGATATCGAAATTCCATTTTAGACCAAACATCGATCTCATTGGTAAAGTCGATCCCCAAACTTTCTGGCTTCGCATACTTTGTATTGCGTATATCAACTTTAGCGACAATAGATAACTTCGGATCATTTTTCATGAAATTCCAATGTAATAAGAAATGAATGTGTAAAATCGAGTGGCGGGGAATCAGGATAGAGGAAAAGAAAACTCCATGCTGACCATTAAGTCAGCACGGAGATGAGCTAATTAATAACGACGAGTATTTTCGCGTTTTTCCATTGGCTTTGCTTCAGAAACGTTCATTTGACGGCCGCCAAAATCTGTTCCATTAAGAGCATTGATTGCTTCTGATGCTTCTGCAGCAGAAGACATTTCAACAAAACCGAAACCTTTGCTACGGTTAGTATCTCTGTCCATAATGACTTTTGCAGAACTAACAGTGCCATATTGTGCGAACTTTTCAGAAAGTGCTTCGTTACTAATAGAGAAACCTAGGTTTCCAACATAAATTTTTTGACTCATGTGAGCCTCCGATGTAGAGATGCCACTAAAATGTGACATAATTGATTTTTTTATTTTATTAAGAAAGATTTGGATAAAAAGATTCTTAGGTTTAATTGATCTGAAATAAGAACTAAGAGCAGAATTAGTTGAGAACAGATAACCCCATGCTATATGTGAACTCTTTCTAACGCTACTTAATTAACTTTAACCACTCAAAATAAAGAAGATTTCGCCTGATAACCCCCACTTGGATCCCTAAATAGCTCATGTATTACTATTTTCATAAAGACTTTAATGGTTTATTTTTAAGAATTTAAAGGAGATTCAATATGAACTGTCCATGTTGTCCAGAAACCAATCTCGTCTTATCCGAAAGACAAGGTATCGAAATAGACTATTGTCCAAAGTGTCGGGGCATTTGGCTTGATAGAGGTGAATTAGATAAAATTATTGAAAAATCAAACACAGTACAGGAAACGAATAGAGTTGAAACTCAATCCCCCCAGTACCGCCAGGATAATTATCACAAACCTTACAAACGCAAAAAATCATTTCTTGAAGAACTTTTTGATTAAGGATTTGACCCTGTTTTTAATGTTGATACCATTTAAAAATTCTTATGAGAAAATAGATAAATGAATTACCGTCCGCTTGTAACCATTGCCCTGGTATTGACCTCTCTTGTCGTTACACTCGTTGCCCCGATTTTTGATTCCTCATTCTATGGAGTTAATGGCCACCCGACAGAGTGGCTTAGTTTCTCTCCAGATGCACCTCTTCGGCACAATGGACTAAGTCTTATTTTTTCTCCGTTTCTTCACATTAGTTTTTTGCATTTACTGACAAATATGGTGGCCTTCATGCCTGTGGCCATGATGATCGAGAGAAAAAAATCGGGATCAAATCTCATACTTCGATTCTTCTTCATTCACTTTAAGGTGCTGATCATTTTAGTAATTGTGAATGCTTTCTTTTCTCTAGGAGGAAAGGCATTTTTAGGAAGCAGCCATGTAGTTGTTGGTCTATATACTTTTTGGGCATTAAACCAGAAGAAGTACGGAATGCTCCTTGTTCCTCTTCTGGTTCTTGGCATTGGACTTTGGGATTTTAATTCCCTCACATCTTTAGCTCACTTGCTAGGCTTTCTAGTTGGAGTCGGGTTATTCTTTCTGGGCAGTCTTTTGCCTAAACTGGGCCTTAAGAGCTCGAACTGAACCATCATCATCAGTCACAATCCACAAGTCATCCGAAACAGTGACATCTCCCAATGTTATTTTCCATTCTCCCTGCTCCGGTGAAGGTTTCCAGTGCATTAAGACTTTTCCATCATTCGGATCAAAGACAAAAAGACCATTTTTAGCACTTGGATAAATCACCAGGTGTCTTTTCGGATCATAACTTGCACCGGCCATTGATTTGGCCCCATTTGATTCTGTGTTGGAACACCAGAGATTTCTTCTTTGATCTAAATCAAAGCGGCAGACTGATCCGTGAAGAGTGGCATAGATGATTGTATTATCGATAACTTTCGTTGTGGACACAATAGGATCAGGCGCATTCATCGCAATGGTATGATCACCGGATGTTCGATCAAAACAAGTGATATGACCTCGCTCTGTCGGAAAGTAGACCTCGCCAGAGACAAAGCATATATTCTCTTTAACTCTTACTGGACGCATCCAGCTTGAAGCGGCGAGTTCTCTTTGCCACAGAATCTTTCCTGTTTTAAACTCAAGCGCAGTAGCATAGCTTTTGTATTTTTTATCATCATGCTTTTCCCGGCCAGATCCAATGAAGACTGTTCCCTGGTCAACTAAAACGGCACCATCCGTATGTCCAACATCAACTTTCCATTTTAGCTCCATACTCACGGGATCTATAGCGTGAAGACTATCTAATCCACCAACAACAAATAAAGTATGCTCATCATCAAAATGGCCCACCACCGATTGAGCTTCTGTATGTCCCAGGGTTTGATAACTTCCTTGATAATGGCCTGTTCTCAAATCAAATCGGTAGACTCGCGCATGATGAGTATCATGAACACCCTCCCCCGCGTAAATAGAATGATTCCAAACGGTAAGTTCCGAGTTTGAAGGAGTTCCAATATAAAATGACCTTATTTCTTTTCCTGTATTAAGTTCAAGCTCTCTTAGTATTCCATCAGTGTTTCCTATGAAAACCCGACCATCAGTCACAAGGGCCCCACGAAAAAAACCTTTACCTGTTTGGGTTCTCCAAACTTGTTCCAGTTCCAATGGTATTTCAGGTTGAGTTTTAAGAGATGAGAATGAAACATGAACCGTGGGGACATCGCTATAAGGAATATCTGAACCTTGGGCACGTAATTGGGATTCACTCTCTATGGTGTTTATCAGTCTGGGATAATTTGACCACCATCTCCAGCCGTAAACCCCTCCGAAAATAAGAGCGTTTAGTACAAAAGCACTCGCGAGAACTTTTGGATTCAAAAGGACTTCTAAAAGTTTTCTAGGACCTTCTAACTTTAATTGTACGCCAAAAAGACCTGCAATAAAGGTTGCAACCACAGAAAAGCCCACACTTACTAAAGTGAGAGGAATCATCACGGTAGGTAATATCATAGGCACTAATTCATTAGTTGTTGTCATTTTTCACACCACCGTTATGGCCATCAAGCCAAATTTGGTCCCCAGTTTTTAAAATAGTTGTCGCTCGTGGGAGATTGATACTTGGTAGCCCTAATTCTCTGGCAAGAATGGCACAATGACTTAGCACTCCTCCTCTTTCAACAATAATTCCCCGTGAACGAGTAAAGAGGGCCGTCCAACCAGGATCAGTTGCAGGGGCCACCAGGATCGCATCATCCGGCCAGTTGGAAAAATCAACTTCCGAAGGATCACTCACAACTTGAACGGTTCCTTTTACCACTCCATGACTTAGGGGAACACCGCGAAGCGAGCTACTGCTGATATCGTTATTAAGGCATTGATCGATTTCTTGCTTTTTAAGGACATCTGGAAGGTAAACTGCTTTGTAGGCATCGAGTTCTTCCTTACGTCTTGAGATCTTCTTCTTAATTAAATCAAGTGAGCTTTTGTTATTTGCCAATTCTTCCACTTCTTCTACTGTTAAATGGAAGATGTCCTGATTTAACCCCAATCTTCTACCAAGCTCTAAACTGATGTAGCGAATATGGGCATAAGGTCGCAGGATTTCCATTTTCCACTGTTCACGTAATTCTAATAATTCTTTTAAAAAATGCCATTCTTCAACCAATACTGAATCTTTGAATGTTTTGAGTTTATGAATTTCTTCCTCCACATCAAAATCAGAATGTGAGACTGCTTCTTTTATTTTTCCACTTCCGAAGGCAGTATCGCCCAACTCTTCCCAACGGGGGTGAGATAAATCCAACTCGCCGGGTCCCCTATGACCAAACCTTGAAAAGAAAAACATCCTTTTAAGCGGCTCTTCTACGGCACGTGAAAAATAACGATTCATTTCAAAAGTTGCAGTTTTAAGTCCAGCACCTGTCCAGCGCTGTAGGTATTCTTGAACTTTATCTTTTCCAACGACACTTGATAAAACAGCACGAAGACTTTGGTGAGTGGCTTCAATCAAAACCACTAAGTTCAAAGGCCACTTCAAGCTAACTCTGGAGAAGTTCGCAACTTCCTTTTGCCAAATATTTAAAAGAGCTTCATCGGTCCACGAAGCATAGAGAGCACCATTTTGAGGCCGCTGCATTTTATGTTTGAACTCGACTAATTCTTTTCGGGATTTCTCAATCCACCTACGGCGGTTTGTGGACATATTCCATCCAACACTCACCATGCGCCAAAGACTCATGGGAGTATTCATGATTCCTGTTGCACTTATTTTGTACCATTCAAATTTCAAGTGAGCTTTTGGTGAAGGCTCAATACGGTATGGTATCGGCCCAAAATATAAAGGAACCATTTTGGACATATTGATATAAGCACGACCAAAAAGTCGGTCCATAATGGATTCATGAGGAGAATATGATTCATCAGTGAAACCTAAATAACCTAGTTCCTTAAGCGAGCTATCAAAGGCTCCACCAGGAGCGAAAGCACGTTTCCAAACTTCAAAAGTTAAGCGACTCGGACGACCAGTCCATTCTGCAAAGGTTTGCCCATCCCACCAGGTTTCTTCTGGGTAATTTTTCTTAATTCGCTCAAGCTCTTCTTGAAGATATGTTTTTTGTTTTGTTTCTGACCTGGCAGAAGTAATGGGCCTTGCCTGCAGAAGGAGAACATTTGATTGAGCATCAACCGCCCATTCCATATCAATTTTTTGAGAGAGCTTTTCTTCTACCTTCGCTCCGAGTTCAAAAACTTTATTCAAAACATCCATGGTAAGTGGTCCTTCAGAAACCCCTGCCTTTTTCAAAATTCTATAAGGATTAACTTGGCCTGAAACTAAGGACTCACCAAGACCTTCAACGTATTCTAAAACGGCCCCTTCTTCGGCGCGGGTTGGGTTGACTGAAAAATACACCCCTGCATACTTGGCATCTACCATCACTTGCAGAACGACATTCATGGGGACTTCTTTTTTCTCCCCCATGAAAAATTGTCTGTAACTTTGAGAAGCTTCGCGATCAATGGATTTAAAACAGGCCTTAATGGCAGTTTTTAATTCTTCAAAAGTTTTAACATTCAAAAAAGTTTGGTTTTGTCCGGCAAAACTCATTTCTTCAGAGTCCTCTCCAAAAGCTGACGATCTAACGGCAAGTGGAACTGAAACTTGTCCCGTCCACCAGGACTCAATACGTTTCCAATCTTCTTCACTTTCAGGAAGATGAGATACGACTAAACCCGCAGGGACTGGTAAATTATTTTGGGCCATCATTGCTAAGACATAGGCCTTAGACCCAACAAATGTGTGTGTTTTATCTAGTTCACGAAAGTCCAAAATCATAAAAAGCTCCGTTTGAATGCACTGAATCTAACAATATAAAGGTGGAAAAGAACTGATATACGTCAGAAAAGTTCCATTTATATTTTTTTGACATCACTGTATCAAAGGGATGCACACCCATCACTAACCACTCCATAAAAAACATGGAGCACTAGAAAGCCCTTTTTTATAACTTGCCGTTTCAAAATGCTTGAAAAGGTCCATTTAATAACGTATTCGATGAAAAATTGATGATAGGGTTTGCAGTTAATTAAATGATGAATAGTAGCGATATAGATCTCTCTCTTTTGCTCCATAAAATTCTGTTGGAGAGGAAAGAAAGAAATCAAAATTATTCCACCAGGGCATTTGCCAGAGACTTGAATATTTCTTCAGGAAGGATGAGTGACATCCTCAACAAGAAGTATGTTCCGGGCAGTTCAGTTACCAACCGTATCATACAGGCCCTATGTCTTAACGAGGAAGAAAGAAAAATTATCCTTCAGATAATAGAAAACTCTCAGAAGGCCAGAAAAGAGCTCGGTGGGGCCCATCAGTTAACAGATGAAGAATTTTCCCTAATTGCAGACAGGCACCACTACGCTATTTTAAGTCTCATGGAGACAGTAAATTATCGAGACGATTTTTCATGGATTGCCGAAAGGTTAAATCTTGATGAAAAAACGGTAAAAGAATCTTTTGATATCATGATCTCATTAGGCTTAGTTGAAATTAAGAATGGAAAACGCCTTCGAACTTATAAAAATATAACAACGACCCATAACATCCCTTCGATGGCGCTACGTGAAGCAAATCGACAGCTGATTATGCATTCACTCTATTCACTAAGTAATGACGATCCTGATATTCGAGACATAACCTCGATCGTATTACCAATCAATGTGGCCAATCTTCCCAAGGCCAAAGAAATGGCCCGAGAATTCAGAAGAAAAATTGCAACTCTTCTGGAAGACGGAGATAAAACTGAAGTTTATAATATCTGTTTGCAGATCGTGCCTGTTACTAAACCTCAAAAATTAGTTTAAGTTAAGAGATTCTTCGATCTTTCTCAATCTGATCTTTATTTCTTCGTTTTCTTTTTTGAGTCTTTCATTTTCAGCTTTTAATAATTCAACATCTTCTTTATCAGCTTTAGAAGAAATGTCTCTCGAATTATTTGTTTGAATTTCCGAAAGAGACTTAACGGCTTCAATGATTGGAGCAATTAAGTGGTCATAAGAAACCGATAAGAAGCCATCGTCCCCTTTTGATACGACCTCAGGAAACACTTTCTGAACTTCCTGGGCCTTCACCCCTACTTTTCGACTTTTATCTGCTCCACGCTTCCACTCATAGAAATATCCACTAATGGCCTTAATCTTCTCTAAAGCATCTGGAATAGGCTTAAAATTCTTTTTAAGTCTTTCATCTGAGAGAGCATTCCAGGCATTGGCACGAGCTTGGCTTCCATCAGCTGCATTTCCTACTTGGAGTTTATATGATGGGGCAATCGTGCCAATTCCCAAATTCCCTTCACCGCTAAGGCGCATTCTTTCGGTCCCTCCCCCACTGCCCGTGCGGAAAACAATCACTCCAGCGTCCGTGGCGGCTCCTGCACTCCAAATTTCGAATACACTATTATCCATTCTCAGCATTGCATGCCGATTATCATCTGTATCTTCAAGCCTGATTGATGGGCTGCCAGCCCCGGAAATATGGAGTAACTGAGAAGGAGCTGATGTCCCAATTCCGACAGTACCATTCGCACGCACGGTCATGAGCCTTGTTGTATGATTGTTAATCCCTAGAACCGGTCTGGTGGTCAACCCCCCTGAAGCCTTACTACCAAGCAGTATCAAAGCAGGAACGGAGCCAACATCTTCAGCACTGAGTACATCAGAGTAAAGACCTGTCATTTTATCACTACCGGAAGGTCTACCCATTATCATAGGAGCAAAAGTATTTGCAGCACTTCCCGCTTCTCCAATTGAAAGGAAGCCGTTGGGAGCCTCAGAATCTGTAAGTTTAAAACCTGAACCTGTTTCATTAATTTCAGCATGAATCTTTGCTGTAGGTGCTGTCGTTCCAACTCCGACATTACCATTGTTTTTAATACGCATACGTTCTGTGCCATTTCCAGCTGCATCCCAGCCAGTCGAAAACACTAACTGCCCAGAGTTGTGAGCACCGGCGCCTTCAACGTGAATTATTGCGCCACTATTATAGCCTCCACTGGCAGTATTCATAACGATCTTGGCGACTTCTCCACCATTAGCAAACGAAGGGTTGTTAATAAATAATCCTGCTCCTGACGTCCAAGAGTACTTAGATGCACCATTATTCATTGGATGCTCAACTTGCAACTTTGCAACTGGAGAAATAGTTCCGATACCAACATTTCCGTTTGAATTAATTCTTAATAACTCCCCATTAGAATTTTTCCAAGAAAATAAGCCTGCAGTAGATCCAATCAAAAACTCTGAATGAGTATTACTCGGTAAGTACCACTTATGTGTCTGGTTTGTGCCATTTCTCAAGGTAATCCCATCAGCTGCAGTATTACCACTGGTGTTAATGTGTAGTTTGGAATCAGGCTCAGTCGTCCCAATACCAACATTCCCTCCACTAGGGTTTAAAGCAAGTGGAGCATAAGTCATAGCGCCATCGTGGTAAGCTTGAATAAGTGAATGAGTGTTACCAGTAGCTGCACCACGGGCAAGCCAAAGCGCACTACCAATAACGCCATGAACGTAGTCGTTTGTGGTAATAAGATGATTACCTTGAACTGTTAATTTATGTGGTGGATTGTTGGTTCCAATCCCTACATTGCCACTATTATCAATGAGCAACCTAGTTGTATTATCTGTTTGATTATGAATTTTAAAACCATTTACATCAACGCCTGTATTCCAATTTTCTGCTCCCACATCACTCGGTCTGTACTCCATCCAAGCATTATAAGTCCCGGTGCCCTCCAATCGAAGTTGAGTGGATGAATCATTAGCAACAAGGTGAAGCTTGGCCCCAGGAGTTGATGTTCCAACCCCAACCTTACTATTTCTGTAGATATCGGATCCATTAAGCGACCACTTGCTGCTTCCTGATGCCAGCGTACTCATACAAGTGGCACCGCCTGCTGAACAAATATCACCTGAAGCTTTTATATTTCCAACGACATCAAGTTTTACTGACGGAGTTATTGTCCCGATACCGACGTTACCGTTTTGTAGTATCGTAAGCTTTGCATTGTTATTAATTAAATCACTTCCGAGCACTGAGAGTAGTCTTCCATCTGCAGCTGGGAAGAATGCCAGGCCGCTACCTGCTGTTGCTCCGTTATAATGCAAGATACTACTTGCAAGTCCAGGTCCTGAGTCTAATCGCATTATGGCATTAACTCCATTAGCGATATGGAACTGGCTTAGAGGGCTCGCCGTCCCAATTCCAACCTTGCTGTTTCTGTAGATATCAGATCCATTAAGCGACCACTTGGTGCTTCCTGAGGCAAGCGTACTCATACAGGTGGAACCACCTGCTGAACAAATATCACCTGAAGCTTTAATATCTCCAACCACATCAAGCTTTGTTGAAGGTGTTATTGTACCAATTCCGACGTATCCCCCAATTCCTTGAAGAACAAGATTTTTTTGAGTGCCAGTTGAATAATCACGGGCAAAGATTTCACCATAGTTGTTTGCAGTATCATATCTTAAAACTAATGTTGGAACAGACATAGCGCTACCGGTGTCACCAGAAACATACATCCTTCCAACGGTTTTAGCAGCACCATTTACTTCAAAGGCTTGAGTAGGTGTGGTTAACCCGATCCCAACTTTCCCGTTACTGCTAACACTTAGACCTTCATTATCCCCGTCCCCAGAAATCCAATTTGCTCCTAGGTTTAAATTTTGAGTTGCCGTGTGGTTTCCAAGATTATCTGCTCCCCCTCCACCACTAATGCTCGTCGGGATCGCAACGTAGGAGAGCTTGTTGTAATTTCTTGATTGGATATTATTTCCAGTCGTTTCAGATTTCAGTGTATGTGTGCCAGCAGGTAGATTTACAATACAAGAAGCTGATGCATTTATCGTTCTGTTAGTGTCTGCCCCCACATAGTCCTGATCGATCCCACACATAGCTCCATTCACAGAAATATTGGCCCTGGCCCCATTAAATTCCATGACACCATTTGAATGAACCGCTTCTATAGAAGCTGAAATAACCACGACCGAAGCTGTGTCTAATGTAATTGATTGAGTATTAATAGCATTACTTCCAGAATCCCAAGAATCTGTTTTGATACTACCACTTCCACCGCCCCCTCCTCCTGAGCCTACAGCTTGCCAGCTTGTTCCATCATGGAACATCAGAGTTTTGGTCGTAGTATTAAAGTATGTTTGACCAGCAGTCCCCGTTGCCGGATTCGCGGCCTGTTGAGGAAGATTAATCCCTTCATTTGATGCAAAATCGAGATTGGAAACTGAAACTGTATTAGGAGCTATATCTGCAGAGGTAATTGTTCCGTCTTGAATATGAGTACCATCAACGCTATCAGAAGTAACAGCACCACCGCCACTTCCAGAAGAAGAACCAGGAGATTGAAGAGAAGCTGTGAATGTAACGGCAACCGCATTTCCGGCAGAAAGACTAAAATAGGGTTCTATAAAATCCGTAGAGCCATTCATATCAACGAGCGTGACAATAGTTGATTCGCTGTTGCCGGCACTTATTGATCGAGTAAAACGTCTTTCATACATCGATCCATTTTTATAGATGGCAGATATATTATGATCTCCGTTAGACTGAGAGGAAGCGTGTATTTGAAGGGTAACGAGATACTTTCCTGCAACTGTTGGTTGAAAACGATCAGTCGCTAAGTCAAAATTGTTTCCAACATCGAAGGTTTTGGCATTCAAGTTAAGCTTAGTGTCCGCAAGACTTCCGGCCTGAACAATATCTGAAGTGGCGCGGGTTCCAACGAATGTATTAGATGTACTCCAACCAGTGCCGTTAAAGAATTCAATCTGGTTACTGGAAGTATTATAGATCACTAAACCATTTGAAGGAGCAGTAATGGCATCTCTTTCGGTCGTGGTCATTCTCGGAGGAAGAAGACCTTTAGTCGTAGACTGAAGATCTAAGATGGCGCTTGAAGAAGCGAGAGAGCCGCCAATGACAACTGAATCTGTTGCGCATGAAAATGATCCCATTCCATTGGTAACTAAAATTTGCCCAATACCACAGGATGAAGAGATGCCACTTAAGTGTGTATCTAAAATCCCTTGCGCCTTCACACGAATGGTTGAACCGGAAGTTTCGAGAGAAACATCATCGGTCGATAAAATTGTATTGGCATCAGTTACACAAGAAAAAGAAGAACCATCGGATTTTAAAACTTCTCCTACTCCACAGGTTGGTAGAGAAGCCTTAGCGAAGGGTAGAACTGTAGGGTCAGCTTCACTTGTTAAAAAGTTTGGAGTCCAACTATACCAGTTTAATCCATCGGATTTCAGAAGATTACCCGAAAGACCAGGATTATTAAGACCAGTTCCTCCCAGAGATGTTGGCATCAATCCAATACTTAAAATATCTGTTCCAGAGTCATAAGCAAGTGGTGAAGATACGGTGAAAGCATCTTGCTTGCTTGCCGCCGGAGAGGCCCAGGATAAATTTCCATTGCCATCTGTAACAATGACTTCACCGGAACTACCTTTATCCGGTGGAAGTATAAACTGTAAGTCACTAGAAGTTGCATCACTCGTTTTAAGTTCCACTGTGTAAGTATTTGGTTTAAATTTTATTCCGCCAGCTAGTGAAATATCCCCTACGATACTGAGCTTTGAACCAGGGGTAGCAGTACCAATCCCAACGTTACCTATATCGTAGTGAATGTTAGGAGTTGCCGTAATCCATTGGGAGGGATTTACGTCATTAACTAAACTATCAACATATTCCTTATTCACAATCTGATCTAATTGGGTTGGAGTCGGTACACCATTTATAGTACCTACAAATAAAGTCCCACCAGTTCTACTAAGTTTATTAGACTCCAGAGCTGTAATCTGACCTTGAAGTTTTCCAAAAGCTTCAAGGACTGAATCACTACTGGTGATTGCTGATGCCGGAGTGGGTAAAGAAAAGCCGTTTAAGATGGTGGCCAAAAGATCTGCTTCAAAACTACTCCAGGTATTATCACCTTTAAGATATTTGGAAGCATCACGGGTTCCGCTAAGCTTAGAAGGATTAATTCCAGGAGCTAAGTGGCCATCTTCGATTCCACCTGGTGCAATGGAAATAGTTCCATTATTCTCGATCGGCCCTCCTACTAAACCAGGACCAGTGTTAATAGAAGTTATAGTTCCATTTCCTGTTCCCGCAGTTCCTGGTATCCATTTTCCAGCAGCAGCACTCCATTTTAAAACTTGTCCATCTGAAGTAGCGCCCATACTTCCAAGAGATTTGGCAAAACTTGCCATGAAAGAAGATGGAACAGAATAAATTGTTTGATGAGAATAAGAGCGAGAATTAGTCAGGTCTGTAACCTGATAGCTTAAACTATGGCCTGAAGGAATGCTTTCCATGATCGTCTGAATGCTATTATTCTCACAATCAGCAGGGAGAAAATCTAATTTAACGTTAAAGATCCCATGAGAGAGAGGAACTTCACTGATAGTCTTGGAACAAAGAATATCCGAAGAGTCCTGGGTAGAGCTCAAATCAAATTTAAGGTTCACTTCTCCCGTAACGGGAGAACCGTTATTATTAATTAACCGGCCCGAGTAGCTAAATGAATCCATTGCCAATAGCTGTGGAGTCTGGAGAATCAATCCGCCTAAAACGATCAGTCTTATTTTCACAAAGCTTCCTTTTTAATTAAGTAAATTTTAACTTGATTCAAGTGCTCCCGTTTATAAACGGGAGCACTTAAATAAACGTTTGATACAAAATTAAGTTTAAAAATTGCCCTTTAACCGAAAAGACTCTCATGAGAAGGCGTACTATTGCTGTAGGTATACTTATTCTACTTTTAGGTGGGCTGGGCTTAAAGCGCGCAGTACAGCCGAATGTGCTTGATATTAAAGAAGATAGTGATTTCCTAGTCAAAAAAAAGATTAAGAAAAATCGTAATCCAGCCTCTTTGCCACCTAAAAAATCTCAGCTCATTGAAATGAAACCCCAAGGGCCACAGTACGTGATCTCAGATCGCACTCAAGGGCTTGATATTTCTCCTGAAATAGATAAGTCTTTAGAATTTGAAAGCGCCTCAGCTCCAGTATTTAACTGGAGTGGAGGAACGCAAAGAACAAGGCGCTCCCCCTCTTCCTCCACAGAAAGTAATAAATCACCGACAAAGACAACGAATTCAAAGCAAATAGAATCATCGCCTTTTTATAGTGCTCCTCAACCCTCACCTTCAACACCTTACATTGATAAAGAGCTTAAAGACCCTGATGAATTTTCAGGATTTAAAGATCCGAAGATTCCTGTTTGCTCATCAAATATAACAGGTGGCTCTTTTAAAGAGCCGATAGAAATTAATCTAACCTGCTCTACCGCTTCTTCTATTAAATACTGCATCAGTGAAAACCATTGTTGCGACCCAGAACAGGGGAATGTTTACTCAGGTGCTTTTCAACTGGGCCAAGCATCTAAGTCGTTTTGCCTAAGTTTTGCAGGAACGTCGAATGACGGGCAAATCACATCTGAAACTGAAGAAGCTTATTTTGCCTTTGATCCTGATTTTCCACATCTTGAAGTCACTCAGAATAAAAAGTACGTTCAAACGACACAGCTTGAGACAGAAATGATTATTAGAAGCAATGATTTTGGATCTCCTCATCATACTGTGGGGGTGATCAATCTAAAGTCACATGCCCCATACCAATTGAACTTGGATTGCGCTTCTATCATTACAAATCACGCTTCCTTTTCTTCGCCAATCCCTCTTGAAATCTTACCAGAAAAGAGCGTGTCGAATTTCTCACCGGCATCTCAAATGAATTTATTCTTAAATGGAAATGGACTTAACTATGGAGAGAATTACTTAACGGTATATGTAAAAAGTTTACTTTATTCTTTCCCTCAATATTCCTGCTCAAATTCAAAAATAATTTTGGAAGATTTTTATTACGTTCAAACCCTTCCTCTGGATGTTTTGAATAGTAATGACAATGGTGAGTTATATGGAGGTTTTATGTCTCTTAGTACAATGAATGAGGTCGATAGCATATACCGAGGTCCGGCAACTGAACTTGGAAGTTCTCCTACATTAGAGCTTAGAACCGGATTAATTAGTATCTTCTTTGATAAATAAAATTATTTATCCGGAGGTACACTCTTTGGTGTTAATGCCTCTGCTTCCAGTATCCTATCAACAGCAAATTCATAAAAAGACTTATTAGCAATAAGACGTGCACCGATAGAAGAAAAAACGGCTGCACTCATCATCGGAATGACAACAGAATGCCTGTCAGTCATCTCGAGAACTAAAATAAAAGAAGTTATAGGTGTATGAGTAACTCCATTTAGGAATCCAACCATTCCAGCTAGAGTAAAGATGATTTTCATTTCAGGGTCAAAAAAAGCAGCAGAAAAATTACCGATTGCAGCCCCAGCAGAAAGAGAAGGAGCAAATATTCCGCCTGCTACTCCAGTCATTGAAGAAATCAGAGGTCCAAAGAATCGTGACATGGCGACAGGCAAACTTACTGTCTGTTCAAAGAAAAGAGCTTGGTTGATAACTTCTTTACCGGAAAATAGGGAGGATGTTCCTAAAAAATAAAATGATGTGGCAAGCGCAAGTCCTACCAAAGAAATGATCACTAATTGAGTTGAAATTGTTTTTTTTGAACGCCATTCAATTAAAGCAGTAAGAAACTTAGAAAAAAGACTTCCTAAAAATCCACAAAAAAGGCTCAATACTGTAATACCAATAAAAACAGTAAAGCCGCTATGTTTAGGCATTGCGGGATTACCAAGATATAGATAGTTCCCCAGAATAGCTTGTGCAGTTAAACCTGATAAAACCACTGCAAGAAGTAATATATCTTTAAATTTCCGGATGTGCTCCTTACTCAGTTCTTCAACAGCGTAAACAATTCCACCGATGGGAGTATTGAAGGCTGCGGCCAATCCACTGGCAGCACCAGCAACTAAAATTTGTTCAGGACTAGGCTGAATACGAAAGCGCCTAAAAACTTTTCCTAAATTATAGGCAATAGAAGCTGAAATCTGAAGAGATGGTCCTTCGCGCCCTATCGCTGCTCCCACAGAAACAGCAAGCAAACTAGAAATTGTTTTAATGATTATAACAGATTTCCTAAGAAGCTTGGCCGCTAAACCTGAATGCTCAACGCATGCCATGACTTGAGGAATCCCACTTCCACTAGCTCCAGGAGAAAACCATCTGACTAAAAGAAAAGATAAAACAAGTCCAGCAGGGGCCATGATAAAAATGATCAGCGGATTATTAGCAAAAAGACTTCCCGAATAATGCTCAATCAAGGAAAACAATTTGGCATAGGCCGTACAAACGAGAGCGGAAAACACGCCTATGCAAATGAAGAGAACACTCTCTCCAAAATATTTTTGGGAAATTTTGTTTTTTAGAACTGTATAAACAGTTATGGCAATATTCATTTACTAATTTAATTATCATTTATTGCGTTAATATGGCCAAAAAAAGATAATTAAAAATGCTTAGACCAGATGACGATATTAGTTAGCGATAAGGTGAGTTACAGTCAACAAGCCCCTTCTTAAGTGAATAATCATATTTTTTTCCATTTCCCCCCTTCATTCCTTTGGCAATCAACTTGCAAAATCGCAGAGAAGAAATCTTTAATTTCCTACAAAAATGGAGTGAAATATGTACACGACAAGATCTTTTCAACCCAAACCTATCAAGTTACTTCTTTGCATGTGCTTAGTGTCCATGTTGACAATGGTTTCATGCGGCAGCGATGGGGATGATGACACCAGTGTTGAGGTTCAACAAGCAGAACGCCAAGAAGGATCTGCTTCTCCAGGTCCTACGGTTATTGTTAACAATAATATCGATTCTGACATTAGAGTCCTTAATAAAAATTTCCAAGTCGATAATACTCAGAATGCCCTTAATCTCTCTTTCCAAGTTGACCGAGCTGATAACGTCCTTCACCAGCACGGCATATATCCGTCTAACAGTTGCGGAGCAATTGCAGGAGGTGAAGACAGCATCGTTGATAGGGCCGGAATAGAAGAAGAACTTGGAGGATCGGTAGTGGTAGTAAATGATGGTCAGGGAAGTTCCTACCAGTTTAACCAAAGCATCTCTCTGGCCCTTCTTCCCCCTCAGGAAAACTTTATCTTCGTTGTCTTTGGGGCAGAAGAAGATCTTAATATAGCTGTCGCTTGTTTTACTTTTGAAGTTGAAATTATGGATGGCACAACCGATGGTACGACAGGTGGTGGAACTACAGGCGGTGGTACTACAGGCGGTGGTACTACGGGCGGTGGAACTACAGGTGGTTCTAATACAAATGCATGTGGTATTCCAAACGCAGAAGTACAAAAAATTAAATCTTTATTTATAACTTTTTCGGATTGGGCTTCATTTCGAGGTACTTCAAGTGTAACACCTGAAAATATTAGTGGGCATTTTGGCCAGACTTTTGCTTCAATGACTCAAATTGCAGGCGATTCATGGAGATTCAGTGGTACGATTACCGATGATTTGCGACGCCCTCGATTTAACTATACGACAACTTTCGAAATCCGTGATGATGGTTGTATTTATTCAAATGGTACAAAGAGCAGCATCGTTTCCGCGTCCAGTAATCGGTTGAGCATTAAAACTGAATTCGCCGAAGGCACTCAGGAAGAGAGTTACGTAAAAGGTTTTCCAGCAGATTTTGATTACAATTTAAAATTTATCAGTAATGGACAAGTCATAAGAGACCGTCAGTTTAATTTGCAAAGAGATTAAAACAATATTGTTTCTGTGATAAATGTCTAGGATGAGGGCCAACTGCCCTCATCCTAGTTTTTCAATGCCTCCCAAAAGCGAATAAACTTCTGAGTGATTCTTCCGAAGCTCTCGGCATGCCTTCAAAGATCTGATTCCCTTGCTACAAACAACCAGATATTTTTTTGAGGCTACTGGAAGAAACGAACTCACTTCTTCCAGAGGTAGATTGATAATTTCCAGACCTGCAAGACCTTTTAAAACAAGGCACTCCTGATTTTCCTTCCGAGACCTTACATCAATAATTATAAATTCATTCAGCCGGTCAGGTAGAGCGATTTGAATTCCTTCTGTTCGAGGAAGATCTTTTTTTACGCAACAAGAACAATCTTTACGGCCCTTAAAAACTCTGGATTCCATTGATAAAGTAAGTAAGTCGACAAATAAAGTGTTACCGTTTTTTAGAAAAGGTTTTTCCAGGATGATCTTCAAGGCTTCCATCGCTTGTAAGCTCCCCATAACTCCTAAGAGAGGGCCTATGACTCCTACTTCTGCACAAGTGCCAGTGCAACCATCTTCAGGGGGGATTTTCCAAAGGCAACGCCAGCAAGGGCCTTGCTGATTTCGAAAATCAAAAACCTGCAATTGGCCTTCATACTGATAAACCGAAGCTTGCACCAAAATTTTCCTTTCTTGAAAACAAAAGTCATGTAGGAGAAATTTTGTATGAAAATTGTCTGTACAATCGAGAATGACATTATAACTGGAAATAACACTAGCTGCACTATCTTCGTTCAGAGCTATAGGAATATCTACGATTTTAGTATAAGGAGCATGTTTCCGGATACGTTCGCTAGCAACTTTCACTTTGAGTTGTCCCACATCTTCAGGGCGAAATAAAATCTGTCGCTGTAAATTAGAAGCACTGATTTTATCAAAATCCACGATTCCTATCTCTCCGACACCTGCCGATGAGAGATACTGGAGAGCTGGACATCCAAGACCACCAGCGCCAACAATTAAAACCCGTGCTTGAGTAATAAGCTTCTGCCCTTCACTTCCAAGCAGGGTTATCTGTCGCTGAAATAGCTGATTAGACGTGATGGAAATGGTCATGATGAGCAATCCCTTTAGCCGCGCAAGCGAGACACTTTACCCACTCACTGTCGCCATCATCATAGAATTCTTTTTTCCAGATAGGGACACGGGTTTTTACCTGATCAATAATATAAGAGTTGGCCTGATAGGCGGCTTCACGGTGTTTGGCATAGACGACGATCCAGACAGCGATTTCACGGATAGTAAGCTGACCGATACGATGAAAACAAAGAGCATCTTCAATGGCAAAAAGTTCTTTCGCCTCTTTAATAATCTTATTCCCTTCCGCTTCGGCCATTTCTTGAAAAGCTTCATATTCTAATGAGAGAACTTTCTTTCCTTGATTATTGTTTCTGACTCTTCCCTCGAAGGTGACTATTGCGCCGACTTCATCTCTGGTAGTTTCAGATAATTCATGGACAAGAATTGGTGAATCTACAATCCTGAACATACTTAACCTCCCGCCACCGGTGGAATAAAGGCCACAACATCATGCTCTTTAAGCAGGTACTCATCTTCGACGTATTCATTATTGACGGCGAATTTAATTTCCTTGGCTGTAAGTGGGAAATGATATTTGCCCCGAAGTAGTTCGTAGATTTCCGAAAGGTTTTGTTTTTCATTTATTTCTAGTAAGTCTTCACTCTTTTGAGATTTCTCCCTAAGTGAAGCAAAGTATTTAATTTTGATATTCATAAACTCTCCGTTTCAAGAATCTTCAGAACCTCTATACGATCCTCTGGTGTATTAACGTTTTGCAATCTTCCTTGTGTAGTTAGAGGCAAAGTATTGACTGATGAATTAAAAAGAACTTTCTGGGGACAGCTGACACCTTCACCTAAGAAATGCAGCATGCGCGAATAGATACCTGGCTCATAAATCGCAAATAATGGTTCAAATTGTTTCCGTTCCTGATTGAAGTAAGCAGTGGCCTGTTTAAGAGGATCACGAGCGAGAATTAGCTCGTTCAAAGTTTCAGTCGTAAGCAGCGGAAGATCACAGGCCATTACGAGCCATGCCTTATTGGGATAAGTTGCCATGGCAGAGAGGATTCCTCCCAAAGGACCAAAGCCTGAAAACCTATCAGAGATGACTGGCAGATGAGAAAGCCCAAGTCTATCCACTTGCTGAGATTTGCAGGAGATGAAACTCGGTAGATTCATATCCTTAGCCATTTTATAAAGATGTTCCGTTTGTGGAAGACCATGATAATTGAGGAGAGACTTATCTCTTCCCATCCTGCTGCTCTCTCCTCCAGCAAGGATGAGTCCATAGAGTTCTACTGACTTCACAGAAGCATCAATGTGACTTCTGATAAACTTCATTAGACCTTCAATATCATCGCGGTGAAAGGAAGGTTTGTCTTCGGGCCTTGATTGATCCATGTTCTCAAGGATAAAAGCTTGGACGTTAGTGAGTTTTCCTTCCTGATATTCTTTAAGGGCTTGGCCCTCTGAATCCAGAAAAAGAAATTTGGCATGATCAGAATATTTATGACCTTCAACGAACACCAGATCACAGTCCTTAAAGTATTCTTTCTCCAACGTAAAGCTCTCCCCTCTTACCTGGAGATTAAAATGATCGGAGTCGTTAATAAAGACCACTTCCGCCCCGGCCTGATACTGTCTGTGAGTGTCTTTTCCCGGATGGTCCATCTGAAACTTATGAGCATCATGCTTAATATAGCCGATGTGATAACGGCTCATGGCCTTAATAAGTTTTTCAATCAGAGTGGTCTTACCTGAACCGGAAAAGCCAGCAAATCCAAACATCCTTGGATGAAAGTTTTTTTTAAGCTTCATAATCTTTTTTTCCGCCACTTTTTTTCAATAAGTGAATGTCTTCGACAATTATGGCCGGCGATAAGGCCTTGCACATATCGTGAATAGTAAGGGCCGCTACATGAACTCCCGTAAGTGCCTCCATCTCAACTCCTGTTTTACCAAAACAACCTACGGTGCAGAATATTTCGAACTTTTCAGCATCTAACGGAGTAATGTTAATTTTAATTTTTTCCAAGATCAGCGGGTGACAGAAAGGAATTAGCTCATGGCATTTTTTAACGGCCATAGTTCCGGCAATTATAGCTGTGGAAAGGACTGGACCTTTCTTAGAATGAATCTCTCCATGAGTGAGTTCATCCATAATGACCTTACCTACTTTTACGATTCCATAGGCAGTGGCTTCTCGCTGGGATTCTTTTTTTTGTCCTACATCCACCATTTGAGGACGATTTTCTTCATCAACATGACTCAACATTTTAACCTCCAATCTGGTACATAGGTTGGGTAACTTTTTCCACACGCTCGTAAGGCTTGTGTTTAAGAACCTCCGTGATGATCTCCGGATAGTCTTCTAAAGATAGCCCCCGGAGATTCATTTTATTTTCTTTCATAAGGCACGAGCGCAGGGCCCCCTTACTATCAAGTCTTAAGCGTGAACATGAACCACAAAAGGGAACCGTTTCGGAAGCAATAAAACCTATCATCACTCCATTATCCAACTGATACTTAAAGGCCGTGGAATCATGAGGGACAGGCACTTGCTTTATCTTATGGATCTGGCGTAATTCATGAATGAGGTGGCCTGCAGGAACAAATTCCTGGTCAAAAAAGTCAATAGCGACTCCTATCTTCATTAATTCCAAAAACCGAATTTCTATTCCTCTTTCTCGAGCAAACTCAATAAAGGCCGGCAATTCATGCATATTCTGTTTCATTAACACCGTATTAATTTTAACTTTGAAACCCGCCTCGATGGAGTGATCAATACTGCTTAACACTTTAGCTAACCCATCATAACGGGCCAGACGTTTAAAGAGGCCAGAATCAAGGCTATCCAGGCTTACATTAATACTTTGCAGTTTGGTATTCTTAAGGGCTGGGATAAATTTCTCAAGTTCTGAACCATTCGTCGTTAATCCCAATCGCTTGAGAGGAATTTCAGAAAGACGTTCCACGATCTCAACTAATTCCGCCCTTAGAGTAGGCTCTCCACCGGTCAGTCGAACCTCTTCAATGCCAAGCTTTGCTAAATTACTTACAATCAATCCAATCTCATCTGGACATAACAAATCATGAAGCTTGGAGAAGGTTGCCGAAGCGGGCATGCAATAGGTACAGCGAAAATTACAGGCGTCTAGAAGAGAGACTCGTAGCTTTCTCATTCTTCGACCAAAACTATCAATCATGGAATCTTTCAATGCTTACCCCATTGATAAATCTTTCCTGAAAAACCTTCAGAAAAAGGAGCATCACTCTGACGCAGTTCCATAAAGCCATCGGAATCTCTCATCTGGAAAAAGTCTCCAGATCCATTCCCCTTAACAGGGGTCGCAAATAATTTTGAACCTTCCTGGGAGATTCTTACGAGACAATAGTAAGTGAAGTCTTTATTGAACTTAACTTCTTGAGTGAGGATCGCCTCGGGGAGAAGAGGTTCTTTGCCCGAAAGTGAAAGATCCATGCAAGGGATGACATATTTTCTTAAATTAACAAGGCATGAAACTGGGTTGCCTGGAAGACCGAACACCAGTTTGCCTTGAGATGTTTCACCAAACCACAGAGGCTTTCCTGGTCGTTGGGAAACTTTATGGAAGATTTCTTTTACTCCACACTCTTTCAGAAGCCGGGGGACAAAATCAAATTTTCCAGCCGAGACTCCGCCCGTAAGAAGAAGGACATCACAAGCTGAAAGTTGCTCCTGCATGTGCTTACGGATTTCATTTTCATCGTCAGGAAGTTTAATAATAGTGACGTCACTATAGCCGAATGATTCCAACTCATGCTTAAGACCGATTCCATTAGACCAACGAATTTCATATGGAGAAGGCTTTTCATGAACATGGACTAATTCATTGCCGGTACTGATTATTCCCAATTTGGGCAAGGCCAGAACTGGCACTTTAGAATATCCAACAGAAGCAAGTATTGATGTCGTAGTTGAGCGGATTTTTGTTCCTTTGCTTAGAACTCTGTCCCCAGCTTTGTAATCTTTTCCTTGAGGATGGAAATTAGAAGAAAGTTTTTTTTCATCTGCATTGAGCTGTGCCATTTTATCGTTAATAACCAAATCCTCATAACGGATAACCATATCCGAACCAAGAGGTAACATGGCTCCAGTCATGATTTCAAATCCCATCGGTCCTGAAGGAAGTTCAGGAGATTCGGCACCTGCTGCAATGGTATTTAGTATTTTAAATGATTTCGTCGTTTTGAGCTGTGAACTATTGATGGCCAAACCATCCATCGCCACACGGTGAAAAGGCGGTTGATCAATGTCAGCATAAACGTCATCTGCTAGAATTCTCCCCAGAGAAAGCTCTAGATCAATGTGTTCAATTTTTGCGGTCAGGCGATGGGATAAAACCGCAGCCAAGGCTTCGTCAGAAGTAATCACAAGTTTCCCCTTCAAGATGGAAGAACAATTCTGTTTCCGGAATTGCCGCGTCTTATCCTTCATGACCAAATAGTGTTAGAAGAATAAAATAAGGAACAAGTAGAATACATAACATTACCGAGACTAAGAATCAGTAATAATCTTTGTGACGCACGAGACAGTAACTAATAGAAATTTATAGTCAAAGATGACTTAAAACAAATAAGATTTCATAAGTTTGCAACCTTAAAAGTTTAAGAGAAGAAGAATGATCAAACCCGAGATTCAATTCCCTTTCCCTCTCATCAGAACGAATCTGTCGAATCTTAATCCGGTCTATTTCGCGATGGTGATGGCCACAGGAATTATCTCCCTTAATTTCAAACTTCAGGGCTTCGACACTGCAGCAAAGTTCCTCTTTTTCATCAATTTAGCTTTATATGTTGCCCTCACATTACTATTTGTCGCTCGAGCATTCATTTTTAAAGAAAGATTTATTGATGATTTCTCCGACCATAAAAGAGCTCCGGGATTTTTCACTATCGTAGCTGCCAATAGTATTATCGGTTCACAGTGCCACTTGATGACTGGGTCCATCTTTGCCGCTCAATTTTTTTTTGGATTATCACTCACGCTATGGCTTATTTCTATTTACTCAATCTTTGTCTTATTAACCGTTAAGAGTGAAAAACCAGTTTTTGAACAGGCCATCCATGGAGGCTGGTTAATTGCTATTGTGGCGACCCAATCTATTCCTGTGGTTGGGACATCTTTTTTAGACACCTCGGTCAATAATGATATCATCCTCTTTCTATTAACGGTCCTATGGCTTTTCGGAGGGATGCTATATATCTGGATAATTTCGATTATCTTTTATCGCTACATGTTTTTTAAATTTTATCCAAATGATCTCATGCCTCCCTACTGGATCAATATGGGGGCCATGGCGATATCAACTCTTGCAGGTTCGCTGCTGGTTCTAAAATCAGCTAACTCAAGTTTACTGCTTCCTGTTTTACCTTTCATTAAAGGTTTCACACTGATGTTTTGGGCCACAGCGACTTGGTGGATTCCAATGTTGTTTATTTTGGGATTCTGGAGACATGCTGTAAAAAAGATACCAATTTCCTACACTCCACTCTATTGGGGTCTTGTCTTCCCCTTAGGTATGTATTCCGTTTGCACAATTAGATTGATTCAAATCTTTCCAGAAACAATCTGGTTAAGCGGACTAGTAAAAGTATTCACTGTTCTGGGTATTACGGCGTGGGCAATAACTTTTCTTGGTATGCTAACACGAATTTTGAGTATTTTATTCCCAACCTTTAATGCTGAAACGACTCGCGGGAGTCTCATGATAAACATTGGACAAGAATTTATCGTTACAGGTTTCATCATATATTGCCTGGATCAGTATATGTTTCCACTTCCTCATCTTTTGACACCTCTCTGTATAACAATTGGGACATTGATTTGGATAACAGGAAATATCCGCAAGATGACGCTAAGCTGTGACTGATGTCATCTTTAATAATGGCGCATAAGGAATAGAATAGAACTATGGAAACTGAAGTAAAAAAATCATTATTCCTCGCAACTCTCTTCACCATCTTTTTGTCCATCATGATCTGGGTCGGCTCACGAAATCTCGCCCATTTTGATGCTGCTCTGGTGGGGTATACCTTTGCTTCGCTCTTCGCTGTCTTTGCTATCGTCTATCGTTACGTTATGTGGCTGCACAGACCTCCTACTGCCCTTTATTGGAGACGTGGCTGGGAACTCATGTTTAAACGTGAACATTTTTTTAGTAATTTAAAATTTCTGGTCGGACGAATTGTTACGATTATCGGAGGCAACAGTTTTATCTGGAAAAGAGATAAGGAGCGCGGACTTGCCCACTGGCTTATTATGTGGGGTTGCATTCTCGCTGCTGCAATTACTTTTCCTTTAGTTTTCGGTTGGCTTTATTTTTTAGTACCGGATGGAGATCTTACTTCCTACAAGATCGTAATCTTTGGTTTTCCCACTTTAGCTTTTAAAATAGAAACCACTCTGGGACATTTGATTTTTCATGGACTGGTTGTGGCTTCGGTACTGGTTATTTCAGGAGTCATGCTCGCTTTCAGACGAAGGATGAGAGATCGGGATGCAGCTGTCTTGCAAACTTTTTCTGAAGACATCATGCCCCTCCTCCTTCTCTTTGCGATAAGTATTACTGGATTGTTCCTGACAGTAAGTTATACCTGGCTCAAAGGTTATGGTTATGCTTTTCTGAGTATCTTCCACGCCATCACTGTCATCTTCACTCTCATTAGTTTACCTTTCGGAAAGTTTTTTCATATCTTCATGCGACCGGCCCAATTCGGAGTAGCTATCTATAAAAAAATTGGCAAAGAAAAAATGGCACGCTGTATTCGTTGTAATACTGAATATGGATCTGAAATGCATATTAATGATCTAATGCAAGTGCAAAAGAAACTCGGTTATAACTATGAGATGACAGATGGAACTGGCCATTATCAAAAGGTCTGCCCTCGTTGTCGCCGTCTGCTTCTGGGACTTTCTCAGGGCAAAATGTGGCATGGTCCATCAATTGAAAAGGGATGAAAATGGAAAACCAATTATTTGATAAGTTCGGTCCTCACACTGCTTATCAGCTCGATGATCAGCAGCGGATTGATCGAGGCATTCCGACAGAAAAACTCGTAAAGACTCATTGCTGTTTTTGCGGACAACAGTGCGGAATGCAACTTAAGGTTCATGACAATAAAATTATTGGCATTGAACCATGGGAAGAATTCCCCTTCAATAAAGGCATGCTTTGTCCTAAGGGTGTTAAACGTTATTTACAAAACTCACACCCGGATCGTTTATTACATGCTTACGCCAAAGATTCCTCAGTGCCTGAAGGCTTTCGCCAGATGGGTTATGACGAAGCGATTAATCGAGTAGCAGAAGAAATTCAGAAGATTCAAGGTCAGCACGGACATGATGCTTTTGCTGTTCTCACAGGAGCCTCTTTAACAACTGAGAAAACTTATCTCATGGGAAAATTCGCACGCCTGGCACTTAAGACGGCCAACATTGATTACAATGGCCGTTTGTGCATGGTAAGTGCCGGAGCTGCCTGTAAAAAAGCTTTCGGTATTGATCGCTCTGCCAACGCCTGGGAAGATATTCCTAAGGCCGAGGTCATCTGGCTGGCAGGATCAAACGTTGCCGAATGTTCACCCATCACTACTGAATATATCTGGGCCGCCCGAGAAAGAGGCGCCAAGATTATCGTGGTCGATCCCAGGATTACTCCTATTGCACGCACCTGCGATCTTTATCTCCCAGTTAAACCGGGACGTGACATTGTTCTCTTTAACGGAGTTCTCAATATCATGATTCAAAATAATTGGATTGATGAAGCCTTTATTAATGAACACACTGTCGGCTTTGAAGCTGTTAAAGAACATGTGGCAGAGTGGACTCTTGAAAAGACCGCTATAGAGACAGGTATTGATGCTAAAAGCATCATGAAGGCCGCGGAACTTTGGGGTCAGGCCAAAACCAGTTTTATGCTCCATGCCCGTGGAATTGAACATCATAGTCATGGAGTTGAAAATTGCCTGGGATCCATCAATCTTGTTCTGGCTTCCGGTAGAATCGGCCGGGAAGGATGTGGCTATGCCATGATCACAGGCCAGGCCAATGGTCAGGGAGGGAGAGAGCACGGCCAAAAATGTGACCAGCTTCCAGGAAATCGAGATATCGAAAATAAGGAGCATCGTGAGTACATTGCCAAAGTATGGGGAGTCGACGAAAAAGACATTCCTGGAAAAGGAGTGGACGCTTACGAGATCATCAGAAAAATTGATCGCGGAGAAATAAGAGGTCTTCTTTCCATTTGTTTCAATCCTCTGGTCTCTTTACCAGATAGTAATTATGTACGGGCGATGCTTGAGAAGCTGGACTTCTACGTAGCGATTGATTTTTTTATGAGTGAAACATCTCAATATGCTGACATCATTCTTCCAGGATCTCTTCAGGAAGAGGATGAAGGTACAGTTACTCAGGTTGAAGGACGAGTCATCAAAATCAATAAAGTAGTGGACTGTCCGGGCGAAGCCCGTGAAGACTGGAAAATCATCCAGGATATTGCCAAGGCCTTAGGAAGAAACCATGGCCTGCAATTCAGCGGCCCAAGAGAAATGTTTGAAGAGCTAAGAATTGCAAGTAAAGGTGGAGTCAGTGATTATTACGGCATCACCTGGGAAAAGATAGAAAAACAAATGGGTGTATTCTGGCCATGTCCATCTGAAGACCATCCCGGAACTCCCCGCTTGTTTGAACCTGGCTCTTTCAACTCAGTGGCGAAGGGCGCAGGACCATTTTATTTCCCTGACGGCAAAGCGAGATTTAATCTTGCTAAATTTTCCCCGCCTAAAGAAGTGACTGATAAAGAGTATCCCATCATGCTCACTACCGGCCGGGTAGTAAGTCAGTTTTTGTCCGGTAACCAGACAAGAAGAATCGGGCCTTTGAATGATCAATGTCCTGATCCTTTTGTGGAGATTCATCCGAAACTGGCCCAACACTTTGGAATCAACAATGATGATATGGTCTTGGTCGAAAGCCGTCGGGGTAAAGCATTCTTTAAGGCATTGGTCGTAAAAACGATTCGTCCAGATACTGTCTTTGTTCCTTATCACTGGGGCGGGAAAAAGAGCATCAACATGCTGACCATTGCGGCCCAGGATCCTATTTCAAAAATACCTGAATACAAAGTCTGTGCAGTAAAAATTTCAAAAGCAAACATGGCGGAGGTCACGTTATGACAGTTTCATCTGAAATGGCCTTTTTCGTAGATGCCAATCGTTGTATTGGTTGTCAGTCCTGTGTTCAGGCCTGTGCCGAATGTGATACCCACAAGGGACACTCCATGATTCACCTTGAAACAATCCAAAGGGCCGATACTCCGCAGACAGTTCCAGTGGTATGCATGCATTGTGATTCTCCCACCTGCGCCGAAGTTTGTCCGGCCGATGCTATTAAAAGAACCAGCGATGGTGTCGTACAATCGGCCAAGAAACCCCGATGCATTGCTTGTAATAACTGTGTTCTATCCTGTCCATTTGGTGTCCCGAAAATGGAAACCAAATTTGAGCTTATGATGAAATGTGATATGTGCTATGACCGCACTTCAGAGGGAAAAAAACCGATGTGTGCTACGGTTTGTCCAAGTCAAGCCTTAACCTTCGGTCCAAAAGAAGAGATCATTAGACAAAGAGAAAGCTCCACTCCTGTCAACGAATTTAAGTTCGGCAATCAACTCATTAAAACGAAAGTTTATATGATGGTGCCGAAAACCACCCGTCAGAATTATATTGATGTAACTGCATCCATGTATGATTCAAGCATTGGGCAAAGTATGGAAGAGCATCTAGAAGATGTCAGTCTTGATTTTTTGGGAGGAACGAATGGATGAGGTAAAGGCCATACAGCCTATCGATGAGAAGACTAAGTGGCGAGAGGATTTTCCTGTAGATGAAGTCAAAGAGCATTATGTTGAAAGAAGAGAATTTACAAAATTTTTACTGCTCATCAGCGGCTCATTTGTTGTAGGTCAGGCCTACATTGGTGTTCGAAACTTTTTTAGAAAGTCTGCCCAACAGCTTCCCATAAAAAAAATAGCCTCCATTGATAGCATCAAGGTGAATAGTTTTATAAGCTTTGAATATCCTGCGAAGGGCGATTCTTGCTTCCTTATCCGTCTCACCGAAACAAAATTTGTGGCCTATTCAAATAAGTGTACTCATCTCATGTGTCCGGTGATTCCTCAGATGGATAAAATGCAATTGTATTGTCCATGTCACGCTGGCTACTTTGATATGAACAATGGTAATCCTCTGGCCGGCCCTCCACCTCGTGCTCTTGCTAGAGTAAAATTAAAATTTCTCCAGGGTGAGATTTATGCTGAAGGTATGGTGGTATGAAACATCAAGAAGATAATAAGAACGCCAACACTATTATTACCGGTATCCTGAGTATTACTCTGGTACTGGTAATACTCCAGCTATGGCTCTTAATGGCAACCATGAATGCTTATCTTGCTCATGATCTGACTTTTGTCTGGCCCGCGGCCGGCGCGAGCTTGTTATGCTTCCTCTTAATTCTGGGGCTCGTTTACTACATAAAATGATACTAACAGGTAGCCTTTTCGCTTTAATTGCCACTCTCTATTCATCTGTCGGACATGCCGGAGCTTCGGGATATCTTGCAGTAATGGCCTTACTGTCATTTCAACCTGAGATTATCAAACCGACCTCTCTCGTTCTTAATATTATAGTTGCCGCAATCGCCTCATGTAATTTCATTAGAAATGGCTATTTTGATAAAAAAATATTCTTTCCTCTCATCATAACTTCAATTCCAGCCGCTTTCTTAGGCGGATATTTGCATCTTAGCCCTGAATATTTCAAGATTTTTGCTGGGATTTTTCTGATTTGCTCGGCCCTACTTTTAGTAGGAAAACAGTTTTTAAAATCCCAAGCCGAACTTGTGAGAGAAGTTCCCTATTCAATGAGCTTGGTGGCCGGAGCTGTGATTGGATTTATTTCAGGTCTTATTGGTGTGGGCGGAGGCATATTTCTTTCTCCACTCCTCATTCTGACCAACTGGTCAGACGTAAAAAAGACTTCCGGCATTGCTGCCCTTTTTATTTTAGTCAATTCAATAGCAGGTCTTGCTGGTCATGTAATTTCGTTTAAAAGTTTCGACCCTAATATTCTTTATTGGATTGTGGCAGTTGCTATAGGAGGGATCACAGGCTCTTATCTTGGCACCATGAGGTTTGATAAAAAAATCATCACCTTATGTCTTTTTTTGATTCTATTATCCGCGGGTGTGAAATTCATTGTAACTTCGATGTGAAGACCTATAATGCATTAAATAGACCGGCCCGGAAATATCAATGAAAATAAGCGATCAAGTAAGTAACTTTCTACCTGTAGAAGATGAAATTAAACATCCCTTTTCTTTAAAAATCATCGGAGCCGTTGCTGTCTCACATCTTTTAAATGATCTGGTCCAAGCAGCTCTTCCTTCGATCTATCCGATGTTAAAGAACACTTATAATCTAAACTTCACAGAAATTGGTGCCATTACCCTTACATTCCAACTAACAGCATCTTTCTTACAACCGGCCGTCGGTATCTATACTGATAAAAAACCGCTCCCTCGATTGCTTCCCATAGGAATGGTGTGTGCCCTGCTTGGAGTGATTTTTTTCTCATTAACGACGACGTTTATCGGATTACTTCTCAGTTCTGCTCTCATTGGAATCGCTTCCTCAGCTTTCCATCCGGAAGCTTCCAGAGTTGCGAGGATGGCTTCAGGCGGTCGCTTCGGCTTTGCCCAATCAACTTTCCAGGTGGGTGGAAATTTCGGAACAGCACTTGGTCCACTGGTAGCAGCTGCCGTTATCATTCCTTTTGGACAGAAGTATTTTGCCTGGCTTATCCTTTTCACCCTTCTTGCTATTTATATCCTCTCCAAAGTAAGCGTTTGGTATAAAGACCATCTCTATGTGTTAAAAATAAAACCACGCAGAAGAACTGCCATACAGTACTCTAAAAGTAAGATCGTATCCGCCTTCATTGTCCTGGGGATTTTACTATTTTCAAAATACATCTATATGTCGAGTATCACGAGTTACTACACATTTTATCTTATCGAAAGATTTCATCTTTCGATTCCTGAATCTCAAGCTTACCTATTCGTCTTTTTGTTTTCAGTTGCACTGGGCACATTCTTAGGAGGACCTATTGGGGACAAGATAGGACGAAAACTCGTTATCTGGGTATCAGTACTTGGAGCGGCACCTTTCACTCTACTACTCCCTTATGCAAGTTTACCCTGGACTGTAGTGCTGAGTGTTCTGATAGGTCTAGTTATGTCATCGGCTTTTGCTGCCATTGTGGTCTATGCGCAAGAACTCGTTCCTTCCAAGGTAGGCCTTGTGGCCGGAATTTTCTTTGGACTTATGTTCGGAATAAGCGGTCTGGGAGCTGCAATTTTAGGAATGGTGGCCGATTCTTATAGCATTAGTTTTGTCTATACTATCTGCTCATACCTGCCTTTAATTGGAATCATTACTTGTCTACTTCCCAATGTTGAAGTGGATAAACCCGATGTTCTCAAGATTGATTCATAGTTTCGGCTCTCCACGAGTTGAACTCCAGTAAGAAAACCTTCACGATGCTAAAAATGTCTTAAGAATGATGGCATCATTAACGGAGGTTCCTATGAAATTGATTTTAAGCCTAGCACTTTTCGTGACTGCCTTTACGGTAGACGCAGGATTTTCTGATAAGACCAATGGCGAATTTGTGACGATTTCAGGAAAAGTCAGCGATGTGAAGGCAGACTTATTGATCACGTCCAGATCGTCGTAAAAGATCTTGGGCGCAGTAGAAAATTTTATGATGCTATTTTTGAAGCCTTAGAAATTCCCTTCGGAGGTGAAGGACCGGAATTTTTCTACTTCGATGAGTTCTGCGTTTCAAGTGCCACGAGTCCCGCGGCCATAGGTAAACTCACTGGCCGGATTCACATTGCCTTTCAGGCGAGAGACGAGGAAATGGTCAGACGATTCCATGCGGCCGCACTTTCAGCTGGCGGCACAGACAATGGAGGTCCAGGACTAAGAGAACAATACCATCCTGGTTATTACGGAGCCTTTGTTTGTGATCCGGATGTGAACAACATTGAAGCGGTCTTTCATGGTAAAGCGGATAAATCAGCGGAAGCGGTGAAAATCAGCTTCTAGAAGTTTCCTTCCATAATGCTCTTAAGCTTTTCCAAATCCTTCTTTATCATTTCAGCATCACGATTAAATTCATCATCCGACATTTCCGGTTGCCTGAACAAAGTAAACACCACTTCTGATCCTTTCTGGGAAGTTCGAGACCTTCCCAGAACCGCCTCTTTAGGGCGTAGTTTATCTAATTCCTGGGCCAGAAAAATGTGTAAATGAAATTATCTCTGCTACTTATGCGGGAAGAACTCCAGCCTTCGATTCTAGACCATATTGTTATTCAGGATAAAAATGTCAGTGAAGTAACCGAAGTTACATTAGGCGCTCATTGTGCTAAGGTAAGCTGCCGTCCTGCTCTACGGCCTGAATTAGGAATAGTTTTACATTTAATTAAAGGAAACAAGATGATTACTCTTTATGGAAGTCCAAGATCAAGTGCTGGACGATGTTTTTGGGCATTAGAAGAAGCGGGTGTCCCCTATACTCAAAAAGACGTCGACATGAGAAACAAGGAACACAAGTCACCCGAGTTTTTAAAAATTAACCCCATGGGAAAAGTTCCTGCAATGATCGATGGCGACATCACTCTTTTTGAATCTATGGCCATAAATTATTACATTGCTGACACATACAAAAAAGAATTACTTGGAACCAATGCTCTGGAAAAAGGTCTTTCAATACAGTGGAGCTTTTGGGCAATATCTGAACTGCAGCCTCCAATCATTGAAGCTTTTATTCAAAAAGTATTTGTTCCTGAAGATAAACGCGACAATAGTGTCATTGAAAAGAATCTCAATAAGCTGCCTGCTCTTTTAACCGTTCTGAACAATACGTTAGCTGATAAAAAATACCTGGCCGGTAATCAATTCACCATTGGTGATATCAATACAGCGAGTGTTGTTAGCATTTGTCCCATGATGGGAGTTGATCTCGGAGAATATTCAAATATTAAAACATGGTTGGGAACAATTAGTGAGCGACCAGCTTTCCAAAAATATCAAGCGCTTTGCAAATAATTAATGTCGCCCTCTATATGGGGGGCGCTCTTGAATTTCTGTATTACATTCATGACCAAGACATTAACCTGAGCCGCGCACTCAGTATTCACCCCATTGAAAGCATCGCAACACCGGCAACGTGTATTGAGACTCATCGCCGATTCTGGATACAATCTTTCTGGAGGACGTCATGGAAGAAACTAAAACAGAAGGTTTTGTTCGAGTTCGAGGTGCACGGGAAAATAATCTCAAGAACATCAATGTTGATATCCCGCGGGATGCTCTCGTCGTGTTCACTGGTGTTTCAGGTTCCGGTAAATCTTCTCTGGCCTTCGGGACTCTCTTTGCTGAAGCCCAGAGGCGTTATCTTGAATCCGTCTCTCCTTACGCGAGAAGACTATTCAACCAAATGTCCGTCCCAGAGGTGGATGAAATTGCAGGACTTCCCCCAGCGGTTGCACTTCAGCAACAAAAGGGAGCTCCTTCCACACGGTCTTCTGTAGGAAGTGTCTCAACGATTTCCAACCTTCTTCGCATGCTCTATTCAAGAGCGGGAAAATATCCTCCGAAACAACCCATCATCTATGCGGAAGGGTTTTCTCCTAATACAGCGGAAGGTGCGTGTCCGGTCTGTCATGGCATTGGAAAGATTTACGATGCCACCGAAAAATCCATGGTACTAGATGAGACCCTTTCCATTCGAGAAAAGGCCATAGCGGCTTGGCCCACGGCATGGGGAGGACAAAACCTGAGAGACATACTAGTCTCGATTGGGTTCGACGTAGACATTCCATGGAAAAAAATTCCGAAGAAAGACCGAGACTGGATCCTCTTTACCGATGAGACCCCTTCCGTTCCGGTTTACGCTGGCTTCACTCCTAAAGAAACGAGGGCCGCTCTGCGTGCGAAAATGGAGCCAAGCTATTACGGTAATTTTACCAGTGCCAGAAACTATGTTCTGAATACCTTCGCAACAACTCAGAGTCAGCTCATGAAAAAACGCGTGGCCAAATTCATGGTCAGTGCTCCTTGTACAGAGTGCAATGGAAAGAGATTAAAAAAAGAGGCACTCTCTGTGAGTTTCGAGGGAATGGACATCACAACTCTTTCGGAATTACCTTTCAACAGACTAGCGCAAATTTTTGTTCCTTACGCAGACGGAAGCGCTCCTGATCTGAAAAAAATGTCGATCAAACATCCAGAAAACGCCCTCGCGGCCCAAAGGATCGCCTCTGAACTGGTTGCCAGGGTCAGCGTCCTTCTTGATCTCGGCCTGGGCTACCTTTCACCCGAACGGAGTACTCCTACTCTCTCTCCAGGGGAACTTCAACGATTACGACTGGCCACCCAGGTCCACTCCAACCTTTTTGGCGTGATTTATGTATTAGATGAACCATCAGCGGGTCTCCATCCATCTGATACCGAAGCTCTGCTTCGAGCTTTCGAGAAGCTAAAATCCGCTGGAAACTCGCTCTTTGTGGTTGAGCATGAAATAGATGTTATCCATGCCGCCGATTGGATCATCGATGTCGGCCCGGGGGCAGGAGTTAACGGAGGTCAAATTCTCTACAGTGGTCCACCTGAAGGTCTTATGAAAGTTAAAGAATCGGTGACTCGGAATTATATTTTTGGCCAACATGTTCTCCCTGTTCAATCGAATCGAAAAGCTAGTGAGTGGATTAAGCTCAAAGGACTCACACATCACAATTTAAAATCCCTGAATATCGATTTCCCATTGGGTGTCTTTACATGTGTGACTGGTATCTCGGGATCTGGTAAATCCACGCTTGTAAGACTTCTCGCGAGTCTTGTATCAAGAGAACTAGGACAAGAACTCATGCCACAAGAGGAAGTCCTCGATCTAAAGGAACCGCTTTTCGAAATCGTTAAGGGAGAAATCACAACGGGCATGAGCAAAATAAAGCGATTGGTTCAAATTGACCAAAAACCCATTGGCCGGACTCCTCGCTCTAACCTCGCCACTTATACCGGGCTTTTTGATCATGTGAGGAAACTCTTCGCGAGCACTAAAATGGCCAAGTCGAGACACTATGATGCCGGAAGATTCTCTTTTAATGTGGCCAAGGGGCGCTGTGAAAACTGCGAGGGTGAAGGGTTTGTCATGGTAGAGTTACTCTTTCTTCCGAGTGTGTATAGTCCTTGCCCCGTCTGCGGCGGTACCCGCTTCAATCCTAAGACCCTTGAGGTCAAATACAGAAGTAAAAATATAGCTGAAGTTCTTATGCTCACGGTTGAGGAAGCCCTGGGATTTTTCCAGGATGAGCCTCTTATTCTCCGCTCTCTTGAAATGCTAAAAGAAGTCGGACTTGGTTATATTCAACTAGGCCAACCGGCAACCGAGTTTTCAGGAGGTGAAGCCCAAAGAGTGAAGCTCGCCACTGAACTTCAAAGGATGAGCAGAGGTGATACCCTTTATATTCTGGACGAACCAACCACTGGTCTCCATCCTTCCGATGTGGACCGCCTGATGCTCCAGCTCGACAGGCTCGTCAACGTCGGAAACACAGTGGTCGTGGTGGAGCATGATATGAGAGTCATCGCCGGCAGTGATTGGGTGATCGATATGGGGCCAGGAGCAGGAGACAAAGGCGGAAAAGTAGTCATCTCAGGACCTCCTCATGAGGTGACCCAGAACTCGCGTAGCCTTACTGGAAAATATCTACTGAATTTTATCATAAAGCCAAAAGAAGTCAGACGAATGTGAGAACTTTTTCCAGAGACGCAATTTCCAATGATGATGAGTTTATTTAAATCAGCTTCCATATTAACCTATGTTACTTTGATCAATCCTTAAAAATAAGGACGTGCCTGTTCATTCGCTTCATGCCGATAATTTGGAATTTGTTTTAAATCAGCTTGCTGTAATGCTGACTTAAGTGCCGGCGCATTCAAATCACGACAGTAGGCAGGAGTGCCAGGTTGCTGTCTCCATGAATCTGAAAGTTTACCGGTATCAACCACATCGAACCCAAGAGCATCAACCAGTGACGAAATTATTTGCTTTGATTGTAAGTCATCACCGGCAACAGAAAGTGCTACGCGGTTCGAAGAACCTGAAGGTAATCCCTTTGAACCCAAGCTTGGAGCGACAATATTATTGAAGGCCTTCACTACAGAATGCTTTAGGTTCTGTGCAACCCACTCGGATTCAGTTAAACCATTATCAATTTCCTGAATTTGCCCATCACGAGCAGGATAGTAATTGCATGTATCAACGATTATTGCAGAACTTTTTTCAAGAGCATCGATGGGAAGTTTAGGTATGGCCTTTTCAGGAACAGTGATGATTACCAAGTCCTTTGCCTTTGCAGCTTGATCAACAGTTACTGGAGAAGCTCCTGTTTCAGCTGCTACTTTGTCTAATGATTCTGGGCCTCGTGAATTAGCAATGGAAACTTTATGACCTAACTTTGTTAGATCCCGCGCAAGAATGCTTCCGATATTTCCTGAGCCAATAATTCCAATTTCCATATAATATCTCCTAAATATATTTGAAGTTATCATTACTATTGAATGTATGTCAGTGAGTTCGTATTAAGTGCTGAGTGATATGAAATGGCGCACTCTAGTGGATGACTTTCGAACCGCCATTATAAATACAATAACTTAAATCAATCCCTTTAACCATGTATCAGTCTGAACTCTAGTTTCAAATTGTAACTTGTGACCTTGGAATCGTTCAAAAATTTTCTTATGCCCTTCAAATGAAGAAAGAGTTTTTCTGTCCCAGTATTGTCCTGCCCAAATTACCAGCTCTTGAAAATTTTTTTGTTTTGAAGTTTGAGGTCCTCGCTTTAAAAGCGCTTCTTCACATTCGCCCCAAGTCTTGTTTAAGAAAAAAAGTGTATCTGCTTTAGAAATCGCAACATTGACCAAGTCGCCAAAAACTCCCTCAAGAATCCATTTCTCTTCTTTGATTAGATCCGAAATATCCTGATAAACAATTTCTATCTCTCGTTTCTGTGAAAAATCGTCAGTTTTCCAAAATAATTTGTCCAAATGAATGACTGGAGTATTAAGGATTGATCCAAGTTGATGCGCCAGATGACTTTTTCCTGAACCACTATTTCCAATAATAATGACTTTATTCAGATGGTTTTTCATAAAGAATCAAGCTACGCTTTGTCTCGCAACCCACAAATCATACTCAGCTTGCATCTTTACCCACATCTCAGCGCTCGTACCAATCGCCGACTCCAGTTCAATTGCAAACAGAGGCGAGATCCCACGCTTTCCATTAACGATCTCATTTATTTTTCTTGGCGTACATTTACATAACTCTGCTAGCTGAGACTGATTCAAGTTCATCTCTTTCATATAAACTTCATTCAACACTTCACCAGGATGAAGAGGATTTGTGTTCTTAATCATATTTTATCCTTTGTGATAATTTTCAATTTTTACTTCTGAAAACTCACCATTTTTAAACTTAAATGTTATGGCCCAAGGAAGCTGTATCGTTACACTCCACTCATCTTTCCGATCACCCTTCAATTTATGAAGGCGAATATTCGGCGGCTGCCCCTTAATCTTCAAATCATCGATCGTACTCGTGTTATGCATGATCGTTAAAAGTGCTTTAGATCTAATCCACAACTCTTTCGGAACTGCTTTTGCCGAATTCTTTTCCCAAATTTCTTTTGCTAGTTTATTTCCGAAGCTCACTATCATTATACCACTATACCACATAATGGTATAAAAGGAAAGTTGCTGTAAATTTGATTGTGTAGGGCTCGATTATTTCTTTCTAATGATATTAAGAGGTTGATTGGCGCACCGATGGGTGAGCCAATACGAACTTTTAAGTTCAACATCCAGATTCTTTGAAGTACCAAATTGGCACTTCAAACAGGGACGAAACATCAACATTTCTAGTACTTACAGACTTGATGTGCCAAATTGGCACATCAAGTTTCTTCTTTTAAGCCTATTTTCTTCTTAATTGAGGGCAACTTTGTATCAATTGTCGCTTCCATAGCATCCAGTCTTTCAAACACAACTTTAAAAATTTTATTAGTTCCCCACTCTAGTCTGCTCATTCTGTCATTCAATCCTTTTTCGAGAAGGAGGAAACTCCTTAGCTTTGTAAAAATTCTGATTATTGAAATATTAATGAGAATTGCCTTATCAGAATTAAGTACGCTTGAAAGCATGGCCACTCCATTTTCTGTAAAAGCGTAAGGACTCTTTCTTTGTCCTCCATATTGATCAATCGTACCTCTTATCTTCTTAATTTCGATAAATTCCTCAGTAGTTAATTGAAACATGAAGTCTTCAGGAAATCGCAAAGCGTTTCTTCTCACCTGTCTATTGAGGTACTTGGTTTCGACTTCATAGAGATCCGCCAAATCAGAATCCAACATAACTTTTTGACCTCGAATCATATAAATCATGTTTTCTATTTTAGACAAACTTACATCGCTCATAATGTTCTCCCAGTATTTATTGGTCGAACTTACGTCTTCAAGATTCGAATATGGAAGTGGGTGATATAATGAAGAAAGAGATTTTTCGCAGTAGAAATAGAAAAGCTTACTAATCCAATCTCGAGAGCCATTCCTCTATTTGTTTCCTTGAAGTGAATTCAAACTTGGTTCTATTAAATTGGTTAAAAATCTTTTTATGCCCAATGCTGACGTAAGGGATTTTTTTTTAAGATTGAGCTCTTAAATAAAGATCGTATTACAAGTGGATATGGTAGGAAATGGCGCACCCTGAGAGATTCGAACTCCCGACCAATTGGTTCGAAGCCAACTACTCTATCCAGCTGAGCTAAGGGTGCGTTGCCTAGTAATTTACTCTACCGATTGGCCACTTGGCAAAAACATAATGAAATAACGCTGTGAAAAAGACATAAAAAAGGGGAAGCCTAGGCCTCCCCTTTGTTGATTTCTTATTGTTCTCGTTTCTCGAGATTCAGGAGTTCGTCGACCTCTTCGACATCGAACTCTGTCAGACCGAAAGGATTGTCCTTAGAGTTCAGATCTTCGTCGATATAACGTTTTCCGAGGTTCTCCTCAATCTCATCCAGGGATTCCTGATCGATGTTTTTACGCTTCTTCTCGATCTCATTCAGGTTCTCGTTTTCAAGAAGCTTATCTTCATCAAGTTTTGCGTCGTTCAGGATCGTTTCGGCCTGCTCGATTTCATTTTCCAGACGCTCGAGGGCCTTGAGGTCGCGCTCTGAATCTTTAATAACTGATCTTTCTCTTTCCTGACGCTCTAATTCGGCCAGTTCGTCTTCGGTTAGCTGAATCTTATCGGCCTGCTTTAGAAGGTCGTCGTTTAGATTTTCAAGGTTAAGCTCCACATCAAGCTCTTCCAAGGCCTTTCCGCCCATAAGCTCTTTCTCGCCAGTCAGCTGGGCCCGCTTCGCATTTCTTTCACGAAGATTGGCTTCCTTAGTCTTAGTGATGGCAAGGTCGCCTGCGCGGAAATCACGAACTGATTTAGTGATTAAGGCCGTGGCAAAATTATCTGTAAGAGTGATGACTGTCAGCTCAGCTAGTTTATAAGTCGGCTGATCGGTGATGTTTTTATTCGTAAGTCTGTCTTTAAATCCATAGACATCTAAAACGTTCCCCATCTCCACACCGTCAGCACGTCCACGATCGAGGTAAATGACGTCACCAAAACTCATCATGGACTGTCCGCTTTCATAAGGGGCAAGAACTGCGGCTTCAATTATACGAGAATTATAAGAGCGGGTGATCCGATTGATTTTTGGAGTATAAGCCGTGATACGGTCACCTCGTTGAGGAGTTCCTGCCACTTCAATGAATTCAATTTCCCATTTATTCTGGATTTTTCTAATCAATTTGATCTGGGCAACGATAGTGTATTTATAACCTTCCCGATCAGAGTTTGAATTCTTTACTTTACCGCCCGAAGAATAAACAGAAAAAAGATCTCCGGGAAGAGCATTGATGGTTTCATCAAATTGCGCATAAGCGCGATCAGTTTTACCAAAAAAGATGTTTTCATCAGGTCCATTAACGATTGAACCAAAGTCTTGAACAATATTGGTTGAAACGAATGTGCTTAAATAGAAACCTTCTTTGAAGGAATAGAAAATTTTTGAATTTTTATCGAAACCGCTCTTGTCGTAATTTTGGGGAATAATAATATCGAAATCATTCCTAGGCGGTTCATAACTTTCGTACTCTCGATTCAGAGCATCCTCTCCAGCTTTCGTGAGGTCATCCATTGTCTCCTCAGAGGCATATTGAAAGAAGACACCTTGTTTTTCGAGATTCATTTTTTCGTCCACCCAAGGTGGTTTAGCGTCTTCCCCAAAATTGGTCAGATCCGATGGATTAGCATTTCCTATCGCACCAGGAACAGCATTAATTTCATCTTGAGTAAATGTGCCAAGTTTTACTTCCGGAGCTTGTGAGCTACTTCCTGTTGTAAAAGAAAGGACCATACCTGGTTCAATGAAGTGAGGATTTGTGATGAAACTATTTAAAGACCATATCTTTGGATAATAATGACCTGTACCAAATATTCTTCTTGAGATTTTAAATAACCAATCGTCTTTAACGACAGTGTAGGTATCGGCCTTAGCAGCAGTTGCAACTTCATTCCATTCATTATCTGAAATCTGACCATGAATATTTTGTGCCATTGTCAGAAGTTCGCGCTCTTCCTTGCCAACATCAAAGGCAGAAGTATCAATTTTAGGAGCGCTCTTGGCGGCCATTTCTTTAGCCGCAGCCTCGCCTTTTAAATCTTCTTTAATGCTTTCTAAATCATCTGTTTTTTCAGGGGCGACAATTGATTCAACTTGAATCGTTTCATCAATTGAAGGAAAAGTTTCCGAAGTGGCTTCGGACGGATCCCCCTCTGCAAAGTCTATTTTATTTTCTAAACTTTCAATGGGAGCAGTCTCCAAATCTTCCATGGCGGGGAGGTCGCTATCGATATCAACTGTTTCTGAAGAAAGAGACTCTGTTACTGGAGGCTCAATATCATTAAGTTCATTAACCTCTTTCACTTCTTCAATGGGTGCTTGATTATCATTTAACAGAGCTTGCAAATCCTCATCACTAAGATCTTCCTGGGCCACCACATAGGAGGCATTTGTAAGCAGGAGGGCCAAAAGGATTAAGGATTTACTGTCTATTCTCACTAAATTTCCTGTTATCTCGACTCAAATACGTCATTAAGCATTGAGGCATACTGGTCTTTCTTATTATTAATTCCCAGTTTATCAGAAGCGACTACTGCACCACGGAGTGCATCTAGTACGATTCCAGACTCCGCATTCTTGTGAATCACATCTTCAAAAACCTGCAAGGCAAGATCATATTGCTCTTTCCCTAAAAGCATATCGCCGATCTGATATTTCGCGCGTGCGCGAACAGGTGAAATCGCCTGAGTTTCGAGTTGTTGGAAAATTTTTGTCGCTTCGCCAGGATTCGATTGCTTTAGAGCAAGACCACGGCGAAAGAGAGATAATTGTGATTCGATATCTGCCGGCACTTCAATTCTTGAAGGCGCAGGCGTAGGAGCTGAATCGAAAACATTAACTGTTTCTGTTTCAACACCTGCATGGCTCTTATGTAATTCATCAATCAATGAATCCTGGCTGCTGGCAGGTTTTTCTTTTAAAGTTTCGTATTTTTTAGAGAGCTCTTCGTACTTTACAAGAAGTTGGTCATATTGAGCACGAGGTACGGAACTAGAAGCACGCATTTTCTTTTCATCATCTTCGACTAATGAGCGCTCAAGATCTCGATACCACGAGCATGAACTCAGAAGTAACAACGATGTAAAGGCTATCAAACTATATTTCAAAGCGTCCTCCATGACATAACTTCTTAAATTTTTTGACTTTCCTTATCTTATATCTTATTTCCTTATCCGTCTTAGTCAAGGAATCTATGTCGCAGACCTATTTCCAGAGTAAAGAACTCTTCTATACCCGCCTCCGCGTCCCTAAGGACGAGGCGTATTTTGTTTATTTTACCTTCGAGTCGAACGAGGGGCTATGCTTTTATTCAACCGTAGATGATTCTTTAAAGGGCAGCTACCGGGACATTGATGTTAAGTGCACAGTCGAATTTAAGGACTCCCTTAAAAGTCTCATCGCAAGACTCCAGACCCAGATCCGACTGGACGTCTTGCATGAGGAAATTTTTAAAGATTCTTAAAGAAATTTAAAACATCATCATGATGGGTTTTTGTGTTCACCTTATGCATCACATGAAGGATTTTACCATCCTTCCCTATCAGGAAGCTTTGGCGAAAAATCCCCATAAACTCACGGCCCATAAATTTCTTTAGTCCCCATGAACCATAGCTTTCAATAACCTTGTGATCAGGGTCAGACAGTAAAGTAAAGTTTAACTTATCTCGTTCTTCGAATTTTTTTAAAGACTTTATGGGATCAGCACTAATTCCTAAAACAACGATATTGGCCTTTTTCAACTTATCTTCGGAGTTTCTTAACTCGCAGGCCTGAACAGTACATCCCGGTGTCATCGCTCGAGGATAAAAATAAACGACCACATTTTTGCCTTTAAAATCATGAAGAGAAACCAAGTTTCCATTCTGGTTCTGAAGGGTAAAGTCTGGAGCCTTGTCCCCTGGTACTAATGAAGGAGTTTCCACAACACCAGCGGATTCTTTTTTAGGAGCAGCTTTCTTAGGGGTTGCTTTCTTCGTCACTGTTTTCTTTGCTACAGCTTTTTTTGCAACTTTCTTTGCCATGTCTATTTATCCTTTTACCAGTTATCTCTTAGTCGTCTTAATTCAATAAATACTTCTTTTTCATCAACTTGATTATTCTCAAAAATATTATGTCTCAGTTCTTCAGAATTCAGGCGAAAAAAGGGATTAACCTTTAACTCTTCCTCTAATGTTAGGGGTGGAAGTTCTTCAGTATTCACTTCAAGAAGTTTATGAAGCTCCTCTCTCACCTTCTTATTCTCTGGTTCAACCTTTTGAGCGAATTCCATGTTTCGTTTCCGATAGTCATGGCCCGGATACAAAAGAGTTGATGGAGGAAGAGTTTTTAGAATTTTCTCTGTCGTATGAAAGAGCGCATTAACGTCTCCCCCTCCACGACAATTTCCGACCCCGCTATTAAAAAGCGTGTCACCCGAAAAGAGCGACCAGGGTCCGGCATTGTGTTTCCATATAAAGACCTGGTGATCCATGGTGTGCCCTGGCGTATCGACAGTTTCCAGGAGATGGTTTTCATCAAGCTTGATTGAATCAGCGTTCTTGAGTTTGCGGACAGGGACTGAAAACTCTTCTTCAAGTTGAGCGTTGCCACGGATATGATCAAAGTGTTGATGAGTATTTAGAATTCCCTTGGGGATTAATCCATTTTTTTTGATATAATCAATAATGGGGCGAGCTTCATAAGGATCAATAATCCAGCAGTGACCTGAATTCTTATCCAGAATCAGATAACTGAAGTTTCTAAGCTCGTTGTATCCATAAAACGTTTTAACCAGGATCATAATGGAAAACCTTATTACCTACTATACTCAAGTTCTATTTATCACTTTGATTGTGGTCAATCATCTTTTTGAAATATACCTCTCCCGTCGGCAAGTGACTACTTTTCACAAAAATCGAAATGAAGTGCCAAAAGAATTTCAAAAGTTTCTCTCTGCAGCTGATCATCAAAAAGCGATTAATTACGGCATGGCAAAATTAAATTTGTCCCAAATCAAACTTATCTGGAATGCTTGCCTTCTTTTTTATTGGTTCCCTTTTCGGGGAGCTGAAAAGTTATATCTGGCCATTCCTGGAACAGGGATACACCGCGAAGTTTTGTTTCTTGTATCGTTTGTTCTTATTCAAGCACTCTTGAACCTGCCCTGGTCGATTTATTCTACTTTCGTATTGGAAGAAAAATTCGGATTCAATCGTTCGACTCCCAAGCTTTTCATCACTGATAGACTGAAGGGCCTAGTTCTGGGTTTCATCATCGGCGTCCCCCTGCTTTATGGAATTCTCGCCATCTATCAAGGTCTGGGCAAATGGTGGTGGGTCGTAGGATTTCTTTTTGTAACGGCTTTCCAGTTAAGCCTGGTATGGCTATATCCATCAGTGATTGCTCCCTTGTTTAATAAATTTCATCCTCTGGAGAGCGAAGAACTGAAAAGCGGAATAGAGAGTCTTGTTACCAATGCCGGGTTTAATGCCAAAGAAGTTTTCGTCATGGATGCATCCAAAAGAAGCTCACATGGGAATGCCTACTTCACAGGTCTTGGGAAAAATAAAAGAGTCGTTTTTTTCGATACCCTCCTTCATGGACTTTCTCATCCTGAAGTATTGGCCATCCTCGCCCATGAACTAGGTCATATGAAGCTGAAACACATTCCTAAATCTATGATCGCTTCTTTGATTCTTTCATTCCTGGGATTCTGGCTAATGGGAACTCTTTCAACTTCAAATTGGTTCTACAGCGGCCATTTTATCAGAGTCATGTCACCGGGCGTACTACTCCTTCTCTTTTCTCAAGCACTCTCCCTTTATACCTTCTGGTTCTCACCGATTGGTTCGTGGATTTCTCGCAAAAGAGAATTCGAGGCTGATGCCTATGCCGCTAAAGAAACCAATCCGGATGACTTAGTTTCAGGACTCCTGAAGCTGTATAAAGAGAATGCCAGCCCGGTGGTTACAGATAAAATCTATTCAGGCTTTTATCACTCGCATCCACCGGCACTGGAAAGAATCAAAAAATTGGAATCATTCAAAGGATAGACCCGTAAGCGAATGTCTTAAGAAGTTTAAGTAAGGTTTACGGTATTTCTCAATCTCATTGTGGAGTTCATGGTAGCCCCCTTCTATAACTTTAAGGAGTGCTCTCTTCTCAGTATTTTGGAAGTAATCAATCAAAATTTTAGAATGAACAAGGGCATCTCCCGTCCCGACAGATACATAAAGCGGACACTCGGCACGCAGAGGTCTTGAAAAAACATCGCGGGCCGTTTTAAGTATCTCAAAGAAGAGTTTCGTGTGAATTTTAAGCTGGTTCAAATCGTCTTTGACATAAGCTTCATAAACCCTGCTATCGTGGGACAATTTCTTTAGATCAAGCATTCCTTCCATAGGGAGGGTCGGCATTTTAATGAGGGCATCATAGAGGAATTTAGGAGCATTACTAAAAAGAGGGCCCATAAGTCCAGGAGCCGCAACTGCCGGAGAACTTAAAAAGACCTTCTCTGGATAGAACTCTTTAGGCGCCATGTTTTGCAGATAGGCGGCAGTGATGAGTCCTCCCATTGAGTGGCCAAAAAGTGTATAACGAGTCATGCTGAATTCTTTCTTCAGATAACCAATCACTGAATGCAGATCCATAAGAAACTCATTGAAATCATCTACGTAGGCCCGCTTCCCCCCGCTCTTCCCGTGTCCTCTCAGGTCATAAATAGCGATATTAAAATTCTGGGAAAAAAGCTTCAGGAGATATTCATGGCGACGAGAATGTTCCCCAAGACCGTGAGATACGATCAACCATTGGGAACTCCCCGTCTCACGGATGAGGCATTTGAGTAAAGATCCATCGAATGATATTATGTCCCGGTATTCATTATTCATAAAATCCCTTATAATTAGATTATGTATTGCCCAGTTTGTTTCCAAAATACCATGAAGATACGCTCCAGCGGAGTAATCAAACTTTCGTTCAACGGTAAATCCAGAAATACTTCGTTATATACATATAATCTCCAGAAAGAGACGCAAGAGCAACTAGAGGCAAAGCTTAGAGAAAAAATTGTGGATTTTTTCAGTTTTTATTCTGAGTTTCAAAACAAGGCCCCGATCAAAATTTTCGAAGCCTACTCGGCAGATTTCATGTGCACCAATGCCTGCAAAATCGACATAATGACAACCAAAGTGAGTGTCGTTGGAGTCATCTATCCCTTGCCAGTGGTCAGGAAGATCCTTCAGGAAGAAGGTCTAAAATTCGGGATCGAAACCGAGGTATAAGCTTTAAATATCTGATTCAATCTTCACTTCAAATTCAACATACCCTTTAAGCTTAAATGAATCAGGAACAATATTGGCCTGGAGTAAAGCATCTAGCTTAATAGCGTTTCCTTTTTTTGCAATTGGCATCAGGTTCACATCAGGCAAAGACAATTCCAGACATGATCTGATCGTGCAGGTGTCGACGAAGTTAAGTCCCAGCTCCCGATCCAATTCATCAGCATTCTTTTCCATAATAAATTTAAAGATCTCATTAGCGACCGGATCTTTTTTAAGCTCGACAATAATTCCGTCACTCAAGAGAAGGATGCGTTTATATTGTCCTTGAAATTCTGGCATCGTCCGAAAAAATTCTTTTAAAATAATCGGATTCTTAGTCGTCTCAAGATAATGAATGCGTCCATATTTTTCTTCGGAAGTATCTTCCTCTCTCGTTGAGCTTTGGTATTTAACCAATACTAAATCTTTGGCAACCTCGGTATCTATCACTCTTGAACGAGGCTTCGATTTAAAAATTTCCAAGAGTTCAGAGCGATCATCCCCTTTGCCTTCTGTGAAAATTGGATCATAGGACTCAGGAGACTTAATCTTCTCAGACGAAAATTTCATCCCGAACTTCCCTACAAAATCAAAACTCGTTTTTCCTTCACCTAATAAATAACGTCTGATCCAGGTTTCAACCGAACCTGCTCTTTTAATATCAAGTCCGGAAGCTTTTTTAGGTTTCATATAGAAAAAAAGGCGTTTCACTTTGACCGAGTTTAAAATCTCCGGGAGCTCAGGAAGAGGTTGAACATAAGAAAATTCATAACGCCCTTTCTTTGTGTTCTTAGCAAAAATATCGCCTACGAATTTAATAAGACCACCCGCAATTGGGCCTAGACCAGGAAGTGGTGTATTGAACGCCATGGACGAATTGTCCAAAGCAAATGTCACATTTTGAATAATGTGTTTGCAATCACCATAAGCGCAGGAGAGCTTCTCAGCGGTAACGTCATTCTTAATTTCGCTCTTCTGGCCACAACTCCCTAATAAGAGAAGGGACAACACGAATAAAAAGCTTTTAGTTTTCACAACCGTAACCACCTGTTTTTGCTGAAGATCTGATAATTATAAGCTATGCCCAAATTATTAACAGGGGTCGTGACCTTTTTACATACCACTGTGTATAAACTTCAAACGCAAAGCATTAAAAGGTACTATGGCTCAAACCAATTAAAGGACTGGAAAGATGAAATTGAGCATTTGCTTACTTCTTTTAGTTTTCACGACGGCCGTTCATGCACAAGTATGGAAAGTTCTCCCTAAGGGTGTTCGTATCATTGGTTATAGAAATGTCTCAACTTCTGCCATTACTTCAAACTTCAACCAGAGTGGCCAAGAAAGTTCTCTAGGCGCAAGTCTAAGAGTAGATGGTGAAGCTTTAAACAAGATGATGAACTACGCTATTATTCCGGGCGAGACGATGGATAAGGCGGCCTACGACAATCTTCTTATTGGTGCTTATGATGTAGATGCAAAAGCCCAAATGAATGTACACGGAGCAGGTTTTGGTTACGGGATCACTGATAAAGTAATGTTTTACGGAGAGATCGCTCACTACACTGCCAGAGTCAAAGCTAACATCAAAAGAACTTCCGGAAATAGTTATGACGAGACTGCTGACCTTCTTTTAAAGGCCGGCGGAACGATTAATACTTTCTTGGCAGAGAACATAAGGAATATGGTCGATGCTAATGAAAGCACTATCCAATCCGTCATCACTAATCAGTATAAATACCAACCAGTCGGAGATTGGCATGGCTCTGGTTATGGAGATATGGAGACCGGCTTCATGATTAATCTCATTGATCGTGGAACCTGGGGACTAATGATTTATCCAGGTACAGTTCTTCCTACAGGAAGACAGGATGATCCAGATATTCTTCAAGATATTGGGTTTGGTGACGGTCAATTTGATCTGTTCGCCGAATTAGCAACAGGTTATGTAGCGAGTGACAACCTCGCATTCGGTACAACTTTACGTTATACCTACCAGGCCCCAACGACTAAAACTCTCAGAATCCCGGAGGAAAGAGATTTTCAACTTTCCAGTACTAAGGGTGAGTTTGATGTGAAGTATGGAGATAAAATCAACTGGATGCTCAATACGACAATTTCTCTTAATGATTGGATTTCTTTTACGCCGGCCTATCGTCTACTTTATCAGATGCCATCTAAATACACGTCCAAGTATTCTGAGGCCAATGATCATCTGGCCTATAACTCTGATAAAGTTGAACATCAGGGTCAAATAACCACGACCCTGTCTTCCATTACGCCATTTCTAAAAAAAGAGTTCATGCTGCCAGCGCAGGTAAATGTGAATCTAGTGCGAACTCTCGGTGGTAAGAATACTCCCAACGTAAGCCGGTTTGAAGTTGAGTTTAGAATGCTTTTCTAAAGGATAATTTTGTAGCCAGTTCCCCAAACGGTTTCAATAGCAATGTTCACCTTACTCATTTTCTTCCGAAGTGAGAAAATATGAACGTCGATATTTCTGGCCGTCATTTCCATATCTTTATCAAACTGATTAATAAGTTCTTCGCGAGTACTGGCCGCAGTTTGATATTTATAAAGATGATTAAAAATGATAAATTCACGGGAAGTGAGGTTAACAGTAACCCCATCTTTCATCACAGAGTGCGCTTCTGGAATAAGTTTTAGGCCAACATTGATGAGGTTATCCTCCAAAGAACTTACTTTGGCATGAGCATTACCCACTTTTACTAAAAGCTCCTCATAGTTAAAAGGCTTAGTAATATAATCGTCTGCTCCACTCTGGAGCCCTTCAATAATCTGATCGGATTTATTATAGGCCGACATCATAAAGATGGGAGACAGCTTATCCTTCAACCGGATGGTCCGAACGATATCGATTCCTTTGATTCCCGGTAAATTCCAATCAACCAAATAAATACTATGTTCAGGGCGCGATTTGGACGAAAAGAATTCTTCAGCAGAATAATACCCATGCACCGTGAATTGATTCTTTTCTAATAAATAGCGGAGAGATTCTACTATCTCTTTTTCATCCTCAATGATTACGATTGATTTGTTCATACCACCCATTTTAAGCCGATTCTAAAGCAATTTATAAAACTAATCTTTACGATACCTTAAATTATGACTAAAAGAGATGCTTTCTCAAGGAGTTAATTAAGTATTTCCAACAACTTAGTTAGAGTGTTCTTTATATTTTAAGGAAATGTTAACAGGGCAGCTATTTTGAAGACATGTGGAAAATGGTGGGCGTTGAGGGGATCGAACCCCCGACATCTACCTTGTAAGGGTAGCGCTCTCCCAGCTGAGCTAAACGCCCACATGTCGATTTGGAGCGTTCATATTAGGTATTTGAGAAATTATTGTCAACGGGAATTTGATCCCAAAAAATGTTTTTTCTTTGGGATCAAATTACAAATTAAATTGCTTTAACTGCCATATCTTGAGTGCTGATAACCTGGCCATTATTCTTAATAATGAGTTTGAAGAGAATGTTTTTTCCTCGAGCAGACTTACTAAGCTTGTAGTTTAGAAATACTTTTTGCTCTTGCCCTCGCTCTAAAACCTTAGTCATCTCTGGTTTTCCGATAATGGTAGCGTAACTTGTTCCCACTTCTTCCATCGAAACTTCATAACCCTGATCAACACCGGTGAACTTAGGATTTAGATTCACTTCTACTGCATGAGTTTTAACAACTCCTATCACCCGGACCGCAACACGTGGAGTTTTCTCATAAAGGACGTTCATATTAATCTCAGGATTAATCAGCACTTCTTGTTCAAGCTCAAACTTCTCCGTACGAGTAGAAGCATAATCATGACCAGGGTAAACGATTTCACCTTTTAGAGTGATTTTGTTTCCAGGAACAGAGTTATCACTCAAGCGAAGTTTTAAAACATCCAGAGTTGCTCCACTTAAGCCGCTTACTGATGGGAGAGGCAATTCTTTTCTTTCAGTCGAAAGATTGGATGAAAGTGAAGTGAGCTTTACAAGAACATTCCCGGTCGAAGCACGAGCACCTACGTTTTTAATTGGAAGCAAAAGATCCACTTCAGTTCCCGGAGCCGCTCCATAAGGAGAAGTCACTTTAAGTTTCGCAGAACCATTTAGGGTCAGAGCGGGATTTGTTTTAAGATGACCTTCAACCATCTCGATCGACTCACCTTCAACTCGATTAATTTCAGAAGGAAGATTCAGAGTATAAGAATTCGCTTCTGAGCGTTCAAAAGTCTCCTGATAAACATCTCTCTTGCCAACAGCAATTCCTACGTCTTTACCTACTCTAGTCGCTTCGGCCAAGTATCCCGGATAAAGCCGAACAAGTTCCGGGCCATAAACATTGCTGATTTGTTTATTGAAAACACTGCTATACTTTTGAGTAAAAGTTCCTTTATGGGCTTCATTATATAAATTCTCATAACGAATAACATAAGACCCTTTACATGCCTCAAGGTAATCTTTAACCCCTTTATAGACGGCAGCACAGTCTACCTTCTGAGTATTCACTCCAGGGGCAGGGATGGTATATACATTTTTTGGCTGTGCGATTTTCTCGCGCAGGTTAAGAATCTGCTTTAACTCTGCTTTTGATTGCTCAATCATCCCATCGAGAGAGCTTATAATACTAAGAGATTCATTAATCTCATTTTCTGATAATTCCGGAATCGATGATTCTTCACGGGAGAATGAGGCGCTGATTGATGAAAGCTCATCATTAATTACTAAGCGGGAAAGAGTTTTCTTAAGCTGTAGCTCATCGTTTAACCGACGAGCATATTCTTCCTGATACATTTCCGGTTTAACAACCTGATCGGCGTAGTTTCTGGCGCGAGCGGCACCGGCAAGATTTCCTTCAGCATCACCTCTTTCTCGGTCATATGATGAATTATGGCCAATAACATACCCCTCCTGATAACCAATGGTCTCCCCGCGGATGTAACCGCGCTGTAGGGCTTCCCACTTCGCTTCTATTTTTGCATTTTCAGTTGCAAGCTTAGTTGCAGTGTTTACTGCATCTTTCTCACCGGCCTTATTTCCATCGTTAACACCAATAATCGCCTTCTCTTGACCCAACTGATGAGCTTCAGAAAGATAGCGCTGATAGAGTCCCAGGCGAGTGCGATATTGGTTATTGGCATCGTCTGCATTTTTCTGAGCAATCTTGCGCTCGCTTAATGAAGAAACAACTTTAGGGATGAGTATGCCAAGATCTCTCTTTGCAACAGGCAACTCTCTATCAATTGAAGCAAGCTGGTCTTCATTGGACCGAATTTCATTCAATGAATTCGCTATCACTCGCTCCGCTTCATTCCTTCTTGACTCAGTAGAACTGTATTCACGTCGGGCATCGTTCTCATAACGAATCAGCTGATCACGGCGATCTACTTCGATTTTTCTATTTCCGTTTAGTCGAATCAGTATTTGATCCGAAGTTACCATCTCTTGAGTAACAACTGCCAGAATGTTCTCTTGCCGCTTAAGTTCTTGTCCGACTTTTCGAATTTCATTTCGAGCACGAGCAAGCTTCGCTTCTTCCTCCTTTAGAGAGTTGGTATCGCGGTTAATTTCATTTCTTAGGGCCGTGATTCTCGTATCAATTTTGCTCATTTCTTGAGGGAAAGAATTAATACTTCTTTCCATATCAACGATTCTTTTATTGAGACGAGCAATTTCAGATTCGAGTTTTTTGATATCACTTGTTAAGGCTTGGATCTGACTATTAATGAGGTTTTCTCTTTGTGCCAGAGAGTCCATCTGACGTTTTTTGGCCTGGATGGAAGAACTTAATGAATTTATTTCTCGCTCGAGACTTTGAATTCTTGAAGAATGATCAGCGCCTTGATCTCCTCTCAGTCTTGCTAGCTCAGAATTTTTTTGATTAAGGGAGGACTCTTCGCTGGATATTTGTGAGCGAAGCGAGTTCAATTCACTTCGAACGGCCGGAAGTTGATTTTTTATATCGTTAAGAAGCGGTTGTTTGGCAGAAAGGGCCGATTGATTCTGAGATAAAGAACTTCTCACTTGTCCTAGTTCAGCTCTGTCTCTATCAACTTGTCTTTGAAGCTCTGCTTTTGCTCTTTCAGAATCTTGTATTGCTTTTTCGGCCTTGTTTATTTCACCGGTAAGTTGAGCGACTTTTTGAGTGCGGCTCCTCTCTTCTTTAATTTCTTTTTGAAGGTCAGCATTGATCCGTGCCACAAGCTGATGCTGGGCCTGGCGACGATTTCTGAAGTTTCTATTTCTTAAGTCTTCCTGGTAAATATCATTATCCAGAGAGCTTAAAATTCGGTCCGCATAACGTATTTCATTTATAAGCCTCTCTAAATCTCTTTCCAGGCTTCGCATATGCTCTTCAAGGGAACCGATTTCCTGGCGCTTATAAGAAATGATTCCTTTAAGCTCGCTGTTCCTGTCGGGAAGATTAACCAGCTGGCGCTCCATCTGAGTGATGCTATCTTCTAATTGTTGTTGGCGAGCGGCCAGATCCTCGTGTTTATTTATTTTTTCTTCCAGAATCTGAGCTAGATTCTGATAAACCTTCAGGTATTGGGTGTGATTAATTTCATCCGGTAAACTCTGTGCCATGACCTGACCACTTAGTAGCATTGAGGCAATAATAGAGGCTTTAACGGTGAAACCCATTGAATTCATATTCTCTCCTGAGAAGTTAAATTGGCGATGAGATCATATCCGAAAAGAAGTTTGAAAATGAAGAGTGTGTAATTTTTATTGAGGATTTAGGTCAAAAAAAGAAGGGCCTGGTGTCAACCAGGCCCCAAACAATAGATGTTCTAAAGATTTTCTTAGTTAGCAACTTCTAAATTTGCTTCGCCATCAAGAACCTTAAGCGCTCTCGCTTTCATGAATTCTTCTGGCTTCGTAAGATTTAAAGCAACACGAAGAACTTCTTCCGCTTCAGTCACAGGGCGGATTTCAATTCCTGCTTTGATCTCATCAGGAATTTTTACGATATCTTTTCTGTTCTTCTCCGGAATGATTACAGTCGTAATTCCGGCCTGTTTAGCAGCAAGGATTTTCTCCTTAAGACCACCGATCGGAAGTACACGGCCGCGCAATGAAATCTCACCAGTCATGGCCACATCCTGACGAACAGGAATATTAGCGATGGCGGAAGTTAAAGCTGTTGCCATTGTGATCCCCGCTGACGGGCCATCTTTTGGAGTTGCCCCATCTGGTACGTGGATATGAATATCATTCTTAGAGTACCATTCATGGTCTACACCAAGGCGGTTTGAAATTGAGCGAACATAAGAAAGAGCCGCCGAAGCTGATTCTCTCATCACGTCCTTCAAATTACCCGTTACCTGGATTTTACCAGTACCTGGAACTGTTACTACTTCAATGTGAAGAAGTTCCCCACCTACTGAAGTCCATGCCAGACCATTCACTAGACCAACTTGAGGCTGTTCTTCGATTCCTGTCCGGTCGAACTTAATAGGTCCAAGATATTTTTCAAGGTTCTTCTCAGTTACAGAGAACTTACGTCCTTCCTTGATATCTTCAGTCACAACTTCTGTAGCTATCTTACGTGCAATTGTGTTCATTAAACGTTCAAGCTCACGAACACCAGCTTCTTTAGTGTAGCCACGAACCACAGTAGAGAAAATTTTATCCGATAATGTTACCGGATAGTTTTTAAGGCCGTGAGACTCAACAGCTTTCGGAAGAAGATACTTCTTCGCAATTTGCTGCTTCTCATCCGGTGTATAACCAGCGATATGGATGATTTCCATACGGTCGCGAAGAGGACCAGGGATAGCACCAAGATCGTTGGCCGTCATAATGAACATAACTTTTGAAAGGTCATATTCACACTCAATGTAATGGTCACCAAAAGTCTTGTTCTGACCTGGATCCAATACTTCAAGCATCGCCGCTCCCGGGTCACCACGGAAGTCAGATGACATTTTATCAATCTCATCAAGTAGGATTACTGGATTAGATGTTCCGGCTTTTTTAAGAGCGTGGATGATCTTACCTGGCATTGCACCTACGTATGTACGACGGTGTCCGCGGATTTCAGCTTCATCACGTACGCCACCAAGTGAGATACGGACAAACTTACGTCCAAGAGATTCAGCAAGAGATTTCGCAATCGATGTCTTACCTACCCCAGGAGGGCCCGCAAGACAAAGAAGTGTTCCGCGAGTATCGTCTTTTACAAGTGAGCGAACAGAAAGATATTCAACAATTCTTTCTTTCACATCATCCAGACCATAATGATCTTCATCAAGAATCTCGCGTGCTTTCGCAACAGAATTATCGTCATGAGTGTACTCATCCCAAGGGAGCGAGACCATCCAGTCGATATAGTTACGTACCACTGCCGCTTCCGCAGACATAGGAGACATTGATTTTAACTTACGAAGCTCTTTAGTGGCCTTTTCACGGGCATCATCAGGCATTTTCTTAGCGCGAAGTTTTTCTTCCATTTCAACTAAGTCAGACTTCTCGTCCTTATTGCCAAGCTCTTTCTGAATCGCATTCATCTGCTCATTCAGATAGTATTCTTTTTGAGATTTTTCCATTTGTGTTTTCACACGAGAACGGATTCTCTTTTCTACGTTAATGATTTCAATTTCACCTTGCATTTTCTCAAGAAGAAGTTGAAGACGAGTATCAACATTAACTGCATTTAGAATTTCTTGTTTTTCAGGGATTTTCATCGTCAAGTGAGCAACGATAATATCGGCCAGACGTGAAGGATCTGAAATAGAAGAAATGCTCATTAAAAGCTCAGGAGGAATTCTCTTATTAAGCTTCACATATTGTTCGAAGATGTTTTTCACAGATCTCATTGAAGCTTCAACTTCAACATCCGATTCAACAACATCTGCACACTTCTCTACTTCAGAGTAGTATCCATCATTCTCACAACGGAAATTCTTGATTTTTGCCCGATATTTACCTTCGATCAATACTTTTACCGTATTGTCCGGAAGCCTTAGCATTTGGATAATGCTAACCACAGTCCCGATGTCATAAACATCTTCCCTTTCAGGATTTAGAACTGAGGCATCTTTTTGGGTTACTAGAAATAATTCGTTTCCATTCTTTGCTGCTTTTTCGAGAGCAGAGATGGATTTCTCTCGGCCTACAAATAAAGGCACTACCATGTGTGGAAAGATGATCACATCTCGTAGTGGAAGGAGTGGGAAGTTATTAACTGCTTCGGACTTCTTATCGGACATAGCACCTCCTGCGCCTTACTGTCTCATTCGAACCTCTTGCATGAGGTCCTTCCAAATATTATCCCATGAAAGTGAAAATGAAATAATAAAAAAAAGGGCCGGGAGTTTTTTTCCCGGCCCGACTGATTTGAATGATTACTTCTAGTTATTTGTTGTTTATGGTGTAAGACTTAAAAAGAAAACTATGATGCGTTCTCTATTTTCTTGGCCGCTTTGGCACCAGCTTTTGTTTCAGTGCGCTTTTTACGCTCACCTTCTTCCAAAATCGGCTTACCTTCACCTGTTATCGCCTCTTTAGTAATGATACATTTTGCAACCTTCTCATTTGCTGGAAGGTCATACATAACATCCAACATCACTTGCTCGAGAATGGCGCGAAGTCCACGGGCCCCGGTTTTACGGTTTAACGCTGTTCGGGCCACTTCAACAATAGCGTCATCAGTAAATTCCAGATCAATTCCGTCAAAATCAAAAAGTTTTTGATACTGTTTTACTACGGCGTTTTTCGGCTCAGTTAAAATAGAGACCAGGGCCTTTTCATCCAATTCTTCCAACATTGCAGTTACTGGTAACCGTCCGATAAATTCTGGAATTAAGCCAAAGCGAACTAAATCTTCCGGCTCAATAGATCCCAGTTTTTCCAAGTGAGATTTTTCTTTCTTCTCATTGGTATTATTAGCTGTAAGACCCACAGACTTAGATTTCGTCATTCTCTTTTCAATAATCTTATCCAAACCTACAAAGGCACCAGCACAGATAAAGAGAATGTTACGAGTATCAACCTGGATGTATTCCTGCTGAGGATGCTTACGCCCGCCTTTCGGTGGAACATTGGCAACTGAACCTTCAACAAGTTTAAGAAGAGCTTGCTGAACACCTTCACCGGAAACATCCCGAGTGATAGATGGGTTCTCTGATTTACGGGCAATCTTATCAATCTCATCCACGTAAATAATACCGCGTTGAGCGCGTTCAACATCAAAGTCACAGTTTTGTAAGAGAGAAAGAATAACGTTCTCAACGTCCTCACCCACGTAACCAGCTTCTGTTAGAGTCGTAGCATCTGCGATCGCAAATGGAACGTTCAGAAACTTAGCAAGTGATTGAGCAATAAGCGTCTTACCAGAACCTGTAGGTCCTGCGAGAAGGATGTTTGACTTAGCAAGCTCAACATCTTCATCACGAGAAGCTGCCTTATAAGCAATACGCTTATAATGATTATGTACCGCTACTGAAATAATTTTTTTCGCGCGATCCTGACCAATCACATATTGATCAAGGTGAAGCTTAATCTCATGAGGTTTAGGCACGTTATCTGTTGCAGTCTTCGCCACCGTTTTAACAGAATCCTCAAAGATAATGTCATTACAGAGCTCAATACATTCATCACAGATATAAACACCTGGACCAGCAATAAGCTTTTTTACTTCTTTTTGAGACTTTCCACAGAAGTTACAATTTAAACTACCGTAAGATCCGCCTGCTTTTTCTTTCGTCATGTTCGTCTTCCTATCGCTCTAGATTTAAGCTTTTGTAGTTTTACCTTTAGGGACAATAATATTATCAATGAGACCGAATTCTTTGGCCCGAATCGGGTCCAGATAATTATCACGATCACAGGCCTTCTCTACTTCTTCATAACTGCGGCCTGTGTGTTTTACATAAATGTTGTTCAACTGCTTTTTCAAATCGAGAATCTCTCTCGCCTGAATTTCAATATCTGTTGCCTGTCCACGAGCACCGCCCAGAGGCTGGTGAATCATGATACGTGAGTGAGGCATAGAGTACCGATGACCTGGCTCCCCTGCTTGTAGCAGTAAAGATCCCATCGAAGCAGCAAGACCCGTACAGTAAGTATAAACCGGGCAACTCACGTGTTGCATGAGATCGTAAATCCCAAGACCCGCATAAACAGATCCGCCTGGAGAATTGATGTAAAAATGAATCGGCGCTTCAGGATCAGATTGTTCTAAGAATAACAATTGGGCCACAAGTAAATTAGCCACAGTATCATTTACTTCTGTTCCTAAAAATATAATGCGATCTAACAGCAAACGAGAATAAATATCGTACTGTCTCTCACCACGCGCAGTTTGCTCGATAACAATAGGATTTGGGATATAGCCCATGGGAGTGTTCATTTTTAGTCCTTTTTTTACCAAATGGTTGATTTCTTTGTTCAACCTTATCGGTTAATTCTTTTATTTCTTGAGGTTATTTTACCTTTTAACGGCTCTTTAAAAAGATGGGCATTCTTCTCCAAGTTGGCCAGATAAGAAACAGTTGGTCTTGAAATTTTTGCCAGTTAAGTCTAAATTCCTCTGGTCCACGTTTCAATTCCGAAATTGGTATTTTTTAAGGAGTTCCTTATGGCACGCTTAGTTGGTAATCCTGCTCCGTATTTTAAAGCAGAAGCCCTCGTTAATGGTGAAAGCAAAACAATCTCTCTTGACGACTACAAAGGCAAGTGGAAGGTTCTTTTCTTCTATCCTTTAGACTTCACTTTCGTATGTCCTACTGAGATTATTGCGTATTCAGATGCAGCAGAAAAATTTAAAGCATTAAACTGCGAATTGATTGCATGCTCTGTAGACTCTTTCCACTCTCACCTTGCTTGGACAAAACAACCACGTAATGACGGCGGATTAGGCGAAGTAAAATTCCCAATCATCGCTGATCTTGATAAGAAAGTTGCTCGTGATTATGAAGTACTTGTGAATGATCAAGTTGCTCTTCGCGGTCTATTCTTAATTGACGATCAAAACGTAATCCAACACTCAACTATCAATAACCTTTCAGTAGGCCGTAGTGTTGACGAAACTCTTCGTCTTCTTGAAGCTTACCAATTCACAGCTAAGTCTGGCGAAGTTTGCCCAGCTAACTGGAAAAAAGGTGCTGATTCTATGAAGCCAGATCCAACTGGTTCAAAAGCATGGTTCAAAAAGAACGCTTAATAGCTGACAATAAAAGTCGGTGACATTAAGGGGGTCCTAAGTGGCCCCCTTTCTTTTATTTAATTTCCTAAATGCACCAAGTTAGATCGGTAATTTCTTCAGTATTTTCACTCTGCGCCATCAGTAATCTTTACAATAACTCAAGTTTTCCCCGTAATTTCTTTGTCGAAATCCCCTTTCAACTTCTATAAGAGCTTCGAAAACAAAATAATAAGCTACTAGCTCGGTTGGCGCGAAACTTGCGACAGATGAGGCTGAGGGGTCTGGACACGAAGGTTCGGACCTATACGAAGGGGAATTGATGAACACTGTGGATTTTAGAGAATTCAAAGAACTACGCGAAATCAAGAAAGCAGAAGAGACTTATCGGGTCTATTTGAAAACTCTTGCAAACTCTCAACTAGAAGGTGAAGTCAATCATCTCTTAGAAGAATTCTCTCAGGACGTTTATGGGAAAGATTTTTTTAATAAGGGACAATTGATTCTGAAAGAAATTTCTTCCCGCGCCGATCAACCAATCAAAACAAAAATCGAAGCTATGAACCAGGAAACACTCCGACTCCTCTAAAGGCCTTTCTAATAATAAAAATTCGTGAAACAGGAAATTTCCGGGACTCCTCAAGGAGTCCAAGGCCAAGATACTTTCTTAAGGCTTCTTTTTTAAGGCGATGGTCTGTCTGATTAGATTCCGTTTTCTGTTCGAATTTTCTTTTTGCCAGCATGATATCTCCAAAAGGGGTTTCATCCCTTTTGCAAACGAAATACCACTCTCCAGAGTCCAGTAAGATCATGATAAATGGTTTGTACTATTTTAGAGAGGGGCATATTGGGACAAAACGACGGGGAATTTAAAGAAAAGACTGGGCCCTCTCAATAAAATTCTTCATTTCTTGGGCCAATAATTGGACTTCTTCTTTATTTTTATTTTTGGCGGCCAATTCAATCCTGGAACCAATCCGCCCGATATCCGGCAATTCGAAAGTTTCGGCATTCCCTTTCACCTGATGGCCTAAATTAAGAGCTATAGAAAAATCATCTTCTTCTAAAGAATGATTTAGACGGCTTAATTCCTCTAAACGGCGCTTTAAATATCTAGATTTGAGCTCAATTGGAATATCCATGGGCCGGATAATAGGAGAATGCCTCATCACTGGCAAATGAGGTCTGTCTAAATTTTTCCGTAAGACAGTTGAATGATTAAGAAAAAAATACAATAACGTGGCAACAAATTTCTAGATGGAGCATAATCCCGCATATGAAGGGCACATTAATCACCAATCTCTTATTTCTCACTCTCTTAGCATCATGCGATCCTTTCAATTTTGGTTTCAAGAAGAACCCGGCCTATATTTTAAATGAGACATTTGTTGCGATAAATAATCTGGATCATCAAAGTTTTATTGAAGTTACAGGGAAAGAAGTCCTGTGTGTTTATGGAAATCCAGAAGGTGTTAATTACCTCAAAAATCATATTGAATTCGATACTGATGAAGTAAAAATAACTCCCGTAAAAATTAGCGAAACCTATGCTACAAGCCCTAAGTTTGTAGGCTTTTGGTCTTATCTTCAGGAGCGCTACGAAGTTAAGGTTGTTGATGAGAAAACCTTAAAGCCTCTCCTTAATGCTTATTTGGACTGTGACTACGGAACAGATAAGGAAAAGAGTGATAAACTTTTTAACCTACCCAAAGAAAGATACAAAAAGAAAGAATGCCAGCTGATTAAAGTTGAGCCAGTCGTTTTCCAGGCCTTGCCACTGCCAAAGGCCTGTGAAATTATGAAAATAAATCTATAGCCACTGAAGACTTTTATAGTCGTGACCGACCTCGGCCCTAAGTTGGGCGATTTTTTCAATTTGATCGTACCCTAGAATTTCCGCCAGTGCTCTCACCCTCTCTTTAATTTCATCATCTGTGTTGAAAGAATCAATCAAAGTCTGAAGATAAATCAGATTAGAGGCAAAATTCACGACAAAATTCTCTATAATTTTCTCGTCTGTAGGGGAAATCCTATTAAACTCAAGCCCAAAACGTGACCGAAAGATATTGTCCAGGTTCTGAGAAAGCTCTTCTCTTCTCACTAGACGTGCCCGGGTCCTGATAACCTCTCTACTGAAGAGTTCCTTGGAGAAGGTTTTTAATTTCAAAATGCTGAAGTTTTTAAACGAAGGAAGCTGAGGAATGGCTATCAGCAAAGGGACATTGTCTTGCTCAGGAAAGCTTGGAAGCTGATCCAAAAGAAGACCGCCCTGAGAAATATTGATAGCTGTTGCAGATAAAACGTAAGGACCATCAGCGTAGAGTACGGTCTCCTTAAATGGGGCCCTTAAATGTCTACGCTGATAGTTCTTTATCATAATAACTTAGAAGCAATTTCCGATAGTGGTGAACGCTCACCGACTTGAAGTTTCACGTGGGCAACAATCTCTTCACCCTTGAGCTTATCGATGGTGTAAACCAGACCATTATTGAGAGCATCGAGATATGGGTTATCAATCTGTTCAGAGTCACCTGTAAGAATGATTTTTGTTCCCTCACCTGCTCGGGTAATGATGGTCTTAATTTCATGAGGAGTTAAGTTCTGAGACTCATCGACAATCATATATTGCTGAGGAAGTGAACGACCGCGAATATAAGTCAGAGGCTCTACATGGAGAAGCCCTTGATTGATAAGTTCATCCCAAGTAGTCATTTCATTACGAGCACGCTGATTTCCAAAAAGGAAGTCAATGTTATCGAAAATGGGTTGCATCCATGGGCCTAGCTTTTCATTAATATCACCAGGTAAAAAACCAAGGTCTCTTCCCATTGGAACAATTGGGCGGGAAACAAGAACTCGTGAATAATTCTGCTTGGTAATAGCGCATTCAAGCCCAGCAGCAATCGCCATTAGCGTTTTACCAGTACCGGCCTTACCTACTAAAGACACCAAATTGATTTCGTTATTCAGAAGAGCGTCCATGGCAAACTGTTGCTCGATGTTCTTAGGATGGATTCCCCAAACGCCTTCTTTAGGTTTAATAAGAGGCACGATTCCGCCCTTCTTGGCATGGAAGCGCCCGAGAGCTTTCTTGAAAGGATTATTCTTATCAACCAGAATCAGATACTCATTCGGATAAAGACTTGGAATATCCCCTTGATCAATCTTTAAGAATCTTTCTTTTTCAAATTCTTCGATACGTTCCAGATCGAACGGGACCTGACGTTGACCAGAATAGAGTTCATCAACAGTGACATCAATTGTTTCATAATCTTCTGCATGAATATTAACAGCGTCAGATTTAATTCTAAGGTTAATGTCTTTGGTAATGAGAGTAACATTTTCGCCGGCCTCTTTTAAATTTAAAGCAGAGGCCAGGATGATGTTGTCATTTAGATCAAGTTTAAGTCCGGATCCAGCTGTTCCGGTGTATTCTTTAGTTACACTGACCTGAAGTGTTCCGCCGTGCTCTAAAGTAATCCCTTTAAAGAGAGAGCCTTCACTTCGGAATCCATCGATAAGTCTTGAGAAGTAACGGGCGTTACGACCATTCTCGTTCTGATCTTTTTTAAATCTATCGAGTTCTTCGATGACTGTCAGAGGGATGAAAACTTTGTTTTTAGGGCCAAATTTGTTGATAGCGAGGGGATCTAATAGAAGGACGTTAGTGTCCAGGATGAACGTTTTATTCAAAGTAATCCTCCAATCCGTGGGGGTGTGTGCTTAAAATTAGGATAAAAAATTAGGCGTCGAATGAAAAGTCAAATAAGCTAAGATAGAGAATAAAACGTTCACTTTTGATCTGCTTATATTTGGAACCAATCTCTACGTCATAAAAACCGGCCGTAAGCTTGATGAGCTTAAGGTCAAGGGTCGCTCCATAGCTGTAATAGCCACTATTTATACCGCCCATAAGGGTTATTCCGGGAATTCCCACCTGAGCACCCAGTCTCAGACGTTTTCCAAAGTCCATTTCTTCATTAAGCGCCCTGACATCGGCGGATAAAATGTAATGGAAAAGTTTAAAATCATGTCCAAAGGCCATACCTAAATTGATCTGGTCGCGATTATCAGCAACTTCGAGTTTTTCCTCATTGCTGGCTTCTTTAAAATCTGTGCCTGTAATATCCAATGCAGAGAGTCCCATGACAAACTGAGCATTTCCACTGCGAACAACATGCTCAACGCCTGCATCAAAGCCGTATCCAATGCCTTTCACTTTGCCCAAGCTCTTCAGGATTTTATCTAACTCATCCTGATCAAGGGTTTCGAGTACTGTTGGACCGGCCAGGGCCAAAGTATCTCTGACACCTGTTCGTTCAATGTACTTAACTCCTAAACCCAATGTTGTTTGAGATCCAGTTCCGGAGCGGCGACTGATTCTTGATGGTCCTAATGGTATTCCCACTCCTACCAGCACTCCTCTATCCGCTCTAATATCCAGGTCGAGCATGGGATGGGAAGGATTTCGAAGAAGTAAGTCATAACTGTCATTAGCAATAAAAGAGACACCGACATTGAAAAGCTTAAATCCCGGAGCAATCCCAATCGAGGCGTGAGCAGGATAATCCATCAGTACTTTTGAAACTCCCACGGGTTCATCCGGAAAGTCTTCAAAGCGTTCCATATCATTTAGTAAATTGGTACCACTAATACGAGGATTCAGAGGGTACATAGTGAAGTCATTTTTATGACGACCAAGGGAAGCAGGGTTGTAGAATAGAGTGAATTCATCATCATTGACTGCAGTGAATGCGTCCCCCATCAGAAGGCCTGTGGGAGACCTCATATAGTAGGGATTATCAAAAGCGTGGGCTTCAATCACAAAGCATAAAATAAAAAAAAGCAGACTTCTTTTCATTGGAGCCCTGACTCAAAAATAAGTGAATAAAGGTACTCCATATCCTCCAGATTGGCCGCTGTATCCAGATGGTCTTCGCAAACACTTTGAGAAGTCATATTAATAAGATCTCCAAGACCTGCTGCCACGGCTTCCGTCTTGATGAGTTCTGCTTCGGCCGATATCTCCCCCAATTTTGAGAGAGTACTACTACCGGAAAGATCTAAATTTTCCAGTACATCCAACATATTTGTAACGAGCATTAATCCTTCGCAGAGGCGTCGTTTAGATGTTGTTAAAGAAGCTGCCGCCAAAGAAAGGTCGGGGTGTCCATTATTAAAGACAGTACAGAAACCGCCCAAACCTCCAGGATCTATGACGGCACGGGCACGGGTATCGGTGTAATTTAAAAAGCAAGTATTAGTTCCAGTACCTTTACCTTTGTTACCATTTGCATCCACATTACCGTAGTAATTTAAAAACTTTCCGAGATTAACTAAAGAAAGAGTCAGGGCCTGCACACTAAGGTCTCCAGCTTTTCGCGTACCAAATTTATTCACCCGCTCTAAGTGAGAGGGAACTCCCGCAGTTGAGCTAAGAATAGTATTAATGCCGGCCTTAATAGAGGTATAGGGATTTGAGTCTGCTTCACTTTCGGATGAAAGTGCAAACTTTGAAAGTGAAGACATAATAGTGGCAAAGCTAGTGGTATCAAGATCTTCTAAATCTTCAGCGATGAATCTCACCTCATCATGATTGGCTTTGCAGGCATGAGCAGAGGCAAGCACCTGAAGGAAAATGGCGTTGCCTGTACCATCCTTAATCTCTCCTAAAACTTTTAAGGCATCATCACACTCATTATTACTTAAGTGAGTAAGGGCCACATCAATGGCCGAGTCTATTTCCTGGTCAGGATTACTCCCGCAACTTAGAAGAAATAAAAGGATGAAAATATATAAGAATGGTCGCACATGTCCCCCTCCTATAATTATAGAACAGAGAAGGAAGAAAACTTAGAAGGGGAAAAAATGCCAGTTAATTCCGACTAAGATACTTAACTATCTTGACAATGGCCTCTTGGAAGGGCACTTCCTCAATCACCAGCGAGATTCGAGCAGAGTTTGGTATCCCAAAATCACTTCCAGGTACGACCGTTATACCCTGATCATTCAAAAGTTCATCAGCAATGGCGTAAGAATGGTCATCTTCCGGAGAAAATCGCTTAAACATTGGGGTTCTGGAAAAATCGATCATGTAGTAAAAAGCCGAAGAGGATTGATACCAACAATGACCAAGACCTGCTTCACGAAATTTCTCTCTTAAAGTAGCAGCATTTTGACGGATATGATTTTTAACCGGAATTAAAAAGCCCTCTAGATAATTAAAATCGAAATCCAATAAAGCACGTTGGATAAGAGAATTTGGGCCAGAGGTTGTCTGGGATTGAATCTTTCCCATTCCTGCTACAACTGAAGAAGGAGCAATCGCCCATCCCAGTCGGAGGCCGGTTGCTGCCAATGTTTTTGAAATGGCCTGAACCATTATCGTTCTCGGAAGAAGTGAATGGTCTATCTGATAAAAATAGCTTGGCTTAGGATCAAAGTAAGTAATGTCCGAATAGACTTCATCGGAGATGACAACGAGGTCAGGATGTTCATGCATGAAAGCCGCAAAGTCACGCATCCAGGCTTCTGAATAGTGGACACCGGACGGATTGTTAGGGCTATTAATAATCAGAACTTTCGTACGCGGGCTCATTGCTTTTTTGATGTCATCAATGGCCGGAACAAAAGCATCATAAACATTAGACTTAACAACTGTTGGGATTCCTCCCCAGAACTTCACCATTTCAGGATAAGAAACCCAATAAGGAGCGAGAAGAATAACCTCGTCTCCTGGATCAATTAGTGTTCCCAGAACATTATAAAGAGTGTGCTTTGAACCATTACTTAGGCAAACGTCCCAGTCATTTTCAAAAATCTCAGAGGGAAGCTTCCTTTCCTTGATAAAATGGTTCATGAGTTTTTTTCGAAGAGCGGGAAATCCTGCAGATGGAGAATATTGATAACTTTTCAAAAAATTCAACTGATGATGAATTTTCTCAATAAATTCCTGGCTTGGTTTAATAGGTAACTGTCCTCCGGAAAGATTATAGATAACCTTCCCCTCCTCAGTCAGCTGAATAGCCTTCTCATTCAGCTTCATGGTGATACTATCGGAAATTCCCTTAACTCTAGAACTTAACAACATAAACGAGCCTTAATCTTTAATCTTTAATCTTTTTTAATTCCTCGTGAACCAGAGGGGGAATAAAAGAAGTAATGTCCCCATTATGCTTATAAACCTCTTTAACCAGAGAACTCGAAATATAATAGAGCTTCTCGCTGGTCATTAAAAAGACGGTATCACAATCAGGGTTAATCTTCCGGTTCATAGAAGCCATTTGAAATTCAATTTCAAAATCCCCAGTGGGGCGAAGGCCTCTTACAATGGAATTAATCTTATTCTGGCGGGCGTACTCGACGATGAGTCCTCCCCAACTTTCAACTTTCACTTTAGGTTCATGAGCGAAAAGTTTTTTCAACACATTCACTCGTTGTTCACTACTCATGAAAGGTTTTTTATTGGGAGAAACTGCGACCAGAACTACGATTTCATCGAAAATTTTTATCGCCCTCTGGACAATATCTAAATGTCCATTGGTGAAGGGATCGAATGTTCCGGCATATAACGCACGTTTTTTTTCCAAGCAAAGTTCCTTTGCAGATCTAGTATAAATACAATCTTATACTACTTTCCCTACGACCACAAAGTGATCTCCTTGCTCGACAGTTTTAATAATTGAATGGAATGCTCCAATGAGTTCATCGCGCTTAGGTCCTTTTAATCGGTCCGCTTCCATCCATATCTCTCCCATGAAGTTCACTTCCTTCAGGAGATTTAAAACTTCGAGGTATAAAGCATGGTCTTCGTATGGGGGATCAAAGAAAAGAATCACATTTTCTGTCTCGGGCAATTCATACGCTAGTTCGCGTCCAAGCCAACCCTTAGCATCAAGGTTAGTCACCTTGACCATAGAGCTATCTATATTGAAAGCTTTCTCAAGTTTGGCCTTATTGTCTTTCAAAGTAAGAAAAGCGCCCTTCATGGAATCATTTAAAAATACTTTCTGACTTCCTCTGGAAAGAGCTTCAAGCCCCATTGCTCCAGATCCGGCACAAAGGTCGACAAAAATGTAGTCGTCCATGTGCTGGCGCCAATCAAAGAGTTTTCTTTTAATCATAATAGACGTTGGTTTGGTAGAATCGGCACGAGGGGTAGCCAGAGGGTACCCCTTGAAAGTTCCACCAATAATTTTTACAGACATTTTTTTATACAGCTTTTTTAGATGCGGAAACGGGTACAAAAAATTTCACTCCGCCTTCCATTTCAATATTCAGTCCCTCTTCAGATACTTCTAAACAGACTACTTTTCCACCAATATCGAATTGCAACTCAAGATTTAACTGACCTTGAACTTTAAAGCTCATAGAAGTTGCTGCTTTAACGGCAGGCTTACTCGCCTCTGCACGAGCAGATTCGAAACTTACCACTTTAGCGGCGGAGACCGGAACAGATTCAGATTCTTCTAATTCGGCCAACTCTTCCATCAAGGGAGAATCGAATTTTTCCTCAGGTTCAGAGAAATCCTCCTCTAAAGCTTCAATTTCTTTCATGATGTCCGACAGCTCTTGATCATTAAAGTTCTTATCCATTATAACACCCTCTCACAATGAGTTTTATTTATGTTACTCAAAACTATATGCTTATCGACCCCCTGCAGAAAAACTTTAGGAAAATAGTCCGCTTTACCCCTCTTTTTCCATGACAAAAACACTGGGATAAGCAACAATCTTCACTCCCAATAATGAATTATTTCAATACTTTTGCTTTACCAGGGTAGGAGAGGCCGAGCTGCTTGAATAAAAAGACTTTTTTTGCTGAACATTGGTTTGCTAAGGAATCTGGATCAAATGATGCATCCAGTGCCTTTTCATTCGAGCAAAATAAATCTGACTCTTCCCTTCTTCCTTCCAATAAGTTTCCAACTTTTATTCAGAAGCTTCCTAAACGTCCAACAACTCCCCCGGAAGAGAACAGTCGGTTTTCACCACTCCATTGTTTCACTCCAGGTTGGAAAGGTGACTCACTCCTTTCAAAGAATGCCGTAAAATTTGAGAGACTCATAACCTTAGTTGAGATGGACATTAAGAATGACCTCTTTAAAAATAAGGATTTTCCAAAGAGTATAAAACTTGGTCTTCATAATGAGTTCATTTCTTATGCCGAGACCCTAGGTCTCCACTTTGAGGAACTTGATGAGATTGGAAAATTCTGGCAAATGATTGATCCAGACAAGCTCGCCGATAATCCCGAGCTTCAGGAATTCATTAATATTTACGCCAATCGCGTTGCCACAATAACTTTTTTTAAACTTCGTTTTATTTCTGCTCTCATTGATAAGTGCGGATTCGATCTTACTTCTAAAGCTCTCCTCTATCCGACGGCTTTTCTTTCTCAAATTTTCAAGAAAGGCAGTCAATCAGAGTTAGAATCTCGTGCACTCGAAAGTAACCTTTATAGCTGGTATCAGCCTCATGAGGGTATGAAAGAAGTTATGAAGGAACTGTTTTTGGTATCTAACCAGTTAACCATTACTGAGATTACAAAACATATTTCTCTTCGTACTCAGATTGCTCAAGATCAACAGAAGGTCTACTCCCATGCTATTTCTCACTTAAGCATGGGTCTCTTCCTGAATGCTCTTCAAATTAACTACCCACTTTGGCTAGAAACAGTTGAAGGACATACTCCTCATCGCGGCCACGTAGAAGATGAAAAGATTGTAAGCTGTAAGTATTTTGGCGATTATCTGGAATCTCTTTCGCTATCTCACTGGCTCGCTCAAGAAAATAATATTGGTTTCCGTTGGGATCAAGTTCTTTGTCCGGACTTTAAAGGTTTGGAATTCGTCTCAGGTCATTTCGCTAAAATTTGTAATGAACTTCAGTTTCTTACATTCTTAGTTCATAAAGCCGATTCTCAGCAAGAAAGCCCTATTGAATATATCTGCAAGATTATGAGCGGCCACTTCCGCAACAGGAAAAATGCACAGGCACGCCAGGGTCTTCTCTTGGACAGCAGTCCATTTTTCACTTCAACCTATGATAGAGTTGTTCTTAATCTTTGCCATTTTCCAAAGAATAATCCTCAGCACTATTTGATGACCCAAATCCTCGATCAGGTTAAATTTCTGAAGCCGAACGGGTATCTCTTTGTTCTTTCTTCTAAAAAGTTATTTGTTCCTTCTCTTCGTGAAAGATTAGAACCGGTTTTAAAAGAACTTAAAACAGAAGCGATTTTTGATCTGGAAAATGTTAAGGGTAAAGGTGAACTTGGTTCTTATATATACGTATTCCGTAAGAAGAATCGTACAGAAGTCGACCGTCAACTTTGTTCTTATTTTAGAATTTCTGCTGACTTGGAAAATTTTCAACAATTTGCAGTCTTAACCCAATACCTGCGTTCATTCTATCTTTCTCACTTGAATGAAGTTCCACCAATGGCACATTTGGATTTTCCGGATACCTTTCGGATTGAATTCTTTCAGGAAGCTGTCGTTAATGGAATGCTTATTCATTCAGCAAGTGAAGATTCAAGCCGGATTACTCATCCCTCTTACTTCAAAGGCCTTTTAGCGAGTTGTGTGCCTCTGGATACTATTTTTGAAATAAAATCCATGCAAGCTAACGAAAAGAATCCTGATAGAGATTTAGGGCTTAATCTTGGACTCAAACGAGATATCTCATATTTCATTGTGGTTGATTTCCGCGGCAGCAGTGTAAACGTTGAGCTTCATCCGATGGATACTTTTAGGTCGATCCATTCTGATTATGGTGAAACACTTTGCAGTTACTTCCAACTTCTCCCTAAGATTCCAGGACTCAACCCTAATATTTTAAGGAATTATTTCCTGAGTCCAATCGGTAAACAGGTAACCAACCTCACTTTCACTGGCGGACCTCAGCTTGTGAAAGGAAATCTAAGTAAGTTATTGGTTCCTAAGTTTCTTACAGAAACTGAGCTTTTACCGGATCACTTGAAATCAGGATTTAAAACTCTCGACATGAATGAAGAGGCCCTCCTTGAGGCCAATCCTCGCGATATTCTTAAGGCCTATGCTCATATTGATCAGGTCACTAAATCACTTTTTCCACGCTATGCTTGTGAGATTCTTTCACGTTTATCCAACTTTGAAAGAACACTCCACACACTCATTTGGAAAATGGATGACATCCGTTTTGGACAAAAAATTAGTTTTAATAATCCAGTCATACAGTCCCAATTAGTTCAAAAGAAAACGGTTCCTCTTTATCCTGATAACCGTGAAGTCTACATCGAATTCGTTGAGGGAACAGTTCCGAATGATATCCATTTAACTCTTTCTGAAACTCAAATGAGAGTAGCTCATGAGGGCGAACTTAGACTTTATTCTCTAGAGCTACTTCATCAACATAAAACGATTGTAAGACTTCATGGCGAGGAAACTATGATGTTGTTTATTCAATTTCTTCTTTCTCACGCAACCAATATCGCTATTTCGAAGATTCTTCGAGGAGTTCACGTTCCCGAAGTTTCTGATCTGAAACAGATTATTGAGACAACTCAGTCCTTTAAAACTGTCTATCAGGATTTACTCAAAGAAGTTGAATCCTCCATTATGAATGCCATGAGACTCCACGTTAGTACGAAGGGCCGTCCATGAGAATTGTCGTTCAGAGAGTTCAAGAAGCCTCTGTAACGGTAGAAAATGAAACGGTCGGCTCTATCGAAACCGGTCTCCTCCTCCTTGTTTGCTTTGAACAGGGCGACGACGATCAAAAAATAAATAAGGCCATTGATAAAATCAGTAAGCTTCGTATTTTCGATGATGCCGAAGGGAAAATGAACCAGGATATTTCACAAGTTCAGGGTGAAATCCTTTCTGTCAGTCAGTTCACATTAAGCTGGGATGGGTCCGGTGGACATCGTCCAAGTTTCGAAAAATCTATGCCGCCTCAAGAGGCCAGACTTAAATATGCTCTTTTTAACCGGGAATTAAGGAATCGTGGATTAACGGTGAAGGAAGGAGTTTTTGGGGCATTTATGAAAGTGTCACTGATCAACAATGGACCAGTGACCTTCCTGTTACAATACTAGTTCATTAATTCGCGAGTAAGATCTTTCTTCTTTCCTCTCACTACAGATACCAATTTGCTGCGCTCTTTTGGCGTACGGTTAACAGTGAAACGAATATTCATTCCAGTGATAGAGCCGTTTCTGTCTGCCTTATTTTCAATGTGCCACTGGGCGCCTGACTCCTCGACCATTTCTTTTAAGATGATCAAGTTCATGTCCAGACCATCGGCCATTGCCTGATTATCTGGTCCGGCAAACTCAAGCTCAGATGCGCTGAATGTATTTTCTGCTAAGAAGAGATTAACAACAGTTTTGTCAGAATGATTTTGATTAGAAATCATGACTTTTTTATTTCCGTGGCGACGAGACACAAGTTGGTTGATAGCCGCACTCATCATCTGTTCAAAACTTTCATAAGGAACATCAAGGACCACATCACGGACATCCGCCATGTGGATGGCTTCTTTTGAATGAATATTTTGAATTGAAACCAGGACTTCTTTCAAAGAAGTCTTGTGATAGTTTGCTATTGCTTCTTCAACTTCAGTGACAATCTCTTCTTCCTCTTTCTTGCTCTTAGGAGGTTCGGAGACGATAGATTTTGTAGACATACGTTCTAACAGATCGCCGTGGTAATCACGAAAAATCTGAGCAGAAACCGGCATTCCTTGAGTCGTTAAAGCACGATCAACCAGTTGGTCAACGATGGCGCCTACGTTGGCCTTACCGGTATTAAGAAAATTAAGAGCATCTTTTTCAAGCTCTCGAAGAACTTGTATACGATTAAATTCTTGCAGAGAAAGAAGGCTAAGGGCCAAGACAAAAATAATAAGTCCCGCTCCCATCAAATACTCATCAGTTACTTTGATTTCTTTTAACTGAGTATTAGTCGCATCGATCTCATCCAACAAAGTTACTTTGAAGTTTTCCATTTGGGTGTAGCGATCAACCAGTGGGCTTAATGAGGTTGCAATGTTTGGCTGGCTTAACATCGGACCATGAGTTTTTAAAACTTTCTCGTGGAACCAATGAACTTCAGAAATTAATTGATTTAAAGTCTCATAACCTTTCCCTACATTCTGGCGGAAAGGGTTAATACCTTTAATCGTCTCATTTAAACACTCATCAGATAAACCCATGAAGCCGCGGTTTAAATATGGAGACTGAATATCTTTAATCATCATGGCAGTAAAAGTTTGGGAGATCCGGTTGAAGCAGGTGCTCACCCCTTGACTCAGGATATTCATCCTATCTAACTGCGTTTGATTCACCTGTTGATGCCAGAAGGCACCCAAAGTCATAACTAAGCTCAAACCACAGGCGATATAAATTTTAACTGGAGAAATACTGAGTAATTTTTTCATGGGTTCGCCAACATCCTTGTTGTTTTCATATCTTAAAAAGCCAGTGTTATTGTCTCTTTTAAGAGCAATATGAGTCAAGTTAGGAAAATTTGCCTGACCAGTTTAGTAGGTCTGTATAATCTTGCCGATTTCTTCAGTTTCATTGATTCTTAGAGTCACCATGGTATGATTATTCCAGAGCAAAGGAGTCCGGCAATATGTCGGCCAATGAAGTTCATCTCAAACTAAGAATCAATTTTCCTGTGATCTTTATCGCAGTTCTCTCTCTGCACCTTTTAACTTTAGCCTTTAATACCCTTCCCGAGCTTAAAAAGATTGTTGAGTATGAGCCCCCTACCCCTCTTAAGATTAGACAGATCAAGAATACTCAAAAGAACAACGGAATCATTAAGACAGATCTTTTTTTGCCGGAAAAAACGAGTGCTGTTTCAGATAATAAACCTGCCGGCAGTAAAGCACCTTTAAGCTTTAAGGATCTTTCCATTCCAAAAGTTAAGGAGCAGATTGAACCTCAAAAGAAAGTCGTTGCCCGCCCCGGAACTCGCCCGGAAACTCCTAAGGCCATTAATGCCATCAGTTTAAAGGGACAAGAATTTAAAGAAATGGCCCAAGGAACTCCATCAGGCAGTATTGCTGTTAATCGCAGCAATTTTGGCGGTGCTGGCATTAACGATGCCGTTGTTAGTATGGAAGTCCCCGAAGGTGTCGAGATTGATGAATTAAATAAGTACGAACTTATGTTTTACAGCTTCCAGCGCCGAACTGCTCTGAACTATGCTAATTCCATCATGAAGAATTTAAATAAGTTCGGCCGGGAAAATCCTCATTTTAAATTTGATCAAAATTCAAACATCACAATGACGGCGAGACTGACTTATGACGAATTCGGTAACGTCACTCAGATCAAAATGATCCGCTGGACACACATTGATAAAGTTCAGAATTTTTTTGAAGATGTAGTGAAAGGCATCGATCAACTTCACAATCCACCAAAGGCCCTATGGGAGAAGAGCGGAGAATTCTCCATGTTCTTCACCCTGGAAATCAACGGTTAGTTATTCAGGAAATCTTCCCATTTAATACGAACTGTATCCATAAAACCACGCGGCTCTTCTTTTATAAGATTATAAATAGAAGTGCGCATTTCGCTTTCCATACTCTCTTGTGATTCTTTGGTAAGGAGTCCCGCTGGAATCATGGCACGAATAGTTTCGAGCTCATCCCGCTTCTCTTTAATCTTCGCTTCAAACTCTGGATGAGTCAGAACAAAGGCTTCAAACTCAGCAGTCTCTTCTTTAGATAAAGAGCCATCAAGATAAGGAACAATCTTTTTTTGGAAACTATTATAGCTGACGTTTTTCTCAATCATGCATTCACTGCCTTATTTAAATCGTTCAGAAGCAAGAAGCGACCATTATGAATTTTTTCGATCACTTCATAACGAGGCATAAGAGTAATCTCTTCAATTTCATCAACAGTAAACTGGGCATCATAACGAAGACCCATTACCATTCGGACTTTAGGTTCAAGCGAGTAGTACGGAACAAAATCTTTCGGAACAGTTAATCGCATCTGTTCTGTTAACTGAAGCGAGCGTCGTACTCCAATGTCGCCGACATGGCGGAGTATTCCTTTAAAAGCTGCCCGACGAAAAAGTTGGACTTCTTTTTTAGAGTTCAAATCAATTTCTTTTTTAGAAAGAATTTTTCCTTCCTTAAGAAGATAAGCATTAAATCCATCAATAACTAATTGTTCGGCCTGCAGATCATCTGGAATGAGACCAAAAGCAAAGCGATAGAGCCTTTCCGAAAGAGGAGCGACTAAATGGAATAAATCTTTTCTTTTCATCCTTTAATCTTACTCAAGAGGGTGCACTTCCTTCAAGTCATCAAAATCTGTTAAAAGCTGTCAGTCAGATACGTTATTTCAACAACTTAACCTTATAATTCAAGAGTCTTATCAAGTTTTCTTGAGAATTTCCGAAAGGATCGAGGAGTAATACTAAGCCGAGGATAAAATCTCGAATGAAGGTTCCTATGAAGCATCTATCAATTCTCTCTCTTTTCGCTCTCATGAGTCTGGTACTCATGGGCTGTTCTCAAGAGACGACGAAGATAAAAAATTCTTCTTCTAGTCCAGATCCATTAGGACATTGTATTGGACAGGCCTACTACAGCACTCCAGGGTGTCCAGGATATACTGGAGGAGCAGGTGGTGGTGGAATTGTTTGCGCAAATCCTACAATCAACGATAAAATTTGTACTAATTATTGCAGCGTCCATCCTACAGGATCAGGATGTGTAAATGGGGTTAACTGTAATATTCATCCTTACGCTGCTGGATGTCCCAATAGTGGTAATGGGAACAATCCGTATCCTAACTATGGTTCAGTTTATGTTCCAAAAAATTGGATGACTCAATATCCTTATTATCCTCCCCTTAAGTGTCCTGAGGCAAAAGCACCAGATAATATTAACTACACACCTTATGAAACTCGAAAAGGAACTATTACGCTCAAGGGCCAAGAAAATTATGACCCATCATCTGGTCAGGCTTACTTCGATACAACTTCAGAGCTTTTGCAAAGTGTGAATGGCGCGCGAAGCTTCTTCTGGGGAGACTCAACACTTAAAGTTCGCTTCAAGGCTAATTTCCAACCAGACTATAGAAATACGAACAATGTCTGCCCAGGTCGAGTTGGTGGTATGTCAACGATGAAAGGCTACGGAAGGATTAGATTTAACCTAACTCTTGTAGGCAGAAGAGGTGATGGCACAATCTCAACTGTTAATTTAGGTCAAAAAACTGTCGACGTTAATAAATGTACCCCCGCTATTAATCTTGAGTCATATGCAGAAGAATTCCCTAATGGGATTTATCTTAAAGTTTCAAATGTTCAAAGCAATCAGAACGTATGGGCAGATGAGAAAATTTACGACACTTATGGATTTATTTATCCAGAAAATCCTCAGGTCGAGAATACATGGGGCCTTATCCGAAATGCTGAATGCTGGTCACTAGATTTCGAAGTCGCAGCTGATGGGACAAAAACTTTTGATTAATCTCACGTTGAATTCGAGGGCATTATGATTGAGAAACCAAAGTACAATAGTGAAGATCTCGAACTCATAAAAAGATGGGGAGTTCCTAGCGAACAGGAATTCGATACAAAGAGAATGGCCTTTACAGGAAACGGTAAAACAAGAATTACAGCTCTTTTCCTGGCAAAACAGAGAAAGAAATTTCTTGAAATCCATGGTAAATCATCGAATAACAGTAAGGATTCTTAGTAAATAGATAGTCTGATCAAGAATGAGTTGGATGTTTAGTTTAAATTCAACGGTTCTATCGCTTTCTATTAAAGACAGCTCTTCATAATAACTATCATTCTCATCAAGCTTCATAGATAAAATTCTTCCATCATATTTATTAAATAACTCATGAGCTATTCTTCGACATAAACCTCGAGGATCGTCATTAGATTCGAAGATTATTGCATCCGGTACAATTTCAATAAAACTGACAAAGACTTCTCTCCCATCGCTATTCAAGATAGAGGGCTTTTTATTAGCAGAAAACGTCCAGCGGCTATAATCAGCTTCTTTAATACTCATGACCTGGCCTTTATCCATATATAGGAAAGGCCAGGTCATAAGATTAGTAATACATGTTGTATCTAAGAAGGAATTTCTAAACTGAAATAGAGATGGGCAAAGGATTAAATAATCATTAAATCAATCACTACGTCCGCCAGATTCTTCTGGTAGGCGTAGCTGACTTCCACTAAAAGTCCCGGACAAGTAATATTCACCTCAGAGATCGCGTCCCCTAAAATATCAAAGGCGACCCAGTCTACTCCGAAATCCAAAAGTTCTTTCACAATAGGCTCGGCACGATTGCGGGCCGTCTCAGTTAAAGGTTCCTTCCAGAAGCTCGCGCCCTGGGCAATATTAGAGAGGAATTCGCCGTCTTTAGGCGTCTTGAGAATAGTCCCAATCTCGACTCCTTTAAAGTAAACGGAGCGGATTTCACCTTTGGTGACGGCCTCAACAAAAGGCTGAACGATGACGGGGCCCTGAAGCTCAATCACTTTTTCTTCGAAGCGCTGTTCCCAATCGTTCAGGGGGAGCTTCTCTACTCCTATGCCGCTGAAGAGATCCATGGGTTTTAAGATGAGAGCTGCGGGCTTGGGGTCTAGTTGTTGCACAAAGTTCTGTGCAAGCTTTAGACTCTGTCCCACATAACTCGGAGTGGCCCCTTGAGAGCGGTAGGCATAGAGTTTTTCATTAAACTGCATGATGCCGCGAGGATCGTTCATGACCTTTATTCCCTGGGCGACCAGATTATCAAGCATCCAAAGGATGCGCAGGTAACGGCTGTCAAAAGGAGGATCGAGGCGCATATGAATGACGTCACTTGAATTTAATTCAATGACTTTCTCGCCAGTCGTTTCAAAACTGGCCATGTAGATTCCATCTTCTTTGAATGCGCCTTTGAAAGTATGGACGCGAAGTTTTTGATTGCCTTGATTATGAATGGCGAAATCACTTTCAAAAAAAACGTAAGTTTCAATTCCCCTTCTCTGCATCGCCAAGGCGAGCATCATTGAAGAATCTTTTTTGATATTTAATTTATGAATGGGATCAATCAGCAGCAATTGGCGCATGGGGTACCTTCATTTTAAGAAAATCAGTGAAACTTAAATCTTCGGTCTGTTTCCCGTAATTCTTGTGTTCCATTCTAAGCCAAGTTAAGTACTGTTTTAAGTCAAAACTTTTATTACTTTTAAGCTGGTAGAGAAAGTCCTGTTCTTCTTCATAGGTAAGAAACGCCGCGAAGCTCGCCTGGTTCCAATCTGCTTTGATTTCACACTCTGAGTCTTCCAGTTTAATTTCAGTGCAATAAGACTTAAGTCCAGGAAGGAAAACTTCCGCCACGAAGCGCTGCGTGAGATCATCTGCTTTCTCCGGGGTGATAAAGCCGCCAAGCTTTGCAAATTCGGTTTGAAGAATGCCTATGAGGTCCACTACTTTGCGAGATAAGAGGTTCTTCTTCTCTTGTGTTTCAAAATGCTTTTGGAGTTCAGGTTGGTCTTTGAAATATTCTTTAAGAAGATCTTTCCCGTAGAGACTTGCTAAGTTCTCATTCAACTCAACCTCATCTTTAATGAAGAAGATAGTGTGAAAGAGTTCATGAAAAACGAGTTCGGCTAGCTCCACATCATTATATTCAAAGAATGAAGAAAGAATACGATCTTCAAAGTAGCCCAGGGTTGAGTAAGCATAGACCGGGCGGATATAAGTGGCGAGGTTCTCTTCCCTATTTAATTTTTTGGCAAAAGCTTCGGCCGAACTCTTCTTGAAAAATCCTATATAAGGGAAACTTCCCATTAAAGGAAACTCAAATTCTTTCGCTTCAATTTTGGTTTTGGCACTGGCTATAACTAAATAAGTAACGGCTTTATTAGATAACACCGTCGTCTTGGAATAGATGCTGGTTTTTTTCTCACCGAAATAGTTATAGAAAAAATCTTTATATTCACTAATGAGCTTGATCTTTCTTTTCATCTCATCAGAGGCTTTGGGATCATTTAAAATTTCTTCGTTATCTCGCCCAGACCATTGAAGTTTTGCCTGCTCCATTCCCTGCTCAGACAAATAACCAAGCATGGTACAGCCACTAGATAAGAAGAGAAATAGTAAGACTTTTATAAGCATGATTTGATTTTAACGAATTGGCCTTCATCTTCAATCAATTTATAGGTGACTATTTCTGGTTGTTACGAAAACAAGGACGGAGGTAAGGATAATGACCACCGGGACTTTAACATAGACTGGAATAATGGGATTTAGGGCAATAAAAATCATCGACCCTAAAATCATAAGAGCACAAAGAATTTTAGCGCGGGGCCTGATAACTTTATTATCATTCCAGTCCTTTAAGCCTTCTCCGGCCAATGGCAAATCAAGCAGCCATTGATGGAACCTGGGAGATGATTTTGAAAACAGGAAGGCAGAAAGAATCAAAAACGGTGTTGTAGGAATCACTGGTAGAAAAGCACCAATGATTCCTAAGGCAAAAGCAACCCACCCGAAAACGAAAAGAACCAGTTTCACAGAGTTTTCCCGTGATCCTTAATCAGTTTTCCCTGAGTAGAAAGAGCTGTTGCTGATGTAATTTCCACATCTACCCAATGCCACTGATAATCTTTTTCAGGAGATTCTGGTTCAAAGTGAACAATCCGGTTGCACGATGTGCGGCCATGCCATTTGAGAATGCCTTTATTGATATTCTTACCATCTACAAGGGCACGATAAGTTTTCCCGACCATGCCACCGCGGATTTGGGCCTGAATATTAAGCTGAAGATCCATCACTTCACGCAGGCGTCGACCACGGATATCATCGGTCAAGACGTCATTCATACGAGCGGCTTTAGTGCCTTTCCGGGAAGAATAAGCATAGGCAAATATATTATCAAATTGAGCATCCTGAAGAAGCTTCAGCGTGTCCTGATGCTCCTCCTCTGTTTCATTCGGGAAGCCAGCAATGATATCGCTGGTAATAACCATCTCGGGATTGGCCTTACGCATTTTCGCTAGAAGAGTTAAGTAATGTTCGATCGTGTACTCACGAAGCATGCGCTGAAGAACAGAGTTTGAGCCAGACTGAACCGGAAGATGCAGGTGATTAGCGAGCTTTTTAGAATGAGCATGAGCTTCAACTAAATCATCGGTAACGTCATATGGATGAGAGGTTGTGTAGCGAAGAAGATGCAGGCCATCGACTTTCTCCAGCTCCATAATAAGTTGTCCTAAAGACTCTCCATCATCTTTCCCATAAGAGTTTACGTTCTGACCCAGAAGCATGACTTCCTGAATGCCCGAATACTCAACAAGACGTTTAACATCAGTTACCACTTCCGCTAAGCGACGGGATTTCTCACGACCGCGAGTAAAAGGAACAATACAGTATGAACAAAATTTATCACAGCCTTTAATAATGTTCACAAAAGCTTGAGGAGTTCCCTGAGTGAGTTTTGTTTCGATCGAATAGTTATCCGATCGGTCCCAGGCAGTGACCGTAAATTTTTTCTCGCCAGCATAAGCGCGGTAAACCATCTCCCCGATGTTATCAATAACATCAGTACCGAAAGCAAAATCCAGTTGCTTATACTTTTGAATGAGATCCTTCCCTTCGGTCTGGGCAATACAACCGCCAGCAGCAACGATAACATTTTTCTTCATACCCGTTTCAGGATCAATGTCAGGATTAGTTTTTAGTTTTTTGGTTTCACCAAGATGAGAATAAAACTTCTGATTGGCGAGATCTCTTACAGCACAGGTATTAAAAATAACCAGATCAGCCTCAGACTGCTCATCAGTTTTTGTGAAGTTCATCCCCGACAGATGAGAAAGAATCCTCTCAGTATCGTGATAGTTCATTTGGCAGCCGTAAGTTTTCAGCCACACTTTGCGAGGAGGAAAATCGAGTTCCCCCACTTTGATGATATTGGAATCAGTGGTTTGCATAAGTCCCCTAAAACATTAGTTATTCAGTCTAAGACTAAGGGTTAATAAATTTGCCGAAATATAACAATCAGGGTCAATGATGTAAAGAAGCTTTCAGAATCTGAATTATAAGATCTCGAGCTGAATTGCTAAATAAAACATGAGGTTAAAGATAAAATGCAAGGTTATCGGTGCAAAAACCGAATGGAAGCGTAGGAGCGCCTGACCACAAATCACACCTAAAACGAAGGTATAAAAAACCTGGAATCCAACAAAAGGCACATACTCAACAGGAAGCACTGTGAGCCCCACTAGATGAGAAAAAGCAAAGATCGAAGCCACCAGCATAGACGTAATATTCTTACCACCTACTTGAGAAACCAAGGTACGTTGAAAAGTTTGTCTAAAAACTAATTCTTCTAATATGGGAGCAAAGAAAAGAAGATGCCACTCGAGTCCCGTAACTAAACGGAAAGGAGTTTCAATTTCCATGTACCAAATAGCGCCGATTGCTGCGGTTGCCAGGGCAAGCACTTCAAGCATGGCCTTAAAAGTCTGCTTATTGATTCGCCAACGAAACTTCCATGGCAGTCGAAAGAAGAAGGACACACCTAGTGCGAATAACAGATCAAAAATGTATGAGAATGAAATTGAAGATGGCAATTTATGCCATGGAAGTCCCCAGGAAAAGGCAAAATAGATGACAACCAGGAAGAAAAAACTAATCAACCAATTTCTCCCGCATTAGCGATTCTGTGCAGTAACTTTATTATTTCATCATAGAATTGCGGTTTTGTAACTTTGATTATTTGATGAAAGGTAGGAGTTTTACTTTCACCGTGGCCGGTATTTTTATCGTTGAAGACTACAATCTGAAGAGAGTTGTCTTCCCTCATGTAATAAAAGATATCCAAATTAAAAGCGATCACTCTTAAGACTCTCTCTCCGCTTTCAGGCGCGATACCCGAAAAACAAGCGGCGGTAAGAATCTGGTCGTTCTTTCCCTTCATGTTATCCAGGGCACGAGTGAGTGTCCCAAAACTCGCTTTGATCCACTCAAGACTCCGGGTCTCATCTTGAAAGTCCTGGGTGGTTGCCCCTGTCACCGGAGTCAGCATAAAATCAGTATTACTATCCAGGCCATGCTTTAGTGTTGCATGAAGTGCGAGGTTCATCATTGGAAGTAAAACTTGATCCCCCTGAGGTACATTTCCTGAATAGACCTGTTTTTTTCCTTCCTGGAAAATAAGTCGATCACCTTTTTGTCGCTCCCATTGAATGATTTTGGATTTTTCTCCATGAACTTCCACAATCCAGCGTCTATGGGCCATATCGTTTAAGTCAAAGTTCCAGGTAACAACTCTCCACTCACTTCCCTTTGGAGAGAATTCCAAAAATAGTTTTTTAGGATCTTGCTTAAACCAATTGAAGAAATTCATTTTTTAACCCATCTTAAAATAATCTCGTATTTCATTCCAGGAATCGGAATCAAATAAAAGCTTGCGATCTTGAGGCTTAATTAATCCCTTATCTGTTGCGAGATTTAAAAACTTCAGCAAATCATCGTAGTAATTATTAATGTTAAAGATAGCAATCGGCTTAGAATGGAGCCCTAATTGTTTCCAAGTGAGGATCTCAAAAAGCTCATCCATGGTGCCCATTCCTCCAGGAAAAATCAGGAAGGCATCAGATAAGTCATACATCATTTTCTTTCGTTCGTGCATATCCTTTACAACAAAGAGTTCAGTCAATCCGCCATGGGCGATTTCTTTTTTCATGAGCTGCTGCGGAATCACGCCTCTAACCACTCCACCTTTATTAATAAGCTCTGTGGCAAGAGCGCCCATGATGCCTATACCTGCACCGCCATAAACCATTTCTACGCTATGTCGGGAGAAGTCATCTGTGATAATCTTAACCTGCCGATCAACTTCTGGATCATTACTAGCGTTGGCCCCGCAAAAAATACAAACTTTCATCTTCTAAGTCTCCGCCCAAAAAATTTGATATAAATAATTTCTGCCACCATAAAACCGCCAAAGGCCAGATAGAATCCTCCGGTTTTCCAGAAGAGCCATACAGCAGTAGTTTCTTTCACTGCGATGTAGGCCATAAAGGCAGCAAATACAAAAAGAAATAAGCACAAATGCCACTCCAGCATTTTATAGAACTCTTCCGGAAGTGGAGGTTTTTGTTTTAAGTCCTCCAGCATCTCGAACATCAAAGATTTCTTTTTTATTTTTTTATAAATTAAAAAAAGCCCTAATGCGATTCCGGTAAAAGTGGGTTGTAATTTAAAGAACAACCCTTCTTGAGCAATTAAAGAAATACTTCCAAGTACTACAATCAAAGCAATGTTAAGTTTTGAAAGAGTATGGACATGTCTGGTAAATTTCTTTTCCAGCCCCATTTCCAAAACGCCCAGTAAAATCCCCCCAATCAGTGCTATTTCCAGAGTGAAATAGGTCTCCAACAGCCAATAGGCCAGGGCAGGAATAAATGAGAGTAAAAAGTAAGGGCGGGAAGCTTGGTTCATCCCTTTAATGTTAAGCTATCTTTCTCAGTTTTTCTTCACAATAGATAAGATAATCCTCTTTAAAATTTACGGGATCGAGAATTTCTACACGATTGCCTAGATTAAAAAGCCAATCATAAAGGGCTGCACATGGCTCAACATAAGCTGCCCAAATAAGATCTCCTGTTGGATTGGTGATCATGCAGGGCTTGCCCAGAAATTGATGGTCCGGGAAAAGATTCGTTGAATGAGGTTCGTGAATCTTAAGAATGAGCCGGGTTTCTTTTTCATTCATCGCCCGGATGGCCGTAATGAACTCTTCTATCTCATAAGCGGTCACCCGCGGTTGTGAAAGAGTTTCTAATATCGAAAAAGAACCAATCTCATTTAACGGAACAACAAAGAGACAGTGATCAACAGAATCTTCAGCAATGAGACTTAGTGTTCCTTCTAAATGCAGAACCTTATAAGGGAACAAGGAATATGCCCTGTCTTCAGAAGTTAATAGTTGAATCATTTTTTGTTGACCAATGACTTCATCAAGCTGATTTATCATCGTTTGATGAGAAGCACTCAGTTCTTGATCCCAGCTTTCAAGTTGATTGAGAAGATCCATAACGACCTTAATTGGACCATTTTCAGTCACTTTTCTCTTTAAAGAATAGATCGCGGCGCTTTCTGCTCCCCTATGTTCATCGAGCATCTGAAAGAGCTCCATCCATTCACCGGGAGATAGAGGAAGCATATACTGAATGGCCTCACTCTTAATATCAATCCAACACTCATTTTCTTTATGATAAACCTCGGCCCCAACCCCTTCCGGGAAGATTTGACGTAGGAAGATCAGAGTTTCTTCAGGACCTAGTCGCATTTCCTGGGCAAGGTCATTTAACTTGATAGCGCCTTGTTTTCCACCGAGAACCATTAACTTCTTCCACACATCTGGGGTAACTTCTTTCTTCATAATACCTCTTTCCTGACACTCCTTATCGGGTATTTTCTTCGAAGTCTTTAGTGCAAAAAAAGGTTGAAACGGAGATAATGGGGGAATGAGATATTTCATGCAAAAACCAGTACTTGGTATCGGAATCATCCTTTTTGGACTGTTTATCACCCAGCTTTCGAGAGACGGAAATTTAAATTTCCTCAAAAGAGACAAATTACAACGTACCTCTTGTGATGCCGTGATCGTTAAACTAGAGAAGGCCGTGCCTTCAAATTGGAAAGTCTTCTGTGAGGGTAATAATCTCGCAGCTGAAATAAATGAAGTGATGATACCCCCGGAAGCCTCTAATCTTCAGGCCCTTCTCTATCGACAGCTTGCGAATCACTTAAGTTTCATTGCTCGGACTTCTTACACGGAAATTCTCGAGAGAGTGATGTTCATTAGAATCAAAATGATTCATCCTAAAATGGAAATTAATGCGGTAACAGAAGGGCAATATGTGGTGAAGCTTGCGACTCTAGAAACGCCCGAGCACATCATGGCCCATTTGCAGAGCACGGTTCAGGTCAAAGAAACGGTCAAATAATTCTGCATTCGGATCTTCCGCTATTTCTACAAATTCATATCGAAGAGCATGAAGGAAAAGTCTTTCAGCTTTTTTCCCACCATAAAGCTCATCCCCTAAAATAGGAAAACCTAAGGCCGCTAGTTGAGCACGAATCTGATGTCGGATACCTGTTTTCAGATTGATGAGAAGTAAACTTCTACCTTCCTGATGCATGATTTTCATCAAAGATAATGTGGCTTCCTGAGTTGTCGGTTCCGGCCACTCCGAGACTTTCTGTTTGGCGCCCTTCTGGCCGGTGGCCTTAAAATGATGGGACCAAAGTCCATCTTTATCAAAGTCGCCATCAACAATCGCCCAGTAAAACTTTCTTTTCATCGCCGCACTGAAACTCTCCCGAATACTTTTCAAGGCTTTTTCATTTTTCGCGAGCACCATTACACCCGATGTATCATGATCCAGACGATATAAAAGTCCACGATCGTAATGCTCTTGATTCACCAGTAAAGATTCCCATTTTCCAGCCGTCACCAGGAAGTTTAAAAGAGTATCCTGATCGGCGTAGCTCAAGGGATGGCAATGAACTCCATAGGGTTTATGAAGGACGATATAGTCCGGAGACTCACTCAGAATTTTTACTTCAGGACCAACATAGGTAGGGTTAATTTTAAGATGGTTAACCAAAGTTACTGGTAATCTATAAACTCTTCTCGCCTGCACTGGGGCCGACTGTTCTTTAGAAGAATAATATTTTTTGATTAGCTGCCCGGAGCTTCCCAGTGTTTGCTGAAGGGCCTCTTTGAAAGTAGGTCCTTCGCTTATCCAGGAAAATTCAACAAACTCCATTACTGGGCCTCGACTTTACGTCCTTCAACTCTTAAATCTGATTTTTTAAGAACAAATTCCACGCGGCGGTCTGAAATTCTTCCGCTAATTTTTGTCAGAGGACGAGAGTCACCATAAAAGATCGTGGTGATTCTGTCTGCAGAAATTCCTCTTTGTAAAAGAGATTTTGAAACGGCCATAGCGCGCTCACTGGAAAGAGCATATGCATCCTCGCCGGTTCTGGAAGTTTCCCCAGCTTCAGCGTGGCCTTCGACCATGATATTCCAGTTATTTTCTTTTAACATTTTAACTAAACGATCAAACACCTGAATATTAATCTCATCGATTCCAACAGAGCCTTTCTGGAAAAGAATTTTATCCTTCATGCGTACCAGGATAGTTTCCGGCATTTCATACACATTAGCTGATTCAACCAAGTCATTGTCGGCCAGCATCTTTTTAAGCTGATTAAGTTGGGTGTCAGATTCACGATTGACTTCATATTTATCAAGAAGTCCTTCAGCAGTCAGAAATTCAATCGGGAAAGGTTTTGCAGGCTCCGCAGAATCAATCATTGTCGGAGCGTCACTTGGAGATTTACCTGAACGCATGACTTCGCCGGCCTTAAGCACGTTACCGCCAAAAGCGTTACGTAAAGAGCCGATGGCCGCTTCATATTTTGCCTTTTCAGTTGAAGACATCGAAAGAAGAAGCACAAAGAAGGTCAAAAGAAGCGTACAAAGATCCGAGAATGTTGCAAGCCATCCTGGAGCGCCTGGCTTACAGGGAGGACATTTTTGCTCTTCCATAACCTACTCCTTCTTGTCTTCCACCAGACGTTGTTCAGGAGGAAGGAAAGAATCAAGTTTTTCTCGAATCACACGTGGGTTTTCACCGGCAACAATGCCCAGGACTCCTGCCACGATGATATTCATTTTTGTTGATTCTTGCTTTGAACGAACTTTAAGTTTGGCCGCAACAGGAATTGTAAAAACGTTGGCAATGATCGATCCATAAAGTGTGGTCAAGAGAGCAACCGCCATGGCCGGACCAATCGCACTTGGATCAGACATGTTTGCAAGCATCTGCACCAGACCAATCAAGGTACCGATCATCCCGAAGGCCGGACCATCTGCACCCATACCATCAAGGATATCAACCCCGGTAGCATGGCGCTCTTCCATCGCTGCAATTTCTAAGGAAAGAATAGAAGTAATCACTTCAGGTGGACGGTTATCCGCCGCAAGAGTTACGGCCTTTTTTAAAAACTTATCCTCAACCGGAACTTTCTCTAATGCAAAGACTGATTCGCGGCGAGCTGTTTCCGCCAATTTCTGAATCTCTTCAATCATGATTTTTGGATCTGGAGAAGTTGCAAAGATAGATTTTAAGTAAATGGCGGACAAGCTTTTCAAGGTCTCGAGAGGCCACTTAATCATGGTTGTAGCAATAACTCCCCCAAATACAATTCCAACCGATGGAACATCGATGAATAATGTAAGTGGAGATCCATAAAGAATGGAACCAATAATGGCCACTGAAGCTAAAACTAAACCTACGACCGTAGCTAAATCCATAATATCACCTTCAAAACGAGAGAATCTGTATGGATAAAGTATCGGAATAAAAAAAATGAACTTAAATAATTGGTATTACTAGAGAATTTATATCAGATAAGAATAGTATTCTTGGAAAGGCCTGAAACAAAAAAAACCCCGTCGTGACGGGGGTTTTTCTTATTTTTCATCATCCATTAACATGGTCGTATCAATATAGGACAGCATCGCTGAGCGGAGCTCATTCATGGAAACTTGTTCCTGACCTTCACCCTTAAAAATTTCTTCCTTGATCAATTCAACAGGAAAACCGGTCATCTTAGCTAGAGTTTCTAGGCTAACCTTTCCGTTTTTCTCTTCATGACCATTTGTGGTCAGAGGTGTTGTCATTCTTTGCTCCTTGAATGTGAAGTCATCTAAATCCATTTTGATAACCATTGGTGTTAGAAGCGTATCTTTTGACCAAAATAAAAGTCAATCAAGTGAATATGCAATGTAAGACGATGTTAGGTTATTCTTGAGAATTTCACTTCAAGTGAATGAAATCACTGTATTTCCGACTAATATCCTGGGTTCTTGAGCAATGTTAGAAAGCTGTTAACCTTCGATTCCATCTCTTGGAATTCCTGTGGGGCCCGTGAAAGAAGAGTAATTCCTCCTCCTGCACCATACTTCCAAATACGATCTCCAATAGAGAGAGAAGCCGTTCTGATATTGATACTGGCACTTTTACGTTCTTTCCAGCAAAGCACCGTAGAACCGCAATAGAAGCCTCGAGAATAGCGTTCAGTACGCTGGATGATTTCCATTACTTTTAACTTTGGAGCTCCCGTAATGCTTCCTCCGGGAAACAAGCATTCAAGAGTTCTAAGAAGGGATAAAGGTTCCTCGATTTTTACAGCAAGAACTGAGCACTGATGAAGGAGTCCGGGAACAATAAGAGGCATCCTCTCTTTTAATACACGGGTCTGCGGTTTTTCCAATCGGTTCAAATCATTCCGAAGAAGATCAGTGATCATGTTAAGCTCACCCTCTTCTTTTTCATTCTTAAGCATCTCTTTCCATTCTTTCTTCCAGTTACCACGAATTTTAACGGTACCTTTTATTGGCATCGTTCTCATCTCGTTGTTCTGAAATTGGAATAAGCATTCTGGAGAATTGCTAAGAATCATTTCGTCACCCAGATAAGTAGCGTGACCGTAAGCTCCTACCCCTTTTCTGGAAAAGAAAAAATCACACAAATCACGCGGATCGTAGATTTCTTCCGTCGTGAACTCATAAGGGTAAGTGAGATTAACCTGATAACAATTCCCTTTTAGAAGCTCTTCTTGAATGTAATTAAAGGCATCTCTGTATTCGCTCCAAGTAGGCCTTTCAAGGGTTTTTAATTTGAGATTCTCAAGGCGAGTTTTGGGAATTTTCTTCAGTCGAGGTTTTTCATACTCAATTTCAATTGCGAGCGGCGTATTCTCATCCACCGTATGGCCAAGACCATTTAAAATAAGTCCCATTTCGTAGTAGAGATGAAAAACAACAGGATTCTGAAAATGATCCTGCATTTTAATTTCTTCCAGATGGTTCAAGAAATTTTTAAATGGATACACTTCCGGATAACCAGTGATGAGATTCATCCTGGTAGTCCGGAAATAGACATAAGCTTTTTTGGGATTTGTTAATTCAAGAAGAGAAGAATGAGTCCACTTGAACTTAGAAAATATCATTTACTGCTCAGTTTTGCCTGGGGAGAGATCAGCGAACTTGGTCTGTGAACCAATCCATGAAAGCTCCACTGTTCCCGGCTCGCCGTTACGGTTCTTAGCTATGATCACTTCAGCAATCCCCTTCTTCGGCGTATTGGCGTCGTAATACTCTTCACGATGGATCAAGCAGACAATGTTGGCATCCTGCTCGAGTGAACCAGATTCCCGAAGATCCTGAAGTTGTGGACGACGGTCAGTTCTCGAAGCCGCAGTACGGTTAAGCTGAGAGAGGGCCACCACCGGAATTTCAAGTTCGTTGGCGAGCATTTTAAAACCACGGGAAAGCTCTGCAATTTCCTGTTCACGGTTTTGTTTCTTTACGTGCATAGGCATGATCTGTAAGTAATCCACTACGATCATCGCCAGACCCTGCTCGGCCTTTAATTTTCGGCAATAAGAACGAATATCCATCAGGTTTGTTGCACCAGAGTCATTAATATAAAGTTTTAAATTTGAAAGCTTTTGAACAGCATTAGAAATACTTCTTAAATCCATCTCATTAAACTCTTTCGTTTTGAGTTTACGAGCGTCCACACAGGCTTCTGATGCCAGAAGACGCATGGAAAGTTCAGCGTACATCATCTCGTAGGAGAAAACGGCTACTGCCATATTTGTTTGCTTGGCAGCGGCCACGGCCCAGTTAAGTGCTAAAGCGGTTTTACCCATACCAGGACGGGCGGCAATTAGAACCAGCTGACCTGGTTGAAGCCCTAAGAGACTTCTATCAATTGATTGAAAGCCGGTAGAAACGCCCATGATCTCGCCTTTAGCGCGGGCCGGTTTCTCAAGCTCTTTTAAATTCTCATAAAGCGCCTGCTTTAAGGGAATCATTTTATTATTTTTAGTTTGAGCAGTTAATTTGAAGAAGCTCGCTTCAACTTCCTGAAGAAAATCTTCAACATTTCCTGAAAAGTTAGTTCCAGTTTGCATAACTCGCGTCGCGGTTCTCACCACTTCTCTGAGCATGCTTTTTTGTTTGATAAGCTGGGCGTAGTATTCCACGTTCGCCGCAGAACCAATTTCATCACAAATAGTGATGAGAGCGCCCTGACCGCCTACTTTTTCAAGTTTTCCGTGGTCATTTAATTTAGAAGCAACAGTGACGATATCAAATGGCATGGCCTCCATGTGGAGGTCTTTAACGGCCCCAAAGATGATGCCATACTGAGGGTGATAAAAATCGGAAGCTTCAAGGTTTACATCAGAAATTTCATCGAAACTGGAATTATCGATGAGTAAACAACCGAGGAGTGCTTTCTCTGCTCCAATATCGTGAGGTAATTCATTCTGTGGATTGGCCATCATGGACCCCTTGATTTTGAGAAAAAAAAGGGACCGGAAATTGCTTCCCGGTCCCAATCGTTGTCTGAAAAATTATTCTTCAGTAGCGTTAGCAGCAGCTTCAGCAGCAGCGGCCTCAGCTTTCGCAGCTTCAGCTTTTGCTTTCTTCTCAGCATTACGTCTCTGAGCTTCAGCTTGTTCTTTCTTAAGTTGCTCGGCCATAGCAGCGTCCATAGTAACTTTAAGTTTAAAGTTAGCTACAACATCGTTGAAAAGCTTAGCTTTAACATCATAAGTACCAAGAGCCTTAATAGCTTCAACTTGAATAAGGCGACGCTCAATATGAGCACCTAGTTTTTCAAGTTCTTTAGCAATTTCAGTTGTTGTTACTGCACCAAAAAGACGACCGTTTGATCCAACTTTTTTAATAAGTTCGATAGTAGTCCCTTCGATTTTCTTTTTCACAGCTTCAGCTTCTGCTTTTTCAGCAGAAATTTTCTTAGCTAGAGCCTTTTGCTTATCTTTAAGAACGTTTGAGTTCTTTTCGTCAGCAAGAACGGCGAATTTCTTTGGGAAAAGATAGTTACGAGCGAAACCGGCAGATACGTTAACGATCTCCCCGATTGTTCCTAAGGCCTTAACCTTCTCTATAAGGATGACTTTCATATTGTTCTCCTAAAATTTAATCTTCAGTTTTACGTTTTACAAAATACTTTCGGAAATCAAACCAATTATCAAATAAACCGGCAAAAGCGATAAGGTAACTTCCTGTGAAGATCGTAATCATCACAATCAAGGTACGAAAGAATCCGACAATACCTAAGAAATTTAACAGATCACTAAAAACACCGAAGCCCTGGAAAAAGTAAAAAATTCCAAGACAAAAAATGATCGTGTGACCAATCGATTCAAAAGTTGTTGAACCTAATTGCTCTCCCCAGACTGCCAATGCTAACCCACAGGCGAGCACGACAATAAATCCGAAGGGAACTTTAAAGTTCAAAAGATTTCTTTCAGAGTACGGATAATCCTGTCCGGAAAATAAAAGCCTGCGACCTTTAAGAACCATGAACATGTTGAACCAAAGCATCAGAAATACACCCATAAAGTAATAGCTCGGGAAAGATTCAATCATCTCCTTTGCCAGTAAATCAGGACGATCCAGTAGCTGAAGAACTTCGATGGAGTCTTTATCCCCACTCTGCTCTACAACTTTTTTCTGCTCAGCGATTTTATCTGCACTTCTCTCAATCTGCTGGAGGATAAATTCACGTGGAGTAGTCTTCATACTGCTCATCATAAAACCGAAAGCGGCGGCGGTAAGGAGGATGAACCCCATTCCGAAACTCACCAGTCCTTTAATAGGAGAAATTCCCCTGAGGACAATTTCGGCAACGCCGAACCCGAAAATCATTACACCAACATAAAATCCAAACAGCGTTAAATCACCATAGACCATTGAGGCAAAGACATAGCTTAAAACTAAACCTGCCAAACCTGTAAGGTACCCCTTGGATCGTCCATAAAGGATAACCGCCAGGGCCAATGGAAATGGAGCGAATATGGCCATGATGAAACTAATGCACAAAATAACCGAGGACACTCCTAAAAGGAGCAGTCTACCAGTTGTTAATTGTGGTTGTTGCATCACTTCTGTATTCATACCAGTTTACTTTCCTAGCTTAACGAGCTGTATCGTTAGACTGGTAGCTGATAAGAAGCATGTTACGTCCGCGCTTAATAGCTTCGTTTGCACGACGCTGGAAAGTCGGAGTAAGACCAGTGATACGAGCTGGAGAAATTTTTCCGAACTCGTTTACAAGCCAAGAATAAGACTTAGGGTCTTTCCAATCTGGAGATGTTTTCTTAGCTGAGAACCAACAAGATTTACGCTTAGAGTGCATTTTCTTGTCTTTATCATCGCCACCGAATCCACCTTCTTCATCAACTTCTGCTGCTTGAGTGTGGTTAGGGTTTTTATAACCCTTAACGATTTCGTCCTGGTGCTTATCTTCACCAAGCTTGATGATCATGTGACGAACCATATGTTCGTTAATGAGGAACTTACGCTCGATTTCAGCGTTAAGATTTCCTGCACCTTTGTACATGAAATAGTGGTAAGCGCCTTTTTTAAGGCCAGACTCGGTTGGTTGAGCGAAAGTTTTCACTCCCCATGAATCAGTTACGAGAACTTCTGCGCTGTACTCTTTGAAAGTGTCAGCTAGGGCGTTCTTAATGGAAGATACAACTTCCTCAGATGCGTCAGGGCGAACGACGAAAGCCAATTCGTAGATCATATTTCCTCCTGGATTATAAAAAGCCCATAACACCATTGCTATGAGCGAGAATGAAATAAGTAAAATGAATGTCTTCGGGAAGTTAGCACAGCGAAAAGATTAGCTCAATGGGTTTCTCGGGGAGAAATTTTGCCCCGAGAGTTTCGTCGTAAAAACAATAATTTAAACTATTCTAATATGCACCTGGTCGAAGCTTGAAAGGGTGTTTGTTATTAAAAATATCAAGAATAAGCTCCATGTCTTTATCAATGTAAAACAGTAGTTCATCACGGATTGCTTATCAAAATCCGTATACAGAGTAGGCGGTCGAATTCTCCATCATTTCCAGTATCCGCGAGGAGATGAGGGGCTTGAGAAATTGTTACAGTGAAGGGAACTCAGGTGTCTAATTCGTTGGCACCTTTTTATGAGAATAGCGACGTCATGAGTGACGTCGCTATAAGGTCTTTAATTTTCAGGAGCGTAAATCTCGTATTGTTCAGCATGATAGTTGTTATCCGCTCGAACCAGGAGGGTTTTATTAAACGTTTCTTCCAGAACTTCGATAATGCCGAAGTCTTCAGAAGACAACTTCGCGCAGACTTCCGGATGGGCAAACACGGTAATCTTAGGGGCCTGCGAGCGCTTCATTACTTTTTGCACTTCGCGGATCACTTCAAAGCTCACGGTTTCCACTGATTTCACCCGACCTACTCCCTCACAATAAGGACAAGCTTCACACATGGTGCGAATCAATGTGTCTCGAGTACGCTTACGGGTCATTTCAACGAGCCCAAGACCAGAAATCGGAAGAACATTCGTTTTCGAGCGGTCTTTTTTCAAAGCTTCCAGGAGTGTTGTGTAAACCTGGTTCCGATGTTCTTCTTTTTCCATATCGATAAAATCGATAATAATAATCCCGCCGCAATTACGAAGTCTAAGTTGATAAACAATCTCCTTCACGGCTTCCAGATTCGTTTTAAGAATCGTTTCTTCCAGAGTTTTTTTACCGACAAACTTACCAGTATTAACATCGATGGAAACGAGTGCTTCCGTCTGATCAATATTGATTGAACCCCCGGACTTTAAAAAGACCTGGTTTGAAAGAGCACGCTCAATCTCAATATCAATTCCATAGTGTTCAAAGATTGGCGTCTCACTATCATAAAATTTAATTTTTGCTTTATGATGAGGGATAAAACGCTGAATGAATTTTTCAATCTGCTTTATGGAAGCTTTTGTATCAGCAACCAATACATCCACATCTTCATCCATAATGTCTCTTAGAGCACGCTGGACGAAAGAGAGATCTTGATGAAGTTCATTCGGGGCTTTAGCTTTCTCAATTTTCTTCTGAACATCTTTCCAGATTTTAACCAGATTATTGTAATCGCTTTTTAAAACTTTATAGCTCTGAGTTTCGGCCACTGTCCGGGCAATAACACCCACACCTTCAGGTCTTACTGAATCCAGTATTTCTTTTAAACGCTTTCGCTCCTCTTCGGATTCGATTCTGCGTGAAACACCAGTGTGCTCAATGAATGGCATATATACAATGTGGCGACCGGCGAGAGTGATATGACGGGTTACTCTGGGTCCCTTAGTTGAAATGGGTTCTTTCGCAATCTGAACGACGATCTCGTCCCCTTCTTTTAAGAAGTCCTGGATTTTTACATCCGGGCGAAATTTCATATCAACGGTTTCAGTGAGAGTGGAGAATTCATCCGGGATGACTTCTCCCAGACGTTTTGTAGCTGATTCAGCGGTAGCTATCCGGCTTTGCATATCACGCTGCTCATCCAGGGTTGGAAGATAAGCGTCGTCTACATAGAGGAAGGCGGCGCGCTCCTGGCCAATATCAACAAAGGCCGATTGCATACCTGGGAGAACGCGCAAAACGCGTCCTAAATAAATATTTCCTACGATTGGTGCCGATTCGTTTTTCGGAGAATGCCGCTCGATCAGAAAGTCCAAGATCTCACCATTCTCAATGAGCGCAATACGCGACTCACTGTGAGTCTGGTTGATCACTAGTTCTTTTGCCATGAAAAATGTCCTAACTGTAAAAACTTAAACTGTAATTACAGTCAGGTTACATCTTTTTATATCAAATAAAAAGTCCGGCAATACATGCTGTCATGTAGCAAGCCAAAGTTCCGCCAATCATGGCCTTTAGACCGTAGGCAGCAAGAACTGATTTCTTCTCAGGGGCAAGACTTCCAATCCCACCTACTTGGATGGCAATTGAAGAAAAGTTTGAAAAACCGCAAAGGGCATAAGTCGTAATAATGGCCGCACGTTCAGAGAGTTGTCCTTTAACGGCAATAAGATCCAGATAACCGACAAATTCGTTAAGGACGAGCTTCTTACCGAGGATTGACCCAACAGCAAAACAGTCTTCCCATGGAACACCCAGTAACCAAGCGATAGGAGCGTTAACGTATCCCATGATAAGTTCAAAAGAAAGTTGAGGAAAACCAAACAACCCTCCAAGAGCACCGAGGATACCATTCAACATGGCAATGAGAGCAATGAAAGCAAGTAACATTGCGGCCACGTTCACAGCTAGTTTTAAGCCATCTGAAGCTCCATTGGCAGCAGCTTCAATGGTATTAGTTGCGGTCTTTGGCAGATCGATTTTCACTACTCCGGCAGTAACAGATTCTTCAGTTTCAGGAAGTAATAACTTCGCGCACACTAAGGCCGCAGGAGCAGACATTACTGAAGCTGCAAGTAAGTGAGCAGGATCAACACCAAAACCAACGTAAGCTGCAAGAACGCCTCCTGCCACAGTCGCCATACCACCAGTCATAAGAGACATGATTTCTGATTTAGTCATTTTGCTGATAAATGGTTTAATGACCAAAGGAGCTTCCGTTTGACCCACGAAAATATTGGCGGCCGATGCAAGAGATTCAGCTCCAGAAGTTTTCATGACTTTCATCATGATCCTGGCAACTAGCTCTACTACTTTCTGCATGATTCCTATGTGATAAAGAACGGACATCAAAGCACTCATAAAAATGATGGTAGGAAGAACCATTGTAGCGAAAATAAAACCTAAGCTATCAGATGGAGTGGCGAGACCGCCGAAGAGAAATTTAGATCCCTCAGTTGTATAAGCAAGAATGGCATTAAATCCCTGGCCGATAGTATCGAAGAAGTTTCTCCCTATTGTGGTCTTCATAATGATGAGACCGAAGACTATCTGCAATAGAACACCCGTAATGACTGGTCTCCATTGAATAGCCTTTCTCTTTTCACTCAAGGCATAAGCGATGCCTATCATGACGAACAAACCCAACAAAGAAACCAACCGTTCCATAAGCCATCCTAATGTGTGTATTAAGTTAAACCGTTAACTTATACCCAGCACAATTTTTCATGGCAAGAAAAAGTCGACTTGTTTAGAAGCTTAATTCCCAGATTTTGGTGCCAAATTGGACGGATGGTAGTGTTAGATCTTGAGAATTCTCTGTATGCCAGGCCACTCTCTCGAAAGAATTAAAATCTTTAGACGACTGTAAATCCTCAGAATTCTTCTGAGCGCTATTATAAGCAACAAAAATAACCCCAGCAATCACACCTATTGCAGCTCCCGTCCAGATGTTAGAAATATGCTCCGATGGCTGATCAACAAAAGATAGTGTGGAAAGACCAAGAATCGCTCCTGCAGCTCCTGCTCCAGCAACCATCAAGATATCATTCTGAGTACTCTTGATTAAATCATCCTCCGCCTGGGCCAGTGAAACTCCAGCGGTTCCCAAAAAAAGGTTCAAAGATAATAAAAGAGTAAAAATTTTTTTCATACCAATCCTAGGAGTTAATTTGCCAGCGGGAATCCTTATGACTATGATAAGTTCCCATCTTAAAGTTGGCAAATCACTTGTTACATGTGAGTACAAAAATGACAAAAGAGAATTTTCAAGTTTACCCCCTGATTGATAAAAAGAAACGAGGTGAAGTCCTTACTTCAAAAGAAATAAAGTGGTTCATTCAAAGTTTCACTGACAATAAAATTCCCGATTATCAAATGTCGGCCATGCTGATGGCGATGTTTATACAGGGCATGGACGTTTCTGAGACAGCAGCCTTAACAGACGCCATGCTGGAATCTGGCGAGCAGCTCAAATTCCCTGGAAAAAACGTCATCGATAAACATTCTACTGGTGGAATTGGTGATAAAGCTTCCTTCATTCTAGCACCGATTGCCAGTGCTGCGGGCGTAAAAGTTCCAATGATCGCAGGCCGTGGTCTAGGCCACACAGGTGGAACGGTTGATAAAATTGAAGCGATTAAAGGCTTCAAGACAGCTTTAGATTTGAAAGAGTTCTCTAAGAAGCTCAACAAAGATGGTCTGGTTTTAATCGGCCAGACCCCGGATATCGCCCCAGCGGATCGTTTAATCTACGCTCTACGAGACGTTACCGCTACGATTGATTCAATTCCACTCATCACTGCTTCCATTATGAGCAAGAAGCTGGCAGAAGGTGCCAACGGAATGGTTTTTGATATTAAATGCGGTACCGGTGCATTTATGCGCACACCGAAAGATGCAAAAATCTTAGGTAAAAGCTTAATTGCCACAAGTAAGCGGTTTAAGAAAAAAGCTGTGGCCCTCATTACAGACATGAACCAACCCCTCGGGCTTGAAGTTGGTCACTCAAATGAAATCATTGAGAGTATTGAAACTTTAAAAGGAAATGGTCCGAAAGATATCACGGATATTTCCATCGCCTTAGCAGCTCACATGATTCATCTTGCAGGAGTTGAAAAAACTTTTGATAAGGCCCATAAGAAAGCACTTGAAATGGTGTCTTCTGGTAAAGCCTTGAATGAGTTTAAAAAACTTATTATCAATCAAGGCGGCGACGCCCGTGTTATTGATGACTACTCTCTCCTACCGATGGCCAAAGAAACAACTGAAGTAAAAGCCACTCAGGCTGGATATATTAAAATGTTCCAGAACGAAAAAATTGGTCTTTTACTCATTGAACTTGGTGGAGGAAGAAAATCCAAATCAGATGCCATTGATCATGGAGTTGGATTCACATTTAAAAAGAAAATTGGAGACCAGGTGAAAAAAGGTGATGTCATTTTCACTATCACCCACCACCCACATCAAAAAGCCATTGCTGAAGAAATCAAAAAGAGATTCTTGAAAGAAGTCCTCACTATGTCCGTCAGCAAGGTTAAGTTCCCTAAATTAATCATCGAGAAACTAAGCTAAGGATATCTTTTTTATGACAATGACTAAAATAATGGAAGCCTCCCAATACATACTTTCTAAGGTCTCCAAGAAACCACAAATTGGTATCGTGCTAGGATCCGGTCTTGGAATTTATATTGATCAAATCGAAAACAAACTTGTGATTCCTTATCAGGATATTCCTCATTTCAAGAGAACATCAGTAGAAGGTCACTCAGGAGCCTTGATCATAGGTGAAGTTAAGGGCGTTACAGTTGCGGCCCTTCAAGGTCGCCTTCACGCCTATGAAGGCTATGCCATGGAAGAAATTGTTCTTCCGGTAAGAACTCTTGCCGCTGTTGGAATAGACTATCTTTTTTTAACCAATGCTTCAGGGGGTATCAATAATGATTTCCACCCTGGTGACCTGGTGGCCATTTCAGATCACATTAACCTCTCTGGAAGAAATCCTCTGGTTGGTCCAAATATCGCAGAACTTGGTCCTCGTTTTCCTGATATGGGAAATGCTTATGATGCTGACCTTCGTAACATTCTTCAACAAGTAAGCAAGGCCAATAAAGTTAATTTAAAAGATGGAGTATACTGCTCTGTTTTAGGCCCAACTTATGAAACTCCCGCCGAAATTCGCATGCTCAGAACGATTGGTGCAGACATGGTAGGGATGAGTACTGTTCATGAAGTCATAGCTGCAAACCATTTAGGATTAAAAGTTGCCGGCGTAGCATGTATCACCAATTATGCCGCTGGAATCAAGAAGGAAAAGCTTGATCATGCTGATGTGAAAATAGTGGCAGAAAAGGCCATGATTGGATTTGCGACGGTTTTAACTGAAACTATTAGTGAACTCCATAAATTAGGGAAAGTTTAATGAGTCATGATTTACGCGATCAGGCCCTAGATGCCTCTACCCGATCTCACTCCCCTTATTCCAAAGCCAAAGTGGGAGCCGCTTTAGAAACAACGGACGGAAAGATTTATCAGGGCTGTAATATTGAAAACGCAAGTTTTGGTGGAACAGTCTGTGCAGAACGAGTCGCTATCTGGAAGGCCGTCTCGGAAGGACATAAAGAAGTTAAACGCATTTATGTCTACACTCAAGATGGCTGGCCTCCCTGTGGAATGTGCCTGCAAGTTATGACCGAATTTGCTGATGGAAACCTTGAAGTTACTTTCGGTGACAAGAATGGCAAAGAGACAACTAAGAAACTAAAAGAGCTTCTTACCTGTGCGTTCACTCCTGAGCACATGGAATAAATGACTAATGAAAGGATGGGGCGAATGTCTCATTTATCAACATGCAAGAAAAAAACTTCAACACCTCAGGCGAGTTATTAAACTCACTTCGTTTTTGTGTTATCGATCTGGAAACGACTGGCGGAAATCCTGATACCGAAAAAATTATCGAAATCGGTATGGTTAAGATTGAAAATCGAAAGATAACAGAAGAACGCTCATTTCTGGTAAACCCGATTAAAGAAATTCCTGACTTCGTTCAAAAGTTAACAGGAATAAAAAAAGCTGACGTCGAGCACTCCCCTAAAATTGAAGAAGTCATAGATGAGATATTAGAATTCATCGGAGATAGTATTCTGGTGGCCCATAATACGTCTTTTGATATTCCTTTTCTAAATGGCGTATTGAAAAAACTTCAGCGCCCTACGCTGGATAATAAAGTGATCTGTACTAACATTATGACCAAGTACATGATTCCTGACATCATGAGTTCCAATCTAAATTACATGTCTCAAATTTTTAACATTAATCACTCCCACGCTCATCGGGCAATTGAAGATGCACGGGCAACCGGGATGTTACTGTTAAAGTACATGGAGATTTTTGAGAGCAAGAACATCCGCAAGGTCAACCAACTTTACTATCCTAGAAATAAGTTCGAGCTAGACCGAGCTATTATTGAAGCCGAGGATGGACTTCCAAAAGTTTATCAAACCCTGGAAAAAATCGATACTCCTTGTGTCCTTACGATCAAGGGAGACAACGGTGTTATCCTGACCATCCTTCCTTTAAAAAATCCGCAAGAAGAGATAGAGGATCTCAAAGTTTATCTACCGGAATTTCGCTGGAGCCAGATCCATCTTAGACTTTGTGGTCCTTTTGTAGAAGGCCTCTTTTTTATGAACGCAAACTTCGTAAAAATCCCGGAAGTCTATCGTCAAAAAAGTATTAATTATCTAAGAAATAAACATCCAGTCCCTGCAGCTCCTCGCTTAATGGATGAACATGATTTTGTTATCACGCCCCATCTTATCAGTGGCCAGTTCATTGTTTACTCATTCTTAAATTTTTCATCCTATTCACAGCTGGTATTTAAATATCCGTCTCACAAGAAGAAGCTTCATCAATTCTTATCTAATCAGGTGAGCCGCTTTGAAACTCAGCAGAAAGGAAAAAAACGGGCCTCAATCCAAAATGACATTCGTGAAATCTTTCTCGGTCTTTTTAATCATGAATTGCGCAGCAATCCTGATGTCTATCTGACTTTAAGGGCAGCTGATATTAAAGATGAAAAGAAGTTGTACTTGGAGAAAATCGAACGCTTATCAACGACCCACATAGATCGCTATCATTTTCCGGTTAAATACCTTTAGACTGACTGTAAATAAAGCGGAGTGAGTAATCAGAAACCTGAAGAACTAGATTTTCAATGGTGAGAAGGTTCTGAATTAATTTCGACAAACTAAGAGTAGAAATATTCAACTCATGAAGCTGAATCTGAATTTCCTGGGAAGACTCGACTATTTCCCCTCTAATTACCTTCTCTATCTGATTCCGGTTTGCAACCAGCATTTGATGTGAATAGAGAGTCATGAGTTCACCTAAGATGAGATAAAACGTCATTGTAAGAAGACTTAAATTCACTTCTGCCCGAAAATCAGCGTGCTTACTGGAAACAAAATTAAAACGAATTCCACTCTCAACAGTTCTAAAGCGTAAAAGGTTTTGCGCCTGCTGGTAGCAGATCTCGATCGGGCTTAAACTTGATTCAAAGGTCTGGAGATTTCTTGGAGTCGCACGGGAGAAGCCTAAAAATGTTTCAATGAGCTGTTTGCAACGAAGAGCTCCATTCTTCATTTCTTTCAGGGTTCCTGTCGCTTCTTGATTCAAAGACTCATCCAATAACAACAGACTCAAAGCGGCCTGGATTCCGGCAATCGGATTATTAAGCTCATGGGCAATACTGGAACTGATAATACCTAATTCCTGCCCGGTAGGAGTGAGGTTCCCATCCCCTTTCAGGAAGAAACTCTCAGTAAAAAAGACGAAAAGTATTTTATTTTCATTCAGGTGCTGAACATCCTTACGATAAATATTGTAAGGGATATCATTAATCAGAATTTTTTCTCTAAGTTCAAGCTTAAGGCAATCACCGGGAGAAAAGCGCAATTTTGAGAATAAAGTATTGTGTTGATGAACCTCTGCTGTCTCTGAAAGGAGGGCCACAGGAAATGGAATACTATCAAGTACCCGCTCCCAAAGGAGTTGGTCAAAGAATGGATCTTCTACTTCTTGTTGGGATTTAAAAAAGTGCACCAGAGTATTAAAGAAGAAGAGACGTTTCGTAAGCTTATTTACGTCCTCTTCATTCCAAAGCATTTCTATACCGATGAACTGTCCCTTAAATGGAGGTAAAAGAAGAAAATTATCCGTGGAAGAAAGGTCTGCTAAATCCTTACTGGAAATAAAAGCGAACTTTGCTTTTTCAATATTATTTTTTACAAATTGTTTAAGAACTTTTCCAAGCTTTAGTAAATCATCTGCCTGGATAAGTTCTTTCTCCAGATCAACTAAAGACTGGGCAAAATGAAGCAGTCCTTCTGAAGTGAATGAATCCCCAAGCTTTTTTTGAGTGGCCTGTTTTACTTTAAGTTCAAACTTGCGAATATTTTTTAATCCTAAAGTTGTAAAAATATCTTCTTTGCTTTTAATCAGCGTTTTAAGTCGAGGAAAGATAAGTCTTTCTAACTGTTTTAAATCGAGGCTATCGTCAAGAACTGCATCGACCAGCGATTCATTAATGTTTTGACCAAAACTAAATAGTCCCTGATTCTGATCCAATAGACAGATTTTAAATTCAGGTCCTTCCTTTAAAGTATGGAGAGAGCTTTCCGAAACAAAATCAACGGTAAGGAGATGATCCTTCCTCGGACCAATCAACCCTTCTACTTTCTCTGCATCTTTTAAATTAGAGAGCAAATTATCCAGGTCCTTTCTCATATCTGGGGAAAGAAGTGGATCAATTCTGAACTGAAGTAAGCCTGAGTACTGCTGCATTATTCCTTGAAGATTTTCTGGCTTTCATCAATCAAGACGAGGCCATCGATATATTGGCCTTGAACTTTAACACCCCAATGAAGATGTGGTCCAGAAGTTCTTCCGGTATTACCTGAAAGAGCAACAATTTGTCCTCGCTCAATCATGTCTCCTTCCTTAACAAGTGTTTTGGAAAGATGCCCATATACTGAAAAAATATCCATGCCGTGATCTATGATGACGGTCCAACCGGTAAAAAAGAGATCGGCCGCTAAAACGACTTTCCCTGAGTTCGTAGCAGGAACTTTTTCCCCAATGGCAGCGCGAAAGTCAGTACCTAAGTGCTGCCCTTTTTTGACTTTGTTATAAACTCTTCGGGTTCCATAAATGCTGGTAATAAAACTATCCATCGGCTTAATAAAGGCCTTATCAAACTGAAAAGAATTCAAGGAAGAAGCATAAATTTTATTCAATATAACCTGTTCAGCATTGGCCCGTTTCTGATCTTTAGCTGAGAGCTTGATTCTTTTTGGATTCACCCTTAACTGTTCAGACTTATACTCACGGTCCACAACCTGAAAGAACAATTCTTGCAAGTTCTGGTCTTTTTCTTTTAGAAAACAAGTAAAAGGCTTAAGCTCAGAAAAATAACTTTCAATAACAACCGCTTGAAGTTTTTTTCCAACGCGATTGAGTTTAATTTCCTGGTCTTTACAGTAAAAGCGGATCTTATCGCTTGTCTCCTCGAATTCTACAAAACGAATTTCCCCGGGAGAAATAGAGAGTTCCTGCTGAATGGGATTTTTAGCAATAGCGCAGCCGAATAACTGAGGGATAAGAAGTGTTAATAGTAAATTCTTCATATTACTCCTTTAAAGCGACTCCAGTTCCATCTTGGAACTGAATTTCAATCCTGCTTCCAGGATTCATTTTGTCATATGATGATTTGGAAGAAATAACTTTACCTTCTGCCAGTCTAACATAGCTATAGCCACGACCCAAGACATTGTCTGGATTGAGTGCCTTGAGAACCTGCTCCAGGCGCAATAATTTCTCACTATTTCTGGTACTCATAAGATCAGTAGAGTGATTAAGTTTCATTACTGCCTCATCAATCCGTTGAGTAGCTTCAGTTAAACCAACTAATTCAACGGCACGCTCTTTTAAGTGAATAGCACTTAAACGCTTTTCACCATCGTGAATTCTTTGTTTCATGAGATTAAGAAGTTCACGGGGATGGAATTTCTGAATCATAAGTTGAACGTGCTGGTACAATTTAAAGATATCTGATTTCAAATGAGATTGGCAGTATCGGAGTCTGGAACTCAATTCCGTCTGAGGCTGAGAAAGTGTTTCAGCCGCAGCAGTGGGTGTTTCTGATCGAAGATCAGCAACGTAATCACAAAGAGTATAATCCACCTGGTGTCCAACTGCGCTGATCACAGGGATGGCACATTCATAGACAGCTCTCACCAGATTTTCGTCATTAAAGGCCCAAAGATCTTCTATACTTCCTCCGCCACGGGTTAACACGATGACATCCACATCAGGAATAGCTGAGGCTTTTTTAAAGGCATTTAATAATGAGAGAGGCGCTCCATCACCTTGTACCAAAGCTGGGACGATTAGAATATCGAGCCAAAGACTCCTTCGTTTCATAACGTTAAGGAAATCCTGCAAAGCTGCGCCATGCTCGGCCGTGATGACGGCAATCCTTTTTGGGAAAAGAGGGATGTTTTTTTTTATTTCAAGATCAAACAGTCCCTCATGGGAAAGCTTGGCCTTGAGTCTTTCATACTGAAGCTTAAGCTGTCCCTCTCCTGCTGGAAAAATACGCTTAGCTAAAATCTGAAAGGATCCTCGCTTCTGATAAACGCTGAGGGGCCCTACAAGAATAATCTTATCGCCATCTTTTATATTACGAATTAAAGGGTTTCTTAAAGCATCGCCTCTAAAAAGAGCGCAAGAAATTAAAGCATTCTCATCAGAAAGATTGAAGTACCAATGACCAGCTCCGGACAGTGACAAATTAGTCACCTCACCCTGAACCATCACTTCCTGGAATTCTTCTTCCAGGAAGTTTTTTATAGAATTAACCAGATCTGAAACACTGGCAGCATTCAGGCCCATCATTATTTGTTATCTGCTCTCTTAGAAGATTCCAAGATATTGAATCCTTGAAGGTAGCGGACAGCTTGAAGCACCTGATAGTCCTCAGAGGGGGTATAGGCCTTAAAGATCTCGTCTTCGTTTTCTTTGGAAGATTTTTTACTTTCAGCTTTACGAGAGGCAATTTCTTTGGCACGACGGATTCTTTCTTTACGTTCTGTTTCCTCTCGTAGGATTTTTTCTTCTGCTGTCTCGATAGTCGCTGTTAAATGCCCTTTAAGATCTTTTTCACGAATGTAACGGTCATCTTTAAGAAGTTTTTCAAAATCAGACTGGTTCATTTCTTCAATTTGAACATCCGGTTTAATTCCTAGTGCCTGGATCTTTCTATTCAAAGGTGTCATGTACTGTGCGATGGTAAGTTTAACCCCTGTGCTCTTATCAAGCTGGGCCACTGTTTGAACCGAACCTTTACCAAAGGATTGAGAACCCATGATAATGGCCCTTTTATAATCCTGAAGAGCTCCTGCTACAATTTCAGAAGCAGAGGCAGAAGCACCATTAATCAAGACCACCATTGGAGTCTCAAGATCTTTGTAGCCCGATTTTTTTACGTAACGAATGTCTTTGTTGTGAGCATCGCGGGCTTCAGTACTTACGACGATTCCCTCTTTTAGGAACAAGGATGAAACATCAACTGCCTGATCAAGAAGTCCGCCAGGATTAGAGCGAAGATCTAAAACAATTCCTAAAAGATCTTCTTTTGATTTTTTCTTAAGTTGTTTTAATGCTTCTTCAATGGATTCAGCTGAACGTTTTTGAAATTGAGTTAACCGAATGTAAGCATAACGATCTTCAATCAGTTCAAACTTCACTGGTTTAATCTTAATAATTTCTCGTTTCAGATTAAAATGCTTGATTCCCTCTTCACCATCTCTGACGATACCAAGATGTATTTTATCTCCAACCTTGCCGCGCATTCTTTCAATCGCCTGTTCAAGTGTCATACCAACAATTGGTTCATGATTAATCTCAACCATTTTGTCTTTAGGCTTAATTCCTGCGCGAAACGCAGGAGTGTCATCAATCGGAGTTATAATATAAATCACTCCTTCTTTTTGAGTAACTTCCAATCCTAATCCACCGAATTCACCCGCAGTATCATTCTGCATCTTTTCAAAATATTCTTTATTCAAAAAAGCTGAATGAGGATCCAGTGTTTCCATCATGCCTTTTAAGGCACCTTCAATAAGCTTTTCTGTACTGACAGGCCGGTAGTATTGAGTTTCAACTAAATGGAGAACTTTATTGAAAAGTTCCAATTGTTCAAAGCGGGAGCGATTCTCTGTAATTTTTGGGGCGGCTTTTTTGTCCTCTCTGGCCTGGGCCGGCGAAAGAACGAATAAAGAAAGTAATGCTAATGTGCAAAGACGGGACATGAGTGCTCCTAAGAGATGATTGATCCTCTTAGATTTTACTCACTCCATTCTGGTCTAACCACAAAATTGTGTTTTGAGCTGTGTTTTTCTTTCTGACTTCGAAGTATAAGTTTTGTGCTTCTTTTGAGTCGTTCACAGTATAGGCGAGAATATCGCCATCATTGACTAAATCGTTCTTCTTAACTTTTATATTCATTTTCCCTAAGAGCACTGTTCTGATTTCTTCACCATGATCTATCAAAACCACTTGGCCATAAGAAGATAAATCGCCAGCGAAAACGATTTTGCCGGACCCAACCGCTTTCACTGGTTGTGTCGCCTGATACTTGAAAGTAACACCTTTGGGACTCGGAGTGAAACTAAGATAGTCATCCACTGGTCTTCCAAAGTAACGATCTGGCTTAGTAACGACTATCGGGGCCCGACTGAGCTGTTTTTTTACTTTGGCTATTCTGGTTGTAAGCTTTTGAGATAGAACTTTCTTTTCGAGCTTTTTCTTCTCATCAACCTTGGCCAGATAACTGTCCATTGTTGATTTCTTACGGTTCTCAAGTTCTTTAATGACTTCGCCTAACTCTTCTTCATTATTTCTAAGAGCAAGAAGCTTCTCATCAAACTCAATTACTTTCTTATCAAAATTTGTAAGTTCAGATTCCGTTTGAATCAGTTTATCCTGGGCCTTCTTTAAAAGTTCCAGATGAACTTTCCTCTGCCATAGTTCTGAAGACTCGCTTTCACTCTCAAGAAGGTAACTTTGGAGGATGCTCTTATTCTCAAGTTGAGCTTTATGCAGTTCTTTCCTCTTCTTTTTAAGTTCATCACGATAGAGTTTAACGTCGGATTCAAACTGTTTGATTTGAGTTAAGCTTGTGACATAAAGGTCGTTTTTATTAGCGATCTCTTTTTCTAATGTAGAAAGCCTGGCCCCCATTTGCATCACTTCGCTACGATATCGAGCAAGTTCATCTACCGGTTTTTTTACCGCAGCTGAAACGCTGAAAGAAAGAAGTGAAAATAAAACAAGAGTTCTTCTCATAAGGTTGGCTTCCATCTCCATTCTTGCATTGAAAATGTCCAAAAGACCGAGAAAACCATTAGAAGAATTACTGAATCAAAAAACTTTAAAGTGCCGTTCCAAATACCAACGACAGTGAAAAGAGCAAAAACCAGGGCAAGGCCGGTTGCGATACTTTTAGCGGCCACCAATTTTTTTCGTTGAAACTTTTCGATGATGTACGAACGGGACCGGAAAACATCATAACAAAGCCAGTATGAGACCACCCATAAAAGGCTTAGTATCCCTATGACTCCCCAATCACCTGCTTTAGAGATGAAGGTATAAAAAGGATGGGCCTTCATGACGCTAGTGACTTCAGGAAACTTTACATCAGTAGCGGAGACATGCTCTTTGCCGCCCATCTTTACGACTTGATTGCGAACGAAATTGAGACTTTCTGCTGAAAGTGATGGATTCATTACGATCCGAAGAGATTTAAAATTTAAAAGATCCGAGCTAATTTGATAGTCAGGCCCTAACTCTCCAACTAAAGCTGAAAGCTTAGATCGGCTGCGTTCAGTTTCAGTTTCATCAATGTTGACCACTCCCGGAAGTTTTAAAAGCACATTTCTTACTTTATCCGCATCAACAGTGGCATCAAGAACAGCGACGAAATAAGGATTAACCATCTTTTCAGGTGAAACTTTTTCAATCGTTCCAGCAATCCAAGAACGATGTGTGAGCCCCATAGCAAGGAGACAGGAAAAGAAGAGAAAAAACATTCCGCGAATCGGTGAATCCCCGATTGATTTAAAAAATTCTTTTAAATAAAACATGCATGCCCTGAATAAACTAAACGTCCGGCATCAAGATGAGCAATTTTACCCGGGAATTGTTTTATCAATTCTTTATTGTGGGTGGCCCATACTAATGTAAGACCTTTTTTATGATTATAATGATTTAAAACTTCGAACAAGCGATAAGAATTTTCTTTATCGAGTGAGCTGGTTGGTTCATCTGCCAGAAGGGCGGTCGGTTTACAAAGCAGTGCTCGAAGCATGGCCACTTTTTGCTTAAAACCGCCATTGCAGTCTTCAATTTTTCGACTGAGATGATCCTGAATATTAAGATGGCGCGCAAGCTCTTCCATTTCACGATGGAATTCATTTTTTGAATTATAAATAGAGGCATCATAGGCCATCCACAAATTATCCTCACAGGATTTTTTCTGGATTAACCTCAAATCCTGGAAAACGGTGGAAACAAAATGCTTTGAGTTTCGTTCCTGTGGCAATATTGCCTTCCCGCTTGTCGGTAGCAAATGTCCACCGAGGACACTTAAAAGTGATGTCTTTCCGGCACCAGATGGTCCTGTGACAAAGAGAATTTCTCCCGGAAAAATTGTCAATTGAACAGATTTCAGTGCTTTAACCGAACCGTATTCAACCGACAAATTGTCGAGGTGAAACAAATAGTTTTGATTGGTTGAACCTTGGGAGGTTCGTCCTTGTTGTGGAAGACGACCGGTTAACATCCGTGAAACCTGCCTAATACTTTACGGGTCCCCTCATGGCACCCATCTAACGTTATGCAAACATTGTACCGATTTTTAGTCAGGAAAGTAAAGTTGAAGCTCAATGCGACATACTTGAGAGAATAAGACAGGTGATGGGTCATATATTTCAGGTTTCCTGATTTATATCATTCAATTTAATTCCGCATCATGACGTTAAATAAAGTATGAAAAAACCAATGCCAAAAAACGAAGAATCAACCTTCAACTTCAATGAATTATTCTTTTCTACGACAAATCAAAAAGGCGTTATCGAATACGGTAACAGCGTTTTCGTAAGAGTCAGTAACTATCAAGAAGAGCAACTGATGGGAGCGCCACATAATATCATCCGTCACCCGGATATGCCTCGTTGTGTGTTTAAAGTTTTTTGGGATTTCTTAAATGCGAATAAACCGATTGGTGCTTATGTAAAAAACATGTCCGCCGATGGCAAGTTCTACTGGGTTTTTGCTTTCGCTTTTCCTGTTCAAGGTGGATATCTTTCAATTCGCTTCAAACCTTCATCACCTCTTTTTGGAACTGTTATAAAAGTTTATGAAGAAGTCTTAAAAAAAGAGAAAGCGACTTCTATGGAAGAAGCCGAAAAGCATCTGCTCAATATTTTAAGTGACAATGGGTTCGAAGATTACTCTGATTTTATGGTCACTGCGGCGATTAATGAACTTAAGGCCCGGGATGGCCAACTTCTTAAATCCAATCAACATAAGTCCTTTGCCAATTCTACTCTCGCTCGGATCTCAGAAATTAGTGAACTATCAAACCAAGTGCTCGATTCAAATTTTTCAAAGTCAAACGTCTTCAGTAACGGAAGTAAAACGATTAAAGACAATTTGTCCCTCTTAAGAGGGGAATTCCAAAAACTAAAATTTCTTTCAGTTAATATGAATATTCTTGCCGTGAACTTCGGAGAAAGTGCAGCGACACTATCAGTCATCTCAGAAGAATTTTCAAAACTTGCTACCCAAATTGAAGTTCAAGTGAAAACCTTTACCCAATTTAGCGAAAGCCTTACCGAAGCCATAAAAAACTGTTCTCTCAATATGGCAGCATTAAAAACCCAGATGAATATGGTTGATTTCTTCGTAAAGGAATCCATCGATAACTCAACCAGAGTTGACAATGCATTTGACGGGATGATCAGAAATAAAGACATGTTCACAGATCTTTTTAAATCTTCTATTAGCAATCTTGATCGCGAAATGGCGAAACTAGAGATTGAAATGCTCACTATTCAGGATCAAATCACAGGGATTAAGAAATTAGTGCGAACACTTGAGATTATTAAGCAGACAGGAGCAATTGAATCTTCAAGACAGGATGATATTAAATCTTCATTCAATGTCTACTTGCAGGAGATGACAAGCTTCCTTGAACTTCTACGTAAATCAATTAATGAAATGGCCGAGCAGCAAACGATACTCACTCAGACCACAGATGAAATCAGAGAATCTTCTGATGGCATTAAAGATAATGTGAGTCAGATCTTCACCATGGCCTTAAAAAGTGCTCACTAACCGGTGATGATGCCCTCTTTAATCAAGAGTTCATATGCTGAATCAGAACAATAAACGTTGGGAACGAAATTAAACTTAGTCTGAAGATCAGCAATAATTGAGTTCTCAACATCGCCTAAGAGTCGAACGTCCCCATTATCCAAAAGTATTTTGGCCGGATCTCTCTCTAACAGAAGATTCTCTCCCGTTTTAGATTTCACAAGTTTTTTACGGGACTTAACAAAAATAATATTTTTCTTGGGCAAATCTTCGACAATCCAATCTTTATCAGTGCCTTTTTTCTTCAGGATATCTTTGATTTCTTCAATTTTTGCTTCTGCTTTTTTGAGAATCTTATCTAAGACCTGGTCCTCATCCTGGCTAAGAATCCGTTGCTTGAACTCTTCACATCTAATCGTACGTGGAGCTTTACCAAAGAGAAGACTGTAGGCCAGATCTTTGATTCGAGGATTCTTATCAAAACTTCCATCAGTATAATTTTGATGAATTTGCTGCATGAAGTATTGGTCATTGAAGGTATAGAACTTATCCGGATCATTAGCGATGAAATCCATGAGCTGGGAATAAGAATAGATTTTTCCTTTCTCTAGCATGTAGAACGTGAGCTCTTCTGCAATAGCATCAAAGCGTGCGCCTCGAGCTGAGCGCACGACCTGAGAATACCAGGCGAAACGTGCCATGAGAAAATCTTCTACAGCATGAAGAGCATTATGATTAATTGTCAGCACTTCATGACCATTTACATTAGCGATGCGGAAGTGATGAAGAAGATAGTCTCTATCATAAGTACCGTATCTGATCCCCGAATAATGAGCATCTCTTAATAAATAGTCCATGCGGTCGCAGTCAATTTCAGAATGAAGAATCTGATTGGCCAGAATGCTTGGATCAACCCCTTTAACGAGGTTAGAAATTTTTTGAGGATCAAGACGGTACTGCTTCAGAATATAAGTAATACCTCGTGGATAGTCTGTATTCTTAATAATGTATGAACCTAAGTGTTCATGATCATCAGGGTGGCCTTTGCCATTTTTCTCGTTAGTCGTCTCTCCATACCTGATGTAGGCCATTTCGGTAGTGTGAGAGAACATGAAAGTTCCCAGGTCATGAAGAAGGGCCGCCAACCTCAAGCTTTGATGATAGGCCTTTTCCGGAGACTGAATCTTGTCATCAAAAAGATCTCTATCAGGAACACCTTTTCCTAAACGCTGTAAAATCTTGTGGGCATTAAACATGACACCAATGGAATGTCCGTAACGGGAATGTTCGGCCCCTGGAAAAGTATAGAAAGTAAAACCTAACTGCTTTATCCAACGAAGACGTTGATAAAAAGGAGTATGGATAATTTCCCATTCAAGATTGGTTATGTTGATGAAACCATAAAGGGGATCAAAGACGATTTTTGTTTTGGCAGATACTTCCATGTTTTCTCGGGGGGAAAAGAACAAGGGTTCCAATCATTGGAACCCTTAAAATCAGATTACTGTAAAGTTTTAGAGCGTTTGCCTTTGCGGACTTTAGCTACTTTGCTTAGAGCATATTCAAGCATCATGTATGCTTCACGACGAAGGCCATTGTCGTGGATATAACGGTAAAAGTTTTCGATATCGCCATTAGAACGAAAATTCTTAATGGTCATTGCTTCAGGTGCTACCCCTGGTTTTTCATCTAATAGTGTTTGTGCTTTTGACATATAGTGCTCCTGTCTTTTTATTTTACTTTCTTCTACCTAACTCTTCAAATCTTATTGTTCACGAGCTTCAATCAGACCGTAGCTGTGAAGCTTGTTATAAAGAGTCTTCACTGTAATTCCAAGGGCTTTAGCAGCTCGTGTTTTGTTACCACTTAAATGATCGAGAGTGTCAATAATATGCTTTTTCTCAAGATCAAACAAAGTAAACTCAACATATGGTGCCTGAACTGGAGCCACTTCAATTTTTACTTCTTGAGCAAACTCAGGAAGGTGAGAAGCTTCAATGTACTGACCATCAGTCAGGATATAAGTACGCTCCATAATGTTTTTCAACTCATGAGCGTTTCCTGGCCAGAAGTAAGAAGTTAATTTCTCAATTGCAGCAGCAGTTAATACTTTCTTCTCAGCTTTACCAGAGTTAAGGAAAAACTCGCCCATAACTTTAATGTCTTCCTGACGGTCACGTAGAGCAGGAATAACCAGGGCCACAGTATTTAAACGATAGTAAAGATCTTCTTTAAAAGTACCAGCTTCTACCAGCTCTTTAAGAGCACATTTTGAAGTCGCGATCAATCTTACGTTAAGAGAGATCTTTTCATCAGTATCAACCGCATTCATTTCACCAGCAACTAAAACTCTTAGAAGTTTAGTCTGAATAAGAGCGGTCGTGCTTGAGATATCATCAATAATAAGAGTTCCACCATTTGCCTGAACCAATAGACCTTTTGAACCGAAAAGCTCACGGTCAAGTTGTGTTTCATTCAAAGCTGAACAAGAAGCCACAACGACAGAACCCTTTCTTCCTGACCAAGCGTGGATCTTCTTAGCAAGAATCTTTTTACCTACGCCATGGTTACCTTCAAGAAGAACCGGGAAGTCCTGACCGGCAATTTTCTTAGCAGTCTGAACGATTTCCAGGAAATTCTTAGAAAGACCGATCATTTGAGAATTATCTTCAAAACCTTTAGTTACTTGAATCTCAACTCTTTGAGAAAGTTCTTTTTCCTTAGCTTCGATACGTGACTGAAGCTCTTGATTTAAATGCTTCGCCATAAGGTAAAGATGCATATTACGGATTGGAGACTGAAGCTCATTTAAGATTTCGTTGATGAAGGCCATATCTGCTTCACCAAAGTTGCGCTCTTTTTGAGTTGATTGAACGTTAATTGTACCGATAACGTGACCATCGATCATGATTGGCATACAAAGCTCAGCTTCAACGACTTCATCACGAAGACCTGTAGAAGCGATAGGATCACGCTTAACAGAATTAGAATAGTAAGCTCTTTTCATACGAGCAACATATCCAGCAAGACCTTGGCCTTTATTTAAAAGTTTTCCATTAAGAGATTTACCATTTTCAGCAGCTAAACGAGTACAACCATCAGCTAGTACTTCAAAACCAAGAACCTTATGTTCTTTCATTACATCTTGAATGAAACCAGTAAGCTTAGAAAAGAAAACGACTTCATCTAGATTAGAAAGTAGAACTGTAGAAAGTGTAGCAAGTTCGTTGTGGTTAGATGCTGTTTTCATGTTTGTCCCCTTTACACATATAAAACTAATTTGACTAAAAATTACTCAATGCGTTATAGGGCAAATAATACAGGCTGCCTGAAAATTTTACAAGACTATTTTGATGCGGTGTTTAAAGTTTCTTCAAGTTTTCTAATAAATTCTAGATGTTAGTCCACTTCGGAGAAAAGGTCCGGCCGAAATCCTTGGTCAATTGGCCTAGGATCTCCCCTTCCCTGTTCATAATATAGACATCCTGAACAGCTTTCCCTTTAGATATTACCCGCTTAGAAGTGAAGATAATGAACTCACCGTCTGGAGAATAGGCAGGTTCCTCATTTGAACCAAAATCCTTAGTCAGACGGACTAAATTGTTACCATCAGAGCCTATTCTATAGAGGTCAAAGCTTCCATCCACCCAAGAAGAGAAAACAATCTCTTTCCCTTCCGGAGAAAAGCGAGGGGTAGCGTTGAATTTCCCAACGAAAGAAATACGTTTGACGTTCTTCTCGGTTTCCCTTGGATCCATAGTATAAATATGGGCCTTTCCTGGACGGTTAGAAAGGAAAGTCATAAGGGTACCGTCTCGGTTAAGAGAAGGATCCACGTCATCACTATAATGAGAGGTTACTTTCCTCATCTTTTTAGTCTTTATATTTAATTCGTAGATGTCCGCATTACCAGAAAAGGTAAGAGTGAGATAAACGATGTCAGGAGTTCCGCCAAAAATGGCCCCGGAATTAATCCCCGGTCTGTCCGAAAGGGTATCAAACTTCTTAGTCGTAAGATCAAAAACCTTAAGGTCAATATTTTTTATAATATTAACCTTATTGCGAGAAACAACTCTCTTACTTGCAATGACTGAAAATAAAATCTGCGTGTTATCTTGAGAAATAGAAGGAGAAAGAACAACTGAATTAAAGTTCGTAAGTTTATCCACTCTACGGCCATCAAAATCCATTATATAAAGCTCTTTCTCAATATCTTTCTTAGAAGTGCGATCTGAAAGGAAAAATATTTTTGAATTAAAAATAGAAGGTTTTCCAGTAATTGATCGGTATAAAGAATCAGCTATTCTATGAGCGGAAGATCTGAGTGTTCCTGCTTCTACTTTAAAGTCTTGAGAGAAAATTTGATTTTTACCCAGAACACTCCAGACTTTAAATTTGGCTTCAATTCCGCCCGCAGAGCTGCTCATTTCAGAAGCAATGAAATAGGTCACGCCACCTGAATGCCATTTTGCAAGATCAGGAGAAGAGAAACTGTTCTTGCCCTTATCTGTGTATTCAACGTTATTAAATTTATGTCTATAAAAAGAAAAATCGTTTTTTAGAATATCAATGAGCTCCAGGGACAATCTTTTCTGATCACCAGACAGACCCTTCATTTCCGGATCATCAATCACCAGCTTGTCTTTTTCTTGTTCAGCTTGTCCTACAGCAATCACTGCATCCTGAGCAAAAACAGAGAATTGTAAAAAGAGGGTTATCATCAAAACGAAAAATTTCATATTTTAATCCTTATAAAGGAAAGCCCAGGATGATTCCTGAATTAGCGAGACGGCCGCCGACTTCAGTGTTTGGTTTAGGGAAAGGGGCCGCATCCCTTACTGCCTTCTCAGCACGAGCATCAAACTCGGCCTGGCCCGAAGACTCTAAAATTTCTAATTTTAAAAGCTTTCCCGAATCAGAAAGAAAAATTCTTATCCTGCATCTGAGGTTTTGTTCCAGAAGGTAACTTGGTAATTTCCAGTAAGGACGAATGACCCCAGGTATATTTTGAACATAGGCCGAAAATTCTGAATTTTGTTCATCCGTATAATCCCCCACTAAAGCAGACCCTTTGGATAAGCGGTTACCTTCAATAATGAGCGACTCAAGATTCTTCTTATTAATAGCACCAGACGCAGAGCCTTTCTTTGTTGGTTTGGCAGCGACTTTTTTACTGGAATAATCATTAAGCATATTAAGAAAGGATGCTTTCTTTTCTTTTCCAACTTCCTTAATGACCAAATCATCTTTTTTAATAACATCTTCTGTTTCAGCCTTGGCGGCAACAGTATCACCCTTAGCTTCGGGCTCAGGCTTTTCAATGACGGGAGAGGCTTCCATCTTTTTGAGTTCCTGAACAGTAAACTTAGGCATCCCTACGACATCTACCCGCACCGCTGAACGTATAATTTCAATGTCATTGTTTCGTGAGAAATTACGGGAGATAAAATTGCCTCCATAGAAGGCAAGAATCAATAAAATGGCATGCACTCCAAGGGAGAGCAGGAAGTTCTTCGTAAAATCCTGATTGGAGGATTGAGTTATCAACTTTATTTATTCTCCACTTCCGTAACCAGAGCAATATTGCTGACACCAGCTTTTTTTAGTGCAGCGATAAGCTTGGCCACCTTCTCATACTTAAGTGCGTAATCGGCACGAAGGTAGATAACATCAGTATTACTCGCCTTAAACTGCTTAAGAATTTCAGGAACCAGATCGGCTTCTTTGACCTGATTTTTGCCCAGAAAGAACTCACTCTCCGTAACAGAGAGAATCACCAGTTCTTGTTTAAGCCCAAGATTATTTACTTTCTGAGTCTTAGGTAATTTCAAGTTGATCCCACTGAACATCATAGGAGCGGTCACCATGAAAATAACCAGAAGAACCAACATCACGTCCACTAAGGGAGTAACGTTAATGTCTGATACCGGGCCTTTTTTACCAGACCCCATCTGCATTCCCATTATTAGTGATCCTTCTTAATGAGGATGGTTCTTTCAATCAAGTTAAGAAAGTCTTGTGAGAAAGATTCCATTTGAGAATTAATACGTGAAATTTGATTGTTATAAAGGTTATAAAAAACAACTGCAGGAATAGCTGCTGCAAGGCCCACAGCTGTGGCAACCAGAGCTTCTGCAATACCAGGAGCTACAGCTTCAATACTTCCTCCACCCTGAGAAAGACCAGCGAAGGCATCAATAATCCCCCACACTGTTCCAAAAAGACCAACGAATGGAGTAATGGCACCGATCGTGGCCAGAAGCGAAACTCTTAAATCCATTTTCTCATTGGCAGTGTTATATCCGGTTTTTAAAGCTCGTTCCAAAGACTGAACTCCATGCTCAGAAAAATATTGAGCAATACTTCCCTTACCTGCATTGGAAATCTTCTCGCTAACTTTATTAAGTTCATCGAAGCCTCGACGAAACATAAGGCTCATTGTTGAATCGATTGTTTCATTGGCCTCGCGGTGAATATCAGAAATGGAGTTACTCTTCCGAAAGAAGTCATTGAATTTTTCATTAGCTTCACTGATCGTTTTAAGCTCTCTGTACTTTTGCCAGATAATTGTCCATGACAAGACTGATGAAAGGACGAGCAAGAGTAAAACAAATTTTACGACTAAGCCCGATTCTAAAAGAATTTGCCAGATATTTAATTCCATTTTTAAAATCCTCTAACGATAGAGCCTTTGGGCCCCATAAATGATTTGATCCCGATATTTATAATAAGAAAAAGATATCATCCAAATTACAGCTAGGAAAGAGAGCTCTAACTTAGAACTAAATTTGAATGGAGAGAAATCTTCTCCCCACACCGGATCCATTCCAAAGACAGCTGCCATAGGGGCAACAAATACTGTGAGGAAACAAAGTACATTGCTCCAACTTTTGAATGCGGGTCCACTAAGAAAAATCAGAGTCGAAAAGCAGAAGACAACAAAGGGAAGAAGCTTGTAATAGTCAGGAATGCTCAGACGAAAAGAAACACCAAAAAGAAATACATACCAAAGTCTTAACCATAAATAGGATGGTCGTTCTTTTGGATTTAAAACATCATCGAGATAAGCAATCACGACGAATTCGATTCCAAAATAAAGAAAGATTCCACCAAAAGAAGCCAGATAGTGGTACCAACTTCCAGACAATCCGGTAAAGACCGGTTTCCCCATCGTAAGATAACTGACAAGCATAAAGGCAGAAATAACCATTGCTCGAAGTTGTGGCCAGGTAATGAGTTCCTTCAGAAGTTGTCTTACCGTTTTTAATTCATAGAGCCTGATCTTAAACCAGCGTGAAAGCAGGAAGAGAGAAATTAATTTGGCCGTTATTAATATTTCCCAGTGATTATTATGAAGCCAGGATTCCACGATGCTGATTTCATGATCCAGAAGAAAATGAAAAAAGGCTCCAAGAGAACTCAGAATGACAAAAATAATAACAAATAGGCCCTGATAAGAAGCATAATACTTAATGTTCTTGAAGAGGATGCTATCCATAGATTAAAGAACTTTTTCTGCAGGGCTCAGCCACTTTACCTGCATCTCAGGAGACGGATAAAGCTTCACATAATCCTTGTACTGAACGTTTACTTTGATAAATTTATCAATTTTCCCCAATAGCCTGAAATAAGCATTCCAAAGTGCAGGATTGGATTTAAGAAAGCTATCCATCTTTTTAGTAATCTCAAACTGCTGCTGAAAGGTATAACCCTTTTCCTGAATTTGATTGGAATAGTTTTTCAACAATTCATCAATCATTGATATGTCAGGTTTTTTGCCGCGAAAATTTGTACCAGCAAGATTTTTTAATTTTTCAGTGCCTACATTCTTTTTAAAGTATCCCTGCTCCAGCCGAATAAATTCTTCAAAAAGAAGGAGTGATATTTCCAGCTTTGAAAGATCCAGCGTTTTAATGAAGGGAACCGAAAGCAAAAAAATCATTTCTCCATCGCCAGGAATGGAAGCCTTAACAAGACTCGGACTGTTAATAAGGAGAATCTTGTATTTTTTCTGATAAAAACCTAACGTTTCCATCGTGGTGCTGAAACTTTTCTCAAGACCATAATCAGGTTTTTCAAAATCCCAGTTAAGAAGCTGAGCATTTTTTACCAACCAATATTCAGAGGTAAAGCCCCAGATTTCAGATTCTGATGGATAGAAATATCTTCCACTCTCCACCTTCCCCTGCTCTTTTTTCAGGATTTGAACTTCTTTCACCTTACGGCGGCTCGATTCCATTAATCCGTCTTGCTGAAGAACTTTTTTGATCGTAGAGAAATCAACGGCCTCCAGTTCTTTTTCGTCCTGGAGTTTTCCTGTTTGTGCAAGAACGCTAAGAGAAATGAGGAAACTACTTAACGCGAGTTTCGCCCTGGATGTACTGATCATTTAATCTACCCCAATAATAAAGCTCCGAAAGATCCAGGTTAAAAGCATCAAAAAACTTCGGATACTTTCCTTGAAAACAGTCCGGCCGCTTTTCAGAGAGAAATTGTTTTAATAAAAAGCCGCGGTAATCGGCAACTTGAACATAGGCCCATTCAGCACTAACCGAGACTTTAGAACTTTCAACCACTTTTATCGGATGAGAGCATTGAATAGTCGTTAAGCTGGCCGAGCTAATCGTGGCCGACTGATGAACATGGCCAAACATAGGTTTGAAATAAAAAACTCCTACAACCTTTTCATCAGTTGCGACAGTATCTGCAAAGAGCAATGTCGGTAAAAGGAGTATCCACCACATGTTAAACCTTCCATCTGAATTGGATCGTCTCCCAGTTATGACACTGAGGACATCTCCAGAAAATCTCATCGGAGTTATAACCACATTGTGAGCAGTAGTGTCTGGTCAAAGAACTATGAAGGTTATTAAGAAGGCTCTTCGTATGTAGAAGGGCCTCTTCATTTTTACCAACTTCAATCAGAATTTTAATGTACTCAACTTTAAGTACATCCGACTGTCCATGATTTTTCATCCAGTCATCCAGAAGACTGAATGCATCTCCGGTACGATGAAGATCCTTAAGGAGTCTTATTTTCGATAGTACCACTGATGGAGCGCTCATCAAGTCGGCATCATTGAGCCCTAAAAAATAGCTTTTAAGTTGAGTCAATCGATCGCGGTACTCATCTTTCTGAGGAAGATTTTGATTAAACTGATCGAGCGATACAAAAATAAAAGTCGCATACATTGGATGCTCTTTTAAGAGTTCCAGAAGGATGGAATTAGCATTCTCCATATGTCCTAAAACAAGATACAAACGGAGACGTAGAATTTTTGCAGAAACGGAAGGGGCAAAACGGAATGCATCCTCTAGTTCTTCAGCACATGCCTTGAACTGGCCTTTATCGAAAAGGGCCTTAGCTTTCTGAACAAGAATATGAGAAATGGTTTCAGATTGATTTTCCTGCCCTACTTTCGAAAGCATGATCCTGTAGTTATAGGCCTGATCCCAGTCCTCAATATCCTCATAAATCCGACAAAGAGAGTGAATCACATCTTGCTGGTCGCGATTGATCTTTAATACATCTTTATAGGTCTCAATCGCCTTATCAATAAAACCGCCCTTATCAAAATCAAGAGCTAATTCTTTTAAGGCCTGAAGACGGGTGGATTCTGAAATGCTTTCTCGAGCAATTAAAGAACGATGGATAGAGATGGCTTTTTCAATTTCACCATTACTCCTGAAAAGGCCGCCAAGGGCAAAATAGGTGTCGATCGTTTCTCGGTTAAGATCAACAGCATTTAAAAATTCTTTAATGGCGAGGTCTTTATTCCCCTCAATTAAGTATTGAGTCGCGTTTAAAAAAATTCTTGATTGCGCTTCAAAGATACTATTGCGGTATTTCTTAGAGAGCTTAACTCCCTTATCCCTTTCTATGACGTAGTGATAGATCAGGACAATTGTGATCCCTACTGCCACAACTGTCAGCGCATTATCTCTTCCCCACTCTAGTAAGAAGGCGTAATCCACGAGACTCCCTTAAAATTTAAAAATATAGGCTGGGGCCGTCTGGGTTTCTAACTTACTCTTGATAAAAGAAACGGCATCTTCTGTTTCTTGCATAAAATCTGAAAGAGAAAATTTCTTTTTTGCAGGCTTCAAGTAACGTAGACCAAACTCACCTTCGAGCTTTAATTCATCATGAATGGCCCGACCAGCTTGCCACAAACTACCGATCTCATCCACAAGACCTAATTCCTTGGCTTCAAAACCATGGAAGATTTGTCCCTGAGCAAGTTCAGTAATATCTTTTTTAAGACGATCTTTTCTGACGGCCGCAATGTCAGTCATGAATTGTTTATGAGTACCGGCCAGCAATTCGCTTAAGAACATCCGCTCTTCATCAGTCATAGCTCGAGCAGGATTCCCGATATCTTTGTAGCGACCGGCTTTAATTGTTTCAGGCTTATACTTGGCCCATTTATAAAGCTCAGAGAGGTCTGCCATCTGCATGATGACACCAATCGAACCAGTTAGAGTCCCGGCATTGGCCCAGATCTTTCTGGCGGCAGCTCCAATGTAGTAACCACCTGAGGCGGCAACAGTTCCGAAAGAAGCATAAATTGGTTTAAACTGATCAATTCGTCTTACTTCTTCATAAATTTCCTGAGTCGGAGCAACAGCTCCTCCGGGAGAATCAATCCGAAGAATGATGGCCTTAATTTGCTTTTCTTTTTCAGCAGCTAAAAGCATCTCAACGATTTTCTTTGATTCCATGATTTCTTTTTCAATTGGGATCACGGCAATTGCAGCGTTCTTGGAATTATCCAAAAGGCTTTGCCCCATCGAGGTCGAATCTTTTAATTGGGAGACGGTATAGAATGCAAAAACAATAAAAATAAAAAACAGAACGGTCACAAGGATAAAAATCCCGACGATTCCTTTAGATCTTTCTCGGCTCAAGAGGAACTCCTTCCATAAGTTTCCAGAGCCTTAAGTATACTCAACTTTGATTGAATTGGAAAAGAAACCTAAAAATACATCCCGGCATTCTCACAGGCACTTTCCTGCTTGCGGACCTGATCTTTAAGCCACTGAGGAGCCCCCAAGGTTGCTGTTTTCTTGATTCTTTCGAATTCCTGCGTATAGAGGTCAGAGATTTTCTCGTCTTGAATCACGATAAGGGTCTCATCATTAACAAAATTAGCGGCGTCGGACCAGTTCTGTGAGCCCACAATAACTGTTTTTTGATCTACCACTGCAAATTTATGGTGAAGCATATCTCCACTTGGGAGATTGGCCATGCCTGCTATCTTGGCCGGTTTTTTCCAAGGAAAGTTATCGACTTCATAGGCACACTTATAGTTGAGCAAACCAAGTCCCATGAGATCCAGCAGTTCAGAGTATTCACGGTATGCAAATTTTGGCTCAATCAAGACTCCGATATCTACTCCGGACATATGTCTTCTCTCCATCACATTGCTAAGGTTCTGGTCAGAGAAAACAAAAAGAGCGGCATTAATAGACTTCGTTGCACGGGAAAGATGGGCGGCGATAAGACCATTTACCGATTCTTCCCAATTATAGCGCTGAGAGGTTGGCGAGAACTGAACGGTAATTTTAGTCCCACGTACTGTTGTAGACACAGCTCCTCGGTAGGTCTTTTTATGTCCGTAATTTCCTCGGACACCATTTCCCCAAAGTTGGGCAAACTCATTGGTAAAAATCTTGGCAAAGTTCATGGCACGAACAACCACTAAAGAATTGGCGTTCCCGCGAGAGGCCGATGTCAGAAGATCTCCGTGCATATCACTCAAGGTAAAGTTAGCAGAGCTAACAACAGTAACCTTCCCATCGACGATCATGAACTTATGATGCATAAGTCCTGATCCCTTCGAAGAATCAAAAGAATCATCCATCACTGGGATGCCGCCATTTTGTAACATATAAATGGCATCTCTCGTTTCAAGTTCATTCTTTTCAATGAGGCCATTTCGGTTCACATCAATCAAGGCGACGAGATCATTAACTCGGGAAGCTTCGTATTGGCTGTCATTTGAACTTGTTTCAGTTTGAGATAGAACTGTGTTGTTATAATTGTTTTCTAGTACAACCCGAACATCCACGCCCTCTTTTTTCTTCTGAACTAAAGCGGCGGCAATAAGAGGTAATCTCATTTCTTGAACGGCCACATAGATGCTTTTCTTGGCCAGGGCAATTTCATCCAGGATGATTTTCTCAAGATTGTCACCTGGGCGACGAATATTTCGATAAGGATCAGTATAAGAGGCTTTTTGATTTTGATTGAAATAGGCCGTGACCTGGCCAAAGGCCTGACCAGATATTAGAAATAATAAAGTTACCAATTGCCATGGTTTCATAAACGCTTCCCTCGTATCAGAACATCTAATACCTGAGTTAAACTGTCCTAATATATGCATTATCTGTCACCCGAAAAATAGTCAAAAAGTGCTAAACTGAAATTTTTTACCACTCTAACCCATTGAAAGAACGTGCGCCTATAGTTTTATTAAAAACATCCGAAGAGAATATAGACCCGGACGACAGGGTCTTTGAATTGAAGGATAGGTTTATATGCTAAAAAACTTACTAATCTTAGGTCTATTAAGCTGGGTAAGCTTCGTTTATGCGAAGGAGCCTCAGATAAAAAAGGCCACGGCAAACTACGAAAGCTATAAGGTTGAAAGCCCGGTTGAGGAGCAAGAAGCCCAACGTTCAGTTGCCGGTTCAAAGATTAAAAAGAAAAAGCAAAGAGCTGCTGGGGATGGAGCTGAAGTAGAAGTTACTAGCGAACCTGATTCTGAGGTACGCTACTGGCAATACTCGGAATAACCGTAGGCCCCTCTTTGTTCCACAGATTGAGTTTATCAAACTCGCTTTTGAGCTGTCCGCAGGCCGCCAGGATATCGCTTCCTTTAGTGGTCCGGATGGTACAGGTAAATCCCCTCTTTATCATTTGATCCAAGAACCACATGATCTTCTGCTCAGAAGGACGCTTATATTTTGAACCAGGAAACTCATTAAACGGAATGAGATTAATTTTTGATTCTTTTGAGTTTAAGAGTTCTGCCAGAGCAACAACATCTTCAAGGCCGTCATTCATGCCATCAATTAAAAGATACTCGTAAGTAATCCGGCGATGGGCCTTAAGTGGGATCTGTTTAATCGCCTTAAAGAGTCTTTCTAGATCATAAACTTTATTAATCGGCATAAGCTCTGTGCGCACATCGTTGCGGGCAGAGTGAAGAGAAAGAGCAATATTAACTGGTGGGAAATCCACTGCAAGTTTTTCAATGGCAGGAACCAGACCTGAAGTAGAAAGCGTGATTCTGCGCTGACCAAGGCCCAGGCCTCTTTCACTCATAAAAATGAGGGTCGCTTTCTTCATGTTTTCAAAATTATGGAGAGGCTCACCTTGTCCCATATAAACAATGTTAGTGAGTTTTTCTTCAGCGTGAACGTTATCCATTAACCATTTCTGAATCGTGATATATTGCAGAACCACTTCACTCGCTTTCAAGTGACGTTTAAGACCTTGAGTAGCGGTATGACAGAAAGTACAACCAACAGCACATCCAACCTGTGAAGACACACAAAGAGTCAGGCGATCCCGGGCCGGAATGGCCACTGTCTCAACAGTCTGTCCATCAACCATCTTAACCAGAAATTTACGTGTGCCATCTTTTGAAAGACCATGCCAAACCACTTTCAATAAAGAGAAGTCATAGTTCTCTTTGAAGAATTCTTTAGCGCCTTTTGAGACGTTACTCCACTCTTCTGGATTATGGATCCATTTCCTATAGACCCAATCAAACATTTGGGTGGCCCCAAATGGACTGAATCCCTTCTCTGTTAAAAGGGCCTTTAACTCGTCATAGGTAAGATCGAAAAATGATGGTTTCATAGATGGGACTATAAGTAGAGGAAGCAACACCTATTTGCAAGGAGAAAGGATCAGAGTGGTTAAGTTTACAATGTGGGATTTTACTGAAGGAAATCAGTTATTTGGAGGGATATTTAACTGAATAGTTTCCCGAACAGCCCTTTCTTTTTCTGGGCTGCTTCGTTGATAATCTTCTCGCCATACTTTTGGAAAATGCCTTTGAAACTCGAGAGATCCTTCGCCCCATCAAGCCCAATATTATAATCCTGAACAGAAAGAAGACGCACTTCCGGCATACTTACTTCTAAACAAACCCGAAGGGCGAAGGCCTTAAGATCATCCAGATTTAAGAATGTGAGTTCATGAAAGTCCGAACCTGGAACAGATTTCGCCATTTCCTGGAGAAGTTCTTTCTCCAGAAAGCCTTCTTCGGAAAAAAAATAAACCACTCTGTAACTTGCGGGTCTGAAGTCCCCGTCTTGATTCTGAGAAGTCTGAAAATGATAAATAAGATTAAGTGCCATTAGGATTCCTCAAAGTGCCCAAAATCCAGAGCAATTTTTCCATTTGGGAGAAGGTCCACATCCACTCCCTCTGGAGATGATTTGGCCTGGGCGCGGGTTGGATCAATCATTCGCATGAAGGCAAAGTTCTTATGGCTTTTGATGGAAACTGTTTTTTTATAACTGGTGGGATTATAAATATTCACTCTCCTCACATCCAGATAAGACAATTCATGAGGAGTAGTGGCCCGAATCCGCCACATGGTGAAGACATCTTCATCCATCTGAATTTCAGGTTGAGAAAGATTGAAGTATTTAAAGATATGATCCCAGAATTTTTCACGTGAAGAATGATCGATCAGTTTCTGCCCGTCAAAAAGCACCAAACGACCGTCACCTAATTCGAGAATTTGAGTCGACGTCATGAAATTAACCGACTGCCCTTTCAGATTGTTTTCCATCAGGAAAATCTGAAGCTTCTTATCCAAACCTTCCGGAAGTCCGGAAGTATCAATCAGAATCCGCTGCCCCATCATGAAGAGTTTCAGGGCCTGGCCAAAAGTCGTACGAGTTAATTCTGCCCCATTAAAAAATTTAATCCGGTGATGATTCACATCAATCCATTCGGGAGTAAAAACTAATTCCTCATGATTTTTATAAAGCCAGCGAAAGTGCTTGTTTAAAAAATTCTCAAGTCCAATTTTTTTAAAATGATTGGATTTATTCCCTTCGAAAATATCCACCACTCCAAAAGGACGAAATTCCGAAGTGAGCTCTCCACTTAAAGTGGAATGCTGGTAGCGGTAACTAATTTCATCATGACCAAAGTGTTCCTGAAGAATCCACTTAATTACTTCTTTCTTTTCTTCTGGCGCTAACAACGCGCTGGAAACCAGATCCGAGCTTATATAGTGATTGAAAAGATCTTTCGTAAACTCATGCTGGGATTTCCCACCAGGAATAGACCGAAGGATTGTTTCTTTCGGACTTCCTCCCAAAGGGACAATCTTTTGAACACCACGCCAGAAAGGAGCGAGAACAGATTCAGCAGTGGCCTTAAAAAGTTGCTCAACCTCGGAGGCAAAAGTGACCTTTAATTCCGATTCTTTTTTGGGTTCAGTGAGTTCAGTCCCCTCAGGGTGATTCTGCTTTAGAAAACGCGAGAAGCCCTGCTCAAAAGCGAGGGAGCAGTCTTCCAGATAAGAGAGCTTCTCTTGATCCTGAAAATAATAAAACTGAGCTCCCCATGTGGGGGCCTTGATTTGGTTCTGAGTGAGAAATTGTCCAAAGGCGTGAAGAAAACTTCCCCAGGCCTGGAAAACTTTCGGCTCAAAATATGAAAACATTTTATTGAGTTGAAACTCATGATCAAACACTGCGAGATGAACTCCGTCCCGGGTAATCGATAAAGTCCGGGCCGAATAAGAAGGAACTCCCCCGTTGGGATAAAAAGGCGCAGGTGTTAAAGGTAGGAGCCAGCAGAAGCGACGATTGTGCTGCGTTAACAAACGGGCCAGGCGCAAAAGATCTCTTTCTGGATGTAAGCGACCAAAATCCCATTCCACTGATGACTCAGCATGGAAGCCCCAATACAGAGGAATAAAAATTACCTCATGCTCTGGAAATTGAACGATACGGCTCTCCCATAGGGACGCGGAGGTCTTCCAATAGAAAAACCACTGTTCGCCGGGCCGAACGGGATCATACTGCTTCGTCTTTTCTAAATAAGTCACTTCTTCATTTTAGCTCGATAATTATAGATAAGTGTATAAAATAATGGGACGCGCATTAATTCACAAAGACTGATTTATTCGCTACACTTTGCTCCTCAGAAAAGGATTTGATTATGTGGTTTTTTACTTCCGAAGAAAAAGAGATTCAAAAAGTTTGCCGTGATTTCGCTCAAAACGAGCTCGCCCCCTTTGCGGAGAAACACGATAACGAAGAGACCTTTAACTTAAAGGCCTTCAAACATATGGGAGATCTAGGTCTTCTGGGAATCACTGCCGACCCTGAATATGGCGGTTCTGGCATGGGGGCAACAGCTGCCACCATCGTGATGGAAGAATTTGGTCGCGCGTGTGCGGGCTCAACTCTTTCTTACCTCGCCCACACAATTTTATGCGTAAACAATTTAAGTAATAACGGCTCTCCTGAACAGAAGGCCAAGTATCTTCCTAAACTCATATCGGGTGAGCACGTGGGATGTATGGGTATGAGTGAACCGGAATTTGGTTCTGATGCCGTAGGCATGCAAACCAAAGCGGTTAAAGTGGGAGATTCCTACGAGATCACTGGAAATAAAATGTGGATTACCAATGCTCAGTACGCTGACATTGCTTATGTCTACACTAGAACTGGTCCAGGAAAAAAAGACCTCACAACGTTCATCATAGAAAAAGGCACTCCCGGTTTTACGGTTTCAAAAGAAATCCACAAAATGGGAATGCGCTCTTCCCCTACTGGCGAACTCTCGTTCCAAAAATGTCTGGTACCAATCGCAAACCGTGTCGGTAACGAAGGTGATTCAACCATTCACATGATGAAGAACTTAGAGATTGAACGCATCACTATCTCTGGGATCTCTCTCGGTATCGCCCAAGCTTGTCTTGATCAATGTATTAAGTACGCTGGCGAAAGAAAGCAGTTTGGAAAAACACTTGCTCACTACCAATTGATCCAAAAAATGATCGCTGAAATGTATGCTGAAACCGAGGCCATGAGACGCATGCTTTATACCGTTTGCTACGAGTATGATCATGGCGTGAGATCAAACACGCTTGCTTCCGCGGTTAAACTGCAACTTCCAAAAATGGCGACCAAAATTGCCCTGGATGCGATCCAACTTCACGGCGGCTACGGCTACTCTCGCGAGTTCCCGGTAGAGCGCATGATGAGAGATAATAAGCTCAATGAAATTGGTGCTGGTACCAATGAAGTGATGATTATGATCATCGCCAAGAATCTTCTTCGAGACGCTCTGAAACATTAAAACTACTTAATCCGGAGAAAAATATTTCTCCGGATTTCTTGACTCCTTTAGAAATCTTAAGGAACGTATATGGATGAAATATTTTTTCCTTATCGTTCTCTCTTTTGTATCCACCCTCGTCATTGCAGGCCCTGATGAGATCCTCAAAGCGGATCTTCATGACAGCGCCAAAAAAGGCCAGAAAAGCTTCAGCTACGATGGTGCGAGAGTTAAGCTCTTTAAAGAAATCCACCTAGAAAAAGACGTTAAAGGCTACTTCGTCCATGGTGTCTATTGTCAGAAAAAATATTATTTGGCCCCTAACGAAGTCTCCGGTGATCGTCTTCCGAATTCAGACGTCTTCAACACCGAGCATACTTGGCCACAAAGTAAGTTCACTAATAGATATCATAAGAATATTCAAAAAACTGACCTCCATCACTTATTCCCAACTTATTCCAGAATCAACTCAGAAAGAGGTAATTTCCCTTTCGGCGAAGTTGATAGTGAAAGAAAAGTTTCTTGTGAAGAATCTCAATCAGGTAAAGCTCTAAGTACCGGCAAAGGAACTTACTTCGAACCTCCTACGATTCACAAAGGGAACGTGGCCCGTGCTATGTTCTACTTCTCAGTTCGTTACCAAATCGAAATCGATCCAATCCAGGAAGAGTACTTCCGAGTCTGGCACCGTGAAGATCCGGTAGATGCAGCAGAAAGAGCTCGTAATGAGAAAATTGCTGAGCTTCAAGGGAACCGGAACCCATTCATTGATAATCCGGAATTCGTGGATCAAATTAGCGACTTCTAAAAATCATCAAGCACTCTTCGGAGTGCTTTTTTTTTGCCTCAATCACTGCCTTGCATAAAATTTCCCAAACTCTCCCAATTATTCTAAACTTACCATTCTCAATTTCTAGATAAGGACCCCGGGATGAACGACTTCCAAAAAGAACTGGTAATGAACCTTCGAAAATTTTGTCAGGACTCAATTGAGCCCCATATGGAGCATGATGATGCTGATGGAAAGTTTCGGATGGAAATCTTTCAAGGCCTTGGTGAATACGGAGTCACCGGCGTCACTCTTCCGGAAGAATACGGCGGAATGGGACTCTCTTATCAGGACTACTGCTACGTTTTAGAAGAGATTGCTAAATTCTCTGTTCCTTATGCGGTCACGGTTTCTGTTTCCAGTATGGTTCAGACTATTCTTAAAAATTACGGTAATGAAGCTCAGAAAGCGAAATACCTTCCGGCCTTAACCTCGGGTCAGGAGATCGGAGCCTTTGCTTTGTCTGAATCCCACGCAGGCTCAGACGCCGCGAATTTAAAAACTACCGCCAAGAAAGTTGAAGGCGGTTACATGTTAAATGGCACCAAGATGTGGATCACGTCTGGTGGTATCGCTAAAACTTATATCGTTATGGCCCGCACCGGTGGCGAAGGAGCGAAAGGGGTTTCTGCCTTCATCGTTCGAGATGGTGATAAGGGCTTCTCGTTTGGGAAAGCGGAAAAGAAAATGGGATGGAAAACGTCCCCTACTCGTGAGCTTGTTTTTGAAAACTGTTTTGTGCCAACTGAGAATCTTCTTCTTTCTGAAGGCGAAGGTTTTAAAGTCGCTATGGGAGGACTTGACCGCGGTCGTGTGGCGATTGCGGCCATTGGCGTTGGTTGCGCGCAACGAGCTTTAGATGAAGCGGTTCGCTACTCTCTTACGCGTCAACAATTTAAACAAAATATTTTCGACTTCCAGGGTCTTCAGTTTATGCTCTCAGATATGGCCACAGAGACTGAGGCTTCGCGTCTTCTGGTTCATTCTGCGGCCCTATCCCTTGATTCAGAGACTCCGAATTCTAAACTTTGCTCTATGGCAAAACTAAAAGCAACTGATACTGCCATGCAAGTAACGACCGATGCAGTTCAGGTTCTGGGTGGTGTGGGTTATACTTCCGAGTACCCTGTTGAGCGCTTCATGAGAGACGCCAAGGTTTTACAAATTGTCGAAGGTACCAATCAAATTCAACGTGTGGTGATCGCTCGCCACTTAAAAAAAGAGTACGAACAACATGCTTAACTGGAACATTAGATCAAGCCACCAAGTTCAATTTAATCCTGGGTCTATGGGAGAAGCTGTTAGCTCTTATCAGCGAACACTTAGCTCAGATGAAATTGGATTTTTCCGATTGCCGGAGAACCGTGAATTATTAAATGAAACCCAAAGTGTGTACGAGCACTTTAAGCATAAAAAATATTTCGTTCACATCGGGATCGGCGGCAGTGCCCTGGGGCCTGATATGCTTCTCTCAGCTCTGGGAGATCACAGCGGTGTGGAATTTGTTTTCATCAATAATATTGATCCGGATGATCTGTGCCGGAAGCTCGATAAGATCGACATCAAAGAAAGTTTAATCTATGTGGTTTCCAAATCCGGTACCACGGCCGAAACAGTCGCCGGAATGAGTATTCTCATTAATAAGCTTCTTGAGGCCGGCATTAAAGAAAGTGATTTTAAAGATTACTTTGTTTTCTGTACTGATCCAGAGAAGGGAGAACTCCGTAAACTTTCTAAAGAATGGAATGTTAAAACCCTGACCATCCCTTCAAACGTGGGCGGCCGCTTTTCAGTTCTCACGCCAGTAGGCTTTCTTCCTGCTCTCTTTGCGGGCATTGAGGCCATGGATATTTTAGAGGGTGCGGAAGATATTAAAAAACACCTCTTTGATCAGGAAGTTGGAGCCAATTTTTTTAAATTAGCTTTTTGGATTAAAGACCTTCACGACCAAGGTGTGAACCAGACTGTGATGATGCCTTACTCATCACTTTTAAAAGAATACTCAGCTTGGTTTGTGCAGCTTTGGGCCGAAAGCTTAGGGAAAGATAAAAAAGGTCTTACCCCAATTCCTGGCTATGGTGCCACTGACCAGCATTCTCAAATGCAGCTCTTTATGGAAGGCCCAAAAGATAAGGTCCTATTCCTGATTGAAGTTGAGAATTTTCATACGGATTATCCTTTAAAAAATAGCTTAGCGGCCGATTGTTTTAAGAACCTATCAGGCTTTAGTTTAGGCCAACTCATGAAAGCCGAATTCGAAGGCACTCTCGAGGCCCTAAAGGAAAATGATCGACATGTGGTCCATCTTAAAATACCAAAGCTACAAGCCGAATATTTAGGCCAACTTATCCTCTTCGCAGAATGTTTGACGGTAATGGTAGGAGAGCTCCTAAAAGTTGATCCTTTCAATCAACCGGGAGTTGAAGCGGGTAAAAAATATGCCAATGAATGGTTAAAAAACCACCGCTAAATGCCGATAAGTCATAAGCTTTGCTGCTTGCCCAAAATTGGGTCCGAGCATAGAATAAATGACATACCTAAAATGGATTTGCTGGAGAAGACATGAGCGATGATAACAACGCTACCGTTGTAATTACAGATATAAGAAAGGCCCTTTCCTCACTAGAAGAAGAGGCGAAGCAAAAGCCTGCGTGTCTTTTGGTTGCTGGTGGTGAACTCAACGGCTCTATTTTCAATTTAAATCCAGGTGAATCAGTGATTGGAAGAAATCCAGACTGCACCATCTCTCTTGATTTCCACGGTATCTCTCGCCGACATTTTACGATTACTTCCATTGATGATGTGGTGACTTTAACTGACCTTGGTTCGGCCAACGGCACTTATTTAAACAATCAAAAACTTGAAACACCAACCGTGCTTAAGCGCGGAGATGTGATCAAGATCGGTGCGGTGGCGATGAAGTTTCTTCCGAAAGGAGATCCTGAGCGTCTGACCTACGATAAGCTCCATGAAGAGGCCAATACAGATGGTCTGACAAAATGCTATAACAAAACTTATTTCAATAACTCCCTCGAACTGGAAGTGAAGAAATGCAAAGTGACGGGGAAACCTCTGTCCCTCATCATCTTCGATCTGGATCACTTTAAGAAATTAAACGATAACTATGGTCACGATGCCGGAGATTACGTTCTTAAAGAAAAATCTCGTATCATCCGTGACAACGGTATCCGTCAAGGCGACGTCTTCGCTCGCTACGGCGGTGAAGAATTCTGTATCCTTCTTCCGAACACCAATCTCAAACAAGCTTTCGAAATCGCTGAGCGCTTAAGAAAACTCGTTGAGAAACATGAATTCATCTACGATGGGAAGCGCCTACCTGTAACTGCTTCTATCGGCGTGGCGGATTACCGCCAGGGCGTGAATAATGGAACCGATTTATTTAAACGAGCTGACTCAGCAGTTTATAAGTCTAAAGAAGGCGGAAGGAACCAGGTTAACTTCTTCAAGGCTTAAATGTCCTCAATCGCTCCTCCTAAAATTGATCTCCTCCCTGAACATCTGATTGACCAAATCAAGGCCGGTGAAGTTATCGAGCGTCCAGGAAATCTCATCAAAGAGATTATGGAAAATGCGGTAGATGCCGGTGCCACAAAGCTTGAACTCACCGTTAAGAATAATGGGTTAGATCTCATCAGTTTAAAAGATAATGGCCACGGCATGCGCTTTGAGGATCTTCCCCTCGCCTTCTCCCGCCACGCCACCTCTAAGATTTCCCGTTTTGAAGATTTATATAAACTCCACTCCTTTGGTTTTCGAGGAGAGGCCCTGGCCTCAATTTCCTCCATCTCCAAACTCCAGTGTATTTCTCAAACCAAAGACAAGGAATTTGCCAGCGAAATCAAGATTGAAGGCGGGATGACCCTATTTCATGGTGAAAGGCAAACACCCAGCTCTTCTTTTGGCACTGAACTTATCATTCAGGATTTATTCTTTAACACTCCGGCGAGACTAAAATTCATCCAGTCCCAGCAGTCGGAAAAAACTTTTATTAAAAAGATCATCTACGCTTTTATTCTTTCTCATCCCGAGATTGAATTTCATATTAAGCTCGATGACCTGGATAAAGACATTTATCCCGCTCAGGAAACCTTTCTTAAAAGGCTCCAGGATCTCTTTCCGAAAGCGAAAGATCTGATCCTTCACTCAGAGCGCTTTTATGAGAATAACGAATTAGAACTTTTTCTTATTCCGGCCTCTTTTAAGGGCCCTCTTAAACTTCAAAATATCTACATCAATAGTCGTTATATTTTAGATAAGCAGCTTCACCGTGTGATGAGTAACGGCATCGACAGTACTTTCCATGGAGAAGACTTTCACTACGTGGCCTACTTTCATCTGCCACCAGATACCATTGATGTGAACGTCCATCCTAATAAAACGATCATTAAGTGTCTGGAAGTGTCCAAGATGATCAGTCTTCTCACTTCGACTATCAGAGAACTTGGAACTAAAAAAGTTCAAACGCCGGTTGCGGTTGAGCATACTTCATCTACTCCCACATCCTTTTTCGATGTGATGAATAGTGCTCCCACTCTTCAGCAGGAGCGCCACGAGTATAATATGGAGGGGCTCTTCTCACCCCATAATCTTCCTCTGGAAACTCATTCTGATTTTGTCTGGATGGGGAATAATTTCTTAAAGAAGAATGACCATTTATGGCTCGCGGTCTCTGGTACCAAGCTTCTTGAAAGCTATTCCAGACGAAAAATTGAAACACCTTCCCCGACCATTCCTTTGTTAGTGAGCGAGCCTTTCCCATCATCCGGAGTAAAAGCCACAACTCTGGAGAAACTCGCTTTAAGCGGAACAGAACTTGAATTTCTGGGAAGTGAGACTTTAGTCCTTAGGGGTATTCCTGAATGGATGAATGGCTTTCCTTTAAAAGAAGTTATGGCCTGCCTTCTTCAGGAAAAAACATTTTCTGAGATGACGCTTAATCCTTCGGATTGGTCACAATCGACCTGGGAAGAGATGCTTAACTTCTTTCCCCTCGATGAATTAATCACTCATAAAATCGCTTTGGATCTCTCAAACCTTCTTCGAGAAAGACTCAAATGAAAGTGATTGTGATCTCAGGCCCCACGGCCTCAGGTAAAACCGATCTCGCGGTGGAACTGGCCTCCCTTTTCGGAGGGGAGGTGGTGAATTTTGATTCTCTTCTTCTGTATAAAGAGATCACTATTGGAACAGCAAAACCCACACCTGAAGAACAAAAATCGATTCCCCATCATATGATTGAAGTGCGCTCTATAGGGAATCCTATGAATGCTGCCGACTATGCCCGGGAAGCTTTACCCATTGTAGAAAAACTTTTAAGCGAAAAAAAGTTAGTGTTCTTAGTTGGTGGAAGTGGCTTTTATCTTCAGGCCCTTTTGAAGGGCATGTATGACTCCCCTACGACACCCGCTGAAATCACGACCCGCTCGGATGAATTGTATAAAGAAGAAGGAATCACTCCCTTCCTGGAGATTCTAAAAAAAGAAGATCCGAAAAGTTTTGAGCGCTATCATGAAAATGATCATTACCGTGTTCGTCGTGCCGTTGAACACTTTTGGACGACAGGAACTCCTCTTTCACTTGCCCGACTTCAAAAAGATGAGGCCAATGAAAAGCTGGAAGAGATAACGGTTCATGGATGGAAAATCCTGCATATTCACCTCGATCTTCTTAAGGAAGAGCATTTGAAAATTATTGAACGGCGTACTGAACGCATGCTTAAGAATGGACTCTTAGAAGAAATTAAATCCCTCCTGGAGCAAGGCTTTACGGGTGAAGAAAAGCCTCTCCAAAGTATTGGTTACAAGGAAAGTCTTGATTATCTTCAAGGGAAATATCCCACACTTAAGGAGTGTCAGGAAAGAATCATCATCTCTACCCGCCAGCTCGCTAAATCCCAACGGACTTGGTTTAAAAGAGATCCCTCAAAAAAGACCTTTCACCCCCTCACTGAAAAGACCCAGATGATTGAAGCAGTTAAAGGATTTTTGAAAAACAATTAGGATACAAAATGCTGGAACAATTAATTGAAGTAATTGTCTTGTGGATCGGAAAAATTAGAGGCAAAAAGAAAAAGTCTAAGAAAATTGAAAAAGGCCGACAATAAAGTCGGCCTTTTTTTTATTTTATGGATCAGGAGTTAATGAGTGTCCAACAGTCATCGGAAGCATTGGCATCGTCTGCTGAGGGAATTCACCGGTAAGTGCATTCATGAAAGCGACAATGTCCTTCACTTGATCATCCTTTAAATCCATATCAAGCTGAGTTTTCGCCATCACACGAACGGCTTCATCCAGAGTTTTAACTTTACCGTTATGAAAATACGGAGCGGTCAAAGCGATATTTCTCCAGGTTGGCACACGCCAGTGATTCTTATCTTCAGCTTTCTTAGTCACATCAAAGCGACCAAGGTCAGAAGTAATGTCGTACATCTTGTCGTATTTTGAACCGGAGATTTGTGGGAACGGTTGATAGTGACCTTCACCCATCTTAAAACCATCACCAGCGAAGTTTTCTCCAGTGTGACAAGAAGTACATCCAATTGTATCTACCAATTTCATGCCCCGGATTTGTTGAGCGGTCATCGCCTTCTTATTTCCTTTCATATATTTATCGAAAGGAGAATTTGGAGTGACAAGGGTTCGCTCGTAAGCTGCGATGGCCTTAGCAGCATTAAGGATTGTTGGTTTCTTATCTTTCGGAAAAACTTTTTTGAAAGATTCAACGTAGGCCGGAATTTTAGAAATTCTTTCAATCACCAGGTTGTGGTTGGTCATCGCCATCTCAACCGGGTTAGTCATAGGTCCTAAGGCCTGCTCTTCTAAACTCGCAGCGCGGCCGTCCCAGAATTGAACCGTTAAGTAGGCTGAGTTCCAGACTGTTGGAGATCCCCTTCCACCACGTTTACCCTGTACTCCTGCACCTACTGCACGACCGTCTGCTCCGTGAGACATAACGTTGTGACAAGAGTTACAAGAAATAGTTCCGTCGATAGAAAGACGTGGGTCAAAATAGAGCATTTTTCCCAATTCAATTTTCGCCGGAGTTTGTGGGTTGTCCGCCGGAATAGGTGGCGTATCCGGTAGTGCCTTAAATTCTGCAAAAGCAGATAATGAAGATAACGCTACAAGAGCGACTAGGGCCGAACGAAGATGCATTTAAACTCCCTCTTTAGTGATTCTATTAGTATAATTTAGCTGTTAATGAGCTTTGGCGCAAATAGACAAAAGTTATCGTCCAATAGAGAAAAACTATGATGCAAACAAATGATAAATTAAAAGTTATTGTAATTTCAGATGGAACAGGTGAAACCGCTTCAGCGATTACCCGTGCGGCCATGACTCAGTTTCAGGATAAAGATATTTTCTTTACCCGTTATAAAAACATCCGTTCACGGGAACAAATCGATGCTATCTTTCAGGAAGCCGCTCTTCATCATGATATTGTGGTTTATACGATTGTTTCAGTAGAGCTCCGGGCCTACATTGCAGAACTTTCTAAGCGTGACCATGTCCGTTCGGTAGATGTCCTGGGTCCCCTACTCACGACTTTTTCTAATTTCTTTGAAGCAGAGCCTGATTATAAGCCCGGTCTTCTCCATGCCGTTAATGATCAGTATTTTAAACGGGTGGCGGCCATTGAATTTACTCTCAACCATGATGACGGAAGGAATATAAATTCTCTGGAAGAAGCGGATGTCATTCTGGTGGGAATTTCCCGTACTTCGAAAACTCCACTCTCGATGTATTTATCGTTGGAGGGAATTAAGACTGTAAACGTTCCTATTGTGATGGGCGTTCCCCTCCACGAAAAACTTTTTCAAGTCGATCAAAGAAAGATCTTTGGTCTCACTATTGATTCCGATGCCCTTTTTCAAATTCGTAAAAACCGCCTCACTCGTTTGGGATTATCCAATGATGAGGGTGATTATGCAGACATGAATAAAGTGGTTGAAGAAATTGAATGGGCCAATAAAATTTTTGCCGAAAATAAGCGCTGGCCAATTTTTAATGTCACAGGAAAAGCATTGGAAGAAACAGCTGCCGAAATCATCAAACTTCTCAACATGAGAAAAATGAATCGCTTTAAACAGTCAAAAAGATTTGATGAACCGGCCGAAGAAAAGAAAGCTGAGGAATAATTTCTACTCTAAGAAATGTTTCTTATTCTCTTCAATTGAAAATTCAACTCGCTTCTCTGTACCAAGGATTGGATTAATAACCTTGGCCTGATAAGTGCCTTCAGGAATCTGAATATCCCGAAAAGGCAGGTCCCTTTCAACTCTTTCTCCTGCTTCTTCATACACAAGCTTAGAGCCGGCCGTATAGTTCAGAGAAGTGGTGAGAAGCCCCATTTTTGCTCTTTCCAGCTCTGGCACGTTTACAACCGAAGAATTCTTATCTTTACTCAAAGTCAATCTGGTCACATAAGGAATATAACCAGACTTCTTAACAGCAACCGTAATTTCATTATCAAGCTCAACCTGAATTGGACGCCCCATATACTCGGTCTTCTTTCCATTTACATAGACTTCCATCGAGATATCAACGCCACCCATAATGATCTTGCCATTAGTCACTACAGGTGCAGTTTTTTGAGCTTCTCTCTTTTTCGTTTGAGCAGGAACAGATGAGATCGTTCTCTTGGCTTCTTCACCATGAATCATCTTCCTTAAATTGATTCCAATCATTTTCTCAGTCAAATCGCCTTGTAAGTACGAAACTGCGGCGAATGATGCAGCAAAGATAATGATGATCATCTTTTTAGATGAAGACTTTTCTTCTTGTCGGGCCAAATCTTTCTTTGAAAGAGTTCGGCTGCCAGTTTTATCTTTGGCAGAGTTCTTAATCGTAGAACCGGAAGAGTTTAGCTTGGTATTACGAGAGGAAGCCTTTGCTGTCTGCAAGGCAGCCTTATTTAATTTTCTTGTTTGAGTATTTTCTTTATTGGCCAGAGTGATTTCAACTTCAACCGGATCAATCGTCATTTCTAATTCGCGTACTTTTTCTCTTGCTGGAACGATCGCAGTTTTAGCACCGACTTCTTTACGATTAATCTTACCAGTTCGACTCTCTTCTTGCTTCATGTCATCAATGTAAGAAGCGATGTCGATACTACCGTATTCTACGAATTTCGCCTGATCATTGGTGATTTCTTGTTTAAACAAGTCATCAGAAAATGTCTTTAAATCGGAGGCGTTGAAATCCGGATATGTTGAATACAAGAATCTTACTAAAGCACGGTTCATCTGATCGAGGTTCTCGTAACGATGAGCACGGTCTTTAGAGAGGGCCTTCATCACAATAGCATCCAGTTCTTTTGGAACCAGAGGATTGATTTCTGATGGTGGAGTTATTTTACAGGCCTGAATTTGTTTTAGGACTGCTAAATCATTATTGGCCTGGAAGAGCTTTCTTGAGCAGAGAAGTTCCCACATGGTAATACCAACTGCGAACTCATCATAACGAGCATCAAGTTCTAATCCATCCAGATACTCAGGCGCCAGATAGGAAAGTTTCCCTTTAATCGTTCCCGCTTGAGTAGCTTCAGAATTTGTTTCAGCTTTCGCAATACCGAAGTCAATCACCTTCACGGCACCATCATAAGTCAGCATGATGTTGTGTGGAGAAATATCACGGTGAACGATATTGTATGGCTTACCAGTTAGTTTATCAGTGAATGTGTGTGCATAATGAAGTCCGAGACACACCTGCGAAATAATGAAGCATGAAATTTCAACAGGGAAAACGACTTTACGTTCTTTAAGACGATCAAGATATTGCTTTAAGTTAGCACCATGGATGTACTCCATCGCTGTATAAAGCTGACCATTGGTTTTACCATAGTCATAAACCTGCATAATATTCGGATGAAGCATACCAAAAGTAATATTAAGCTCATCCTGAAACATTCGAACAAAGGCTTCATCATTTGAGAATTGTGGTTGCACCATTTTCACAGCAACCATTTTATTTGCCTGCTCACCTAAGTAACGAGCACGACAAATTTTTGCCATACCACCATCAACTAAGTGATCCAAAATCAAATATTTCCCAAATCTCTCAAACTTTTTATCAGTCATAATGCCTCAAGTACCTATCGGATAAACGAGGATTTTCTTAAGCAAAATAGGGATTTAACTCTTATAACTTCAACTGAAATACAACTTTTCAAGGTCTTGTAAGCTATAGCTCAACCTCTAATTGCTCAAAACTTGGGAAATTGATAGCTAATCCCTGGGCTTTTACCCGGCTTGGAGCACGTTTACAGTAGCCCATAAATTTATAGTTCTGAAGGCGCCAGTCAGTAGCGGATGGATGGCTTTTCAATGAAGAAGCAAAAGTATTGAGCACGATCTCATCGTAACCATTGAGCTTCATTTGCTCTCGAAAGTTAACATGAGAGATCTTTGAAGGGTCAGCACTGTAGCCGGCAGTGACTAAAAAGTGTTCACATTTTGTGAAGAACTCTTTTTCTGATGGTGAGAACCAATTTGAAAAAGGCGAATCAATATCGGCCTTCCAAAAAAGTGCATCGAAATACAAAGTCATTCCGTGATACCAGCTCATGCGCTTAAAAACTAAAGAATCGTCCCATGATTTCTTTTTATAGATCCCACCTCTTAGTATCACGATCCCGGTAGTTGTCTGATTATAGGTCTTATAACTAGCGCAACCCGCGAGAACGAGCAGACTTAATAAAAAGAGGGACTTCATGGAGACTCCTTAAGTAACTTATCGACCCAGACTTTCATAGTTTTGAAAATCTCTTCACGATCTATTTCGTTCCACAACTCATGATGGTGATGTGGATATTTTATGACTTTGGTTAACTGTTTATCAATCCCGTGAGCAAAAAGAAGAGTGCTCTCAGGATCAACTAACTTATCTGCCTCGGCAATTAAAAATAAGCTGGGAATACGGAGATAATAGGACAGACCCGTTATCTTTTGGCTGGCACTGATTACCTCATGGGCCATGCGGGCGGTGAGAAATTTGGGAATCATAGAATCAGTATCAAAATCATTGGCACGTTCCTGATCGCGGGTGAGATCAGAGCCCCGATAGATAAGAGGTAAATGAAGTTTGGGAGTAAAACGATCAAGTTTCTCCAGAAGAGGCAGTGATAAAGGGGCCAGGATGGTTAAGGGCTTTATACATGGACTCGATAAAATCAGCCCCTTAACTTTACAAGGGAATTCATAACTCGAATCCAGGAGTGCCGTTAGGGTGATAAGTCCCCCTAAGCTATGGGCACAAATGATGGTCTCTGTGTGAGGAAGATTCTTACTCTCCACGAACTCCGAAACTCTAATGAAGTCCTTAATGTAAAGATTGAAACTATCCACATAAGCGCGGGATCCGCCGCTTCTTCCATGCCCAACTCCATCAAAGACAGTGATGGCGACATCATGATAACTCTTGAGCCAAAAGTTCACGAGATCCATATGACGGCCGGAGTGTTCCAGCGCTCCATGAACGAGGAGGAAATGGAGCTTCGGTTCTCCACGACGAAAATGACGAACAAATATCGAAGACTTTTCATCAGTGGAGAAAAGTGAGTGATCCTCAGTGAAATAAGGGACAATCTTTGCCACGGTTAGTTTTCTTGAACGTATTTTTCTATTGAGCGACGGGCCTCGTCTGATAATCCACTAAAACGGAATGAAAAACCTGAATTCCCTTCTAGGACTCTGACCACGACACCTGACGCTGTAAAGTGGTAATCAGTATTCTCCGGATGGACATTAATGGTGATCTTATCTCCGGCCGAACCCTGGAATTCATCCATTAAAATTTGCATTCCACCAATGGAAATATCCCGGCAAATTCCTTCAAAGACATTCTTGTTATTTTGAATAAACAGTCTGGCAATGAAAGGCTTTCTCACAGTGACTCTGCGTTCTGATTCTTTGATAACTGGTGGAAGCTCCTCAAAGATATCCTGATAACCAGGAAGATCGGCAAGCAGTTTCCATTCCTTCATACCGGCCGTGAAGACAAAGGTCTTAGCGTTAATGCGGTTTTCTTTAAAAAGTTTTTTTAATTGATTCAAACTGAATGGGCCGTAATCAGTATTTGCTCCACCACGGTCACTTCCAATTCGAATAAAGATCGCTCTTTCATCATGGTTAAGATGGCCAAAATCGACAACTTCCGGACGAGAAGGGGCCATTTGTGGTGGAATCACCTCTTCAGGGGCCGGCGCCTCTTGAAGCTCAGGAATGTCCTTGATCTTCATCCAATTTTCAAAGCCTTTCTTCCAGACAAAATCATCTGCCTTAAGTTCATTCCGAGAAATCATCCCAGTAATAACATCTTCTGCCACTGGGCCATGACGATTGCCTTTTTGAACGTAATACCAGTTATCTGCCATAAATATCCTCAAATCATTGAAATAATTATTAACCTTATCTTACCCTAACCACGGAGAATATCATGGATAAGGGCAAGAATTTCCCCCTCAACATTAAAGTTTGGGAGGCAATACTCCGATCAGCTGCTCAGGAAATTCCTTAAGGTGAACTTTATGAAAATAAAATGGTCGACTACTTTTGCCCTCTCATTACTGATGACTCTCGTGAGTTGTGGGAAAGAACAATTTGGGACGACACCGCAATCAACGACAAGTCAGGCCGATCCTCTCAAAGTTTATGAGCATAATTCCTGTACCAACCGCACTTTGATTTCTCCCAAAGTGGATATCATTTATGTTGTGGATAATTCGGGAAGCGCATTCAAACTAAAAGATGCAGTCAAACAATCGATCATTAATACTGTTAATACTATTTCAAAAAACTTTGATTATAGAGTTATTGGAACCACACTCATCAACACCCCGGGAGATACCACTCCTAATGATGATTATCGTGTAATGGCAAATTCCAATGTCGATCCCCTTCCTTCAGAAGCTTTGACTCGTCGTTATTATAACCCTGAAGATTTAGTTTTTTTCACAGATCCACTTACTGGTTATTCTCCCGAGAGAGGTTTAGGTCGAACACTCGATTTTATGGAATACCATAAAAATACCGGTCTCCTTCGAAAAGGTGCCTATCATTTAGTTGTACTTGTTTCAAATGGTCGAGATGATGAAGTCGAGTATATTCAAAATGGTACAAATCATAACTATCCATCCTATTCAGATCGCTATCAACGCTTTATCAATTTGAAAAAGCCTGATGCTTTAAATTCACAGCAATTAAGGCTTATGGCAGTAACAGCAAAATCTAATTGCGATGGCTCAAAGACATCAAATCTTTCTTATATCAGAATGGCGAGAGAACTTTATGTTGATTCAAATGCAAACGACAACAATGCCACTAATGACAGTTACGATATTTGCAGTAATGGCTTAAACAATCTCTTTATTGCTGTTAACAGTTCAATCAAAGAAACGGTCATTCCTCACCAATACAAGTACTGGCCAATTCAATTTGCCACTCAAGCAGATAGTGAAACCTCTTTTGGAAAAGTAGACGTTTATAAGGTGAATGAGCATGGTGTTCCGGCCATCATTGATCCATCTAATTGGAGCTGGTATCCCGTGCCGGCAGGTTCTCTAAATATTCGTGAAGGTGGAACAGAAGTTGTCCCAGGATATCACTTTGTTAAATTCAATACACCGATTTCGTATCCTGGATGTATTCAGATTAGATCAGTTTCAAGAACAGAGTACTTTGGCTACATTGTTCTTCAGAGAGAACCAAAACCAGAAACACTGCATGTGACAATTAATGGGAATACTGTTCCTCAAAGCTCCACCAATGGATGGTCTTATGCAGGACATATTACAAAAGAGAATATCAAGGTTCCTCATCCCTCCTCTCCAGGAAGTGAAGAACCCAAAATTCCAAGATCAGGATTTATGATTCAATTAAATGGGACAAACAATTACTACAAATCCGGAGATAACGTACAAGTGAACTACATTCCCGCTCCGATTTAAAAAGTGAAAAACCGGTTCCGCTGTGGAAGTAATAGAGCGTTAAAAAAAAAGAACTATTCCAAGGCCCCGCCAGGGGCCTTTTCTGTATTAGACTTCTTAATCGCATTCATGAAACGAATCACAGGATAAAGCTTCTGCATCTTAGGGAAATCAATTTCCACTAACACAGATCCATCCTGCAAAAAGATCTCTCCAAAGAACACACCTTTGGCATCATCAACATGATTAGCATGAACAATAATATTTTGTGCCTTATAGAAATTCAGAACGGGAGTGAGATTGTAATACTTAGTATACTTAGGAGCATTGTCCTCGGTCACTTTAATGTTAGGAATATCCATTAAAGGATTGGAAGGAGCCATCTCCAACATTTTAGCAATCAGCATTTCACATTTCTCACCAATTCGGAGTTTCTTCTCGTCAGGAAGATGTCTTTCGGTGTTGTAAAAAATGAAAATCTGACGGATCACATCGATATGTTTTAAAAGCAAAATATTTGGTAGCTTGTCCGCATCTTCTTTAACTTCCATCCAGCCAAGCTGTACTAACAAAGTGATGATGCTTTCGATCTTCACTTCCATGATTTGATACATCTCTTGGGTATAAAGACTAAGCACTTTGCGATTAACGGAAAGAGCACTTCCCTGAGCTTCTCCGTGAGCTTTAAAAACCAAGAAAAAGGTTCCGAGAATTCTCATCACCTCAATCGGCTTCATGAATTCATAACCAGTGTGTTTTCCACTGTAAGAGATAGTGGCCTGATTATCCTCGAGCTCACGAATGCGGCCATTGGCCTTTCTTAGACGGGTTACAACTGTATTAATAATTGTTTTGAACCAAGGATTAAGGGACTCCATGGTTTTTCCGAAAGCTGCAAAAGAGATTTCGATAATTTCTACGGGTGTGATAGCGGAAGCAGAACAGGAACGTTTCTTTCCAGAACCATCTTCGTCAAAGTAGGCCATCTCCCCGATCACTTCTCCGGCGCGAAGAACTGCCAGTTCAATGTAACCTTTGCCTTTCGGCTTATAGAGACGGACCTGACCTTTTTGAATGATAAACAGGGAGCTAGCGATGTCACCATCGTTAAAGAGAACTTCGCCAGTCTTAAATTGTTTAAGTCCTGACTTTGACCCTGCTGCTGCTCCCGTCGTTGTCATTAGCGTACTTTCTCAATAATAAGGCTAAGAGCTTCACCACCACCAATACAGATAGCAGCACAACCATACTTGGCCTTGCGGCGTTTCATAGCATTCATGAGTGTAACGACAATTCGTGTTCCCGAAGCACCTATCGGGTGACCAAGGGCAACTGCTCCACCAAGCACGTTTACTTTGTTATGGGGAATATTCAGGTCTTTCATCCCGGCCATAGTAACAGCTGCGAACGCTTCATTAATTTCAAATAAATCGATTTGATCAGCAGTGAGTCCAGCTTTTTTGAGTGCCTTATTCATGGCCTCAGTTGGAGCCGTTGTAAACCAAGTTGGATTCTGAGCATGTGAAGCCCATCCGAGGATTTTAAATTCTGCTTTATTGGCGAATTCATCTCCACCTAAAACGAGAGCGGCAGCTCCATCATTGATAGTAGAAGCATTAGCGGCGGTGATCGTTCCATCTTTTTCAAAGGCCGGTTTTAATCCACCCATTTTTTCAAAGTTCGCTTTGAATGGGCCTTCATCTTCAGTCACTTCAACATCGCCTTTTTTTCCAGGGATTTTGACAGCAACGATTTCGTCCTTAAAAGCTCCCTCTTTTACAGAAGCTTGAGCGCGAGTGAATGATTCTTTAGCATAAGCATCTTGTTCTTCGCGGCTCATCTGATATTTTTTTGTACACTCTTCAGCACAGTTCCCCATGGCACGATTTGTGTAAACATCCCAAAGACCATCCCACTGCATAGAATCCTTCATCTCAGTCGGGCCAAATTTAGCGCCAGAGCGGGAATTCATTAATACGTGAGGGGCCAATGACATACTCTCCATTCCACCTGCAACAACCACTTGGTTGTCTCCAGTAAGAATTGAACGAGCACCAAGAATAATAGACTGAAGTCCAGAGCCGCAAACTTTACCAACAGTTGTAGCAGGAACACTTTCAGGCAAACCTGCAAAAAGAAGGGCCTGACGTGCAGGGGCCTGTCCAACACCAGCAGTGAGAACATTTCCCATGAAAACTTCATCAACTTGTGATTTTTCAATATTCGCTTTTTGAAGAGCACCTTCAATTGCCGTAGCACCTAATTTAGGAGCTGAAACAGTTGATAAAGAGCCCATAAAACTTCCAAATGCTGTGCGAGCGCCGCCCAGAATATAAACTGCCATAATTAAGTCCTTTTTTGAGAATGTAAGATTGTCTTTCTTAGTGGTATATTTTAATTAAGGGTCGTATAAAAGACCACTAAATCTTTCTATTAAGGCAGGTCGTCATGTTGGCCAGAAAAAATAAATCGCAGAAAAACGCGAACCCTCTTCCACAAGAATGGATTGAAGGTCTCAATCGGTTGCTCAATGAAACTTACAGCAAAGAATGTAAGCAAAATGGGCGGTATTTCGATGTATTCGGGCAGGCCTATCCTGATGAACTGGTACTGGCAGTTTCCTATCTCTCAGAAAAAGACGAGTATAGCTCACCCATCACTTGTATCCTAACCAGTGAAACACAACATATCGACTCTTTAGAAAAATTCAAAGACACTCAAAAAAACTTTATCAATTTGGTTGGTCTTTTCTTCGACGAAATCTTCGCTGATGATGAGTGGAGCGATTTTGAACCTACCTGGCAGGAAGTTAATCACAAAGGTGAAACTTACTTCTATAAGATCACTCGCGAGAATATCAATCTCACTTTGGAAGCCGATCGTTTGTTAGGCGAAGATTTCCTGGATGAAGAATCCTAAATAGCTGTTTATCCGTCTCATCATTATTAAGCTTGGTTGGATTTAGGCTCTATCGTATAATTTCCTCATGATACGGATCCTCTTCTCCCTTACATGCCTATTTCTGATACTCCAAAATTCGACTGCGGAAGCCTCGACTCTGGGTTTAGATTCAGGATCGATTAAAGTTATCTCAAAGGATAATGAGGTCTGTGCTGATGGTCCCTATCACTTAATGGGTGAAAAGAGCGATCAAGTACTCATGGTCGGGCCTAACATAACTTTCTATCCTCCCCAAAAAGAAAAGCAAATCCTCTCAACTTCGAGTCTCGCTAGCTGTGCCGAGGATGTTGCGAGTTTAGTTAAAGAAAATAATCTTATTAATATTTTTACCACTCATTCATGTCCAAAAAAATTAAAACATCTCGAGAGAGTTGTTACTGAAACCCTTTCAGCATCAAAAGATAAAACATTGACCTACACGAAAGTTTCTCCGGGAGAGAAAAAGATAAAGTGTGTTTTTAAATGGGAGTCGAATGAGAAAGAATAAATCTCTTCTGGCCCTAACTTTTTTCTCTCTCTCAATTGCCCATGCTGACGACTCTATGATTAAGGCCGGCCTCAAACGTTTAGGTACTGTGGCCAAGGGACCAGAAGTTGCTTGTGAAGACATTACAAAAGTTCCTCTAAGTTCAGGTTACCGCAATCAGGGTGCGGATTGTTCAGCTTTTATCAAAGCAGATGGAAGTCTCGGTAGTCTCGGAAATACCATCGTAGATCATATAAAAACAATCAACGGTCCTAAGTATTTTGAAAATAATCTTCCAGGTGTTCAAAGTTTTTGTCCTAAGTGGCCAAGCCTTACCAGAGTGGAAAAAGAGTATTTCTGGGTGTGGCTCTTCGCCGCTATTTCCTTTAAAGAAACCACATGCGGGGCCAACACCATTAATCGAGCGGCGACTCACGGAACAGCCGTAGGCCATCTTCAACTTAATCAGCCAAGAAGAGATCGATATTGGCGAGGTGGAGAAAGTGGTAAAAGTTGTGGTGTGCCTGATATAGCGCCGGCCCAGGCGAATATAAAGTGCGGTCTTGAAATTTTAAATGAACAATTAAAAGGAAAAGATGGCGCCTACAAAGGAAACGGCAGCCTCTTTGGACCAGGAGCTCACTCCTATTGGCATCATTTAAGATTAAAAAAGGGCGGAACAATTATTAAACTTTTAAGAGACTTCCCTCTTTGCAAATAAGTATAAAAGAAGCCCCTCTCGAGGGGCTTCTTTTATTATTCGTCTTCGTAGCGAAGTGAAGTAGAAATGGTCTCGATCCCGATATCGTCATCAGAATCATCATCATCAGCTGCACTGTCGAAATCATCTTCTTCATAATCAAACTCAGAAGTGATGTTAAGTTCATTAAGAACTTTATAGAACTCTTTATCATCAGATAAATCGGAAATAAGAGCATCAATGTACTTAGTCGGATATTTAGAGATAAGCTCCTCAATATACTCCTGAAGTTTGCCTTCTTTTAGAATCTCACGTTTTTTCTGAACTGTTTTCCAGTTACGAAGATAGTGAAGACGGCAATAGCTTTGAGTTGTACGGATGTTGTCACAACCTTTTTCAATACACTCATCGTTTTTAGGATCAATGAAGAAATCCATCGTACCAATGGCTTCAGCAATATCTTTCCAGTTAAAGTGCTCACGTAGCTGGGCAATTTCATCTGCGATATTCGTCTCTAAATCGACCATTACGGCTTTTTTAGAAGGCTTCGCTACGAATATATCTTCATGATCATCTACTTCGTAGGCTTTCTTTCCGCCCTTCTTAACTTTTGATTTTTTATATTCTTCTTCGAACTCATCAAAGTCATCGTCCTCAACTTTACGTGCTTTCTTAGTATCTTCTTCTCCGAAAGCCGGCTCGTCGTCAGGTCCTAGTTCCAGATCTTCGTCATCAAAATCTTCATCGTCCTCATCAGAACTTTTCTTTTTAGATTTTTTTGAACCGGATTTCTCAGCTTTAAGGAGAGCTTTCTCTTCTTCCTTAGCTTTCTTAGCATCTAGCTTTTCTTGCTCTTTTTGTTTTTTCTCAAGCTCTTTTTGCTTGGCCTTATCTTTGGCCTGCTTCTCTTTCTCTTTAGCGAGAAGAGCTTTTTCTTTAGCCTTCTCTTTCTCAAGACGAGCTTTCTCTTTTGCAAGAGCGGCCTTTTCTTTTTCTTTATTTTTCTTCTCTTGCTCTTTCGTTAAAGGTTTTGATTTTGCCATTAACTTAGAAGCCGCTTTAAGAACAGTTTCTTTAATTGATTTTGGAGCAACTTTCTTTTCAGCTTTTTTCGCTACAACTTTTTTTGCAGGAGCCGCTTTTTTGGCCGGTGCTTTTTTTGTAGGAGTTACTTTTTTAGCTGGAGCAGCTTTCTTTGCAGGAGCTGCTTTTTTAGCTGGTGCTTTTTTTGACATTGGTGCCGCTTTTTTTGGAGGAGCTTTCGCTACCGGTTTTTTTGCCGCAGTTTTAGCTGCCGCCTTTTTCACTGGCATTTTAGCAGTCGGCTTCTTTTTCGCCATGATTTTCTCCTCAAAAAATTAACTGACGCGAACACTTCGCGAATAAAACAAATTTAATGGACACTCTAGCAAAGGGAGTGTCCATTGACGAGCGTAAAATTACTGGATTGCCTTTAATTCAGCTGCGGCAATAACCATACGTTGAACTTCTGAAGTCCCTTCATAAATCTCAGTAATTTTAGCATCTCGGAAGAACCTTTCGACCGGATACTCTTTGGTATAACCATTCCCACCACACAGTTGGATGGCCTTAGTGGTAATCCACATGGCAGCTTCAGAGGCGAAAAGTTTCGCCTGGGCCGACTCTTTTGAGTAAGGCTGCCCTGCATCCTTTAAGGCCGAAGCATGATAAATAAGAAGTCTGGAAGCGCCAATTTTAGTACTCATATCGGCCAGCATAAACTGAATTCCTTGAAGGTTAGACAATGGAGCGCCGAATTGAATACGTTCTTTTGTGTAGCGAATGGCGTAATCAAAAGCACCTTGAGCAATCCCCAGGGCCTGAGAAGCGATACCGATACGACCACCATCAAGAGTTGCCATAGCGACACGGAAACCTTTTTCAAGCTCACCTAAGAGAGCATCTTTTGGAACTTTCACTTTATCAAAAGCTAGCTGACAAGTTGAAGAGCCGCGGATCCCGAGCTTATCTTCTTCTTTAATGATTGAAAAACCAGGGGTGGTTGTCTCAACGATGAAACAAGAAATCCCTTTATAGTCAGGAGTTTTTTTAGTCTTAGCGAAGACAATACAAACACCTGCTTCTTTACCGTTAGTAATCCAGTTTTTAACTCCGTTGATCTCCCAGTGATCACCTTTATCTTCGGCGAAAGTTGTAAGAGAACCGGCATCAGAACCTGCATTGGGTTCAGATAAACAGAAACAACCAATCCACTCTCCGGAAGCCATTTTCGGAAGATATTTCTTCTTCTGCGCCTCGGTACCGAAATTAAGGATCGGCCAGATTCCAAGAGAAGTGTGAGCAGAAACGAACACTCCGCTTGAAGCACAGTTACGGGAAATTTCTTCAACGATCAGAGTGTAGGACATGTAATCCATTCCCGCTCCGCCGTACTCTTCAGGCACGTAAGATCCAAGGAAACCGTTTTCAGCAAGCTTGGCGATTTGCTCTTTCGGAAGGTGTCCTTCGTGATCAACTTTTTGCGCGTAAGGAAGAATTTCTGAATCAGAAAACTTCTTAACCATGTCACGAATTTCTTTGTATTGTTCATCAAGTAGCATAACGATTTCCTTTTATTTAAAATTAGCTTTTCTTTTTTCTAAGAAGGCAGAAGTGCCTTCGATCATTTGTTCTGTCTGGAAAATATCACCGAAAGCTTTCGCTTCGATTTTAAGACCTTCTTCAAGGTTTTTATCTATTCCTGACCACAGAGTTTCTTTAGCACGGGCAACAGCATATGATGAGTTGGCACGAACGAGTTCAAACCAGTTACGGGCCCCATTCATAAGCTCGGCCTTGTCAGCAAAAAGTTCAAGAACAATTCCCAAAGCCTTGGCTTCCTCAGCTTTCACATTTCGACCGGAGAACATCATTTCTTTGGCGCGTCTCTCCCCTACAATTCTGGAAAGACGTTGAGTGCCTCCAAAACCAGGAATAAGACCTAGCTTTACTTCCGGTAAACCAAAAACAGCATTTTGAGAGGCGAAGATAAAGTCACAGCACATGGCCATCTCAAAGCCGCCGCCAAGAGCAAAACCATTCACTGCCGCGATGGTTGGAAACGGGAGGGATTCCATAAGAGTGGTTACTTGTTGACCAAGTTCCGAGAAAGCCTCGGCTTCACCAGTCGTCATGGGTCTCATTTCAGCAATATCCGCACCAGCGATGAAGGCTTTTTCTCCTTCACCGGTAAGAATCAAACCTTTAAGATTTGCTTTTTGCAGCTCTGTTAGAAGAGTCTTAAGTTCACGGTGAACCTGGATATTAAGAGCGTTGAGCTTTGATGGACGGTTAATGGTCAGAACAGCAATATCAGAGCTGTTATCAAAATGAATGGTTTCAAAATTATTTGTCATAGGAATAAAATCCTTTTCCGTTCTTACGGCCAAAACGACCGGCAGCAACGTATTGTTTTAAAAGAGGGCACGGACGGTATTTGGTGTCTCCTAAACCGTCATGAAGAACATTCATAATTGCCAGACATGTATCAAGACCGATGAAATCAGCAAGTTCCAATGGACCCATAGGCTGATTGGTTCCGAGCTTCATAGCTGTATCGATGTCTTTAACTTCCGCTACACCTTCGTAGAGAGCATAAACAGCTTCATTAATCATTGGCATGAGAATTCTATTTACTGCAAAACCCGGATAATCTTTGGCACGAACAAAGACCTTACCCATTTTTTCAGCTGTAGCTGCAACAGTATTGAAAGTTTCGTCTGAAGTTTCCAGACCACGAATCCCTTCAACTAATTTCATGACCGGAACAGGATTCATAAAATGCATGCCTGCTACTAAGTGAGGTCGTTTTGTAACAGCTGCAATTTCAGTAATAGATATAGAGGAAGTATTCGAAGCAAGAATGGCATCGGCTTTTACGACAGCATCCAGGTTCTTGAAAATTTCGAACTTAAGGTCTTTTCGCTCAGTCGCTGCTTCAACTACCAGATCACAATTTTTCAGATCATTAATCTCAGTTGTGGCCTTAATTTTGGAAAAAGCTTTAGAAGAGTCCTCGGACGTCCACTTCCCCTTTTCTGCACCTTTGTCTAACTGCGTCTTAATAAAATTATGCCCAAAATCCAAAGAATTTTTAAAGGCATCAAAAAGAATTACTTCAAAACCGGTCTGGGCTGCCACTTGAGCAATTCCGCGTCCCATCTGACCAGAACCAACAATTCCAACAACTTGAATGTTTTTCATAGGAGAAATATCCTTATATAATGAGAGTTTGAGCTAGGAAAAAATACCTCACTCGTAATGTTTTGCCAAAGACCTTTATCGATTCACTCTTGCCATGGGGGTGACTTTAGGTTTATAACATCGCAATATTTTTGAAAAAAGATTGTAATTAGGAGAACCACTGTGGCGAATCACAAATCATCTGAAAAAAGAGCTAAACAAGAAAAAACTCGTCGTATGACGAACAAAACTAAAACTGCTAAAACTCGTACAGCAATGAAAGCTGTTCGTGAAGCTGCTGCAAAAGGCGACCTCGCTGTTGCACAAGAGCTTCTTGTTAAAGCTCAATCGCTTCTTGCAAAACTTGCAAAGTCTCCAGCTATGAAGAAACAAACAGCTGCGCGTAAGACTTCTCGTTTGACTAAGCTTGTTGCTAGCATCAATAAATAATTTGCCATAAGCACTTGATTTAAACAAAATTGAGCCCAAAGTATGAATAATACTTTGGGCTTTTTTTATTGGTCTATATCTCAGGAGTCTTAAATGAAATCTTCTATAGCAGTTGTTCTTCTTTCGTTGTTCCTCGTTTCGTGCGGACTTCAGTCAATTCCTCAATCAAACAATAATGTTGAAGCGGCCTGGGCCGAAGTTGAAAACCAATACAAAAGAAGAACTGATTTGATTCCTAATCTGGTTAACACAGTGAAAGGTTATGCCTCTCACGAAAAAGAAACATTACAAAATGTTGTGGAGGCCCGTGCTAAGGCCACCGCAGTAACAGTGAATCCTGAAAACTTAACTCCGGAAAAATTGAAAGAATTCCAAGAAGCCCAGTCAGGTGTCTCTCAGGCCTTAGGCCGCTTAATGGTCGTTTCAGAAAGATACCCGGATCTTAAGGCCAACCAAAACTTCCAGGGTCTTCAAGCTCAGTTAGAAGGAACAGAGAACCGCATTGCAGTTGCTCGTCGCCGCTACATTGAATCCGTTCAGGAATTTAACAATCTAGTAACAGTCTTCCCTACCAGCCTTACCAATTCCATTATTCATAAATTCGACAAGAAGCCTCAGTTCACAGTTTCTGAAGATGAGAAAGCAAATCCGGAAGTTAAATTCTAGTGCATTACTTCCTCACGCTTCTTCTCTTTATTTCTTTTCAAGTTATGGGAGCTCCGTTAAAGCTCCCGGCCTTAACGAGTCCTGTAATGGATCTTGGTGGTCTTCTTGAACAGAATGAAGAGCGTGATCTTTCTGCAATGGCCTATGAGATTTACACTAACAACGGCCCGCAGATAACAATCTTAACTGTTCCGGATCTTCAAGAGTATCCTATTGAAGACTTCTCAATTGCTGTGGTTGAAAAATGGCAACTGGGTACGAAAGAAAAAGACAATGGTCTCCTTGTCATTATCGCCAAAGCGGAACGACAAATGAGAATCGAAGTTGGGAATGGTATCGAAGGTGAGATTACCGACTTTGATACAACCCGCTTCACCAGAAAAATTTTTCCGGAATACTTTCGTCGCGGTGACTATCATGGGGCCCTTAAGCTCTTTATGCTCGATACCGCTGAAAAGTTCAGTATTAAATTAAGTGGCACCAATAGAGTTCCTGTCAGAAGGGCCCCTCATGCCATCCCTAAGCTCAACTTAGGTTTCATCATAATCATGCTGGTGATTCTTGCGATCATTGGAAGTATTTTTAAACGTCGCCCTGGTCTCAGAGGAGTGAGTTCCGGCTTAGGTATTGCGGCAGTTGGAGGACTCATGGGTCTTCCCGTCATGCTTCTCATCATCATGTTTTTTGCCGGTTCAGTTATTGGATTAATTGGACTTGGAAATTTTCTCGTCATGCTTGCTTCAAGCGGCGGCCATCGTGGCGGTGGTTTCGGTGGTGGTGGCGGCGGCTGGAGCGGCGGAGGCGGTGGTTTCTCTGGCGGTGGTTCATCGGGGAGTTGGTAATGCAGTATATTTCACAAGAAGATAAAGAACTGATTGAATCACGTTTAAAAACTTTTGAGAGCAATACTGGTTGCGAGCTTCTTCTTATTCTGGCCGGTGAATCAGATCAGTATCCGGGAGCCTCCTGGAGATTTGGAATACTTTCTGGCTTTGTCCTGACTTTTATTTTCAGTTTATTTTTCGAGTTCCATCACTCCTACATCTGGCCGGTAGCGACTCTCATCATTACTCTCCTCATGACATGGATCGGACATTTTAACTGGGCCAAAAAATTTGCCTTGAGTGAAATAGAAGTCGAACGTGAGACTTATGAAAAAGCTCTGGAGTACTTTCATACATTAGGCACATCCAAGGTCTCTCATAAAGTGACGGCCATGATTATGGTTTCTCTTCTGGAAAGAAAAATCATGGTTTTGGTAGATGAAGAGCTGAGAAGTAAAATCACTCAACCGGAACTTGATGAACTCGTCACAATCATGCGGAAGCATTTCAAAGAAAATCATATGGCCTTAGGCTTCATTGAAAGTATCGCCAGTCTGGAAGAAAAAATCCTGAATGACTTCGGTGGTAAAGTAAGTGACGCGAACCCGTCTGAGTTAAAAGACATCTTGCACTTTCTTTAGTCTCATCTTGTCATTCTTAAGCGTCAGAATCTGATAGCTTAGGCTTATCACTTCATTGTGAAATTCGCAGGTATGCAATTGAGCTAATAACATTCCTTAGCTATAAATTTTTTCGATTAGTTTAAATCTAAGGAGACTACATGAAGTTTTATTTTCTATGCTCTTTGGTACTCGCAACCGCCACCGCATGGGCAGAGCCATGGGATGGAGGTAGTCATCCGGCAAATTTCAATCGGATTGCAGGAATGACTATCATAACGGATTTCAATTCTCTTCCTATGAATGGCAAACTCTCAGATGATCGTCTGGGATGGTCAGAAAGTTACTGGCCTTCGAATAAGGGAGGCATCGCCTATCGCTGGAATCACCCGAATCCTCAGCCATTTAAGTATCGCCTCCACACGAAAGATGAATTAGCTAAAATGACTCAAGAGGAATTGGGTCAACTCTCCCCTGCCGAACTCTACGATATATCCAACAGTGATTATAATTATTCACTTACTAAACGCGCTTTAAATCTCTACAGCACTCGTGATTTATGGTGGGAAGGCATCTGTCATGGTTGGGCCCAAGCGGCGATTAACTATCCTGAACCTCAACCTGTCGTTTTAACCAACCGTGATGGTATTAAAATTCCTTTTGGTTCATCAGACGTGAAGTCTTTATTGGCGATGCATGAAGCTTATAACTATAAAGGCGAAAAATTCGCTTTCGCCGGCCGTCGCTGTAAAGTGAACGGTAAAGTTGAAGGTGAAGGTGATGATCGGGACAGACCAGAGCATCGTGCTTATCCGGCTCCGGATTTAGCAGAGTCTCCTGATTGCCGTGACGTCAATGCTGGCGGTTTTCACGTCATCATGGGGAATATGTTAGGTCTGTTAGGAAAAGGCTTTGTCGCCGATATTGACCGCTTTAACGATGTCTGGAACCAACCTATCACAGGATATACTTCGCAAGTTCTGGCGGAGGAGCCTGTTTCTGGAGCACACCGCTCCCGCGGAGTAGAACGTCGTGTGCGCGTAAAAATGAAAATGGAATACGGGGAAGAACTAAAATTCTACACTCCTGAACTCGCAGCAGAAGGTCACCAGAATTTTGTTTCGAAAAAACCTGTAACGTTAACTCCTCATCAGAAAATTCTAACAAAAGATTATGAATATATTGTTGAGATTAACGGTCGTGGACAAGTCATTGGAGGCGAATGGATAACTCAAACGCGTCCTGACTTTATGTGGATGTATGGCCGATCAAAAGATTTTAAGAGTGGCCCAATTAATCTCACCCATTTAAAGCATATTTATCGTCCACTTAGACGATAACGACTTCAGAGGGGCCAAATATCGGCCCCTCTATCTTTAAACATTTTTATTTGATATACTCTCATTATGATTTATATTCCTGCCACTATCTTCGAGCTTCCACCGCTGTAGATTTATCTACAGCATTCCCTCATTTTCTTTTATTCATTTTGTTTTTTTTAAAAGGTGGTGCTTGGTCATGAGTCCTATCAATACTTATAAGTTATCGGCGATTTTTCTATTAGTTACGATGTTTATGGCAGTCAATTGTGATACCCAAGGTAGAATCGTACAAACGAAAATGGATACAGGAGCCACTATTACATCGCGCTAGGCCATTGATACAGCCTTTAATATGCAGTACAATGCCTCACATGTATAAATCTGCTTTTGTTAACTCTCGTAAAACAGTCACAGTGCTATAAAGACTGGCCAATTACCGGTCCAGTCTTTCTATTTCCTAAAATTCATCTATTACAACAAGGATTCAAATTATGAACGAAGATGGAATTACCATTAGCGAGAAAGATTATCTCCGCATTAAACACCTATTAAGCTTTCAAAAATCTGAAGATTTCGAAAATTTAGAAATAGAATTAGAAAGAGCATCTATTGTTTCTGACAATGAGATTCCTAAAGATCTGGTCACAATGAACTCTAAGATTAAGTTTCTTAACGTTCAAGAAAACAAAGAAATGATCATTACTCTGGTGTATCCTTCCGATTCTAATTTTGCCGAAGGCAAGATTTCTGTCCTCGCCTCTTTGGGTTCGGCGCTCATCGGCCTCCGTGTGAATCAGGAAATCAACTGGATGTTTCCAGATGGAAAATCTCGCACTCTTAGGATTCTGGAAATCATGTATCAGCCTGAATCAAATGGACACTGGCACTTATAAGTCCAGTCTGCCTTCTGATTCTGGTTGAAAAGTAATTTCTTTAATCATGATTTTGCGTTGATCCCCATTACCGAAGGCGTAAGATTTCGTTTCACCAATTCGCATTCCTAATAAGGCAATGCCGAGAGATGAAAGAATAGTTACTTGATTATTGTAGCTTTCTGAATAGTGATAAACCAATTTAACCCGTATATCTTTTTTCTCAGCGAAGTCATGAACAATGACTTCGCTATTCATCGTCACGAGATCCTTTGGAACTGATTCCGGTTCTATAATTGAAAACTGCTCTACTAATCTGGCAAGAAAATCAAATCTTCCAGGCAAACTGGTATTCATTAAAAATTGAACAATTCTTTGATGATCAAGATAAGTCACCATAGGATAATTCCTTGTTTTAAAAATAATATTAAATGTGAAAATGAAAGAGAGATGTCCCTATTTAGGACATTAGACCAGCGAGGCGAAAAAACCGTGAATCCAAATTAAATCGTTTTGAGCAAACTTCATGCTTATAGTTTATCACAAATGACTCTTTCATGCCACTGGGCCAGAGATTCCTTAGGATAACGTTTAAAAGACTTATCCTTACGAGTTTTGTGAAGTTCAACCCATGGAGCTTTAAAGTCGAGCATGAGATGGGTATGTTCAGGAGCTTCAGGCAAAGGGGTGTCTATGGCCGAAGCAAAAGGATGGATGAGTTCCGGCCAGGATGGATCATAAAGCCAGAGTCCGGAACCACAAACTTTGCAAAAGTTTCTTTCGCCACTGCTTTGATAACTTCGTTCTCCGGGATTCTTTACTTTGGCGCGATAAGCAGAAATAAATTCTTTACCCTTAACTTTAAGACTCTTCGCTTTGCCACCCAAATTGATAGCATAACCTCCGCCTCCTTGGGTTTTACGGCAGATGGAGCAGTAACAGAGCTGATAAGGGTAATACTCATCAGAATCCAGACTGAACTTCACCTTGCCGCAGGAGCAAGAGCCTTTTAACTTCATGTGATCTTCTTATGTTCTTCGATCAAAATATTTACGACATTCGGATCGCTTAAACTTGAAGTGTCACCTAATCCTGTATATTCACCGGCCGCAATTTTACGCAATATTCTTCTCATCACTTTTCCAGAACGGGTTTTCGGAAGATGACTTGTTATATGAATAATATCCGGAGCCGCAAATCGACCAATGCTTTCTCTGACAACATCTTTAATCTTTTCAATGTCGACGGTTTTAACATCCAAAATGACATAGGCATAAATTCCAATGCCTTTAATCTCGTGAGGAATCCCAACCACTGCCGCTTCTTTAACGTTTGGATGCTCCATTAAAGAACTTTCAATTTCTGCTGTACCTAAACGGTGTCCCGAAACGTTAAGGACGTCATCAATACGGCCAGTAATCCAATAATAGCCATTCTCATCACGACGGCATCCATCCCCACTGAAGTAGAGACCAGGGTATTGAGTGAAATAAGTTTCTTTGAATCGTTCATGATCTTTATAAATCGTACGAGACTGCCCGGGCCAGGAATGCCTGATACAAAGGGCACCTTCAACATTATTCCCTTTAAGTTCCTTACCTGTTTCAGGATGAACGATAACTGGTTCAACCCCGAAGAAAGGAAGAGTGGCTGATCCAGGTTTAGTTGGAGTGACTCCGGGAATCGGAGTAATAAGAATTCCTCCTGTCTCCGTTTGCCACCAGGTATCCACAATGTCACATCGACCTTGTCCAACGACATCATGGTACCATTTCCAAATTTCTGGATTTATGGGTTCACCTACTGATCCCAAGATACGGAGGCTTGTGAGGTGATGTTTTTTAACGAATTCATCTCCTTGATGGGCCAGTGATCTCAAGGCCGTTGGTGCCGTATAGAAGATGGTTGCTTTTACATCATCAATGACTTTCCAGTATCGACCAGAATCCGGATATGAAGGAGTTGATTCAAAAAGTACTGAAGTCGCACCATTTGCTAGCGGTCCATAAATAACATAGGAGTGACCAGTCACCCAACCGATATCGGCGGTACAAAAGAAGACATCATCTTCATGATAATCAAAAACATATTTATGAGTATAGGAAGCATAGGTTGTGTAACCTCCGGTTGTATGGACAACCCCTTTCGGCTTTCCTGTTGACCCTGAAGTGTAAAGAATGAAAAGAGCATCTTCTGCATCCATCTGTTCGCAAGGAGCTACTGGACGGAATTTTTTGATTTCTTCTTCATAAGAAATATCTCTACCAGGGACCATGTTAACGGCTTCAGGAGTTCGATTAACGACCAATACTTTTTCGACAAAAGAAAGATCCTGAAGAGCTTCATCAGTGATACTTTTTAAGGGGATTTTCTTTCCACCACGAAGGCCCTCGTTGGCGGTGATGATAAATTTAGCTTCAGCATCCTGAACACGGCCTTTCAGTGCTTCTGAACTGAATCCCGCAAACACCACAGAATGAATGGCACCAATTCTAGCGCAGGCAAGAATCGAGTACACCAATTCAGGAACCATCGGTAAATAGATACAAACTCTATCGCCTTTTTTCACCCCATGAGTTTTCATCAGGTTTGCCAGTCGACAAACATTTTCAAAAACTTCCTGATAAGAAAGATTTTGATACTCCCCTGGCTCATCTTTGGCCCAAATGATTGCGGTTTTATTCCCGCGTTTCTTCAAATGACGGTCAAGGCAATTGTAAGAAGCATTTAACTTACCGCCCATGAACCATGAAAAGTTGACTCTTTTAAAATCACCACTTCTGGCCTCTTTAGGAAATTGAAACCAATCGAGATTCTTTGCAGCATCTAACCAGAAGCCGTCAGGATCATTGATTGAGCGAACATAAACTTCGTTATACGCTCCCATACCTCTCAGGTATGAACGGTCTTCAATTTCTTTTTTTACCGGGTAAATTTTGAGATCAGTCATAATGTCATCCTTTTCAATAGATTTATCATGTCATCTGGCACACTTCTTTTCCAGCCATTCCTATGATAAATTTTTTTGGATGCAGTACTTTAATATTCAGGTTGCTTCTCAACTTTCAGGTGTAGCAAGTGCAACCATAAGAGCATGGGAGAAACGCTATAATGCGGTGGTTCCGGGGCGAGGTGACAATAAGCATCGTCTCTACTCCGAGCAAGATATCGAGAAACTTGCCATTCTTTTTCAATTAACAGAGTTCGGCCAGAGTATTGGAAAGATAGCTCATCTTGACCTGGAGAAATTAAAAGAAATTTATACCACTCTCATGCAGAAACCTTATGAGGAAATAAATCTTCTTACACCTCATCATGAAAAAGTTGATTCTAAGAAAATTTTATCCAATCTCTATTTGGCCCTGTCTGCCTATAAACTCGATATCGTTTCTCATGAGTTGGATAAGACTAAGGACATCTTAGGACCTAGAGAACTGTGTTTGGAAGTTCTGGCCCCCTTATTTCAGGAATTAGGTCAAAAAGTTGCAAGAGGCGAATTAACTCTAGCCCAGGAGAGATCTTTCAATGCGATTGCCAGCTTTTATATGGGGCAGATGATTGGAAGACATTATCAAAAAAAGTTAAGCCGGAGTGAACTAGTCTTGATTGGTACTCCAGAAGGTGAGCAACAAAGCGTTGGTATTCTGGCGGCGGCCCTTTTATGTATCCATTATGGTATTCCATTTGTTTTTTTAGGACCTAGTTTACCTGTAACTTCCCTCTCGGATGCAGCGAATGCCCTTAAGGCCACTGCTATATTTTTTAGTTCAAAAAAAGATGAATCCAATTATATAAAAGAACTATCTCAGCAACTTACAGAAAAGACGGAAATTTGGATTGGCGGCACTTATCAGGAAAAGCTAGAGGAGCGCTCTGAAGTTAGAAAAATGTTTCATTTTCATAACTTCAGAGAGTTTGATAAATTCCTATCTGATATTTAATCGCATTGATAAGCAGTTGCGTGAACCCTCATAATAGATCCATTTGAAACTTCTTGATTGATAAAAATTCCAGTTGCGTCCAATTTGGCTGCTTGATTCAAAGCATGATTTTGTGCCAGTTCAATACTTCCAGACCTGTCCTCGCCTACAATTTTGCCTGTCACCCGGCAATTCTGAGGCTTATTTCCATAAACTTCCAAATCTTTGGCCCTTTCACTTAGCTGAATATTATTCGATGAACAGGCCACACCTAGAAAAACCATCGGAAGTAAAAACTTCATTAGCACTCCTTATTAAAAAATGTTTTATAATTGTAATGATAATTAAAGGAATATGCTAATGAAGCTCACATTGTTGACAATTACACTCATCTTCATGGTTTCATGTACAAAGTACGCTGAAGTCACAAGGAATTCTTTTAGCGACGAGGTAAAGCAAGTCAGCATGGAAGTCACTTATCTTAAAGAAGCAGATTGGAAAGTAGGTCAAAAAAAAGAAGCTACGGTTACTCAAAGTATTTCTTTTCTCTTAGATATGCCTAAAGTCTCTGAAGAAGATCTCGCTTATTTAACTTCAAAACATAAAGTAGATGCCTGGATTATACGCCTAATAAAAACTCGAGATAATAAAAATCAGGACCTAGGTTCTGTTTACGCTCTTTTTAACCCACTCCAGACTGGACGCGGAAAAAATCGTACCCCTGAAAGCATCAACTTAAAGATATATTATGCTGCGGCTTATGCTTCTGAAAGATTTAGAGCTTTAAAATGTCCGTATTTCAATCACTCCAAAAGAATTAATTCAATGGATATTGAAGGAGAAAATAAAGGTTTCTCCATTAGTGTCGGTCGCTCAATTCCATATGGTGAAAAAAGTCAGCTTGTAGAATTTAGACCAAATTCTTTCAATGGCGGGAATTCTTTGGCAGGTAACTATTATATGGAAATTGCTCCTTACAATTCCAAGGAGAAAGTCATTCTCGGTGGTTTTACTCGCATCCCCATGTATGTTTCAGTTGAACAAGAAAAAGAAATATCAATACCAAGCTGTGATGGATTTGATCCAGACAGATAATCATTACAAGAGGCCTTATGCGTTTTATTTTAGCTTTGCTGATTCTCCTTCCACTTCCTTCTCAGGCAGCTTTTCTTTTCCAATATGGACTAAATTATTCTTCTCAGAAGGATAGTTCAACAGGAGCTGATTTCGAAGAAAGCCGGACCTTTCATAAGGCGTTCCTGGCCGGTTCAGTGAACAGGAATAGAACTCTCTTCTTTGGTTGGAACATTAACTCCTGGAGTTCTTCCATAGGTCAGGGTGAAACACCTGAAGATACCTACTCATTACTAGAGATGGGACCACGTCTCCAATGGTTCTGGAGTGATAATTATAATCTTTACTTTACAGCAGAATGGAATCCATACGCCAAAGGAGAAAGAGAAAAGCTTGGTGCTTCAAGGGACATCTCTGGTTCAAGTTTGGGTTTTGGTGTCGGCTATAGATTTCGTCTTTCCAGGCTTTGGGGTTTCGGAGCTGGAATTCATTATCATAATCTTAACTTGAAAGAAGAAAAGATTAACTCAACAGAGAATAATATTTCAGACAAAGTAAATAACCTAATGCCTATGCTAGAAGTAACCCTTATTACGAAGTAGGAACGAGTGCCAATAGAATATACTGCTCTCACTTTAATGACTGCCTTTTTCCTCTTGGCATGGGTACCTCTCAGTATCGGAAAACTTAAATCTTTCGGTAAAGAATGGATCCTTTCAAACAGAAAACCCATATCAGGAAAAGAACTTTTTCCGTGGGCGGCCAGATGCGAGAGGGCCTACAATAATTTGAAAGATTATTTCCCTGGATACGCTGTAGCAATTTTGCTGCTTGGGTTACTCGATAAGTTTGACGCTTCTACAGAGGTTGCTGCCATTACTTATGTGGTGGCCCGATTAATCCACTACGTAAGTTATGGAATAGGTAACGTACCCTTCCGTGGCATCTCTTTTATTATCGGTCTTATTTGTAATCTTTTTTTGCTAATTAAGATATTTGTCGCTTAATTTCTTGAGCGATTTCTTCAGCAAGAAGATGAATGTGGTAACCATCAACGAATCCGTGATGGGCCTGAACAGAAAATGGCATTGAAATATTTCCATTCCCTAAGGGTTTAAATTTACCCCAAGCAATGGAGGGTATGTCTGCTGATTTGTATTTTTTTACTGGATGCTGAATTGAAGTAAAGTCCAGCCAGGGAATACTGGTTATGAAAACATAGTCTTTAATTTCTCTTTCGGTAAATTCCTCAGCCGAATGCAGAAGTTCTTTTGATCGAGTCGACTCTTCTCGCGCGGCCAGACTGCGTTCAATAAAAGTATTAAGGTCTGCGCTATGTTCGAAGCGGGTAAAGTTTAAAATGAAATCATCATTCATGACTGTATAAGAAGGAATGAGTCGATCAATCTTAATGACTTCACCTTTAAAAATACGATAACGGAAGTTTTCGATCTTCATTAATGACTTGAATAAAACAAATAAAAAGAAATGGAAGGGAGGATATCCATGATCCTTACAAAAAGTTCTAAACTCAGGCACTTCAAGACTAAATGTTAAATTGAGAAGGGGGCTTTCCATGCTCTCAAAAAGTTCAAAGCGGTCGCGTCGTTTTTCAAAATTTTCCATACTATTCATCTTTACCAGAACTCTGCGCAAAAACCAACAGTCTCCGGCTTAAGAAATATTCAATAGAATTTAATTAACCTATAACACACAATTTCCTCAACTCTCATTCTGTTCGAGGAGGAACAAATGAAGCTTGTTCTCATCCTTTTCCTGCTTAGTTCATTCCCCCTACTTACTTCCTGTGGAGGCAGCAGTGGTGGGGATGGAGATCAACTTCAAGAGAACACCGGAGGATCAACAGGAGGAGATGGGGCCGAGATTATTTTTGACTCCGAATTATCCGAAGCTGAAAGACAAGCATTAAAAGAAAGTACCAGCGCCATCGCTAATTATGATATTGATGGCAGTCAAGTCAGCAGATTCTCTCAAATCTTTGGAGGCAACAGATCTTCCTCTGTAGTTAAATTTTTCGAAGAAAGAGTTAACTATGGTCTATCAGAAAATACTGACCTTATCGCCAGATTAGTCATTCAACCAGGGCCAGCCTTCTCTCAAACGGACCTGGCCATCATTGCTAATAACCCAAGTTCTGGTCTATGGTTTGCTTCAAAACTTAGTGAACCGGATGATCTCAAAATTAAAATTAACAATCAGTTAATAGATATCAATTCTTCTCGCATTGGCGTTATGAGATTTGGCACTAACTTCACAGTTATTGAAACGGTTCAGCAAGCGATTGTACTTGTACATGAAGCGAGACATTCAGATTGTACAGGCGGCATTCTCGCTTCTGATCTTGAAAGATTGAGAAACCAAACGGACATGATAGAAAACACATGCGGCCATGCTCATGATCTTTGTTCAGATGGTCCCTATGCTGGTCAATTTGCTTGCGATTCGCATCCATGGGGAGCCTACGCAGTAAGTGCTGTTTACTCTCTGGCAATTGCTGATACTTGTACTAATTGTTCAGAAACAGATAAGGCCATTGCAATGACAATGCATTTTGATTCTGCATCAAGATTTTTAATCTTCAATTACGAAGATATGTTAAATGGAGAATTTGGCTCTCCTGATATGAGTAGCTCGAATGAAGTGAGACAAGATTTATGAAGAACAAAAAACTTCCAGTCATTGTTCTTTTCGCCTTCTTTATTGGAATAGGAATTGTTAACACTAAAAAACCATCCACTGCAGAACCATCAGATACAGCTTCACAAATATCTGAAACCACAAAAGTGAAACAAAAACAGACTGAAAGAACTTCTAACAGGAGTACTACGACTCCAAAAATGACTCGAAATATAACAACATTAGAATTTGAGAACTTTCGAGATTCACTTCCTACTCAAGAGAAAATGAAAAATGAGTCCCAAGAATCCCCACACTTTGCTCCAGAGTCTCTAATAAAATTTGCAAAGCAATTGGGCCACTTAATGGAAAAGGCCTTAAAAAATACGATGGATGCGGAAATCTTTTCAGAGGAATTGCAAGACTGCGCCATGGATGAGGCCATCGTTCAATCAGCACGTGCTACCTGCGTTACGAGTGTTGAACGATTGGCCAAGAGATTTCCAGAGTTAAAGGGAAAGGTAGAAATGATTAAAGCGAATGTTGCACCGGATGTTAAAAAACTTCTGAAGAACAGGGATAACACCTTGAAAAGGTGAATTCTGATTTTTAGTGGCCTTTTCCTGTATGTGAAGTAATATCCCCAAAACTTTAAACGGAAGGTAAAATATGAAACTCCTATTTTCTTCTCTTATGATTCTTTTTGTCACAACGATAGCGGCCGCAACCGACCCACGCCTTGCTTATAATTTGGTGCAGGAAGGAAAAGCTGTGATGGTAGATGTAAGGGAAAAAGAAGAAATTGATGAAGGGATGGTTGATATAGCAGTTTGGTTTCCAAAATCAAAAACCGACACCGATCCTAATTGGATAGAAGATTTTCTTGATTTAACTGAAGGAAAAGAAATCTTTCTTTACTGTCGTAGTGGCCGTCGCTCTGAGGAGTTCCGAAAGATGCTCGAAGTAAAAGGAATTGAATCAGTGAATATCGGCGGCTATAACGATTTGAAGAACATACTTCCGACTTCAGTTCCCAAATAATCATTTATTGATAGCAGAAATAAAAAAAGCCAACGAGAGTTAAACGTTGGCTTTTTTTTATTTAAGAAGATTTACTTATTTGAATCCGAAAATGCCCTGCTCTAGAACACAGAAATTTGGAGAGCTTTCATTAATACCATTTGAGAAGTCGGCAAAGAAAGTCGTAGATCCGGGAACAACCAAAGCTTCACTCAATCCTATAACTTGGTCAAAGTGGTAGGATGTTGCAGCGGCACCTGTATTGATTGATGCTGCAAGCTCTACTATGTCAGATACAGGTAAAGCACGAGTTCCATTAGCAGGAATAATTACTCCATCCATGTTGTTCCAAACATCATCGGATCCATCTCCGTTATCGTCACGGTATATATCATGTGTATATTCCGTACCTACGGCACATGATGTAGGAAAAGTTGCTGCAGCCGTAGCATCAGGTTTAAATTTTATGTTGTCGCTCACGCGCATGATAACACACTTATATGTTCCAGCAGTCAACGTGCCAGCAAATAATGTCGGAGAAGTCATGAGATCAAATTCTCGAGGATTACTTGAAATATCAAAAACAACCTCTGCATCCGAACAGTCTTCATTCTGACTTACCGCTAATCCATAAAATTTCATTTTTATTGAAGTTGGACTTCCGGCATTCGAGGCCAACAATGGTTGATAAAGAGCATTGGAGGAACCAGAACCGCTAATAACTGTATTAGCAGCTGTGCTGGATGAATTAGAATCGCTTCCACAAGAAACGGCAAGCATCATACTTACCATAAAACTAATCAATAACTTCAGGCTCATTGATCTACTCCTTTAAATCGATTGTTAATGAATACTTAACGATAGAAAGGGATCTTGACGATGTCTAGAGATTGCGGGGATGAGTTTCGAAAATTAAGGTAGGAGAATTAGAATTAGAATTAGAAGTGAAGAAAATAAAAAAAGCCAACGTGGGTTAAACGTTGGCTTTTTTTTGGTGCCCGCTCGCGGAATCGAACCACGGACACAAGGATTTTCAGTCCTTTGCTCTACCGACTGAGCTAAGCGGGCATATCGAATTCAAAACTTATACTTCTAAAAAAGAGATCTCTAAGTTAATGTTTTGGAGAAATTTCGTCAATCAATATTCTGCATCTTTTTAAAATAACTATCCGAGTCAAGGTATAAATAAATGTCTGCTAAAGTAATCACTCTCGAACTCTCATTACCCTGGTTTCAAGTCAATGCTCTGGCCTTTCTTCCCTCTGCACAAGGGCCTAAAGAGATCAAAAAAGAATGGGCCTTTTTCACTCACGGTTACACCTCTCATAAGGGTGATTGCCTTAACTGGGCCACGAGGATGGTTGAAGCAGGTGTTCCTTGCATGATATTCGATCAACCTGGGCACTATTTGGGAAGCTTCCATGAAGTTTCCTCCTGGGAGGATTTTAAGGCCCATGCACATGAGCTTTTTGGAGAAGCCTTCACTCGTATGCAAGGGCTTATGGAAGTTCACTTGGGTGTCGGTAACTATCCTGCTCCTCAAAGTATTATTCTTGGAGGCCACTCCCTTGGGGCCTTTACTTCGATAAAAGCTCTTGAACTACCTATTTTTCAGGATTATCAACGGGTCGCCATTGGAATCGGAATTGGGATCGGTCAAAGTCAGGCCACTCATTTATTTGAAACGGCCTTTTATGAAAAAACTCTTTCTATTCGTCGCCAATTAGTTTCACCGGAACTGGATTCCAAACAAGTTTTTGCCTGGATTAAAACTGAGAAAGAAAACATGATTGTTTCTAATCAGCGAATTCATTTAGTGACAGGCGAAGATGATCTTGTGGTTGGGGCCAATGGAATGAAGATCTTTATTGATGTGTTAGAGAGAAATGGGAATGTAGTCACATTTGAAAGGCCAAAACGACTTCCTCATCATGAACCAGGAGCAGCTTCTCCACATCTCTTTGCTTTTCTCAAAGATCATTTCGCTTGGAATTAATCCGCGCTTTGAGATTTTTTAACCATCCTTCTTTTCCTGGACGGTCAAATGGTGTACCGAAAAGTTTTTTTCTAAAGCTTCGATTGGATTCATTTTGAATAAAAGATGTAAGTTTGGAACTAGGCCAAAAGAGCCACTCTTTTAAATATGACAATGAATCTTTGAGTTTTAATTCACCGATGACCCTGGATAATGGCTTACGATTCCAGGGACAAATATCCTGACAAATATCACAGCCAAAAATTTCTCCTCTAGACTTATCAAAACCTTCTGGAGCATCAACTTCCTTAAAGATTTCAATCGTGAAAGTTGAGATACAAAGCGGAGCATTTATTGTTCGGGTTTCAACGTCAATGGCATTCGTAGGACAGGCATCAGCGCAGGCGGTACAATTTCCACAGTGGTCAACGTCTGGAGTTGTCTTATCCAGCGGAAGCTTCTGGTTTAAAAGAACACTCCCGATGATAAAATAACTTCCTTCTTTTTTATTGATCAACATGGAGTTCTTCCCAAACCACCCCAGACCTGCTCTATAAGCGAGATCTCTTTCTAAGATGGGTTGAGCATCCAGCGAGTAAAAAAACTTAATGTCAGGAATATCCAAGGAACTCACTACCTGATCTAAGCGATTTTTTAAAGCGCGGTGATAATCTTCGCCTTCGAAACCTAAGGTATAGCCAGCGACTTCATAGCGTTTTTCTTCAAGGAGCCATTTCTTCGCTTCCTGGTAGCTGAATAAAAAGACCAAGGCCGATTGGAATTCAGGGAATACATGACGAAGGTCTCGTCGTAATTCTTTTCGGTGATCATTTAGATAATTAAGAGGTCCGTGATTGAAGTCGTCTGTCCATTTTTCATAACGGTCAAGACTAAGAGGAATGGCTTCTTCTGTGTAGCCCCAGTCCAGAATTCCCAGGGCCCTCAGTTTCTCTTCATTAAATAGGGAGAACTTTCTCATTTTACAAATTGAATGATTTCAATGGCCCCTGTAGGACACCCCTCCACGCAGGCCATATCGAAAACGCATCTGTGAACATTGAGCGGATCAATCCGGGTCTCACGATTGTCTTCTTCGGAAACTTTATAAATATCAAAAGGACAAACATTGATACAGACCTGGCAGGAAGCACAGATATGTGTATCAAGTAGAAACTTTCCCTGGTCCGAAGACACCTCCTGGACCGTATCTTGATCCGTACTCTTAATAGCTGCAGAGACGTCCTTAATTGTTTCTACGCGAATGGAGTTAGTCGTTCCTTGGCGAAAGAATTTTCCATCACCAAGAGTAACTACAATCTTGTCACCATTTTGAAGTAAGTTTTCTTTTTTTAGTTTATCAACTACTAAAGCTTCAAGTTTTGCGAGATCGCTATCTTCATGGATATTGAAGTAATAAGGAATGATTCCCCAGTAAAGACTCATCTTGCGAATTACTTGAAGAGAATTTGTAACTCCAAGAACTGATGTTTTAGGACGGAATCTTGTCATTTTTAGACATGAATTCCCACCTTCAGTGATGGAAATAATCCAACGAGCCTTTGTTTTCTCGGCCACAATTGAAGCCGCGACCTGAACAGAAGCAGTTACACTAGAAATGTCAAGATTGCGAAGGAATGGTCTTTCTTTTGGATTTTTTTCAGCTTCAAGAATAATCTGACCCATAATCTGGATTGCATCTAAAGGATATTTTCCAGAAGCAGTTTCACCTGAAAGCATAACACAGTCGGTTCCATCCCAGATTGCGTTGGCAACGTCAGAAGCCTCTGCTCTCGTCGGACGAGAATTGGTAATCATACTTTCCAGCATCTGAGTCGCGGTAATGATCGGCTTACCTAGATCATTACATACTTTGATCATTTGTTTTTGAATTCCAGGAACGAGATGATTCCCTACTTCTACACCCATGTCTCCGCGTGCAATCATGATAGCATCTGAAACTTTAACAATGCTTTCCATGTTCTCAAGAGCTTCAGGCTTTTCAATTTTAGAAATGATTGGAACCTGGACCCTCATTTTATGAAGAAGCGCCTTCACTTCCATAATATCTTCAGCGGTACGTACAAAGCTTAGAGCAACATAATCAATTCCTTGCTTAAGCCCAAACATCAAGTCTTCACGATCTTTCTCGGTGAAGCTTGGAGCGGAAACTTTTACATAAGGAAGATTAATTCCTTTATTGGATTTAAGAGTTCCACCTACTTTAACCTGTATCTTTAAAACTTCCCGGTCTTTTTCAATAGCCTCGGCTTCCAGAAGTCCATCGTCAAAAAGAATGCGAGCCCCAACGTGAGCATCTTTTACCAAGTTCTTGTAGATGGTAGGAATAAAATTTTCAGCATACTCAGGATACTGATCTTTTAGATGGGAAGGACCGATCACCCAAACTTCATTGTCTTTTAGCAGAAGCGGTTCAGGAAGTTTATCAACCCTAATCTTTGGACCTTGAAGATCCAAAAGGATCGCAACTTCTTTCCCTACATTCAGGGAAGCTTGGCGGATACTTTTAATAGTTTGTTCATGAGTTTCGTAAGTACCATGGGACATGTTGACTCGGGCGACGTTCATTCCTGCCTGAATCATTTTCTCCAACATCTCTGTTGTATTAGAGCTGGGTCCGATGGTCGCAATAATCTTAGCGCGACGGATAGACATAATTTTGTATCTTTGTATGAGTTAGTAAATTAACTAAGTCGCTTATAGTTATCAACTTGTGCCATCTGATCTTTATGACCTTGTTTGATGGATTCAATTTGATTCTCATAAGCACTCACTACTCTCGTTTTTTCAGCTTCATAAGCTTCTTTCAGACGATTTAACTCAGTCTGCTGAGCAGTGTCCTTTTGGGCCAACTCCTTACTGGTGGTAGCCTTTAGTTCCTTTAATTTAGACTCATAATCATTCGTTATCAACTTTAATTTCGTATCACTTTCAATCTGCATCTTATCAATTTTTTTCTGATAAGTGATATTCATGTCACTAAACTTTTTCTTATGCAAATTCTCCCTTTGATCCATCATCATTTGCTGATCTTTTTGATCTGCCGCGCGACGGTCCTCAAAGAGAGTTCTTTGGCTTGAAAGTTGTTTTTCAGTCTGATCAATTATATTGGCCACTTTTTGATTCATGGTCATTTTTAAGTTTTCGTTGTCTTTTTGATAAGTCGCAATACGTTTTTCATAATCTTGAACAGTCGAATCCATCATTTGGCTGAAGGCCCTCTTCATTTCAAAGATCTCTTGAGTCCGGTTTTCTTGGACTTTTTTCATAAAATCAGATTTGTCCTGATTCGAAACCTTAGTCACATCTTCCAAGCTGGTTTTATGCTTTTCCTCTAAGGACTTCATAGAATTGTTAAAACTTTCTTTTAGCTTTCCAACTCTAGTATTTGCATTATTTCGTTCAAGCATGAGCTGCTGTTCATAAGCGGAACGATCCAGGCGATTCTGGTGTTCTCTGCCTTCTACTTGTTTATGTGCCTTTTCTCTTTCATGGGAAACAGTCACAATCTTATCAGCATTAGACTCGTTGAGCTTCCTCTCCATATGAGTAGTCGCTTCCGAAGCCTGATTTTTCAAAGTATCTAAGTTGGCGGTATGCTCCTCTGCTGCGCGATTTTGATAACTGCGCTGAGCTTCAACTAACTCACCTTTAAGGTGTTTCACTCTATTTTCATTAATAATCTGATCTTTTAAACCTTGCTGTTTATTTGCTACCTCTGCAAATTGGCCTGATCCGTTGTCGCGCCTTCTTTTTTCCAACTCAATAGATCGAAGATCATTATTATAATCTCTACGAGCATCCACAAGTTTTTCCTGAGATTCTTTATTTGCCTTAATCGTGCTTAGCTGCTGAGATTTCACTAAATCATCATTTCTTTGGCTGTAGTCCTGAGCAATCGCATCGAAGCGCTCTTGATACTTGCTCTGCATGCGAGAAAGTCTTTCATCGCTATACTGTCGCTGGTGATTCATCTCAGCTTCTTGAGATATTTTCGCTTTCTTAGCTTCGGTAGTAATGTTTTCTCTAAGTTCTGCTCTTTTATGTGCCCCATCTTTAAAAGCTTCAGTGAGGCGGTCTTCCTGAGCACGAACCAACTGTTGGCGTTCTCGATCGTATTGATCCTTAATCTGAGCACCCGTTCCAGTCATGCGGTCCTGGAAATTTTTTAATTTCTCATCAGTATCATTTTTAATAGATGAAACATTTTTTGAATATTTTTGCTTCAAAGACTTAGTCATATCTTCATTTCGGTCTTTCTCGGAAACATTAGCTTTCGAGTAACTGGACTTGATATCATTTAATCTTTGTTCAAAGTCGTGACTTTTTTTCTGAGATTCTTCAGTGAAGGTTTGTCTCTCCTTCTCTAATTGTTCATTGAACTTCGAATTCGTTCCTTCCATTGAGGCTTGGGATTTTTCTTTTAAACTTTCAAGATTGGTTTGGTAGTGACTCTCTAGCTCGGCACGATCTTCAATAAAATTCTCACGTTGCTTTGCCATGACATGGTCAGCACGCTTATTAGTCGAATCAATCTGTTTATCCGCTGTTTCTTTCGTTTTACGAGAAGTCTCGCGAAAATATTCACGCTCTTTTGCCAATTGCTTGGTGTAATCTACCCCATTCATCTTGAATCCCTTACGCGTCACTTCCTGTGACAGCATGTCTTAGTATATCAAATGGGTAGAAACAAAAAAGCCTTAGGTAAATCTTGCTGATTTAGCCTAAGGCCCTAAAACTTAACTTAATTGAGAGTAATTACTGTGCCAATTCCTCATCAATAATTTCAGAGAAAACTTCAATTGGCTGGGCCCCATTGATCAGTTTTCCATTAACAAAGAAAGTAGGAGTCGATTTAACTTTAACTTTTCTCCCCTCTTCCATATCGGCCTTAACTTGGGCCAGATACTTATTTTCAGCTAAACACTTATCAAAAGCATCGGCCTTTAATCCGACTTTTTTGGCCATCTTTTTCAGGCCTTCAGCATCTAAAGAATCCTGATGAGCAAACATTTCATCATGATACTTCCAGAAGTAATCGGCCCCTTGTTCATTAGCACATAGACCTGCTACTGCCGCTTGCTCAGCATGATTATGGAATGGAAGTGGGAAGTTCTTAAAAGCAATTTTTACTTTGCTGCCATATTTTTTCTTAATGTCTTTAATCAGATCCGCACCTTTGGCGCAGAATGGGCATTGGAAATCAGAGAATTCAATGATGGTTACTTTCGCTTCTTTTCCGCCAGTAACAGGGGCGTTCCCTACTTCAACCGGAAATGTCGGACGGCGTGGTTTTGGAATATAAACTTCAACCGGGGTTTTCTTAGTCTGAACAGCAAGCCATTTATCCACAGCTTCTTTCTTTCTTTCCATTTCAAGGTAGTTCTTAATTTTTTCTCTCACCTGAGGATTGATATGTTCAGCCGGGATATTCTGATCTTTAATAAAAGCATCAATTTCTTTCTCAGAAATAACGACACCGCTAGCAATATGCTTCTCTAAGAATTCATCATTAGACATACCCTTTTTACGAGGATCCTGATCCATATAACGCTGAAGAAGAATTGTTTTTAAGCGATTGAATTTAATTTCAAAAACCTTTGATTCAGCTTCAAAAAGTTCTGATTCAATACCGTCTTGAATTTCGGCATTGGTGATTTCCATTTGTCCAACTTTGGCCGCCAAACCTTCTTGGGGAGCTGGTTTAAAAAGATAGCTAGGCTTGCTGTTTGAATCTGAGCAAGCGGTTAAAGAGAGAATGATAATGAGGGTAAGTACCCCCAAGGTAGCTTTCATATTAAAGTCTCCTGTTAAAAAATTTTCATTATCTTAACTTAAAGTACCAAGAATAAAAACAAACTGAAACGATCAATTACCTAAATGTTTTAAGAATTCTATATACTGCGCCACACCTCGCATACTCGCATGAGGCCCTTGTGCCAGGACCTTCCCGTTATCGAGCAAGAGAAGTTTATGTGAATTAAGAATTGTCTCCAATCGGTGAGTCACGATAATAGTCATTGATCGGGATTGGAAAAAAGCAATGAGGTCACGAAGAGCTGACTCTAGTTCAGAATCAAGGCCGCTTGAAATTTCATCCATCAAAATAACTGGTTTTTTAAGAAAAAGAGCTCGAAGTCCTGAGACCAACTGCTTCTGCCCCATAGACAGGGTTCGGGGAATGATCTTATCAGATGGCAACAAACCCCAACGCTCCAAATAAGGAATAGATTTTGAGGCGAGTTCCCAAAATTCCTCAAATCCGTGATCATTCCCTAAAGTAATATTGAATTTTAAAGTTTCAGTAAAAACATGAGAGTCCTGAGAAATTAAACTCACGTAAGAAGAAAACTGCCGGAGATCTTTCTCCTGAGAGGCATCGATAACTTTATCATCTAAAGTAATTGTTCCGTTAAATGAGTGGTACTGGCCGGAGAGAAGTTTTAATAAGGTCGATTTTCCACACCCGGACTCCCCTAAAATTCCCAGCACCTCACCTCTTGAAAGTTCAAACTTAATCTCTTCCAGTTTAAATCCTTCATCGTATTGAAAAACTTGTAGATCAAAGATCATGCAACTGGCCTCAAGATGAGAGAAATCCAGACGTTCAAATTCTTCCTGTTCAAAACTATCATTAAATTGGTGAAGCCGATCAATTCCTGTTTTAGCACGAGAAAGCACCGATATTTTAGAAGCTACGTCTTTAATCGGAGTGATTGATTTTTGAATCAAATCAATCAGTGCCGCGAGAATCGCCACTTCTACCATTTGAGAGTAGGGAACAATAACCATCACCAGGGCGACGAGAATGGGGTAAAGGGATTCTGCTGCAGAATAGTAGCTTGCGTCCCAGATGTTTGCTTTAAGCTGTTTATCTAAAAATTCTTCGAATATCTTCTCTCCCCGCTTTGAAGCATAACGATCATTCGGAGAATAGAAGAGTTCTTTAAGGCCTGAAGTAATATCCGTAACTACTCGGGCCATAAAACCCGTTGTTCTTCGGACATCCATAAAAATCCGGGCCATGACCTTACTGCCTTTTATCAGAAGTAAACAGGCCAGTACTTCTGCAATAAATAAGGCAATTCCCGTAGTGGAGTTAAGTTGTAAAAAGCTCACAAGACAAGACAGGATAAAAATAATATCGATAAAGATGGCAAAACTACCTGAACTCACAACTTCCCGGACCGCATCAGTATCATTCATAAGGCGAGCAAGGACTTCACCTAATGGATACTCTTCATGCTTACCGGACTTTCTTTTGAAGGGGGCCTTGATCCAGAGGGCAAAACTTCTTTTTCTGATATCTACTAGAAGTTTTTGGACATAACGGTTGGTGCTTAAACTAAAAGAGAAACGATTGAGATATTCGCCAATCAGAAGGGCCGCTAAAAGGAACATCTGCCGCTTAAACTCTTCATCTTTATTAAGAGCTTCGTAAAATGATGTAATTAACCGGGGAGTAAGATACCCGGTCAGAGCAGAGATTCCGATATTGATCGCAATAATGACAAGCAGAAAGCTCTCTGATTTAAGCCAGAGGTATTTCCACCAGTTGCTCTTTAAAGAACTTTGCAACATCTTCTTCCTTCAAAATATTAACAGGAGTCCCCTGCTTTCTTAAACCAACTTCCTTATCAATAAAAATCACCCCATCAGAGAGCTTAACCGTCGTGAGTCGATGACTTGAAATAATAAAGGTAAAATTTTTAAGTTGGGGGTCAGCTTTTAATTTATTAATAATTCTTCGTTCTAAAATAATATCCACGGATGAAAAAGGATCATCCCAGATTAGCACATCGGCACCAGAAAGCAGCGAGCGGATCAGGGCCACTCTTTTAATCTGACCGCCTGAGAGCCTTTTGCCATTCTCTCCTACTTCTAGTCTAAGTACTTCCTCAATATTTATCGCCAAACTATCAAGTTGAAAAAGCTTTAAAAGTTCAACCGCGCGGGCATGAAGTTCCGAAGTCACTTCTTTACCAAGGAAAATATTTTCCTGGATCGTATCATTAAAAAGATAAGGTTCTTGTTGCACCATAGAGATCGAGCGATTTTTCAGAACCATGGAAGTTGCTATCTTTGAAAGTAAGTAACTCTTCCCGCTCCCTGTTTCACCGACCAGGACATTCCATTTACTTCGATGAAAGAAGAGGTTGATCGTTTTCTGCCAAAATAAAGTATTAAAACGAAAGCCTTCTGCTAATTCTTCAAAATGAGATGACGCCAATTCTTGTTCATCCTGTGAAGGAACGACTAAAGTACCATAGAGTTCCTTAACTCTTCTCCAGGCGGCAAAACCTTGAGAAACCACCACAGCAACCCATGACATAAACATGACCGGTTCTAAGAATAAATATAAGAACCCTGAGAAAAAAACTAAATCAGAAGAAGTACCTCCACGGGCACGTATAATGAGGGCGGCCCACAAGAGAGATGCTCCAAGACCCAGTTTCACATAGGGACCAGTGATGGCAAATCCAATAGCAGATTTAAAAAACAGGGCCAGCTCTTCTGTCGAGACTCTTACGAATCCCTTAATGAAATTATCTTCCCGGTGAAAATTCTTGATCGTCTGCTTCGCTTCGTAAGATTCAATGATGTACTGTTGAACCTCACCCTTCTTATCCATCATCTTCTTGAAAAAGTTCTGATTAATGAGAGAAGTAATAGTAAAGAGCAAGATGGAAATGAAAAGTGGACTAAAGGCGGGCCACAAATAGCTGTCAGTCTCATTGAGTTTAGGAATTAAAACCCATGCCGCAATTAAGAGATTTCCCACCTGGAGAAGACCAAAACCAATAAAGGCCCGAAGGTTATTGATGTCATCAAAAAGAATCTGAAATATTTGTCCCTGACTGCGTCCTTGATATCGAGTTGTTGGAACTTTTTCTAAAAGCTCCAGAAGCTCCATTCTTAACAGCTTTTGCTGGACCCTGGCGGGATAAAAGAAGAGTAACCTGGACCCTGTTCTAAATAATAAAATCCCGAAGGCCAGGCCTACAAAGATCAGAACAGTTGTCTGCTCAATTCCCCCACTACCCAGGATTTCAGTTAAATGCCTGATTCTTTCAGGGATCTGACTTTGAAAAACTTGGAGGACGTAGAGACAAATGAAGGCCCCCAAATAGAACCATTTGAACTCAAAGGCATGAAAAATTATCCAGGGACCGAACTTTCGTTGTAATCGAGACGTCATATGGAAAAAATTTAACTTAAATTCTGCTCAAAGTCATGGAAAGCGACACGAAAGTTAAGGAAGATTAGTGACAGAGTGTTCAAAACTTTTTAAAATTCTTATCTCAATGCGCCCGTAGCTCAGTTGGTTAGAGTATTACCTTGACATGGTAGGGGTCACAAGTTCGAATCTTGTCGGGCGCACCATTCTACTTCCGCCGGCGGAAGTAAGTCTAGCTATGAAACAAAAAGCACTCATCATTTTTTCAGGCTTACCAGGCAGCGGGAAATCAACTCTCGCCTCCCGACTTGCCTCTTACCTTGAAGCTACCTATTTAAGAATCGACACCATCGAGCAGGGGCTTAAAGACCTTTGTGGTCTTTCACAAATCGATGGTATGGGCTATCGCCTGAGTTATAGAATTGCTCAGGAAAATCTTCTTATTGGTAATACCGTGATTGCTGATTCTGTTAATCCCTGGAATCTAACCAGAACAGAATGGAACAATGTTGCTCTAGAAATAGGGGCCCAATATCTCAACATAGAGATTACCTGTTCTGATAAGACTGAACATCAAGGCCGACTTGAAAAGAGAACTGAAACGATTCCAGGACTTAAAAATCCTACATGGAAGGAAGTTATTGAAAGGGACTATCATCCATGGACGATGGAGAGAATTCAATTAGACACGGCCAGAAAAACAATTGAGGAAGCTTTTCAAGAACTAATAAAACTCATTCCGTCTTCTTACTTCGGCCAGCGGAAGTAAGTTTCTTCCAGTCATCAGTCAGCATTCCCTCAAAGCCCCAGTTCTCTTCTTTGATTTCTTGAATCACGATGTGGATATGTTCAGGTTTCTTTCTAAGAACATTTACAAGGGTTTTTGTCATGTCTTTAACAATCTGGGCCTTCTGTTCTCTCGTGGCACCTTCGGTAATTTGTACATTAATGTAAGGCATAGCGACTCGCTTATTGATTTATCTCTGGTTCAACCAGTTGACCTCATTTAATAAGGGACTCAAGGCGCCTTGAGGGCACGATGCAGATTAACCATATTCGCCATAAAACTCTCCTAGCTTTAAACGATCTTCTCTAATAGATAAACTTTCTCTTCTAAAACGCTAAGCTTTTCAAATTTTGGTCCTTTTCTCTCAAGTGACTCTCTCGCTAAAAGAGTAATCTTAAAACTATCATCATAAAGCTCATGGATTTCTTTTTCGCTCACACTGAAGGGCGGACCATCCATTTCTGTTTGGTTATACTCAAAAGCAATCAGTAAGTACTTCCCACCTGACTTTAAAGAGCGCTTGATAACTTCTGCATAACTCTTTCTCATAGGTGCCGGAAGTGCCACTAAGGAAGCACGATCATAAACGAAGTCATAGACATTGTTTTCTGGCAGTTTAAAAAAATCCCCACAGCTAAGGCGGAGATTGCCAAGAGTGTAGTTTATGTAGATTTCATCTTGTTTTATAATCGGATCAGGTAAGTTGTTCTCGTGAAAAAAATCTTTAAGCGCTTGCTCATGCAGTTCCACGCCATGAACCTGTAGTTCTAATTCAGAAAGCCACAAGAGATCTTTTGATTTGCCACATAATGGCACCAGCACTTTCTGACCTTTAGTTGGATTCAACAACGGGAAATGAGTCAGAAGTTTTTCGTTATATTTGTCTTTATGAAAATTAGTCCGTCCCTCTTTCCAAGCTTGTATCCAGAAACTTGAATCCATTGAATATTCCTTTTTTCTTCAAAATCTTTACTGATATTGTAAGAGGAACATTTGCTTTGAACAACCAGAATGAATGGGAGCACTCTACAGTGCTCCCATGGAATTAGAGATTAATTTACAGTACTACCGTAGCCTCCACCGTAGCCTCCACCATAACTACCGCCATAGCCACCGCCATAGCCTCCGCCATGACTACCGCCATAACTTCCACCATGACCACCGCCGTAGTCTTCTTCACAATCTTCATATTCTTCCTCATGATCATAATCATCATGCTCATGCTCATCGTCATCACTATCATCATCATTGTGGCTGATGATGGCATAAGTCACTACTACGATCACAAGTATAGCAGCTGCAAATTTCCAAGAACTTCTTCCGCCACCACCATTGAAGCTAGCACCTTCAGCATAGTTTTTTTCCATAAATTTAGTTGTTAGCTCTGCCGCTTCGTCAGGAGAAACATTCTGCGCCTTCAAAGCTTCAACAAAGCGGCGATATTCCGCTTGACCTTTACCATTCAACAGTTGTTTTTCCATTTGTCTTTGGATTTCAGAAGTAGAAACTCCTGAAGCTTTTAGGGCCTGGATTGATTTAAAGAGGTCCGCTTCGGCCTGAGCTTTGAAAGCTTCATCTTTTTGATCCCATTCCACCGACATTGTGTAATGGAAGCGATCAAAAACTTCATTGATCTTCGACTGTGATGAAACAGTGCTCATTTCATGATTCGTCATGATACTTGCTTGAACGCCTTGAGGGATCACGGACGTGCCTAGCATTGTAACGGCCATTAACATTCCTACAGGTAACTTCATCATCTTCATTTTTCATCCTTTTGAAAAAAAATTAAAAATCACGGACAATGAAATACAAAACATGATGTGAAGAAATCATCATAAGAATTAATGATAAGTTCTTAGGCCAGAAATGGAATTCCGTTAAGTCCAAGAACTCATTCGCTTACAGTATTGGATTTAGATTTTTGGCGAGGTTGTCAGAAGAATAAATTTAGATTCTGAAAGCGGCTGGCCATTAGTTAGTCGTATGAAAAGAGAGAGGGCACTTTGCAGTGTCCTCCGGAAAATTAAAAATTTTAGAGAGTTTGGCAACCATTCCAGCCGCCGCCATGGCCTCCACCATTCCAGCCGCCACCGCCATAACCGCCGCTACCGTATCCACCGCCATATCCACCAGATTTAACCATCGGAGTTGGATACTCACAATCATCATGTCCTGGTTTTGTCGGCTCTTCATTTTGGTTTTCATCATGATCATGATCATCATCATCATCGTGATGACGAATGATTACATAAGTCACAACTGCAATCACGAGAACAGCAGCAACAAACTTCCACGGACTTCTTCCGCCGCCGCCATTAAAGTTCGCACCTTCAGCATAATTTTTTTCCATAAACTTCGTTGTTAACTCTGCGGCTTCGTCTGGAGAAACATTCTGAGCTTTTAATGCTTCAACAAAACGACGATATTCCGCTTGTCCTTTACCATTCAGGAGTTGTCTTTCCATCTGATTTTGAATCTCAGATGTCGAAATCCCAGAAGCTTTCAAGTCCTGGATTGCTTGAAAAAGATCCGCTTCTGCCTGAGCTTTAAAGGCTTCATCTTTCTGATCCCATTCCACAGACATTGTGTAATGGAAGCGGTCAAAAACTTCATTGATCTTAGACTGAGATGAAACCGTGCTCGTTTCATAGTCAGTCATCACATTCGCCTGAACACCTTGAGGGATCACAGATGTACCAAGCATTGATACGGCCATAAGCATTCCTACTGGCAATTTCATCATCTTCATTTTTTCATCCTTTTGAAAAAAGTTTAAAAACTCACGGACAATGAAATACAAAATCTGCTGATGATTAATCATCATAAGAAATGAAGATAAGTTCTTGGGCCAACAAAACAATTACGTTAAGTCTAAGAACTCACTCATATTAGAAATTTGAAATTAGGTGGTAATAAAGTTTTCAATCAGAATCAATTTAGATTCTCGAAGCATCCGCCTATTGTTTAGTCGCAGAATTCCCGCTTTTAGACTTACTTTTACCGGTATTAGATTTGTCGGGGATTATTGTCCGGTCTGAATTGTTTTTATTTTCTGATTCGCAAAATGACGAACCAACGACCCGGCTAAAGATCTGACCACCGGTTTGCACATCGATCTCTTTACACTGTGGTTTTTCTTTAAATAAAAGAGTCCTTACAGTGTAAGAAGAGGCAAACTCAAAAGTGGTTGTCATGATATTTTTGTTTTTACCGCAGAAAAAATAAGGTACCGACCAGCGTTTATTGTTGGAATCTATTTCATAACACTGTCCATCTTTATCGACTAAATGTTGAAAGTACTCACCAGGGTGACCATTTAACCCTACACATTGTTCACATTCAGTCGTGAGCTTGCGAGATGTCACGATAGGCCCTTTAGGATCCCTGCACGCAAAATAACATTTTTGATTAGGAAACAGTCTTTTACCAACTTCCTTATATTCAAAGGAATTCTCGTAGTTGCCTTTTCTATTTTTAAAGCATTCCACGCAAGACTTCCGACCGAGTCCCGAAACGATTTTTTTTCCAAAGAGCTTTTTTTCTTCGGCTGGCCTACAAGCGTCGAAACACATATCTCCGTCTTCTATGTAGACGAAATCCGCTTTACCCTTATATCCCATTACATCATGACCTTTGACCTGGTCTTCAGTAACAATCATGATTATGTTTTCCTGATCCTTCGACGGCTTAACGCATCTTTCACGATCAACTTCCACCACGTCATTCTTACAATAGGCCTTTCTACAAAAATTCTTTTCGTCCCCATACCAATCTTTTACAGGGGTAGCTGTCGTGTACTCTTCCCCGCACAACTCCTGAGCGAAGTCGGCTGCATTGGCCAAAGAGGCATTGAATAAAATGAAGGCGAAAAAGAAAAAGGTTTTCATGAAGAATTCTCCTTTTATCATTATGACAAAGATTAAGAGAAACTTCCTACGATACAGACTTTGCCTAGCCATAAGAGGAATAAGAGCGTGTTATATTTTAAAGATGAATTTCTTTTTGACTTTAATAACTCTATGGATTCTAAGTGCTTGTAGTTCCTACGCTCCAGCACCCCATGATGGGCTCTTGATTAGTGAAAGAAATCCTGACAAATCCACTTTCATTTCTCGCCAAAATCTTCACCATTTAGAACAAGTCTATAATCTTAAAGCCTTCAGTTATCAACGTAACGTTATAATTGATTCAACCAATAAGGATCATAGATATCTATTAGAAGAGACGGCTATCATCATTGGTACTGATTACGTAGACAGCCCTCAAAAACTCCTGGCCCTCTGGCTCCATGAAGAATTTCATTGGTGGGCACGGATTCATGAAAAAGAACTCAACCCTGCTCTCACTTCGTTAAAAAAATACTATCCCAAGACTTCCCAATCCGGTCGGTTACACCTTCTGATTTCATATCTGGAGTTTGAGGCTTTGCGTTTTTATTTGGAAGACAAAGAAGCGCGGTCAATCATAAACAGCAAGATCAAAAAAGACGGGGCATTCAAATGGACCTATCAACAAGTTCTCAACAACTCCAGTGTATTTAAAAAAGTTTTACGGGATCACAAATTATTACCAGAAGTTTTAAACTAGAATCCAACAAAAAAACCATTATTTTCTGAAGCCAGAAGACTCAAAAATTTATACTGCTCACTCAGTTTATCCCGCATAAAATTTGATCCTACACCGATTGTATTGATTTGAATTTTACCTGGATTATTCTCTCTTACGATTCGAAGGATTTCAAAGATATCATCTTTTTTATTGGAATTGTGATAAGTAGGAGCTCCATCGGAAAGAAGCACAATATCCGAGACATTATCGTAGTTCTCTAACACAAACATCAGGGTATCTCTTGTCGGAGTCCCGCCCGAAGGTCTAAGAGCATAAATAAAGTCAAAAGCGTCGGATCGATTGATACTCGTAAATTCCTTTATGTTACCCCACATACTTCTAAAAGGGGCCCTTTGCCCAAGGGGGAAGTGAACAATTTCTATTTTAAATTGATTGGAAAGAGACATCAGAAGCATTTTCAGACCGGCCTTAACCTGTCCCATTCGATCTTCATCCGTCATGGAATAAGAGGTATCAATGATAAAAATAATGTTTTTACCCTTAAACTTAAATCCAGCATCCAGATCTGTGCTTGAGGATGGTTGAACCTCCGGAATAACCGTTTTTTCGAGGGATGCAATTTTGGTTGTGGCATCAGTCAATTGTCGTTTCAACTCATCCACAATTTTTTGTGTAGAGGACAATTCATTTTGGAGGACAACTTTTTGAGGATCTTCAATTGTCGGTACAGGTTGATTCTTAGGAATGGCCACATACAAAATAATAACAGCTCCTAAGGCACCACTTAGAAGATCCAGAAAGGAGATTGAAAAAAGTTCGATCTGTCGTCTTTTTCTCATTGAATCTCAATCTTATTAATTAAATTATCAATCACGAATTCTTTCATCTCAGAATGGAAACGATCTGTTTCCTCTTGAAGTTGGTGCACAAACCACATAATCACAATGGAAAGAATCAAGGCCACCAAGGTTGTATCAAAGGCAATCCCCAGAAGAGAAGTAATCTTATCCATATCGCCGGAGTTAGCGACAATCAATGCTTGAGAAATACCTAAAACCGTCCCTACAAATCCAATGGAAGGAATGACCCACGTAAGGTAACGGATAATCGATTGTTCTCCTTCAGACTTCTCCTGGGAGACTTCAATTTGGATTCCCACGATGTCAATCAGCTCTGACAAAGAACCAGTGGTATGAAATTTAGTACAGGCCTTCTTCAGAAGGTCACTTAAAATGTACTTTTCCTTTTTTTCGAACTCGATCAATTTGAATTTTAAATTATTAATGTCTGTAGGCATGAAAACGACTTTTTCACTGGTCGGTATTAAGTTTAAATTAAAAGCACGCCGTTCACGGTTAATAACTTTTAATTTCTCTCTGACTTCGAACCATGCCCAAAAGAACGCAAGATAAGTCAAAGTCTGGATGTAACCACCATGAATGACATCCCCTCCTAGCAAAATAACTATCCGGTAAAGAGCTGGGGAAGTCTCTTTTCCCAGGACAGCAAAGAGGACCATACAAATAGCTGTAATCAAAAGTGCTATCCCTGAGGCCACAGTGAGGTTTCTAAGGTTTTTCATCTCGTAAATTCCATGCTATTAAACTTATGTTCATTATCGGTAAATAGTTAAAAAAGCTAAGGGAGTCCTGCATGAAAGTGGAAATCCATCCAGAAGCAGTTGAGCGAGTAAAAAAGTTCACTATCAACGACACACAATTGGGTTTTGGAAAATATGTGGCCCCTATTATGATCCAGGCCCTTTATGAGAACGGGCAGTGGCAAAGATGTGATCTTCTGCCTTATGGTCCCCTCCAGTTAGATCCTTGTTCTAAAGTGCTCCATTATGGTCAGGAAATATTTGAAGGTATGAAAGTTTTCCGTCACCCTGATGAAAGCATCCATATGTTTCGCCCGGAAATGAATGCCCGCAGGTTTAATCAATCTGCCCGCCGGATGGCCATGCCAGAAGTTCCTGAAGAGCTTTTTCTTGAGGCCTGTGAGGTTATCTGTGCCTACTCTAAAAATTTAGTTCCGAAAAGACTGGGTGAATCCCTTTACCTTCGCCCTTTCATGATTGCGACAGAAGTCGGCATGGGAATTCGCCCCTCAAATCAGTTTCTTTTCATCATCGTGGCCTCTCCATCCGGATCTTACTTCTCAGGTGAAGCAGTTAAAGTTTATATCGAGCGTGAAGACATTCGTTGTGCTCCAGGTGGGATTGGATTTGCGAAGACTGGTGGTAACTATGCCGCTAGCTTAAATTCTTACGCTAAGACGATTAAACTTGGTTGTGATCAAACCATGTGGCTCGATTCAGTTGAACATAAATACATTGAAGAGATGTCCGGAATGAATTTCTTTGCTGTGATTGATGGCAAAGTTATTACGCCTGCTCTCACTGATACAATTCTCGATGGTATTACCAGACGTTCAATTATTGATATCGCCATGGCCGAGAAAATCCCTGTCGAACAAAGAAAACTTAGTGTTGACGAAGTTTTACATGCAGTACAGGAAGGCCGTTGTACAGAAGCATTCCTTTGTGGAACAGCAGCAGTCGTTGCTCCTGTTGCTTCTTTCATGGATAAAGATGGATCGGTTTATAAAGTTGAAGATCCTCAAGGCAAAATCGGTATGCAGTTAAGGGAAAAACTTATCGGTATTCAGGCCGGCCGCTATAAAGCTCCAGAAGGCTGGACTCACCTTGTTCGCAATCTAGATTTCTAAATAAAATGATTCCTGGCCCATTATCTCACCATTAATCTGGATCATGAGATGATGGGTACCGGAATAATATTTCATCGTCGTTATAGGTTTCAGAGAATGCTTCTTTTGAAATACCCTCTTCTCTCCCGGTTTTAACTCCAGGGTTTTAAGCTTAAATACTTTTCTTCCCATTTTTCCATTCGATTTCATGAAATCGATGACGTAATCCACGACTAGTTTCTGAGATCTCTTACTCTCAGATTCAACCTGAAAACCGAAAATAAGATAATCATGAAGGTTAAAAAGGCTTTTATTCGTCGAAATTTTACTTATTGAAATATTCGGCTTCCCAGTCACTCCCATGATCTTCAAAGCGTTCTTATCACCCTTTTTAATAAGGGTTCTTAAAGCATGACGTTTAATCCACTCCATTTTTTCTTTATGTGCAGTTGGAGTATCTTCCTCCCAAAGACGAAGAAGATTTATCACAACCTGAGGATGATTTTTGGAAATATCATTCAAATGATTAGCAACACTTTTTCGAACATAAAGCTCTTCATCATATTTTAACTGATCAAGAAGAAAAAGAGTATGTGTAGGATCTAAAACAAAAAGCGGTATTCTCTCTCCCCATGGAAGCAGAGGTCTGGATCCCTCAGAAACCCACCTTCTGACATGGACATTCTTGTCTTTGGCCCATTTGGTGAAGAACTTTAAAACTCTTTTGTGATTTTTTAATAAATAAGGTCTGATTGCAAATTCAGCGGTAAACCGCTCAGTCATCCTATAAAGGGCCTTTAAAGATAAATCAAAATGATCAAGACCAAACTGGGAGATAAACTCTGAAAAAGGCCAAAGTTCAAAGCCTTTTAAATGGCCGTTTTCCATTGCCTTAACTAAAACCTCAAGCGCTTCAGGATATGGAAGATCTAGATTCAAATTTAGATGATGAGTGACCAATTTCACTCTTTGCTTTAATTCGAATTTTTCCAGTTCTCGATTAAGGAGAAGAAATTTTTTTGAGTTGAAGGCCGGGTATTGGCCATGAATGGCATCGGCAATCTTCTTAGTAACAACCTTATTAATGAAATTCTTAAAAGCGTTTGGATTTTCGTTCATAAAAAAAGGGCACCGAAGTGCCCTTTCCTAAATTACATAAAGCTTGGTAAAAGTTCGAAACAAATGATAGCAATTAAAGTTGGGAATAAAGCCCCCTTCAAAATGCCTAAAGGAGAAATACCCTCTTTACCAAAGGAATCTTTGAGAATCCCATAACCAGCAGGGTTTGGAGCGTTGGCAATAACAGTTAGACCACCACCGGTTACTGCACCGGCCACCAGAAAGTATTTAGCTGAATCAGTAAGTTCAACCAATGATCCAAGATAAGTTAAGGCCGCATTATCAGTAATACCGGTTAAAGCAGTTGCTCCAAAGAAAAGAATTTGATCAGAAAGACCAGAAATAAGCGGCTGTAACCACCACTGCTGTTCACTTCCAAGAACAATGAGTCCTGCTAGAAAGAAACCAACCATTAAAGAAGACTTAACCTGAACTTCATCTTGGAATTCTTGAGTAACAATTGTGAAGCCTAGAAAAAAGAGGAAAAGCCCAAGGAAGAAAACCATATGGTGAGCAGTGAGAACAACAAGAGCAAGAAAAATTAAATGAATGACTGTGATCCATACAGGAGGAAGCATTTTTTCTGTATTATCCGGACGAAGATCGAAGTCCCCAGAAAGCTCATTCTTAAAGTAGAAACCAACAGCAATAGCACTGATAACACAAGAAATCATAGCTTTATATCCGAAGCTGAAGAACATATGTCCAATACCCCAACCCCATTTACTGGCAACCATTAAAACTGGAGGAGCAGCAAAGTGAGTGAGTGTCCCGCCAATTGAGATATTCACAAAGAGAAGACCGATAGTGGCGTACTTAAACTTGGTACTCATATCTTTAGAGAAGAAGTTTTTAAGAAGAATAATGGCCGTAACAGTCATCGCTGCAGGTTCTGTGATAAACGATCCTAAAAGAGGGCCTACAACGAGAGCAGTGATAAAGAAAGCCATCTTTCTAGGCAATGGAACAAGCTTTGAAATCATAACAATGATCTTCTCTGCTAGTTTAATGACCGGTCGTGTTCCGGCCATGGCCATGATGACAAAAACAAAGGCCGGCTCAGTGAAGTTTAGACTTTCTAGATATGTAATGGGAGAGCCCCATCCATTTGAACCGATCATGATTAAGAGAAAGACAGCCGACCACATTCCGAAAACCGCTTCAACTTCCGCCATAAAATGCCAGAAGTTCTCACCTATCGAGCCTTCAGGATATTTGTGAGCAATGTGAGCAAACTTACTCACTAAGAAAGTATGAATGATGGCAAGTGCGAAAATAACAGTCGCAACCACCTGAATGAAACTAGGATTCATTTTGATTACCCCTTTTAGATTAATACAATTAGTCTAAAGGGAAAGAAAGAATCAGGAAAGAGTTAACCGTTCTTACCTATTGAATTGACTGGGCATGAATCCATCTGCTCTTCACATAAAGCGATTTCGTCAGGTGTTGTAGGTTGCTTCTTCACATAAGCATTTCCGGAATCATCTTCGGAAAAAAATTCTGGGGCCCCAGCATAGCAAACGTTACAAGCAATACAACCTTCCCCGCCATCATCATCAGGATCTGTGCAGTAAAAAGGGCCAGGGATATTTTTAGGATGTTTATTCTTTGGGTTCGACATGGGGCCCATTCTAATTCCTGAAGAAGTAAGTATCAAGATCCTTTGATGATTTGCGATGTGTTATTTTTGACTTTTTTTCTTCTGAGCCGTAGCTTGGTAACGATTAAAAACTGAGGACAAAATTTTATGGATCCAAAGATTATTGAGAACGCCACTTTATGGGGAAACAATACCTATTTTAATGAAGTAGATCGAAAAGAGATCAACAGCCTTTTGGCCGATCTGCCAAAAAATGAATTGGAATTAACAGAAAGGTTTTACCGCGACTTAGAATTTGGAACAGGTGGATTGCGCGCTCCCATGGGTATGGGGCAGAACCGGATGAATAAATATAATGTTCGAAGAGCTACCCAGGCGCTGGCCAATAATGTGATTAAACATTTTGGTGGAGGCAGTGCTGTTATTTCTTATGACTCCCGGAATTCTTCAAAAGAATTTGCTATGGAAGCCGCTGGTGTCTTTGCTGCCAACGGTATCAAGGCCCATATTTTTAGTGTTTTAACTCCTACTCCTATGCTCTCTTTTGGAGTTCGTTACTTCAAAGCTAAAACTGGAATTATGATTACGGCAAGCCATAATCCCCCTATTTATAATGGATTCAAGGCTTTCTGGAATGACGGCGCCCAAGTAGTTCCGCCTGTGGATAAGGAAGTCATCACTGAATACAATAAGCTCACTGACTGGGGCATGATTAAATATATGAGTTTTGAAGAAGCAGAAGCTCAAGGACTTGCTGTTTGGACAGATGAAAAGGTTGAAGAAGCTTTTTATCAAGTTATTGAACAAAAAGTAATTCAGGACCTGGAGTTTTGTAAGTCTCAAGGTTCCAAACTTTCAATTGTTTATACTGCTCTTCATGGTACGGGAGAAGTTCCTTGTAACGAGACTGCTCGTCGTCTTGGTTTTACAAAATTTTATTCTATCCCTGAACAAGCAAAGCCTGATGGCAACTTTCCGACTGTTAAATCCCCTAACCCGGAAGATCCTAAGGCCATGGCCATGGCGATTGACTATATGATGAATAATAACTGGGATATTGCCTATGGAACGGACCCAGATGGAGACCGTTTAGGAGTAGTTGTTAACGATCATGGGAAACCGGCCATTTTAAACGGTAACCAGATTGCAGCTCTTATGTTGTATTACGTTTTCTCAATCAAAGCTGAAAAGAAAACCCTTCCCGAGAAAGCTTTGGTTATTAAATCGATTGTGACTTCCCCTATTCAAAATGCCATCGTTGAGCATTTTGGTGGAACGGTCATGGATACCCTGACTGGCTTCAAATGGATGGCCGGTTTAATCAGAGAGTTGGAAGAGAAAAAATCTCCTCATAATTTCGTTTTCGCTTCCGAAGAATCTTTTGGTTATATGCCTCACAATGAATCACGCGACAAAGACGGCGTAAGCTCACTGGCGCTTATGTCAGAAGTGGCCCTTTACTATAAACTAAAAGGAATGAGCCTGGTTGATGCTTTAGATGAAATTTACACTAAGTTTGGTTTTTTCTACGAGTCCCTCGTATCTCTAGACTACGAAGGTATCCAGGGTGCACAGAAAATTTCTCGCATCATGGAATATTTCAGACAGTACCCGGAAGCACAATTTGCAGGAGAAGAAATCGTTGCGAAAGAAGATTATCAATCTTCAGTCTCAACTGATCTCCGTCTTAAGAGCGATAAGATGATCGCCCTTCCAAAAAGTAACGTTCTCAGTTTTACCTTTGCCAGTGGAAATAAGCTTTTTCTAAGACCGTCTGGAACCGAACCAAAAATTAAATTCTATACAATGGTCCGTGAAACTGAAGGCGAACTTTCTGAGAAGAAAATCAATGCTTTAAAAAAAGTAAAAATAATCGAAGAGAAGATCATCGAATTGTGTGAGAAAGCCTAGAATGGAAAAAGCGATTGTCTTAGTCAGTGGAGGCATGGATTCTCTCGTCTGTGCCGGAATTGCTATAAAAGAAAAATACGATGTTTCATTTCTCCATATGAATTATGGGCAAAAAACTTCGGACAGAGAACGTAAGGCCTTCGACGAAATAGCAGACTTCTATCATATCTCTGAACAGAATCGAAAAATCATCGATATGACTTTTTTGAAACAGATTGGAGGAAGTTCGCTTACGGATGAATCAATTTCCGTTAAAAGCTATCAAGGCGATTCAAAAATTATCCCTGATTCTTATGTACCTTTCAGAAATTCCATCATCCTTTCGCTTGCAGTCTCTTGGGCAGAAGTTGTAGGGGCCAGGAAGCTTTTTATTGGTGCTAATTTCGAAGACTCTCCCGGATATCCCGATTGTCGTCCCTCTTATTACGAAGCCTTCAACAAGGTTATTAAAGAAGGAACTAAGGCCGGTGATATTGAGATTATTACCCCTGTTATCAATATGAAAAAGCGGGAAATCGTTCAGATGGGTCTGGAACTCAAGGTTCCTTTCGCCCTCAGCTGGTCATGCTATAAAAGTGGCGACAAGGCCTGTGGCCAATGTGATTCCTGTGCTCTCCGTTTACGAGGCTTTAAAGAGGCCGGCATAAATGATCCTATTGACTACCAATAAGACCTATTTAAACTAAAGACATTCTTTAAAACACGGGAGTGTGTATGAAGTTGTTTTTTGTTCTTACGATGGCCTTCCTTACAACAAGTGTGCTCGCTAAATCCTTAGAAGAAAAGAAAACAAAACTCATTTCGGGTCTTGATGAAAGGATATCGGAACTTCAAAAAAGCAAGTCATGCATTCAGCAGGCTCAAGATGAAAAATCTTTGTCGGAATGTCGAAAATCGAAGCCAAACCGAAGAGAGAAATTAAGGAAAAAATTGAAAGAAGCAACTAAGCCCCGAGAACAGAAAGTGGAAAAGAAGTAAAAAGAGAAAGGCTCCTTAAGGAGCCTTTTTTATGACATCAGAAGAAGAGTTATTCAAGATTTTCGTTACTATCATAATAAAGACCCCGGTTAGAAGTAGATTCAATGCCAGCGACAAAAAAGCGATAATGATAAAGGATCCTTGAATTCCATAAGATAATGCAACAGCAAGAACACCTGCTCCAACCTCTCCCCGAGGAAACATGGAGATGGAAACGGCCAATCTTTCACGTAAACTCGCTTCTTTCTTATAACAAAAGACTGGAAACATTTTTCCTAAATTAGAAATAATCGTGATGATTAAGACGTGGGCCCCAATTTCCCAATTAGACATATCTAATTGTGCTTCTGCCCCTGCTCCAAATATAAGAGGTAAACTCATTCCTACTAAAAGCATAAAAATGCAGGAAATAATGAACCTGACCTGTGGCTCTTTAAAAGTAATCTTTTTGGAATCTTTTCTCATCATACAACCTAAAACAAAGGCCGGCAGAAGAACTTCTATATGTGCTCCAGCAAGTGATTCCCGATCAAGAGTTATGATGAAAATCATTTCGCAAATCAGAGAAATAGCAATGGAGTAAATAAGAATCCACGCCCATGTTCCAGGTAATTTATATTTTCTATAACCAGTGAGTCCCAGGATCAGCAGCAACATAATCACTCCTAACTCAAAGCCCAGCTGCCAGACAAAACCAGTTAAGAAGGCCTTCAGAGGAATGAGAAAAAGAATTGTATCGAGGTCATCGAAGATAGCGAGAACCTTTGCTTTACGATAAGTCCATGTTTTGGCCAGCCCAGCGGCGGCCAACATTGAAAACAATATCCCGGCAGAAGTTGGTGCTGCGAAACGTCCCACTAACATAGCTTCGCTTAACGTGTTCTCATGGCCAGGCATTAAGAAGAATAAAAAATAAAGCGTACACAAGATCCAGGGAAATCCAGCTGCCGTTGCAGCAACTCCATAGTCAACCAGGTACATTTTCTTATCAGAAAGATTCACTTTGAACTCTCTTCCGACATAAATCATGATAAAGGCAAGAAGGGCCATAGTGAATGAATCCCGAAATTCATAATACCATTCAGGTAAATAAGGAAAAGCAATAGGTATTATCTGCGAAAGTACAAGGCCAATAGTGAGTAGTAATGAAAGCAAAATAATCTTTTTCATCTAGACCAGTGTGCCGGCCCACCACAAAGAATTTAAATAAATTGCATCAAAATTTTGAACTTACATAAAACTGATATGATTGAATCAAGATAAAATTTTTACCAAACTGGGAATAAGGTATAGAAGAAGTTATTTTCTGAGCGCAATTGATAAGACCTTGATCCACTTGAACTTCTTCTGATGAGAAATTAAAAAAGTCGACATTTCCACTATAGTCAACTCCTACCACTAGGCACGTATTAAACTCTTCATGTCCTGTGCGTTCCTTAAATTCCTCGTAGCATTGTTGCATATGAGAAGTTGTAGCTGCAATCTCCGCTATTAAGGAAGGTTTTGTGTAGGTGGTTTTATATTGATTCCGAGGATTCCGCAGATATTTTAATGCTTCCTGTGAGCATGCCTTCTCTTTAACGAAGCGAGGTTTACCTGAAGCGCATGAAACTAATGTTAGAAGTAATAACAGGAGACCATTCTTCATTTCTTTTTGATCCTCTCTAAAGCTTTAACTACTTTACGAAAGTTCATAAAATCAAATCGACTATGACATTTCAAAATAAAGTCGTCCAGAGTGGGCTCGTCATCCTTAAGAAAATAATAGGAGAACTCGCTTGCCACAATAAACAAAGCTGAGAGAGGAGAGATTTTATCGGCGCGAAGCCCAGTAGGAAAGCCGCTTCCATCCGGTAGCTCATGATGCTGATAGGCCAGCACATCAGTATCGGGCGGGGCAGTAGCAAAATATCGTTTTATAAGATTTGCAGCATCTTTGGGGTGCGATAGAAAAAGCTTTTGATCTTCTTCGGTTAAAGTACTTTTTAATTTCTCAAATTCTTGCAAATTTTGAATTTTAAGTAGTTCTGGTCTGACGGCCAGAGTGATATCGCAAAGGACTGAAGCATAGACCAATTTGTCCATAGTGGTTTTAGAAATCCAATCTAACTGCTTGGCCAGAGCGCATGAGATTAAACTAGTAAGGTTCATCTTCTGAGTAAAGAGAGCATAATGATCCTGCTTCTCTTTCAAGGCCTTAAGATATTGATCGACCTTGGCTTCCTTCTCTACAATGGAACGAATTCGTTCTACGGCTTTGTCGATTGATTCTTTAAAATCTTTATCAACATGGACTTCATCATCAATCCGAAGAATTTTCTGCTCGAATCGTTTTTCAGGAGAATCACTGGCCCCTCTTAAAACGAACCTAAAATTACTTGCTCTGAGAAAAATATCAATCTGATTTTGTATTTGTGCAATTACCCAGTCGGCCGTTTCCCGATTTAGGTAGAGATAATCAATCCCCTTGCTCTTATACTTTTTAATATCCAGAAGATTAGTCGTGTCATCCTCGTGGAAAAGTTTAATGAACTTATTCTGTCCTAAGCGGATAAAAAGATTCTTATTAATACCATCCAGGATCGAAAGAAAGTTAATATCAATTCGGCAGTAAGGCTCTTCATTAAGATAGGGAGAAGTTGAAAACTGTGCTTTGGCTTCTTCAATCAAAGCGGCGGGCAAAGAGGATTCATTCATCAAGACCATTTGATGCTGATCCTTTAAGAGTTCTTTTCCCTCTTCTCTAATCTCATTCACAAGGATAACAATCCTTACTTTCTTTGAATGGTCACTTAGGTAGTTTATGAAGTCTTCAACGAGATATGCATTCGGAGTATAATCATAAATAATCATACTTGGAGCAGCTTCCAGATTTTTTAAAAAAGAGAGGGCCTTCTCCTCTGTCTCCAGCTCTGTCACATCTGTATGAAGAAGAGTTTCTAAAACAAATTTCAGAATCCCTCGCATGTAGGGAGAATTGGAAACGACTAGGAATGGGAGTTTAGAAGTTGTATCCATTAGTATAGTTGTACAAAGTCCCCTTCAGTAACTGAGCCTCCCGAATGCAGATTGCAAATGGCTCCATCCTGTCCAAAATAATCGACAACTTCAAGGGTTCCTTTGACTTCACCTTGAGACATTCCTATTAAGGCCCCGGTTTCGGGATCATAAATTTCTTGTCCTTCAGTAATCACTTTCAGAATATCACCCAGATTAACTCCTGAAGTACGACCGGCGTTTATATAAATTCGCGTTCCTATAATTTTGGCCACTCTTCCCATCCAATCTAGACGGGCCCCCACCTTGATTACCCTTGGAACAAATTTTCGACTGGCGACTTTTACTGAATAACGAAGCAGTTCCTGGCGGTAAGAAAGGTTATCTTCAGTATCAGCTTGATAAAACTTCAAATTATCATCAGAGATGTTTCCATCCAAAGTTTCAGAAAATAATTCTTTGTTAGATAAAACGTCGTACACCTTTATTTCCATGTAAGTTTCCGCCATAGATTTTACTTTCCTCACAAAGCCAATTTCATCACTTTTCTGCCGAATTCTAGCTTCTTTGATTCTTCCGAAAACAACAATGTTCACTCCAGAAAGTTTTGCTTTTCGGGCAAGTTGAGCAAGTTTTGTTCCACCGCCTGCATAAATTTCTTTGGAGTTCCCAAACATTCTTTCAGCTTCAGGGTCAAAGAGAAATTCACGGGATTTAGACATCTCTCGCCGAAACTCTTCTGTCGCAATCACAGCAAGATCTTGTCCCCCAACCGGAGCTTCATTATAAAAAGTAAGCAATGCAATTTTCTTTTTTATGGGACTAAATTCTGAAACAGTTTTTAGTTTTGAAGCTTTAGATATAGGTTGTCTTCGCGAGATGGGAGCACAAGCAGTTGTTATGAATGACAGAATCAAAACTGGCATTAAGCCAAGACGCAAAAATAGCATGTCTCATCCTTGAGAATTATTTCTATTCAGCTATTAATTTTAACATGTGGCGAACGCCTGTGAACTCATTTACCACATTATAGCTATGTGATGATTTTAACTCTTTTATGCGAGACAATAAATCAGTAAACGATTTTTCCTCACCTTGATAAAAACACAGAAGCTGGGCTTCATTCTGAGTAAAAAGGTCCCATTGGAGTTCTAAGCCAAGATTTTGACCTTCTTTCTTGAGTAAATTCATCAAATCACCTACATCCCCCAGGTGCTTATGTCCGGTAATGACCAAACGGCTTAGTCGGTTTAAACGGGAGCTCTCCTGCAGCTTCTTCACGGCTTTATTAAATGCTTTCAAAGGCGAAGCATACATCGCACTTGCAAGTTTTGAATTGAGACTTTTTTGGTCAAGTCCCCTCCAGCTTTTGGAGACTAAAGGCATGTGATAGCTGGCCAAAATCTTTTTAGTATTCATATCCAGCATGATCAAACTGCCGTCCCATGAAAACTCCCATTCATTCAGGCCTTTGGTAAAATTGACTTTTCTAAGATTGAAAGAAGCCTTTAACCACACCCCGTTTAAAAGTTCTTCCGGGATCGTCATACCTTCTTCCTGAGGCAGGTCCTGCCAAATATCAAAAAGATTAAGGCAAGATCCTTCGCAAAGGCCAATTTCCTCTACATTATTAGGCGCATTCGATTGGAGCCATTTTAACCATGATGCCATCATTGGTTCAGTAAATGTACTCGCCCGATCCAATTCCAATTCTCCCCAACTCATACCTAAAAGATTTACTTCTGTTATAAGTAAAAGTTTTGAGTACTGCATAGACACAGGGGAGAGAAGACGTTCATTTAGCTTTTTCAATTTGGCCGGATTTAAATTCAAGACGACTTTTCCGTTCCAAATATTGGTTTTTTCCTGTCTTTTGATTTCTTTATAACCATAGGAATCAACGACCTGATCTAGACGAGAACTCTTAATCAAAAGTTCTGCTCGATCTTTTTCCAGAGTCTGAACAAACTGTTCTTTTTGTTCAGGGGTCATCTCTTGAGAATAATTTTTCCCGAAACTTTCTTTAAGCTTACGGTTTTTATAGGCTTCGAAATAACTCGTAAACTTTTCATCAAGTTTCGATTTCATTTGTTCGACGTTCACACCCAGTTGAGGTCCCTGTTGTAGTAAAGTCTGTAATATAGCTTCATGCAATAGGAATGGTTTTACCCGGCTTACTTTATTCGTATCAAGCTCGATGGAAATGTTCTGCTCGACCGTATCGGCAAAGGCCATTGAACTAAATGAAAAGAAGAAATATAAAATAAACCATCTCACTGTCGTACTTCCTCTACCTTACCATCAACAATAAAAGAGACAGAGTTGGCATTAAGCAGTTCATTTATTTTGGCCGCCAGTTGCGGTGATGGACTTACTAGAAAATTATCATCAAGCGGCAAGCGAGCACGTCCTTCAGGAGTCTCAAATATGAAATGAATAGGAACAGCGCCACGGTAACTTAAAAGAATCTGTTTTACCTGAGAAAGAGAATAATTATTAAGGTGTTGAACCGGAAGGTTCACTCTTACAGAAGTGACTCTTTCGTCTGATTCATTTTTTAGAAGGCCTATTTTTTTAGGGAAAAACTTTTTAGGGTCTTCTGCCAGATTCACCATTCCGTTCATAATCAGAGGTTCATCTAAAGTCAAAAATTCTTGAAATTCAGCATAGGTCTTAGGAAAAAATAAACATTCTATTTTACCGGATAAATCCTCAAAAGTGACGAAGGCCATTTTATCACCTTTTTTAGTCATAATCACTTTAGACTCTGAAATCATTCCTGCAATAACCATACTTCGCTTTGTCGGATCGTTCTCATCACTTACCCGATGTCCCATTCCCTCTGGTCGGGTCATCGTTGGAAGCTCCTGAATGCGTGCGATATCCATTGAAGCAAGCTTTGTCATGATGTCTTTGTATTGAGTTAACGGATGGCCGGACACATAAATACCTAGGAGTTCAGCCTCCATGGATAATCTTTGCTTTTCATCAAAGTCAGTTGTTTCAGTAATATTTAGCTGCTCTTCTGTAGATTGAGTACTCTCTCCTAGGTCAAAAAGAGAGGTCTGCCCCATAAGTTTGTCTTCCTGCTTTTTCTCTGCATAGGAGACAATAAACTCCATATTTTCCAAAAGGGTTTTACGGTTAAACTTTTCACAAGAGTCAAAGGCACCCACTTTAATTAAAGCTTCCAGCACTCTCTTGTTTACGTTCTTATGATTAACTCGCTCACAAAAATCCACAAAACTAATGAAAGCTCCATTTTCGGTTCGCTCTTTTACGATATCCTCTACAGCTCCTTCACCTACGCCTTTAATCGCCCCTAGACCGAAGCGAATGGTGTCTCCAATGACGTTAAAGAGCCACAGAGATTCGTTTACATCAGGAGGAAGAATATCAATGCCGCATTCTTTAGCCTCCTGAATATAAATGGTGATCTTATCTTTGTTGTTTAATTCTGTTCCCAAAAGGGCCGCAAAAAACTGTGAAGGATAATACCGTTTAAGGAAAGCCGTTTGATAGGCAACAACCGAATAGGCAACAGCATGGGATTTATTAAATCCGTATTCTGCGAACTTTTCCATCAAGTCGAAAAGATGAATGGCCTTTTCTTCATCGAAGCCGCGCTCAACTGCACCTTTTCGGAAAATCTCCTTGTGCATCTGCATTTCTTCAGCTTTTTTCTTACCCATCGCTCGTCGAAGCATATCCGCCTGACCAAGAGAATAACCGGCCACCACACGGGCAATGTTCATTACCTGTTCCTGGTAAACAATAATTCCGTAAGTATCTTTTAAGACCGGCTTAAGTTCTTCAAAGGCATAGCTTTCAACCTTCCCGTTAATTTTGTTTTTAATCTCAGCAAATTCCAAATGCATTCCGGATCCCATCGGACCCGGTCTATAGAGGGCGTTAATCGCAGTGATATCATCAATGGATCCCGGTTTAATCCTCTTACAAAGATCCTGCATTCCTGAAGACTCAAGCTGGAAGACCCCTACTGTCTGACCATCAGAGACCATTTCGTAAACTAATTGATCGTTATAATCAATATCTTCAATATCAAAATCTGCTTTCAAATCCCGACGGATAAACTTCTCGGCATTGGAAATAACTGTCAGAGTTTTTAATCCCAAGAAATCAAATTTTACCAGACCTATTTTTTCAGAGAAATCTTTATCAAACTGAACAACCTGTTCACCTTTAGCACCTTTAAAGAGTGGACAATAAGTGACAAGCGGTTCATTGGTAATAATCACTCCGGCGGCATGAATACCGGCGTGTCGGTTAAGACCTTCTAGGCGTTTGGAGATTTGTAATATTCTTCTGATCTTTGGATCATTATCTTCTAGCTCTTTAAGTTTTGGTTCTTTATCAATGGCTTCCTGTAATTCGATTCCTAATTCTTCAGGGATAAGCTTGGCCAATGCATCAGCTTCTGAATATGGAAGAGCGAACACCCTGGATACGTCTCGAAGAACTGCTTTAGCAGAGAGAGTTCCGAAAGTAATAATTTGCCCTACTCGTTCTTCTCCATATTTTTGGGTCACATACTCAATCACTTCCTGACGACGATCCTGGCAAAAATCGATATCAAAGTCAGGCATAGAAATACGTTCAGGGTTAATGAATCGCTCAAAGAGAAGATTATAAGGAATAGGGTCTACGTTGGTAATTTTAAGAGCATAGGCCACAATTGAACCGGCCCCTGAACCACGACCGGGACCAACAGGAATGCCATTTTTCTTAGACCACTGAATGAAGTCAGATACGATGAGAAAGTAGCCTGTAAAACCCATTTGCTTAATGAGTCCTATTTCCACTTCCAATCGATCCAGGTACTGAGGTTGCAATTCAGTTTCCCAATTATCTTTCTCGCGAAGATGCTTGAAGTGTGGTCCTGCAAAACGCTCCTGCATACCTTCATGGGTCAGACGCGTAAAATACTCTTCTTCCGTTTCGGCCGTATTAATTTCAAACTTAGGAAGAAGGTAAATTTGTTTTCCTTTATCATCCTGCCAACGGATTTCTAAATTACATTTATCAGCAATTTTCAAAGTATTATCACAAGCTTCAGAAACATAACTGAAAGCCTTGCGCATTTCCTGCGGAGATTTTAAATAGAACTCCGAAGTCGAAAGCTTCATGCGTTTTTCATCTTCAAACGTTTTTCCCGTTTGAATACACATCAACACTTCTTGAGCGGCGGCATCCTCTTTCGTTAAGTAGTGACAGTCGTTGGTGGCCACAAGAGGTACTGAATGTTCTTTAGCAAAGGCAATGATCTTTCTATTTGCTTCTACCTGCTCCGGAATTCCGTTTTCTTGAATCTCCAGATAAAAATCATCTTTAAAAATTTCACGGTATTTCATGATCGCTGACTGAGCACGTTCATCCTGGCCCGTAAAAAAGTTGTATCCCACTTCTCCCTTCAGACATGCTGAAGTAGCAATGAGCCCTTCAGAATACTCACGGAGAAGATCAACATCCGCTCGAGGCTTATAATAAAATCCTTCCTGATAAGCTTTCGAGAGGAGCTTACAAAGATTTTGATAACCCGTCAGATTTTTACAAAGCAGGATTAAGTGATGAATCTGGTGCTTTCCCTCTACTTCATCCTGGGAATCAAGAGTTTTTGAATTTTTTGGAGGCCTGCGATCAAAACGTGAACCTGGGGTGAAATATATTTCTGAACCCAGAATAGGCTTAATACCGGCAGAAATAGCGCGCGTATAAAAATCAATTCCACCAAACATATTGCCATGATCAGTACAAGCAATGGCCGGCATTTCTAATTCTTTTGCACGTTTAAACAAATCGTTTAAACGAATCGCGCCATCTAATAAGGAATACTGACTATGCAGATGCAGATGGGTAAAACTATCTTTATGGGTATTTTGAAAATCACTCCCGAGAAAGGGGTTTTTCATGGGTTTTAGTCCTCGATAAATGGCTAATTTGACACTTATTAGATAACCATTTTTAAGGTCAAATGACAAAAGCGGCATGCATCTAAACACAATTTATGACTCATAAGTTTGTCGAAAACCTGTCGAATTAACGCAACAATCCATCTCTTGTAAAATTGAGGTGTTCGCGATAGGTAAAGTCCTGAAGTAAGGAGCTTTTTGACATGTTTACAGGATTCAATAAAAAACTAGCGGAGGAGCTATTGGAATCGATCCTCTTTTTTAACCAAAAAGGGTGGTCTCCTGCCTCTTCTACCAATTATTCGGCCCGTTCTGAAAACAAAGATGAATATATTATTTCCCGTTCGGGAGTAGATAAATCCCGTTTTAAACTGGAAGACCTTATTCTTATTAATCCAGCAGGAGAAGTTCTTCCTCCGTTCAATCGGGACGGAATAAAGCCTTCCGCAGAAACAGAGATTCATGCTGCTTTATATGGCTTGTTTCCCGAAGTTAACTGCGTTCTTCATACTCATTCGGTTCTAGGCACTGTTTTATCTCTGAGCCATTTGCAGGAAAAAGAAATCTCTTTTGAAGGTTTGGAGATTCTGAAAGGCCTAGAAGGAAATTTTACTCATGAATTACAGGAGATTATACCGATTGTTCCAAATTCACAGCATATGCCGGATATTTTGAATCAAATGAAGGATCGCTATCGGCATAACATCCATGGCTTTTTGATAGCAGGTCATGGCCTTTATACCTGGGGTAAGACAATTGCCAACGCCAAACGACACATTGAAGCTTATGAATTTTTATTTGAGTGCTACCACCTGATTAGGAGAACATAATGGCCGTTTTAACCCTTTTAGATCCACAGAGAAAAGAAATCAAAGATCCTAAAGATATAAGAATGTTTATGAATGAACGGGGGATTGTTTTTGAGCAGTGGGAAGCATCAATGCCTTTAAAAGACACTGACTCACAAGAAGCAATACTCAAGGCCTATGAACATGAATTAGATCCTTATATGAAAAAGCATGGTTATGTGAACGCTGATGTTATCAATGTCCATAATGAGACTCCGAATGTTGAAGCCATTCGAATGAAATTTCTTTCAGAACATACCCATGCGGAAGATGAAGTTCGTTTTTTCGTTGATGGCGAAGGTTATTTTTTCTTTCATCTTGAAGATCGTAATGAGGTATTTAAACTCCTTTGTGAAAAAGGAGATTTTATCTCTGTCCCTAAAGGTTACACTCACTGGTTCGACCTCGCTCCAAGATATTTTGTGAAGGCCATTAGAATCTTCCAAACTCCTGAAGGATGGGTCGCCAACTACACTCAAAGCGGCAAGGATCAAAAGTACAATTTATGATTAAATTATTTCTCTTCGATATTGAAGGCACAACTACTGACATCAAATTTGTTCATGACGTTCTCTTTCCTTATGCCGAAAAGTGTATGGAAGAATTTGTCATTAAGAACCAAGATCAACCTGAAGTTGCGAAGGCTTTGAGTGAAGTTCAACAGACTATCGAAGAAGAAGAAGGCATCAAAGCTAATGTTGATGGTGTTATTAAAAAGCTCCTTCATTGGATTGATATTGATCGCAAGCATGGCTCACTCAAGGAGCTGCAAGGTCTTATTTGGACCTCCGGTTATTTAAAGAATGATTTTAAGGGCCATGTTTACGAAGATGTTAAACCGTTCTTTCTAAGAATTCTGGACCGTGGATGCAAAATTGGAATCTACTCTTCTGGTTCTGTTCATGCTCAAAAATTAATTTTTGGATACTCTGTCGAAGGTGATTTAACTCCCATGATTTCTTATTACTTCGACACTAAAGTCGGAGGAAAGAAAGAGAAAGCTTCCTACCAAAACATCGCACAAGAGGTGAACTTATCTCCAGCCGAGATTCTTTTCTTCTCTGATATTCCCGAAGAACTGGCCGCTGCCCGGGATGCTGGTCTTAATGTCACTCAACTCTTACGTCCGGGTGCAACGAGTTCTCAATTTGAAGGTATCACAGACTTTCGCGTCTACATGAGTCTCCTCTAGAATCTCCAAAAGAGATCATAGACATAATAATACCCTTCCGGCCCAAAGGTCAGATTCGTTATGTCACGGGTTGCAATCCCCAGACTGGCGTGCAAAGTGCTCCAAATCCACATGTAGGAGATAGTCCCACCAAAGGTTTGTAATTCCACATTATAAACCGGACCATAAAGAACCCGATTCCACCTACTGGTCATATACTCTGTTATGCTTCTGATATCTGAATCACGATAAAGATGAAGATCTTTTGTGGCCTTAGCATCATCATATTGAGGATCAAAAGTTCCAGTAAACATAAGATGCTGCTGATATTTGGAATTTACTGGAAGAGTCATAACTCCCCCAAGCTGTGCAATCCAATCTTGATCCTGAACTTTGTAGGCCCCTAGCCCATTGAGAGTTAGTTTTGCGAATCGATTTTTAAAAATCTGTCTTTTCAACCCCACGTTAGCATATCCATCAAGCCATAAGGCATTGACGATTTTTAGCCCCCATTTATCATCGATACCATATTGCATCTGGAAGGGAGAAATGAGAAATTCCTGGGCATCTAAATTATGACCGTCAGAAGTGAAAACTCCAAAATAGGCCAAATCCTTGTACTCGGATGGTATTTTCTTATCGCCGCCAATAGTAAGCGAAGTAAAACCAGGGATCTTCTTTTCTCTGAATAATTCATAATCCAGAAGCTCAACTCCATCGCCTTCGAGAATGAGGAGATTATCAACAACTTCTTCAATTTTTACTTTAACTTTCCCTGGAAATTCTTCGAGAGTGGTATCGGTAATTTTTCCGATCGCCATGATCTGATCTTCTTTGGCAGATAGAACAACGACTTTCTTCCCAGTCTGAAATCCTTCGGCTTCAAAAACTTCAACCAAAATTTCTGTAGAGGAATGAAGTGAATAAACGATCGCCTGGGAAAATACTTGGGTCGAAAATAAAACGAAGAGGAATGCAAAAAACAATTTCATCTGGGATTAACTTTTCAAACTATCTTTTACGGGCTTCTGCGCATTTTGTTTCGACACTTACACAAGCACGCGTGAAAAGAAGTGTCGTCCACCAAACTTCTTTCATTTCAGACTGGAGGAGATATTCCTGGCCGGGGCAAAGGCTTCTTATCAACATAGGAACAGAAGATTCTTTCTCAGCTTCGGCATTTGAGAAGAAGAGCCACTGATTAAAGCAAGCCTCTAGATGATCTGCTCCAACAGGAGCTACTTGAGTCAAAGTGATCGGCCTTTCATAAGTTTGCTTATTAAAATCAACCTTACGAATCAGATCGTAGCTTGCGTACTTCTGTGTGCAACCGGCCAATGTAAAAATAGTAAGAAGAAGGAACATTTTCATTGGAATGGTTTATCATGGCCGTAGTGCTTAGAGAAGGCACTTCAGACCATAACGCAACTAATTAAACTATTCCCATTCAATCGTTCCAGGCGGCTTTGAGGTACAATCATAAACGACCCTCGTTACCCCTTTTACCTCGTTACAAATGCGCGAGGAGACCCGATTGAGAAAGCTCCAGGGAACCTCAGTAATTGATGCGGTCATACCATCTTCCGAGTTAACCATTCGAACGGCTATAACTTCTTCATAGGCGCGGCCATCACCTTTAACACCCACGGTTTTAACCGGAAGTAGAACGGTAAAGGCCTGCCAGGTAGAGTTATAAAGATTACTGGCCTTGAGTTCTTCAAAAAGGATCTGATCTGATTCCTGAACTTTTTTAATCGATTCTCTTTTTAGTTCACCGAGTACCCTCACCCCAATTCCTGGACCAGGAAAGGGATGACGGAAAACCCAATCATATTCCAAACCTAGTTCTTGTCCCATGGCCCTTACTTCATCTTTAAAAAGAAAACGAAGTGGTTCTAAAAGAGACAAATGCATTCTTTCCGGGAGTCCACCCACATTATGGTGGGATTTAATTGTGACAGATTTTCCGCCTTTTTTATGAGGAGAAATTGATTCGATCACATCTGGATATAAAGTTCCCTGCAGAAGATACTCAAATTTTACTCCATGATTTTTTTCAAACTGATGGACTTGAGATTCAAAGACATCAATAAATGTTTTTCCAATAATTTTTCGCTTGGTCTCTGGATCTTTTTGGCCTTGAAGAGCATTTAAAAATTTCTCTGAAGCATCTATGATTTCAATATTTAATTTAGTCTTTTCCTGAAGAAGCTTAATATGATGAAGATCCTGAGGACGAAGTAAGCCGTTATCGACAAAAAAGCAATAGAGGTCGTCGCCAATAATTTTGTGAGTTAAGGTGGCGGCCACCAATGAATCAACTCCGCCGGAAAAGGCACACAATACTTTTTTACCTTTAATTTTCTGAACCTCTTCATTCGAAGATTGAAGCATCGTTTGAGAAGACCAATCCTGGGTAAGATGGGCTATATCATTTAGAAAATAGGATAGAATATCTTTTCCATGGGCCGTGTGATGAACTTCCGGATGAAACTGAAGTCCCAAAATAGGACGTGTCTCATGTTTAATACCTGCCACCAATGCATTTTCGCTCTGAAACACTAACTTGAAATCCTTAGGCAAGACACTCACATGGTCCGAGTGACTCATCCACACGTCGCTCACACTGGGACAGCCAGGAATAGTAACACCAGGAACAGTGTGGAGCCGTGCCAGCCCATACTCTCCCTGTATCCCCTTCTCAACCTTACCGCCGAAATATTGCCCAAGAATCTGCATACCATAGCAAATACCTAAGATCGGAAGTTCTTCGTGTTTAAAAAATGCCTCATAATTTGTTTCATCTTCAAAAACACTTTGAGGTCCTCCGGAAAGAACCAGTGCTTTCGGAGTTTCCTTTTCTATACGAAGAAGAGTATCGTCCAAAGTCATAATCTCAGAAGTAAATCCAAGCTCACGAAACTTACGGGTAATGAGCTGAGTATATTGAGAACCAAAATCAACAATCCAAATAGAACTCTTCATTAATTAAACCTGACGATAGTTAGGAGCTTCTTTTGTAATGATCACATCATGGGGATGAGATTCCTTAAGTGAAGCAGCGGTGATTTTTATAAATTTAGCTTTTTCTGTTAACTCATTCATTGTTCCAGCACCAACATATCCCATTCCAGATCTAACTCCGCCTATGAGATGATAAAGATTATTGGCAAGAGAACCTCGATAAGGAACTTGTCCTTCAATACCTTCTGGGACGAGCTTAGAAACTTCTTCCACTGCTCCCTGCCCGTATCGATCTTTAGAACCTCTTTCCATAGCACCTAAAGAACCCATTCCGCGATACATTTTATAAGCACGTCCCTGATAAAGAACCATCTCTCCCGGAGCTTCATCAGTTCCAGCAAAAAGAGAACCGATCATGACACAAGAAGCACCACCGGCCAATGCCTTAACAATATCGCCGGAAAACTTGATTCCTCCGTCTGCGATAAAAGGGATGTCGAACTTAGAACAGACCTTATGACAATCGAAAATGGCCTGCATTTGAGGAACACCAATCCCCGCAATGACTCTCGTTGTACAAATAGAACCTGGTCCAATACCAACCTTGATTCCATCAACTCCGGCAGCAATGAGATCTTCACAGGCTTTGGCCGTGGCCACGTTCCCCGCGATGACATCTACACTGGCGTCTATCTTTTTAATCGCCTTAACCATTTCAATAACACCCTTAGAATGTCCATGGGCGGTATCAATAACGATGGCATCAACCTGGGCTGTAATAAGTGTTTTAGCGCGAATCATTTCCTTCTCAGAAACTCCACAAGCAGCAGCAACTCTCAATCGTCCGAATTGATCTTTATTAGAGTTGGGAAAAGCAATGGTCTTTTCAATATCTTTAATGGTGATGAGTCCACAAAGCTTCCCTTCCGAAGTCACCACAGGGAGTTTTTCTACACGATGGTTCTGTAAAATTTCTTTTGCCTTAGCAAAGCTGGTTCCTTCAGGAGCCGTTACGATATTTTTTGAGGTCATGATCTCTTTAACTTTCTTCGAGTGATCAGAGACAAAACGTAGATCACGGTTAGTGATCATGCCAACCAACGTGCGATCTTTTTCGATCACAGGAAAGCCAGAAATCTTATATTTTTTCATGAGATCAAATAAGTCAGAAATTTTTTGATCAGGTGTGACGGTAAAGGGATCAATGATCATACCCGATTCATATTTTTTTACTTTTTCAACTTCGAAGGCTTGCTCTTCTGGAGTCATGTTTTTATGGATCACGCCGATCCCACCTTCTTGGGCCATAACTATCGCGGTTCGCGATTCAGTGACGGTGTCCATGGCGCTGGATACGATGGGTATGTTGAGGGAAATGTTTTTGCTAAAACGAGTTTTTAAACAGACTTCAGATGGTAGAACTTCGGAATAACTTGGGACAATTAAAACATCATCATAAGTTAAAGCAGAATTTTCGGTGTAAAACATAAAGCTATCCTTTGATTACCAAAGGATAGCTCATTTATTCTATTTTTGTAGTGGGAACTATATGCGTAGAACGTAACCGAGATTCTTGAGCGTTTTAATATGAGTAGAAAACGGCTTAAGTTTACGGCGAAGATTTGAAAAGTGAGTATCGAGGTTGTTAACTTCAACATGCACATCTTTCCAGAGCATATGAATTAAATCATCTTTATGGATAACGCGATTTGGATTCTGTGAAAGAACGAGAAGAAGTTGGTACTCTTTCGGTGTTAGTCTGATGGCTTGGTTATTTAAAATAACCTGGTGACCATCCAGATCAATCACTAAATCTTTAAACTTAATAAGCTTATTATTTTGTAAATTACGCTTAGAAAGAGCGATTCTATTACGGATACGAGCGACAAGCTCTTCTGTCTGAACCGGCTTAAGTAAGAAGTCATCCGCTCCAATTTCCAGACCCTTTACTCGGGCACCGATGTCTGAATCACCAGTAAGAAATAAAACCGGAAGATTTTGCTTCGCCCGTTTAACTTCTTCATACACTTGAAAGCCATCCTTCCCCGGAATGTGAAGATCCAGTAGGATTGCGTCAGTGTGGTTATTCCGGATGAAATCAAGTCCGCGATCTGGTTCACTAAAAGATTCTACATTAAACGAATCAGATAAAGAACTTGATAGAACTTCCAGAAGGTCTTTGTTGTCGTCAATGATGGTTACATGCATTCTTGTTTTTTCCATACATGTATATTAAGGCATGTTTAGATGGAACTAAAACTCAAGATATCTTAAATATTTTTAGCAATGCACGAATAGAGCGAAGGTACTGTTATTAATCGATTGATAAGATAGCTTAAATACCTTCCTAAGTACTAGAAACTCTTTAAGTCCTGGATGAGATTTTCTAGTTCTTTCGAGAACTTAGGTTGTTTACTTGTTTCATTCTTCAGGGAATCAGTAAACTCTGGGTGATTTTGCACATTAGACGCACTATTTTTTGGCAAAGTTGGAGCGATAATGTTTATTGAAGCTGGAGTTCTCGGAGAGACTTTAATTTCATTTTCCTTCCAAGATGTACCATAAATTTTGATAGGAACTGGATTTAGCCTTTCTACGGAACGCGCCTTACCTGACTTATTTGATCGCCCTTGCATTGAAACCGATGCTGGCAATCGATGAGATTTAATGAAAATGATCTCTCCCTTTTTCTTTGGAACTTCTTTTTCAGACACTGATGCGATTGAGCGGCCCTCTGAAACAGAAGGCTCAATAGGAAGCGATTTAAACTCTGCCAAAGCCGCATTAAGAGATTGATGACCGACCTTCGTAGGTGCACGTGGCACATCATCATCCACGACCGTAAACGAGCCCGCTGGTATTGAGTATTTCATTTGTTGATCGTGGATATTAGCAACGTCCACTTCTCCATCCACTACTAGAATTTGCGAACGTTTCGTCGGTTTATCATAAATAGCAATAAACTCGCCTTTCAAATAGTTCACTTGTCCATTGGCCGTTGTAAGGGCCAGCGGATGGCGTGAATTCATTGACTGAACCCAAACTTTTCCTGTTTTCAGATGGACTGACTTATCATAAAGTTTTAAATGAGAGCCGCCAACCAGATGGAAAGTGCCATCATAATAATCATTTATAGTTAATGCAGAATCAGTCGGTACCAGGATCTCTGACTTTTCATCAATGGTTTGATTAAGTCTAAGAGTTGAGGTTTTTCCTTCTTCTGTTGTCACGAAAACTTTTCCTGAAATCTTAGTCACCAATCCCATTGGTTTGGCCCATAAGCTAAAAGGAAGAGAGAGAAGTAATAAACTACTGCTTAATTTTGTAAGAGATGTCTTCATAGTACCTGCTTAATATTTTCCATTCATTTGTATTGCGATATTTAAGACGAAATTCTTCGACAGTTTCGAGAAACCTCTTCTCTTCACCCTGATTGTATTGGGCCAGGGCAAGCCATAATTTGGCGCCTCGATAGAATTGAGATTGAGGATGCTGCTTAACAAGTCTTCCGAGGTATTTTTCAGACAAGTCATAGTTCTTACCCGTTTCGAAAGCAGCAACTCCTGCTCCAAAAAGCACACGGTCACTGATGATTTCATGCTTGGGAAAGCGACTAATCAGCTCACTATAGAACTGAGCCGATTTGTCATAATTTTTGAAATAGAATTCTTTTTCACCAATGGCCAAAAGCTTTTCCGGTGTCCACTTATAGATTTCGTAATTGACCAAATCATTGGCATCGGCCTGAGGAATACTCGCAATTTTTCTGGTTTGTTTTGAAGTCTGGCCGGCCCGAGTAGCGAAGTATTTATTCTTCGCCTCAAGCTCTGAAATTTTATATTCCAGGCCAGAAATCTTAATCTGAAGCAAGCGATTATCTTTGGCCAGGGCGAGGGCTTTTTGCTCCATCTGTATCTGGTCATTCCATTTCTTAGTCACGGTCGCATCCATTCCTCCCCATTTCCAAAGAGAGAAAACATAACCAAAGGCCAGAAGTGAAAAAACAAAAAATATCTTCATAAACCTCACCTAAGTGAATCCAAGTTCTGCTTGTTTTTATCGGTCATAAAAATGGAATCTTTAGCTAAAGAATGGACATCTCTTTGCCGATAAGAAATTCAAGGAGATAAAATCATGGGTTTTCGTACACTTGGCTTCTTGATCTTTTTGCTTTCAACAGCTGTTTATGGCCAAGGTAGAAGTCCGGCGGTTGAGGATTTTGTCGGCATTGAGGTTGACCAACCTCAAGTACTGCCTCAAGGAACAGAATCGTTATACAATCTTGAACAAGACATGAATAAGCTGGAGGCGTCCAAAAGTCCTGCTCCTGGCTTAACAGCACCCGAAGATTTATCAACTAACTTCAACCCTACCAGCATTATTTTTGGGGTATCCATATTCCTTGGTTTGCCACTTGTTGTATGGTTCTTAATCATGGCCCGTTTGCGCAAAATGGCGGCCCTTGAAAGCGCTTCTAATATTGAGATGCTTGAAAAGTATCGTAAAGAGCGTGAGAAAAAGAACGAGGCAAGCATCAAGAAAGCTTCTTAAAGACGTTGCCACTCTCCTCGACCGAGGTATTTCATAATTCGTTGAATGCTATTGTATTGAACACTGATTTCCCGAGAGCCGTCCCCATCTATATCGTAGATATTGACTGCATAATCCCTTCTCCAATATTGGTCTCGTTGAGCTTCTTTCTCATGAAAAAAATGAGGACCTTCAGTCATGCTCATCTTGAGGAGATTGTTGTTTTCAAAACTTATCACATAAAAGCGGCCGGTCGATTCGAATCTCTTGGCCGAAGTGACACCTTCATCCAGAAATACTAAAAGGGCCTTAACGGAGGTTGAGATGTGAACCAGCTTTAGTTTGTAAATACTACTTCCCGCACCCATGGCCAGAAGTTTAGCTTCAAATAATTTAGATTCAGATGAATTTCTGATTTCTATCCAATCCACGCCATCCCTCTTCTGAGGCTGGATGATCTCCTCTATGCCATCATCATTCAGGTCAATCCGGTACTGAGCTCCCATAACGTTAAACTGTGCAACCGGAATTTCCCCTGCTTCGAGATTTAACTTTGGCAACTCACCAGTCAGAATCTGACGATAATAGCGTTCATCCTGGGCAAAGGCGCCCAGGCTTAGAAAAAGAATCAATAAAAAGGTCCAATGATGCACCATGAGTCCATTGTAACTTAAAGTTGCGTTTGTTAGAATGCTTTGGTTCAAAGGAAGGTTTTGCATGATTATTTCGCTCGGTTTTATCCGTTCATCCAGTCAAGTTCTGATTAAAGAACTGAATTGGTCCCAAAATTCACTAGAGACTCGCATTATTGATGTGACGGATCTCGCCGATGAAAATCTGCAGGCACTTTTTGTCCATGACAACGAACATTTCAGTTCATTAGTAGGACTTCTGGAAAAAGAGAAGGCCCACTACCCTATTCTGGATGCTCAGGATGAAAACCTCACAATATCATCTTTTGAAACTCTTCCGGCCCAACAATTTAAAGACCTCTATATGAAAGTTTTAAATCGCTGGACCCTTCATCAGAATTTAAATGCCATTGAAGATCTTTATAAAATTACGACCCACTTCCGTGAATTATGGAAGAAGGATCGTTTGAGTTTTTTTGAAGAATTCTGGTACTGGATGAAGAGAAATCTTGGGGCCACTGATCTCACCATTCTCTTCAACGATGTTGTTTCAACTGAAGAAAAAGATGAGAACAACGAGAAAAAGGATAGGCCTAAACTTACTCAGTCTCTTCTTTCAGGAACCAAGAAGGCGAATTTCCAACAAGGTGCTGCGAAAGAAAAAGAACTCATGCAGAACTACCTGGATAAGTTTCATGATGTTTTCGAAGTGACAGAATTTAATTCGCCCAAAGGTCAGTTTGTAGCAACTGCTCAGATCGAAAGAAGTCCGGTTATTTTTATGGCGAGAACGGTTCAACTTAATCAGCTTCAAAGAACTTTATTGGCCGGAATTTTTAACGGCCTACAGTTCTAAGAACCGAAGTGACCTAAAGGCTCACCCGCTAACACATGAAAGTGGGTGTGAAAAACTGTCTGGCCGGCAAAAGCGCCAAGATTTGTCACAACCCGAAATCCATTCTTATCCAGACCTTCTTTCTGGGTATAAGTACGAATAGCATTAAAGACATCAGATAATTCCTGAGGATCATTCTTAGCGAGATCATTAATGTCTTTGGTATGGCTCTTATGGATAAATAATTGATGAATAGAAGCTTGTGGGCGGAGGTCTTTAAAGCCAATGACAGTTTCATTTTCAAAAATTTTAGTCGATGGGATTTCTCCCTTAACTATCTTACAAAAAATACAATCGCTCATATCATCCCTTTACTCGTCGAATTTTAGCTCCCAAAGCTGTGAGCTTTTCATCAATTTTCTCATAACCCCTATCAAGATGATAGACACGCTGAATTTCACTGGTTCCATTGGCCACCAGAGCACATAAAACAAGTGCCGCTGAGGCGCGCAGATCGGTGCACATAACAGGCGCTCCGCTCAAACTATCAACTCCCTCAATCATGGCCGAATTGCCTTTGAGGGTAACTTTAGACCCCATACGACCCATCTCAGGAACGTGCATAAATCGGTTTTCAAAAATGGCTTCAGTAACCACTGAGTTTCCTTCAACAATGCTCATAAGGGCCATCATTTGGGCCTGTACATCTGTTGGAAACCCCGGGTAAGGAGCCGTTTCGATTATTGCGCCCTTCAGACGATTTGATTTCTTTATTTGAACAAAATCTTTTCCCGTTTCAAGATTGGCCCCCATCTTTGTGAGAGTTTCCAAAACAAAAGAAAGATGAGCCGGATTAAATCCTTCCACCTTCACTTCACCATTACTCATAATGGCAGCGATGATAAAAGTTGCGGCTTCAATTCGGTCACCAATAACACGATATGGTTTTGTTGGAGCTTTTAAAGAAGAAATATCCATTCCTTGAATGGTGATGTGAGAAGTTCCCGCACCTTCAATCTTTACTCCCTGTGCTTTCAAAAAATCAGCAAGGTCATCAATTTCAGGTTCCATCGCGGCGTTTTCAATAATTGTCACTCCTTCAGCAAGCACGGCGGCCATCATGAGATTTTCAGTGGCACCGACACTTGGGAAAGGAAGTGGAATTCTGGTCCCTTTTAATTTTTTACAATGGGCCTTGATGTACCCATTTTCAATTTCAATTTGTGCTCCCATTTTCTCGAGACCCATCAAGTGAATATCGACTGGTCTGGCGCCAATGGCACATCCGCCAGGAAGCGAAACCGAAGCAACTCCATAACGAGCAAGAAGTGGACCCAGCACTAAAACTGACGCTCGCATAGTTTTAACTAAAGAATAATCGGCATGCTGATTATCCAAATGACTAGCATCAACGATTGTTTGTTGATCATTTTTTGTAACTTTCACACCCATGCTTTGAAGGAGCTTTAAGATCGTTCCGACATCCATCAAATCCGGAATGCGATCAAAGGTTATGGGATAAGGAGATAAAAGAGTAGCTGCTAATATGGGAAGAGTTGCGTTTTTAGCAGACGAAATATGTACTGAACCGTTGAGAGAACAAGGTCCTTCAATAAGGAGTTTATCCATAAACCTTCCAGAAAGTTGTTTAAGAGATTTTAGGGATTATTCTATAAAAAGTCTTCAACCTTTAAAGGGGAAGAAAAAATCTCTGATCGCGTTAATAAACAATAGAAATCAAAAACTTAGTGGAAAATATAGCTGGCGTCCTTTTTGATGAAATACAAATCCTTTGTATTAACTAAATGTAAAAAAGGTGCCAGGTAAAATGAGTATTTCGTTAGAGGATTTAATTTTAAAATATAAGAAACATTTATCCACAGGAGAAAAGAACCTTCTAGAAATGAGTTCCAATGGCAAAAAGGATACTTGGGAATACAACCTTCAAAAGAATTTTAATAAACTATGGAGATTATTTTTAAAAGATCTTCTCTTGGTAGCCGATAAGACTCATTATGAAAATAAAAAACAATCCCCTTGATTTTACCCATTTAAGGGACACCGTTAGGGAGATCTGTCCACGTGGTCAATCAGCGGCCTTCATCGCGGGATATACTGACTTTACAGAAACCTTTTTTGAGTCAGTTATTTCGTTATCAAAAATATTTTATAATTTAGAAGAAAAGACCTGTGACATAGATTTTGAATTTTCATCCATGGAAGCTAATGAGCAAATAAGCTTGAATGCCATCAAGTTTACAAAAGAGAAAGAAGAGTACCAAAAGGGCGCTTTGCTTGCTGAATTTAATTCTTTGCAGTGTTTTTTGGAGGCTTATAGGCCAAATTGGAACAAAGCCGCTTAAATAATCGCTCTGAGAAATCTTTTAGTTCCACTCAAATCAGTTAAGATCTGGATGTCCTTAAAACCCAGGCGTGCTAAGAGCTTGGCCTGATCTTCCACTTCCAGCTCATGGCCTTCCATAAAAAAAGTCCCATGCAGTGAGGCCCGGATGGCCATGAAGAAATCTTCAAACCAAAAAGTATAGTAGTCATCAGGAAGATACAGGGCCTGATGAGGCTCATGAGTGTCAACTGATTCATGAACCAGTTGTTTATGAGAAGAAGCTTTTATGTACGGAGGATTAGAAACAATAAGATCGAAAGTTCCTTCAACATTGGCCAGACGGTCAGATTGAAGAAGTGTCACTTTCTTTTCTAAACGTAAGCGTCGGGCATTAATTCTTGCCACTGCCAGTGCCTTCTCACAAATATCAACACCCACTCCAACTTTACCGACATTATTTTGAAGCAGACTCAAGAGGATAACTCCACTTCCAGTCCCAACGTCAAGGATGCGATTTACTTTTTTTCCCTTGAAATCATTCACAATCAGATCGATCAAATATTCAGTTTCGGGTCTGGGAATCAAGACATCAGGGTTAACCAGATATTGATTTCCATAAAATTCACTCATCCCTAAGAGATAAGCAAAAGGAATCCCTTTCTGGAAAGAATCGTGAAGTTCTGCCCGAAGCTTTGTTGAGATTGAAAAGCTAGCGTCATCAAGAGTGAGGGCATTGTTATGGAGACGTTTTTTCAGGATGTCCTGAATTTCCATTAAGAAGCGGTAGAGATTAAGACCAGGATAATAGCGCCCAAGTGAAACTTCATGTTCCTTAAAATAAGCAGACCAATTTTCCTTAAGTGTCTCTATTCTTCTTCCCCTTGGAGAAGGATCGCCTGGTTGTGTGCAATGAGAGCATCGATAACTTCATCAATGTCGCCATTCATAAAGCTTGGAAGGTTATAGATCGTATAGTTAATTCGGTGATCTGAAATTCGGCCTTGAGGATAGTTATAGGTACGAATCCGCTCAGATCTGTCACCGGTACCAACCAACCCTTTACGAGTAGCTGCTTCCTTAGCATGAGCTTCTTGAATTCTTAGATCGTATAACTTGGCCTTTAAAATCTTGAAGGCCTTATCTTTGTTCTTTAACTGAGAACGCTCATCCTGCATGGCAATCACAATACCAGACGGCATGTGGGTTAAGCGGACTGCAGAATCGGAGGTGTTAACTGACTGACCACCTGAACCGCCGGATCGGTAAACATCGATTCGGATCTCATTCATATCAAGAACAACATCCCCTACTTCATCAGCTTCAGGCATAACGGCCACAGTGATGGTAGAAGTATGAACACGTCCCTGAGCTTCAGTATCAGGCACACGCTGAACACGGTGAACCCCTGACTCATATTTCATTTTGGAGTAAACCTTATCTCCAGAAACGTTGACTACAATCTCTTTTAATCCCTGATCGCCTTCGGAGATTGAAACGACTTCAGCTTTCCAGCCTTTTGTTCCAAAATAGTTACGATACATTCTCCATACATCGGCCACAAAGATAGAAGCTTCGTCTCCACCCGCTCCCGCACGAATTTCTAAGATAACGTTACGATCATCATTGGGATCTTTGGGAAGAAGAAGAAGTTTAAGTTCCTGCTCAATCGTCGGAAGTTTATCTTCAAGTTCAGAGAGCTCTTCCTTGGCCATTTCACGCATCTCTTCATCTTTTTCATTATGAATGATGTCTTTATTGCCTTCGATGTCGGCCACTAACTTTTTATATTCACGGAATTTTAAAACGATCGGCTCAATATTTGAGCGTTCTGTGTTCGTTTCTCGAAGCTCCTGGGCCCGATCATAGAGAGATGGATCCGCCAATCTCTCAGTTAAGATTTCATAACGTCTGACCACTGCTTCTAATTTGTCGAACACGGGACTTTCCTTCGGGGCTTACTCTAAGAATTCTTTAAGAGTTGAATTAGTTGATTCAATATCATTGAGAGTACTGATATCGATTTCTTCAAGGTTAAAAACTTTTTCAGTTGCGGTCCTGAGGTTGTATTTTTCCTCCAGGAACAACACAGCTTTAATACTGGAAAGAGCGACTTCCAGTTGATGTTCATCAGGTTCTTTGGTTGTAAGCTTCTGAAGAAGCATACCAGGAGCACTCATGGCCTTTGCCCACCACTGAGTAGAGCATTTACCAGCGGTCTTAATCAGTTCATAACTGATACCGGCCACAGGCAACATAAGTGCGACTTTAAAAAGCACTGCAACCACATGACGCAAAATAGGCGGTAAATTCGTTCCGATTGGAATCAAAGTAAATACAGCTGAGAATAAAATAATAGAAACGAGGATTAAGAAAAAGATAAAGCTAGTTCCACAACGTGGATGAAGAGTAGTGAACTTTCTAGCATTTTCAACCGTCAAATCCATCCCTGCTTCAAAGGTCGCAATCGATTTATGTTCGGCCCCGTGGTATTGGAATACCCGGTAGACGTCTTTCATGAAAGAGATTCCCCAGATATAGGCCACGAAAATAAACGCTTTCACGATGCCGTCAACGGCATGGAAAGCAAAACTATCGAGTGTCCAATTTTGTCCGAGAAGATCCCCTACTCCAAAGGCCACCATGTGAGGAAGGAAAACAAAAAGACCGATCCCAAAGGCGAAGGAAACACCCATCGTCAGGAATGTCGCCCAATCAACTTTTTCTTTTTTCTTTTGGCTGGCCTCAAATTCTTCCAGCGTTTTGCCTTTCTTCAAAGCCTTTTCACGCTCTTCTTCTGCCATGGCTATGTTGGCCGAATAGTTCAAAGACACTAACCCATTGGCCATTGTCTCGATCAGCATCAATACACCACGAAGGAAGGGCTTTTTCAAAAAATCTAGTTTCTTAGAAAGCCCATACCATTGATCCCTGCGAAGTCTGATTGAGCCATCCGGTTTACGAACGGCCACAACGAAAGCATTTGGGGATCTCATCATCACACCCTCAATGACGGCCTGACCACCAATAGAGGTGTACTGCTTAGTCGTTAAGAGAATGATGCGTTTTAAAGTTTTTTTCATTATCCGTTCATTTTATCCAAAAATGCGATGTTGGTCTTGGTGTCTTTCATCCTTTCCAGGATAAATTCCATCGAGTCCATAGTATTCATTGGGTTAAGTACCCGGCGTAGAACGAAAACTCGTTGAAGATCTTTGTCAGGCATTAGGAGATCTTCCTTACGAGTACTTGATTTGTTGATATCAAGACACGGGAATATTCTCTTTTCCATAAGCTTTCTATCAAGCTGAACTTCAGAGTTACCAGTACCTTTAAATTCTTCAAAGATAACTTCATCCATTCTCGAGCCGGTATCAATAAGGGCGGTCGCAATGATTGTAAGCGATCCACCGTTTTCAATATTACGGGCGGCTCCGAAGAATCTTTTTGGCTTATGAAGAGCATTGGAATCAACACCACCGGAAAGGATCTTACCAGATGGTGGAACAACAGTGTTGTATGCACGGGCCAGACGGGTGATAGAATCCAGAAGGATCACCACATCCTGTTTGGCTTCAACTAAACGTTTTGCTTTTTCAATGACCATTTCAGCAACCTGAACGTGACGGGTAGCTGGCTCATCAAAAGTTGAAGAGACAACTTCTGCACGAACGTTACGTTTCATGTCAGTTACTTCTTCCGGACGCTCATCAATCAAAAGAACGATAAGTTTAGCATCAGGATGGTTATCAGAAATTGAGTTCGCGATATCCTGCATAAGCATGGTCTTACCAGCTTTAGGAGGTGCCACGATCAAACAACGCTGCCCAAAACCTTGAGGAACAAAAAGATCAATTACACGTGTTGAGTAATTATTTGGTTTTGATTCGAGGTTAATTTTTTGATTTGGGTAAAGCGGGGTTAAGTTATCGAAGAGGACTGTTGAGCGGTGTTGTTCCGGTTCACGAAAGTTAATGTGGTTAACTTTCAATAAAGCGAAATACCTCTCCCCTTCTTTAGGAGTACGAATTTGTCCTTCGATAGTATCTCCTGTACGAAGACCGAAACGACGAATTTGAGAAGGAGAAACATAAATATCATCCGCACCAGGAAGATAGTTATAAGAAGGAGAACGTAAGAAACCAAAGCCATCTGGCAGGATTTCTAAAACACCGTCTCCGAAAATTTCTTCATTGTCTTTGGATTTTTTTGTTAAGAGAGAGAAGATCAGTTCGTGCTTTTTAAAACCGGCCGCATTTTCAATTTGGGCCTCTTCTGCCATTTTAGTTAGTTCTTCGATGTCTTTTTCGCGTAAAGCACTCAAATGCATTTTGACTCCACGGTGATGTTAAATAAAATTTTGTAAAATAGGTTCATCATTAAAATTTTTGGGATTTTTGGTCTCGATTACGAAGGCCGGCGATATTCTGTTGATTCTTGACTATCTTAACCCGATTTGAATCAATGTCAATTTCTAGTTTTATAAGGTTTTGAAAAATAATTTCAAGGGCTTAAGTATGAAGGGCAGAAAAAAGGTCTGGATTAAGCCGTAATATTTCCGTAAACTAGGGTTATGCGAAAAATTATCCACATCGATATGGACGCCTTCTTTGCTGCTGTTGAGATGAGAGACAACCCTTCACTACGTAATGTACCTATGGCGGTAGGTGGATCTCAAGATCGACGCGGAGTGATCTCTACTTCTAATTACGAAGCTCGGAAATATGGAGTTCGATCAGCGATGGCCACTGCCCATGCGCTGAAACTTTGTCCCCACTTGGTTTTAGTACGAGGACAAATGAGTAAATATAAGAAAGCCTCCGATCAAGTTTTTGAAATCTTCCATGAGTACACTGATTTAGTGGAAGGGCTTTCTTGGGATGAAGCCTATCTCGATGTAACAGACTCCTCTCTGTTTCATAATTCTGCGACTCTCATTGCTCAGGATATACGAAAAAAGATTTTCGAACGAACAGAAGGACTAACTGCTTCTGCTGGAATAGCTCCTAATAAACTTTTAGCAAAACTTGCCAGCGATTATCGGAAACCCAATGGTCAGTTCACCGTCGCCCCCGAAAAAGTAGATGAATTTATCAAGACTGTTCCTGTAGAAAGAATCTGGGGAGTCGGTAAAGTGACAGCGGCCCACATGCATGAACTAGAAATTAAAACTTGTCTTGATTTACAAAACTACACGAGAAGTGAACTCATCCATCATTTCGGAAAATTCGGGGACGCACTTTATGATTTTTGCCGTGGCCAGGATGAACGTGAAGTAGAAACGGAACATGAAAGAAAATCATTAGGAACCGAAGAGACTTTCGCTCGGGACATCCAAAGTTATGATGAAATGAAGGGACACATTCTTAGAATGGTTCAAGAGGTTAGAGAAGACCTTACTCGTTATGAAGGCAGGGAAATTAAAAACCTCCATGTCAAAATAAAGTACTTTGATTTCAAGCAGACAACGATTGAAAGACAAATGCCTTTCACTGAAGAAAATTTTCTCTATCTCTTAGAGGAGAGGTGGACTCAGGATCCAAGACCCGTAAGGCTCTTGGGGGTTGGGGTAAAATTTGAAGAAACAAAAGAACTGGCCCAGCTTCCCCTTTTGACGTAAAACCAATTTATGAATGAATTCTCATTGCCTTCCGATCATCCATTAAATTTAAAAAACATTCTGGCCATGGACTTTGGTGAAAAATTTATCGGTGTAGCAACTTATTGTGTGAATCGCGATCCTTATCCTACTCCTTATGGAAGAATTCAAAACATTGGACCAGATGCAGTTATTAAAGAACTAAAACGCATTGTAGATGATGAATTTATAGAACTCATTGTCATTGGCCTCCCGCATTTAACAGATGGAAAAAAAACCAGCACAACTCAAAAAGCACAAAACTTTATCGACTTTATAAAAGATCATTTTACTCTGCCTATTGAAGCTCAAGATGAAACTCTCTCTACTTTTGAAGCGGAATCCCGAATGAAGAGCTCACCTCGTTATAATTTTAAAGTCGACTTGAAGCAAATTGACGCTGTTGCAGCGAGTGTAATTTTAGAAGATTTTATTCGCCGCACGAAGCATCCAATTGGTCTATAATCTTAGGATGAAAAAATTTCTGATTTTTACAGTTACTTTTATTTTATTGGCCCTTATTGGTAGCGGGATCCGCCTTGCGATGATTTTTAATCAGTCTTATACCGGACCTGATAAAATTTTTGTCGTTCACACCGGCGAGACTTTCGGACGTATTAATCAACGTCTTTTTAATGAAGGTCTTATTCCTGATAAAAGAATGTTTCACTATTACGCCAAATATAAAGATGTCTTAACCAAGTTTCGGGCCGGTAGTTTTACGATTCCCAGAGGATCTAATCTTAGACAAGTTCTCGATACTTTAGTGTATGGGCAGCCAAATCTCACTAGCATCACCATTCCGGAAGGAAAAAATATGTATGAGATTGCGAAGCTTTTCGAAAGTTCTGGTATTACTTCAGCAGAAGCGTTCCTGGAAGCCGTTCAACACCCTGACCTGATTTCTAAGTTAAGTATCGAAGCCACATCCCTGGAAGGATATCTTTTTCCTGAGACCTATCGTTTCGCACCCAATACTCCTGCAAAAACCGTGGCGAAAAGCATGATCGATCTTTTTAATGAACGTACAAAGGATCTGGATTTCAACCACCCGTTCTTAAATAAGCATCAGGTCATCGTCCTTGCCTCGGTTGTTGAAAAAGAAACCGGTGCAAAATTTGAACGTCCCACCATTGCCGGTGTTTTCACTAATCGTTTAAAGAAAAGAATGAGACTTCAATCTGATCCAACCACAATCTATGGAATCTGGAGCCGTTATAAAGGAAATATCAGAAGGGCCGACTTATTAGAACTTACCCCTTATAATACCTACAAGATTCCGGCCCTTCCCAAAGGGCCAATCTCTAATCCAAGTCTTGAAGCTATTAAGGCCGTGCTCGATCCTGAAGAACATAACTATCTTTATTTTGTGAGTAAGAACGATGGTACCCATGTCTTTTCAAAGACCTATAAAGACCATAATAAAGCAGTTGAAGATTTCCAGAAAAATACCAGGGCCAGAAAAGGCAAGAGCTGGAGAGACCTAAAACAATGAGCATTCCTCAGACATATTAGGATAAGTAAAATTATCTATGTTATTCCACATCCACAACATTGAGCGCTTAAATGAACGAAGTTGCTTAAGAGAGAACTGAACATAGAAGGGCTTTTCAGGTCCTTCTTCTATTAGTCCTGAAACTCTCCCATTTCCGTCCATTACTTTTTTGAACTTCATAGAAGGAAGAGAAATATTAAAGACATAAGTGTTTCGACTGGAATTCAGACTGGATAACCAGTTCGTGAGCGGTTTGAAACATCTTGGAAGTACATTAGCTTCTTGAATATTTCCGCTAGTGTTGTACTTAACATCAAATTTAACAAATTTAGATTTTTCTTCTAATCTTTCTTTAAGTTGATTTTTAGGTTCTTCGAATAGAAGTCCAAATGAAGTCATTCTTTCTCTTAATTCTGCAATGGCCCGATCAGAGATTACTTTCATGCACTCTCTTTCGTCTAACATATCTTCATTATCTAGCAGTGGAGCGCAGGCAAAATTAGTTCCATGGGCCATTTCTCGAAGCGGTTCAGAGAGCCAACCAAAATTGTTAATACTGTCACGAAGACTTTTAGAAATTCCTTTAGATATCATCCCCCTGACTTTTCCTTGATTATCTAAAATTGGAGCTCCGGTACTACCTATCCCGAGACCGCAGTCAGCAAATAACATATTTGGGGAAGAGGCATTAGAGGCAAGTGGATTAACATAGTTATTTTGAACGGCCTGACAGGTTGTTTTTTTAATTAAGGCAGAAAAACTACCCTGCTGGTCCACCATCCAGGCATTTAAAGTTCTATTGTTTGGTATTCCATCTCTACTGATATGGGCCTTCCGGCGGTAGGTAAGTGGTTTTTCCAGAGCAAGAAAACTAACATCATCCCGCCATAAGTTTGGATCATGACCAACAAGAGGTGAAAACTTAATGACCTCTTTGCAGCCAACCCTTTCAGCTTCACGATTGAAGGTCTTAGGAAAAAAGATGAAGACATCACTACTGCAACTTTGTCCTTCCCTTCTCATGAGGGACGGCAAACAACTCGAACTGGTAGCGATAGTATTAGAGTCAGTCAGAAAACCTGTACAGTACCGATAATTATTAACCCCATCGACCACGACAATCTTAGCCAGATAATTAGGACAATAGGAATTTGACTCGCAAGCGACTGTTTGTTTCTCGATGAATTTCTCAACGTCGGTGCTTACCGGACTATGACTTACTTCACTTCCATCTATCGTTTTAGTTTCGGCCTTTTTGCCGCAAGAAACCGTGAACATTAAACAGATACAAGCAATGATGGAGCTGATTCGTGAGATGAAAACGGAACGAGAGGCGATCAGCGAAAACAAAATTTGTTTACCCGGGTCACGGCAAAAAACAAGATCGTTCTGCTCAGCGGCATAAATTCTTGTTTTTGTTAAATTCATAATTCAGCTTAGCGAGACAAAAGTGTATTTGTCAAACTTGGATAGGATTTGAGGGTAATATTGCGGAGCGCTTGAGTGAATTTCTGGTAAAATATTGCCGATAAGTTGGGTCACTTGAGCTGGACCTCTTGAACCCTTAAAATGAAAGGGGTTCAGGGAAACCCATTGAAGGTCCATTATTATTGTTTCATCCGAGGAGGATCCTGTGGATAAGAAGAAATTAGATCATTATAAAGAACTGCTACTGAAGCAACGTCAGCAGATTTTAAACGTGGGCCTGCTAAATAAATCTGATGACTTACATGTTGCTGAAGAGGACCTTTCTGATGAAACAGACCTGGCTTCTTCTCTTATACAACAACAATTGAACTGCACTATCCGTGATCGTGAATATGCTAAACTTCGTCGTATTGATATGGCCCTAGAAAGAATCGCTGAAGGGACTTATGGGCACTGCGAAGATTGTGATGAAGAAATCAGCGCTAAAAGGCTTGAGAACCAGCCATGGGCCGAACTTTGCATTCAGCATGCCGAAGAAAGGGAGCGAGAAGAATCACAGATTTGGCGTCAGGCTTAACAATTTTTTCAAAGAGGGACCTTTAGGGTCCCTTTTTTTGTCTATATAATAGACGGTCTCTGTAGAAAAGACATACTGATCCCCTCTCTTTCCGATTTCGGACTATCATCACCTAAATGAAAATTTTATCCGGAACTCTCATCACAGGGATCATTATGACGACCGCCTTAACTGGGTACACTAAATCATATGACAGCTTTTGCTTTCAAGAGCACATCCGGGAATCTATTGCTATTAATAAAGAACGGAAGCAGGTTTATGCTGAACTTACCGGCGGTCGCTCCAATAAAATATTCAATCTTTTAATAAGTTACGAATACCTCTCTCTGGCCCCGGCCACCTATTTTGATCTTCAGGCCCTCTCCTATCAAAAAAATGGAATGGATCTATTCTGCCATGAATTTATGAGTATGGTACGAGCTCCGGAATTTAACCCGGAAGATGAAGTTATTCCTCGGGAAAAATTTAAACCGTTTGATTGGCAGTTTTATAAAAACCGCATAAACGAAGCCTTAAAACATCAGAACTTGAGTGAAGTAAAAAAAACATCTGTTGAAGCACTTCTCGAACTTAAATCACAGCCTAACTACTACTGTTTTTCGAGACATCTTATCGAATCCATTTATCGATTTGCTCACTTTGTCCCATTAAGAGCAAATCAGGCCCAGGAAATGGAACTAAAAGATCCGACCGATCTCATGTTTAAAGTCATGAAACTTCATTTACTAGGATTGAAAGACTCATACCGCATCGATCACTGGGCACAACCGATCCAGATGAATGGTACTCCGATTTTATGCAGTGAAATTCCTGATCTTCTTTTTGATCTGGATGTTCCTGAACTTAAAGAATTAAAAAAGAAAGAGGATTAATCATATGACACAAATATCAGTGTACTTAAATCCACATGCCTCTGAATCACTTCATTCGTTTCAGGCCGAAGAAATCAAAAAGTATTTTTTCCGCCAGGAAATTCGTTTCAATAACCCGACCAGTGAACAAGAGTTGGTAAATCTTATTAAGAAAGACCGCGAAGAAGGAATTGATTGCATTTTTTCAATCGGCGGAGATGGGACGGCCCATACCATCGCTCAAAATCTGGTGGGGAGTAAAACCAAGCTTCTGGTACTTCCAGGCGGAACGGCAAATGATCTGGCACATGAATTAGGAACAAACTCTAATCTGAGAAAACTTGCTAATATCTTCCATTCACGGACGACAAAAGAAGTGGACATCATTAATGTTAATGGGCGCTATCTTGTGACCAATGGTGGAGTAGGAATTGCTTATAAAGTGGCCCAGGAAGTAAATCTCCTCCGTAAGAAGACCTCCCTCTTTAAATCATTTTTGAAAACGGCCGGCAAGAACGCCTACTCTCTGATGTTCATTAAACAAATGCTCTCTTATGAGTTTGAACTTCATAATGTCTTTATCGATTCCCCTGATATGCCTCGCCTGGAAAAAAGGGTTAAGTCCCCTCTGATTCTGGTGAATAACCAACCACATTTGGCAGGCAAATTTCCAGTTGCCCCTGGAACCCGAAATGATGACGGGAAATTTAATGTAACTATTTTCCTCCACACTAACAGACTGGACTTTATTAAGTCTGCTTCCTCTTTCCTCATGGGACAATTTCCTGAGAATGACAAAAAGATCATTCATTTTGAAACTGACAGTTTAAAAATGATGTCACTTGACGATAAGGAGTTATGTTTCTTTGGAGATGGAGAAAACTTTGCTCCAGCAAAAGAACTCGATATTTCCATCATCCCTAAGGGTCTGGTGGTATACTCTAACAACGAGGATTTAGAATTATGTCCTAGTTATTCACTGGATATGATTCCTAGCATTCAATGAAAATATTAGTTACCGGGGCAACAGGCTTTATTGGAAAACGTCTTACTGACAAGTTATTGTCAGACGGTCATGATATTTACATTCTTGTCAGAAAACAAAGCCTGGAAAAAGCACGTCAAATTTTTCAAGATAAAAAGAATATCCATTTTATTATTGGTGATATTTCCAACAATGATGTTTTGGAAACTGTAGGTGGAGTCGAAACACTTCCTGATGATATCGAAAGTGTTATTCACTTAGCTGCTATTTATGATCTTAAAGCCGATATTGCTACCGCTTATTCTCATAATGTCGTAGGCACTCAAAACATTATCTATCTCATTCAGAGAATGAAAAACGTTAAATACTACCATCATATCAGTACCTATGCCGTCAGTGGACTATATGAAGGAGAATTTGGTGAAGAACAGATTGAGTCTAAATCGGAGTTTCCTGAATATTATTCCCGCACAAAAATGCAGGCAGAGCATCTGGTTCGAAACTCCATTCTTAAAAACACCAAAGTTCGCATTTATCGTTTAGGAATTATCATTGGAGATTCAAAAACGGGAGAGATGGATAAGATTGACGGGCCCTACTACTTTCTCCGATTTTTCAGCCAACTCGAAAAGATTAACAAGAATGTTCCTTTGAAAGTGTTGCCTCTTACCTGTAATGCAAATTCAACTTTACCGTTATTGCCAGTGGATATTTTGACGGAATGGTTGTTGGAAATGATGACAAACCCCACAGAACATAAACTCCGGAGCTATCATCTGGTTCCAGATGAAAAAATATTAGTCACCCGATTTGTAGAAAAAACTCTTAAACATTATGGCATCAATTTGAAAGTCATAAGAATTCCTTTCCCAAAACTTTATGCGAGGGTGATGCCACTTCTAAGCATTCCGAAAGAAGTCATCCCTTATATGATGTCAAAAACGATTTATAGTAAGACTCAAATAAAAAAAGACTTTCCTCATTTGAAAGCCCCCCCTCTAAAAGATTATTTACCAGTCATTGTTAAGGCCGCAAGAGAGATGTTTCCATGAAAGAAATCATCATGATTGCGTTTGGTTCTGCCAAAGAAAATTTTGATGAACAGATAACTCTTCTGGGAGAGACCTTCAGGGTTAAAAGACTAGGTGTCGATTTCCACTTTCAACTGGCCGTGGAACTGATAAAAAAGTATCGCCATCAGTGTGATATCCTATGTTTTTCTGGATTTCCTATTGATATTAAGCTGGACGGAAAAATTCATATCCATGAACAAACCAAAGAACTTAGGAAAGCTGCCGGAGATACGCCCTGGACAGATGGCGGGAATCTTAAATTCATGGCCCTTCCTCTATTTCTAAAAAATCTTGCGATGAAAGAACCTTTCCTCTTTAAGGGAAAAAGCATTGCTTTCTATTCAGGCATTGTTCAATGGGATTATTTGTCGGCCTATCAGGAACTAAGTGAAGATTTGATTTTTGCAGATCCTTATTCCTTAACCGGCGTACCTGCGGTCATAAGAGGTTTCAGTTCATTCAGGAAGATGGCCAGTAAGGTAAGCCCTATCCTTAAACGCATTAATTTAGAACATCTAAAAGAAAAAGATTTCCGGCATAAGCTCACTAAGGCGCCAACGATGAAGCCTTTTTTTGATGCTGATATTTTTGTACTGAACGAAACTCAAATGGAATATTTGAAGTTGCAGGATCTCACAGGAAAAACAGTTATCCTCGATCAGATTGATAATTTTTCACGTAAACAGCTTGATCAAGCGAACGCCGACCGAGTTTATAGCTGCTTCCCGGATTTTGTGAACATGCCTCACTTAGGTTTCTCTGGCCTTGAAGCCATTTTGCTGGCCCATTTAGAAAAGAAGAAACTGGATCAGGATGATCTTTTAGAAATCATCACGCATCTTAAAATTCGGCCAGAAATTTATATCCCTAAATCTCAAAAGACCCAAACGGTTGAGCGCTTCTCATTTGTTGTTCATCCGCTACAAAAATCACAGCTTTTCATGCTTCCTTTAATCAAGCCCCTTGAAGGAACACCTCTCGGTTCAAAGATAGAAGATGCGATGAAGCACGCTCCTGGATACTTCTACGGTAAAGTGACCGGCATAAAATCCGACTTCAACGGAAAAGAAGTTGAAGGTGATCTTTTTGCCCTTCCTATGACTCCAAAAGTAATGATGAAACAAAAACCTGAAAAGGTTTATGAAGCCCTTCATAAGATCTGTCTGGAAGCCCATAAAAAAGGCTCAAAGATAATAGGACTTGGTGCTTATACGAAAATTGTCGGTGATGCTGGAGTGACGGTTAATGACCACTCACCTATTCCTGTAACAACAGGAAATTCATTATCAGCTTCTGCCACTTTATGGGCCGCCAGTTTCGGTGTAGAGAAAATGGGTCTCGTAAAAAAAGAAAAAGGTGTCTATCAGGGCACAGCAATGGTTATCGGGGCGACCGGAAGTATCGGGAAGGTTTGTGCCAGGATTCTGACCAATCAGTGGAAACGAATTATCGTTTCAGCACCTAGACCCTATAAAATCCTGGAACTGATTGCTGAATTAAAAAAACAAAATCCCAACACCGAAGTCGTTGGAACCAGTAATCCCGATAAATATTCTGATGAATGCGATCTCATTGTTACCTCCACTTCCGCTCAGGGCGAAAGCGTTCTTGATATTATGAAAGTTAAACCTGGCTGTGTTATTTGTGATGTCAGTAGACCCTTTGACATCGGACTGGAAGATGCCTCCAGAAGACCTGATGTTCTGGTTATTGCCAGTGGAGAAGTGGCACTTCCTGGAAACGTGAAAATTGATAAGAGTATCGGACTTCCGGGAAATATCGTTTATGCCTGCTTGGCCGAGACGGCCCTGCTCGCTCTTGAAGGCCGCCATGAAGCTTTTAGTTTATCACGGGACCTTTCTTATGAACGGGTCTGTGAAATTGACCAGCTCGCCAGAAAACATGGTGTTCGTCTGGCAGCCGTCATGGGACACACAGGGGAAATTACTGAAGAAGAAATCGCTTTATGCCGAAAGCACGCATCGAAAGCGAAGGTTAAGAAGACTTCCGTAGAAGTTGAACCTGATACATCTGAACCAACTCCTCAGAAATAATATCCTGATACTGTTTTGAAACGTCTTCAAATCCATTCAGATCCGTGTTCTCAGTTTCTCTCAGGTAGAAACGATTAACAATCATGCCTCCAGAGGCAACGTTCTTTGCCAGAAGCTGGATATAGTTTCTCTCAATATCTCCTGATAAATAGCTGGGAACATCACTCAGCGAAATAAAATCATACTTAGAGTCTTCTGATCTTTCGAAAATAGATCCCTGCTGATAAACAGGGCGTGTAGGAGAATTTTTAATTTTATTGAACAATTCTTCACTGAACTCAATAGGTAGTCCCTCTTCGTGAATAACCTTTCCACATAGGCAAAGCTGTAAAAAATGGCTCTTTTTAATCTCGAGCTTAAACAATCGATCAAAGGCTCCGTGATAATAGTCAAAATAAGACAAAGCCGAATTCTTCTTAATGAAACTTCCTTTATAAAGAAGCGAGTTAAACATGGCCTTATTACCAACAATTTTAAGCAGCATACTCCAACGAAGCCCTTTGATATTTTCCTCATAAAACTTATAGGGATTGGGGGCAAGAAACACTCCCTCCCTTACTTCCTGGCCGAAGAGAAGTCTGGTGAGCTTAGAAAAAGCAATAAAGGTCTTTTCCCATTTACCCCAATACAGTGGAGGAATGCCGGGATTATTCTTAAGATGAAACAGGAAGAATGGTTTAAATTTATCATCCAGCTTCAATTGATTAAAGATGGCTTCTGTCTCCTGATCATTGACGCTGGTCCAGAAACTAATGGCATTAGACCGTGTCAACTGCTTGATGGTCTCTAGCTTCAATTCGATTAATAAGAGCTGATCAGGTGAGACATCTACGATTCTCAATTCTTCAGGATTTACCGCAAGGAAAGGAAGGGCCCTTGAACCACTTCCTCCGACAGTCAGTATCTTTTTTGCATCCAGCTTCTGAACCAGACGATACTCCATGTAGGTATCTTCATTGGCCATTGAGTAGTTCAAATTCTGAAAATAATTCTTTGTCATATAATCCTAATAGGTAAAATTCACGTCCAGAAGAAATCGGTCCTGGTTTCGAAAGAAACCGAAGAGCTGATTCTCATTTTTTTGGCCGTGCATATTGTCGTAGGTTAAGCTGAACTTCCAGTCTGAAAATTCGAAAGCCGATTTTAATTGAATCCATGAATCATCATAGGATAAGTTTCTGAAGAACATAACTTGCGGCTTCCACCAGGCATGTCCCGTGTACTCAGAACGTATTCCAAAGAAATGTCTCTCAGACGTAAAGTCTGCTTGTCCTTGTACACCGAAGAGAAAATCATTAAAAGTACGGTCGACACCAGCTAAAACTTGAAAATGATTTTTTTTATCGTAGTTAATGAGATCTTTTTGAACGAGATCATCCAATGTAAATAAGGCATCACCTCGAATAACCCAATCTTCCAAAACATAGCTAGCAGAGGTACCAAAAGAATCCACCAGGTGATGAGTAGATTCGGCCTTGAATGAAGTAAGATCAGTACTTCTGATTGTTTGAAAAGTTGGGCGGCTAAAATGATGGTAATAAAGAAAACTGAAATCCAGTCCGTTTTCAAAAAGATACTGGAGGCGGGTTCCGTACTCCAAATCCTTAAACCATGGACGCTCTACTTCTCCCCCTTGGTACTGAACCTGCTCAGGAGTAGGATCAAAAGCTGAATGTTGGTAAGGAAGACGATCACCATTAGGCCATAGTGTAAGCATGAACTGGATCTGAAGCTTATTCCATTTGAAAGTATCATTTATCCCGAATACAGAGCGTTTTGACCAGGAGAGGTCATTAAATATAAATTCAGAATAATCCCGGGGATTGGCCACATCAAGAAGTTGCAGCCCAAATGTTTCTGAAAACCTATAACGTAAAAAGCCAATCTGAAAGCTATTATTATTAGTGAAGAATTCTACAGATGCATCCAGGGGATCAATGATCAGTCGTTCATCACTGGAGGTATAGTCCAGAACCCGTACTTTAAGTTTCTTTCTGATTCCTAATGTCTCGCCGAAAGTTTCTGAAGCATATTCCGGAATGTAATAGAGAAACGTATTATCTGCTTTACCACTCTCAGTAAAATAACTGCTTCTGGCCCCTGACGTGAAGCTCTTCTCTGAAAAATCCTGGGCCCAGGACAATAAAGGAATCAGAAGGAGAAGAAGAATCATTCAAGACTCTTCTCGTTAAACATACTGTCAGGGAAATTTTTATTTTCCATTTTTTCAATCAAGATATCGGAAAACTGGTCTTTTTTTAGATTGTCTACAATATGAATTTTTCTCGGACGTGCCATCCCTAGCGTGGTCTGATAGTCCTGGTAGGTTGCAGTCTTTATCACTTTTCCTGATAGTGTCAGGAACTCAGCCTTAAGAGGTTTTTTATCTTTCGCATCCACCCAGACTTTAATCTTTGAATAAGTGAGACCCGTTTTCTTGGCCTCTAAAAAAAGCTCCCACTCTTTAGGACTCTTCTTTTCAATTTTATAATTATAATCACCCGCCCATCTCATACGGGAGATATCGCCGTTAGCAGCTTCACCTGTTAATTTCTGATTTAATGAAACCCTGACGGAACGGCGAATATTGGGAACATATACCCACATATTCTCGCCAATCATAAGCATGTTGCGACCGATGTTTTTCTTAGGGCCAAGAACTTTGATGAGAGTTTTATCATTACCTTTGAGATAAACTAAGAAGCTCGCGTCTTCTTCTTTAGGAGAAACGATTCTTACCTGCATAAGGTAAGAGTCACTAGGATTTCGATATTTATCAATTTCTTCTAATAGGTCGGCCCCCATCACCTGAAAACTAACCAGAAGTAAGACAAGGCATGCATAAAAAGATTTCATTTTAACCTCTTAGTAGTTCCGTAATAGGAAGCTTGAGAATTCTTTTCCCGGCCATTGCAGTCCCTATCACACTTGAGAATATGCCGATTAAATAACAAACCGGAATGAAAGAAGCCTGTAATTCGACAAATGTTGTAAACTGCCGGGTAATTCCAGGTCCGGGTGGCATCTGAATCCCTTGTGAAAGGAGCGTCCAGTTACATAGATAGGATAAGACAATCCCGATAGTTGCTCCGGCAAATCCCAATAATAAACTTTCGGTTAGAAGCAAGGTCATAACTTCATTGTGAGAATCTCCATTGGCACGAAGATTTCCGATCTCACCTTTTCTTTCCTGGATGATAGTACTCACGGTATTAAAGATTCCGAGTACAACGATCACGACAATCACGATAAAAATAAAACCGAATTGGGCCTGGAGGAAATCTACGGAATTCTGGTAATAAACCTTATCCAGCACATTAAAAGGAGTCGCCTCAAAATTCTTATTAGCAGCTACCCATGATTCAATAATGGGCCAGTCTTCAAGATTTTTCAGACCCAGGGCAATCGTTTCGACTTTATCCGTATCTAAAAGTTCCTGTGCTTTACTTAATTGAATCCTGAAAAAAGTATCATCAAAGTTCTTCATCCCTGCAAAAAAGATACCTGTTACATAAACGTCTATTGCGTTGAGACTTCCGGCATTGGTGTTCGCCAAAACCGTTACCCGGTCTCCTACTTTTACTTTTAAAGCTTCGGCCAGACCTTTACCTAAAATGATTCCGTCTTCTTCATCAGAAAGGATTTTTCCTTCAATGACATTTAAAGTCGTGAAAAACTGAGACTCACTTATTCCATCAACACCTTCTCCCGCACCGGAGAGAGTTTTTTCTCCATTATTTAAGAGGGCGTAAAACGAAATACGGGGGAAAACGAATTCAACTTCGGGACGTTGTTTTAATTCCTCAACAAAAGGTGAAGATGGATCGATCCATCTTTCCCAGGGTCTATCCCATATCTGATCCCGATAGCCTTTAGTGTTTACCTGGCCATGTCCAAAACGGGCTCGGATTGTATTATCTCGGTACTGATTCATAATTCCGGCATTAAAACCGTGATAAATCATGAGAGCACTTATGCCCAGTGCAACTGTGGCCAGAACGGCAAGAGCACGGGATCTTTGGCGCCAGATGTTTCGGATTGAGAATTTTAAAATCATACATTCCCCTCATAAACGCTACCGTCTTTAAGAGAAACTGTTTTAGGTGAATGCTTAAGAACCATCGGATCATGACTCGCAATAATGATTGTCGTTCCAAATTTCTTATTGATACCAAAAAGATGATCCATAACTGCTTCACCATTTTTTTGGTCAAGGCTGGCGGTAGGTTCATCGGCAATAATAACTTTAGGCCGCTTGGCAAAAGCACGGGCGATGGCCACACGTTGGCGTTGTCCTCCGGAGAGCTGGGTTGGGCGTTTGTCTTTCAAATCAGAAATTCCGACAATCTCCATCGACTCTTCAATCAGTTCTTTTCGTTTTGATTCCTCTACTCCCTGACGAATAAGGAAAAATTCAATATTTTCCCAGGTCGTTAATACTGGAAAAAGATGGAAACTTTGGAAGATGAACCCAATATCAAAACGTCTGATGATATTCTTTTCTCTTTCATCAAGAGTGCCCAGGCATTTCTGATTATAAAAAATCATCTGGGGAGAAGGAACTTCCATAAGACCCATGAGGTTTAACAATGTCGATTTGCCCGATCCCGAAGGACCTGCAAACGTCACCATATCACCCTGAGAAATGGAAAGATTGATATTCTTCAGGGCCTCAAACTCAACATCTTCCAGCTGGTAGCTAAATTTCAGATTTTTTACTTCGTAAAGGAGGCTCATACCAGATCCTTACTTAAGAGGACATATTCGTGCCTCATTCGATCCTGGGATTGATTGGCCACATGCTTAGTAGCAACATTGTCTTCATGGATCAAGGCAGTCGCCACTTTCTGGACATCAGGGTAGAGCTTCATCGCCTGAAGCATGCTCCATCTGAATGTGGCATTGAGAAGGCCTTTGCCACGATATTCATCAATCACACATACAGACTTAATGACGATTTGGTCGTCTTGAATAAAAGTAAAGTTAAAGCCGATCGGTTTCCCTTGGGGATCTTCTAAAATGCAGGATAAACGTAAATCCAGACTCTGAAAGCTTGGAACATATATGCTCTCAAAAAGTTCATAGGGGATAGGAGCAAACAGGTAATTATCCGTGAAAGCTTTCATGGAAAGCTCATAGAGGATTTTTATGTCTTCTTTAACATCATCCTTCCGGACTTCTCTGAATTTAAAACCTGCCTTGAGGGCTTCCTCGTATTCACGGGTTCCCTTAGTAGCAAAGACTCCGTACCCTTCGATAATGTTACTGAAGTAAGTTTGGTGAACATCAAACTTTAAGGCCTTAAATACTTCCAGGTCAATTTTAGGCTGATTAGGTTCCCAGTTATAACGTTCAGGTAAATCATCACTTCTTAGTCGATAAGGGAAATAGGTTGTATAGAGATAAGGGCCAATAACCTTTTTGATTCCAAAGGTTTTAAACCATCCTTCAATTTCCGGCCAGAGGACATTAATAAAGCCTTCTCTATGTTTCGGCTTATCTGAAAGAAGAAATAGTCCCCAATGACCAATTTCCGGATTTAAAACAGAACCCTGGAGGAAGATTCTTCCAAAGAATTCACCGGTAGGATCTTCAAAGAAAAATCCTTCCGATGGTACAGGAAACTGTAGATCAAGAATTTTATCGGCATATTCCGGTTTCATAGCAAAGGGTTTATCCACATCGGTTAAAACTCGGCTGCCTAGATTGCAGAATACGCTTTTCCATTGTGGATAATCATTTAAGCTAATTAGTCTCATCGTTAAGCTTCCTCTCTTAAAATTTGAATAATCCCTGTTGAGGCATCAATTCGAACTCTATCCCCGGTTTTTAGTTTGGTCATGAGCCCTCCATTAACACCAATAATGGTGGGAAGTCCTAACTCTCTGGCAACCACTGCTGAGTGAGATAATAAAGATCCTCTTTCAATAAGGAGTCCGGAACAACTTGGATAAAGAGGTACCCAGCCGGGATCTGTTCTTTCAGTCACCAGGATGTCGCCGTTTAATCCTTCTGCATCAGCAAATTCTTTAGCAACTCTCACGACTCCCTCAATCACCCCGGGGCAACAAGGAGTACCGATGAGCATATTCGGATCATCCGGGATTCCATGACCTTTAAGAAGATCAAGCTGAGAGAGAACACTTGGGAAATAATTATAAAGTCCTGCTGCACCTTTGGTAATGAAGCGGTCAGGAGGATTTGGTGTTTTACGGTACTGTGCGAAGAGATCAAAGCGATCTTGAGCAATCTTTGCATAATTGTCACCAAGACTTCTCCCCTCTACGATTCCTCTAATCTCTTCTACTTTAAGGTAGAAGACGTGAGACGGATCATTGATCACCTTGAGCTGATGAAAGTTATGCCCAATTCCTCTCATGAGATGACGGGTGATGCCAAAGATCTTGGTTCTTAAGAAACGCAAGTTCTCACGATTTCTAACCGCAATCCTGGCGTGCTTTAATACCCAGTAATAAATCGGTTTTTGCCAGAATGTAAGTTTCGCATTAACTTTTGCTTCGGCCGTTCTTTTAATCTCACCTTCTCTCTTTTCCATCGCTTCCACATCATAGGTTTTCATCTTGATGTAGTTAGCAAGAGTGTAGATGACAAAACTTGGGTCATCATGCAGATCAGGTTCCTCTAGTTTTAATTCGTTGGCGCATCGAAAGCCGAACCGATCAAGGAAAGGCCAGATCAATTCTTTTACTTCTTTATCTTCAAGAAGATCCTTAACTGCCATAGTAGTGAGCTTTTCACGCATATGAGAGTTTTCAAGGTCAACTTTCTTGGACATTCTCATAAGCATCTTCGTTGGCTCAGTACTTTCCAGATCACCCTGGCCACATAGAAGGTCATTCTGGGTACCTTCCACTTTTCCCTCAGTCTCAATCCACTTATCAGTTAACTTTTTAAGAAGGCCGAAGAAAATCATACAGAGATAATCGTTAATGATAGGAGCTTTCCAATTGGAAAGGACTTCACCTTCAAGATAGTTATAGAGATTTATGGATTCGTTCAGACTTTGTTTTTTAAAGTCTCTTTTCCTGGCGTCCTGATAGACTTTATCAAAATCCCGCTGAAAGTTAGTTACGATAGAGTTAATGTTCAGGAAATTCTTCGCCGTCATATAAGTCACAAACAATTTCGTTTTAAGAGGAGTTTTCTTGTCTGCCACTCCCACGTTATCAAACATCTTCTGAGCATCCTCATCCAATGTTTTCTTAACTCCCATCATCGTCTCAAGGAACTGCTTGTTATTTTCTGAGCCCGGAAGCATCAAAACCAGCTTGTACCAATAGATCAGGTGATAGTAGAAGCGACCTCTAACCAATCCTAGAAGATTTCTAAAGACATGATCATTATCGTCGATTTCCTTTTTAGGAATCCCCATCATTTCCATAAACTGACGATAAACCTGACGGTAAGTATAAGAGGCGAAACTGAAAGTTAACGGGCTGGCGACACCAGAGTAACTTTCAATAATATTGGAATTATCCCAGAGGATTAAATCCTCACCCATAATCTTAGAATCAAAAAAATTATCATTCGGAAGATGTGTTACAGGTCTGGTCTGAAGGAGATAAACTTTTCCTTTCTCAACTGCAAATTCAATATCCTGAGCACCGCCTAATTTTTCTTCTAAATCCAGGGCCAGTTTTGCAAGTTCCCGAATACTACTCTCTTCAATACAAAGGCGCTTGATATCAGCTTCCTGATTCGTTACCTGCTCCATCTTTCCATTTGAAAAATCGAGACGGATATTCTTATCTTCAATTTGAATTTCCGTTTTTGAGAAATCAGTGCGGTTAACTTTAATCTCATCACAGGAAACAAGACCACTTACAACACCCTCACCCACTCCCCAACTGGCAGAGATTAACAAGTGATCTCTATCAAGAGGATCAATGGGGTTACGAGAAAAACAAACTCCCGAAGATTCAGGAAAAAGCATTCTTTGAATAACTACGGCGACTTTAATCCCTTTCAAAGGAAGGTTCTTTTCACGACGATAAGTCATTGCACGCTCAGAGAAGCCGGAAGCCCAGCATCTTTTAATCGACTCTTCTATCGCCTCTTTACCTTTCTGGAAAAGGAAAGTTGAGAACTGGCCTGCAAAAGAAGCGTCTTTAGAATCCTCATCACTTCCGGATGACCGGACAGCAAAATAGGATTCATTCATGTTCACGCTGTCAAAGAAACCTTGCAAATTATTTTTCAAAGCTTCAGGCAGAGAGGCCTTAAGGAAATGCTCTTCAATTCTTTTTTCTTTTGAAGCGAAGTCGATATCTTCGGAGATGATAGATGAAAGATTATTTTGCTCAACGAACAGGGTAAAAGCGTCACTCGACAGGCACACCCACTCAGGCACCGGTAAATTAAGATCAAACATTTTCTTAAGGTGAAAGGCCTTACCGCCGCCTGTTTGCTCAAAAAGAGAAACCGAAGAAGTAGGCAAAAGAATGAAATTGGCAGTCATTGATGATCCTAGCTATAATTTTTTTATATGTGTAAAATGATAACCAATTTTTAAAATAATTGTTTATATATCAAAGAGTGCCTATGAATCTTATGGAAGAGACTCTCTCTAAGCTGAGTAGCCGAGGGGACGACACCGCTATTATCAACCAAGAGGGCACAAAGCTAAGCTTTTCAGCATTTTACGACCACACCACAAAACTGAGTTTTCTACTCAAACAACAAGGCGTAAATAAAAATTCAAAAGTTGTCCTCCTCGCCCCACTCGACTGGCCGTTATATTGTTCTATTGCTGCTTGTTTTCAATTAGGTGCAACCGTAGTGCTGGTTGATCCCTGGGCGAGTACTAAATATATTGAAAGTGCTTTATCTCAAGTGAATCCGGATTTTTTAATTATCAGTAAAAAGGCACGAGTCTTTTATTTAAAAAAATCCATTCGTACAATTCCTCACAAAATCCTCCTCGACAATCTGATCAGTGATCCGACTCATGAGCGCTTTGAGAAAGTCATTCAAGTTGATGATGACCACACTGCCCTCATCACTTTTACTTCCGGAACGACAGGCATACCTAAAGGGTTCGATCGTTCTCATCTCTTTCTACTCTCTCAACAAAAGGCCCATGATACATTTTTCGATCACCATGAAAAAGAGATTGATCTTTCCATGTATCCGGTTTTTGTTCTGAGTAATCTAAAATCAGGTATGACTTCCGTATTAATTAAAGGCAATTTAAGAAAAATTGATACCATTAATCCGGAAGAGCTTTATCAACAAATTAACCAATATCAAGTTGATTCCATTTCTGTTTCTCCGGTCATTCTAGAAAAACTTATTCGCTATTGTGAAGATAAGAAGATGGAACTTCCCCTGAAAAAAGTCTTCACCGGCGGAGCTCCCGTTAGAAGAGATATCTGTGAACGTCTTCTGAAAATCAATCCTCAAATTGGCGGCTGGGTGGTTTATGGATCAACAGAAGCCGAGCCTATTGCCCTTGTTTCCATGAAGGAAGTTGTCGAGAAGAGCGAAGACCCAAGAATTGGAACACCACTTGGAAGAGTTGTGAGTGCCCTGACATATGAACTCCTTCCTCCTCCTTCAGAAGTTCACCCTTATCATAAAGGCCAAGTGGGTGAAGTGGCCTTAACTGGTGACTTCGTCGGAAAACGTTATTGGAATAATGAAAAAGCCTTTCATGAAAATAAATGGAGCGATGATAAAGGGCGAATCTGGCATAAAACCGGCGATATCGTTCTGGAATCTGAAGGTTTTCTCAGTATGATTGGAAGAAGAAGTAATCCCGTTAAAACCTCATCAGGGGATTTATTTCCAGTTCCCATAGAGAATCAAATTGATCAGATGGATGGTGTGGTCAAGTCAGCTTACTTCCAACTTGATAAAAAAATTATCCTGGCCTATGAAGGGGCATCTTCATCAACTCAACTGATTCAGGACTTTTTCCGGGAAGAGAACCTACCTCTCGATGAAATAAAACACATAAGCTCCATGCCCATGGATGCAAGACATCGTTCAAAAATTGATTTAGCTTCTTTAAAGAAAGAAATCCATAAAGGAAAATTAATGAATGTTACTCACTCATCACCGTTATCCCATCGCTTATTGGCCTATACGAATGAGAGATTTCCACTGGTCCCCATACTTCTTTTCGTTTTTCTTTTAACTTCAGGTTATTCCCATCTTTTTTCTAATTGGCTGAATCAAGTTTTCAACTGGCAGGAAACAAAACTTTGGGTAACGATGGGTACAGTCTTTCTCTTCATGCTGCAGCTTCGCATGGCCGATGAAATTAAGGATTTTGATAAAGATTCAAAAGCTTTTCCTGAAAGAATTTTATCTCGCGGAATTATCAGTTTAGGTCTTGTTAGAGGTATTCTCTATTCAACAATATTGGTAGAGCTCCTCTTAAGCTTCTCCATGGGTATGTCTCACTTGATAGTCATGATTGTCATGCAAATTTGGGCCAATCTCATGGCCCAGGAATTTTTCTGCAAAGATTTTCTAGATCCTAAAGTAGCGCTAAATCTTATTTTGCATCAGCTCATCCTGGTGCCTCTTGCCATTTATTCCGCCCTTCCTTTCATTTCTTTAGAGCAACTTAAAACAGCTCAAGGTTTAGCACCAGTTCTTTTGTTTTCCGTTCTCCTCTACACTATCTATGAAATAGCCCGAAAAACCTGGTCCCCTGATCGAGAAAATGAGAATGCCGATAGTTACACCCGTTTCTGGGGTATCAATGGCGCTCTTATCGTCCAGGCATCAATCGCCCTCATTATCATGGGCTTAATCGAGCTTATTCCCCTTAACTTTTCTATGAGTTACAAGGCTATCGCCTATGCCCTGACGGCCCTTTATTTCATAACCTTGATTTTATTCAAAACAAAGACCACCAGGAAAATGTCTAAGCTTGTGGAAGCAGGTGGTAGTATCTTTTTACTAGGCATGTGCGCTCTTAATGCTTTCGCGCTCTAAGAGGCTTTTTTGTCTAACTTTTAGACAGTCTACAGAATTTCGACGCTAGTGCCGATCTAAGTTCTCAATACCCTATACCAAAAGTTGGCAAGTTCCTTGCTTACTAATTTACATGGGACCCATTAAGGTGTCCCGGTAGACTTAAAATCGTGGTAAGGATTTGGGAATGAAAAAAGCTGCTAAAACTCTACTCTCCTTAGCTCTCAGCTTAAACCTTTCAGTGGTATCTGCCGCTGGTCTTGCCTATAATCCTGAACTTCTTATTTCTCGATATGCTTCATGGGGAATTGATCCTGATAAGCATTTGGCTTCAATTAATCTAAAAGATTCATGGACTAAATTTAAAAAGAATAAAGACATCATCGTTGCCGTTGTAGATACCGGCATTCAAGGTGATCATGCTTTTCTCGCCAAGAACATTTATGTTCCAAATGGTAAAGCTTCAACCACTAATTACGGCGTTGATTTTTCTACAGGCAAGGTCTCATATGCACCTTCCGACGCCCATGGTCACGGCACTCACGTTGCAGGAATCGTTAAATCGATATTTCCTGATGTGAAAATTCTTGCTCTTAAATACTACAATCCGAAAGCTTCCGGTCAGGCCAATCTTGATGCTACAATCAAGGCCCTTAAATATGCAGTTGATAATAACGTTGATGTTATCAACTACTCAGGCGGCGGTCCTGAAGCCTCTGTAGAAGAACTTCGCGTTCTTAAAGAAGCTGAAAAGAAAGGTATCCTGGTCATCGCAGCTGCTGGAAATGAACGCTCTAATATCGATGATAAACGTCACGCTTACTATCCGGCTTCTTACGGTCTTTCAAATATCATTACCGTAGGTGCTCATGATGACGGGTTAAATATCATTCCTTCATCAAACTACGGTAAAAACTCTGTTGATATCGCAGCTCCAGGTCATCGCATCCGTTCAGCAATCCCTGGAAATGGCGCTGGGTATATGACTGGTACATCTCAGGCAACTGCTTTTGTTACTGGAGTAGCTGCTCTTATTAAATCAAAATACCCGGGCATGAAGTATGATCAAATTAAAAACATCATTCTCTCTTCTTCTCTTAAGGTAAAAAACTTTGAAGGTAAAATTCTTGGTGCAGGTAAATTAGATGCTGGCCGCGCCATTGAACTTGCAGACGATGTTTCAAATAAACTTAAGAATCCTGCGAAGCGTGCAGTAGCAAACCGTTAATATTTACCCTACAATGAAGAGATGAAAAAGTCTCTTCTCCTCTCATTAACATTAACCACATTCGCCGGCGGGCTTTACGCTTTCTGCTATCCTTCTTTTCTGGGGGAAGGCTGGCTTCCACTTATTTTTATCGCTTTACCCTTCTTCCTCTGGCGACTGGAAGTTGCACCTACCGTAAAGAGCACTCTTCTCCATATTCTTGCTTATAATTTAGGTCTTAATGTTGTCGGCTATTACTGGATCCCCCATACTCTAAGAGAATTTGGGCAACTTCCTTTTGCCGTTTCGATTATCCTTGGTGGTCTATTCTCACTCATCCTTCAACCCCACTGGTGGCTCTACGCTCTTTGGAAAAGGTTTCGTCCGGAGCTTCAATGGTATTCAGAAAGAGGAATTCTGGTCACTGCTTTTGTTATGACTATCATGGAAAGATACGTGCCTCAGCAGTTCCCTTCGTTTGCGGGCAGTCCATGGTTAAATCTTTCTCCTTATCTCGGTCTTACTCCCCATTTGGGTGTGGTGGCTTTTAGTTTTATGACCTATTGGGTGTCCCTTGAAATCTTCACTCAACTGGCACTTAAAAAATTTCGTCCTCAGGTCTGGGGCGCCTTGATCATTTTTGTTTTCTTCAACGCCCTTTATCCTTTGAAGGCCATTCAGACTGAAAATGTACTTCCAGTAAGAATTGTTCAGGCCAATATCGGTAACTTTTTAAAAGTTTCTTCAGAAAGAGGCGACGTAAACTCATTTGAATCAATCAATAATAAATACGAAAATCTCTCACTCACTCAGAACGGATTTGAACCCAAGCTCATCGTCTGGCCCGAGACAGCTTTTCCAGATACTTTCTATGGATCTCGGACAAATTTAAAACCAATTTTTGAAAGGATAATGGATAGGACTCAAGCGGAAGTCCTGATTGGAGGTTATGACCAGGATACAACCAAATCGCCTATGGATTTTATTGAAACTGTTTTTAATTCTTCCATCTTAATGAGCGATGGAAAATTTAAGACGGCCTATCATAAGAATATCTTGATCCCTTTCGGAGAAACTCTTCCTTTCGGTCCTTTTAACCACCAAATTGTTTCCATTGTTCCCGCCGTTTCGCTCTTTGCCCGAGGTGAAGGAACCCCTCTCATGGAGTTGAAAGACAAAACACGTTTTGTCACTCCAATCTGCTACGAGATCCTTGAATCCAATTACATGAGAAGCCTTCTTAACCAATGGGGAGATAATCACTTAATCGTGAATCATACAAATGATTCCTGGTATGGGGACACGGCCGAGCCACGTCAGCATCTTTTCTTAACGAAATGGCGGGCGTTGGAGTTTCAATTACCCATTGTAAGAAGTACAAATACGGGAATTACTTCAGTCATATTTCCAGATGGATCAGAATCAAAAAGATTGGGAACGGATACAGAAGGTATTTTAGATATAAATGTTCCTCTAGGAACAGGCAAAGCAACTTTGTATCAGATCTACGGTGTCTTTCCGTTAGTGAACATTTTTTTACTCTTACTCGTCATCACGGTAATTCGTGAAAGAAGAAAAGCTATTTATTTAAGGAAGAATTAAAGCCGGCCTTAAAAAGATCGTGAAGACGTAAGACTCCTACAAACTTTTCTCCATCAACGACAGGAGCAACGTTCAGTTGTTTCTCTCCACTCTCCATTGTTTTGAGAGCATCAAAAGCTAAAATCCCAAGAGGTAAATAGACTGGGTTTCTCGTCATGAGATCTTTAACCGGGGTTTTAATGGCATCAGGACTATTCGCAAAAGCGCGACGAATATCACCTTCAACTAAAATACCGACTAAACTCTGACCAGAGATAACAGCACACATACCAATTGGCTTTTTGGTCATGGCGAGAATCGCTTCCTGAAGAGTTGCTTCTTCAGAAATTTGCGGACAATCCTTGGCAAGAATCATCAAGCGATCAACTGTTAATGACAGCGATTTTCCCAGGAGCCCTGCTGGATGATTTACTGCAAATTTTTCTTTAGATACGCCCATGACATTTTCATAAAGAACCGCCATAGCATCTCCAAAGGCCAATGCTAAGGTAGTGCTTGTCGTTGGAGCGAGGTCGTTAATGCAGGCTTCTTTTTCAATTGAAGCGTCTAATATGATTCCGGCCTGGTGAGCGATAGGAGAATCAACTTTGCCAACAAGAGCGATGATTCGTTCTTTAGGAATGCAAACATATGGCAACATACTAAGAAGCTCTTCTGTGGTTCCTGACTTGCTGATTAAAACAACAGCATCAGCTTTAGTGACTCTGCCTAGATCACCATGCATGGCCTCGGTTGGATGAAGAAAGAATGAAGGAAGGCCTAAAGATGAAAACGTGGCCGCAATTTTCTGAGAAATCAGACCGGATTTGCCAACACCTGAAATAATCAAACTCCCACCTGTATGGGCCAGCATCTCAAAGACGGTAATGAGCTTATCCACCACATCCTTATCAATCCTGGCTGCGGCTTTAGTTAAGGCTTCAGCTTCATTAACTAATACTTGGGAAAAGAGATTTTTACGGTCCATGTGTCATCCAAACGTTTCTTTTTATCTCATTCATTGATAACATAAAAGTCATGAAATTTTATCTTTTAATCACCTCTCTCCTTCTTTTAAGTGGCTGTGCTAGTTACGAGAAATTTCGACAGGTGACTGAAGAACTTGAAATCCCTACTCGTATTTACCGAGCGGATTATAACCAAACCTGGCAAGCGGTTATTCAGGTCATGCGTAAGTTTGACATCGCACAACAAAACCAGGAAGCTGGTTTTATTAAAACAAGATGGATGGATAATACCCTGGAAGTGAATTTCACTGATTCATTTGGTTCATCTGATGCTGTAAAAGCCGCGAAATTCAAATTAGTTGTAAATGTCGTTAAGGGTTATAGAACCGGACGGGAAGTTACCAAAGTAACTATCTACAAACGCCAGCTCATTGAACAAGATTTTCTACAAGGTTGGAAAGAAACTCCAACTGACGGCATTGCTGAGAAAACTCTCTTGTATCGAATCGAGCGTCTCATCGCCACTGATAACAAACTTAAAGAAATTGATCAGGCCCGGGAAAAAGAGCAGCTGGAAAGTTCAGGATTTTAGATCTTAGCTTTCTCATTCAAGGCCACCGTTGACCAGAACTTCCGTCTTTGCTCAACTGACTTGGGAGAAACTTTTCCAGTTATTTTTTCGAGCGAATAATCTAAATCTTCAATGAGATCCTGATATTTCGCCTTTTGAATAAGTTTGGCCATGGGTCTTCCCGCTTCCACATACTTCACGTCGCCTAAAGTTCTAATGATACTTTTTACAATTGAAGTACGTTTTAACGCCCCTTTCTCTCCTGTGTAATTGGTCTGGTCATACATCATATTCCAGACTTCTGGACCGAGGGCCGTGATTTTAAGTTGAGAAATGTTATCCAACGCCTGAACCCGAACAATCAAGGATGGGTCCTTCAAAGCTTTAGCATAAACGGCCCGGTAATCATCTTGTTTTAACCCAAGAAGCGCCTTAAGAGATGCCACTCTCATCATCCAATGAGGATGATCGACGAATTTTGCAATAAAAGGAGCAGATTTCTTCCCCATTGTCTGGGCCAAAAGCATTGTAGCATGCCAGCGGTTCTGTTCCGGGAAACGCCCCTCTTTCATGACTTTTATGAGAACAGGAACAGCTTTTTGCTTATGTTTAAAAGTATGGCGTTTAAGCATCGCTTGAAGACCCGGTGTTCGGGCATCCATAGCAAACATGCTCTCCAAGCGCTCAAGAGTAACGGCATCCTCTTTCTTTAACTGAATATTTTTTCCGGTGGGATCTTTTAATAGCTGGATTTTTTTTTCAACTGCACCAAAAGATAATGTTGAGATTCCCATTAAACAGATTAAGGAAAAAAATTTCATCATTACCCCAGCATCTTTTCAAATTCAGAAAGAAGATCTTCCGATGTTTTTTCTGATTTAGATTTATCGTCTTTAGGTTCTTCGGTCGCTTCATTCATAGCTGCGAGCATATCAGCTTCAGAGGTATCCACTTCATCAGGAGAAGAAAGGAATTCTTCTAATGCCTTATTATCTTCGCCGCTGGTATCAGTTTGTCCCAAGTCTTCCAAAAGATCTGAGACATCAGCTTGAGTAAGAATATTGTCAGGGTCAATTGCTTTCGGTGCCGGTGCTGATATAGGTGCTTCTTCTGCAGAAGCGGCACCGCCTTGGGCAGCAAGAGAGCGCTTAAGCTGTTCATTTTCCTGTTGAAGACGCTTAAGGTTCGCCAGATCATCAGAAATAATTTCGAACTCACGCAAGCGATCACGGAATTCATCTCTTTCTTTAGTAAGTGTCGCCATTTCCTGTTTTAGAGCAGGATCAGACATAACATTTGTTTCGGAAGAAGAAGACTCAGAAGCTTTTGCCAATAAGGCTTCAAGTTCCTTGATTCTCAATTCTGCAGTATTCAAATTGCCTTTAGACTTATGAAGATCAGCTTCGATTTCTTTTTGGGCATTTTGGGCGGAAGCTAATTGAGCTTCAAGAGAAGCAATCCGGGCCTTCTTTTCATTAATCTCTTCCAATAAGGCCGTGGATGGCGCGCCATTAATGGCCAGGTTTTCTCCACCTGTTAAATGAGTCAGAGGCATTACGGAAGGAACACTTCCATTAAGATCCATTCCTCCACCCCGGAAAAGCGATGATTTTAATGCTGTAGAATTCTGGATAATGGAATCCAAATAAGTCTTTACGACATTGGCAGGAATAGCATGCTTTAAGTTGTGATACTTTCTTCGATTAGAAAACCAAAGCCATAAAAAAAGCGTGGATAAAATAACCAGGAAACCAAATTGTATAACTAACAATTCAGGCCCAAATTTATCCATATAATTAATAACAGTTTCGAACACAACCCCTCCATGGATCCGGGTTCTTTGCGGAAGTTTCATTCTCCTGCAAGAACATTATCTAACCCATCAGAATTTATGTCAAAGCAAAGAAATTATTACTTCTTCAAGATGTCTAAGAGTGGTTTATATAGAGCTGGATTAGCAGCGAGAACAGAAGGTTCGAAAGGATTGAACCCTTCCCCTTTAATACTAGAGATCTTTACTCCAGCTTCCTGGCAAATCAAACCTCCTGCTCCCATATCCCAGGGCTGGAGACGATATTCCCAATAAGCATCAAGCATTCCAGCCGCCACATAACTTAATTCCAAGGCTGCACTTCCTAGCCTTCTCATGGCCCGGACTTCAGGAAAACTTTTTAACAGATCTTTTTCCACTCTTTTACTGCTCAGATTGGCCGACAAAAGTGATTCATTAAAAACTTTCTTTTTCCGCGTAACTTTTAGCTTGATTCTTACTTCCTTATCTCCAATCATACGGACCAGATAGGCCCCACGACCTTTGATGGCGTAAAAGAGTTCGCAAGTAACAGGATTATAAACGACTCCCACTTGAGGTTTATTGCCTTTAGTGAGGGCCAGGCTAACAGCAAAAAACGGTAGTCGATTATAAAAATTATTCGTTCCATCCAAAGGATCTATTAACCACTGATACTCGCTGTTTTTTACACCTTCCATTTTTAGGTCTCTGGTAAAAGCATCTTCCTCGGAAAGAATCTTATGATCAGGATAGTGCTTTTTGATCTCTTTCATCACATAGGTTTCAGAAAGAAGATCAGCTTCTGTCGCCAGCCCCTGTTTTCCCTTATCGAGAAGTTTTAACGGTTTTTCATATGATTTGATCAAATGTTTATTGAGGATGTTTCCACATTCAAATGACCAATCAATCATCTGCTTAAGGACTTGATCAAGATTAATAGGAGTCGTTTTCGTCTTTGTTTTTTTCATGCACCAACTGCTCTAAAGATTGAATCTCTTCTTCTGATAATTTATGGGCGGGTACGGTATAAGATTCGCTCATCCATTGCCCAAAATCAATTAAACGACATCTCTCGCAACAAAAAGGTCTGAATTCAGAACTATAATAGTTAAACTTCTTGTTGCATTGAGGACATTTGACTTCAAGTTTTTTCATCAAAAACCCTGCTTCTTAGTAAACGGAACCTATCCAGGAATTCTTCATTATACGTTATTTCATAGTCATCGATCCGGTCTACTAAAAACAGACCTTTTACTGAGTTTGAACCAAAAACAGCATCCGCTTTAAAGAGTTGCTCCACAGAGGTTTCAGTTTCAATTATCTCTGAGAAATATTGAGGAGCAGAATCAATAACTTTCCTTCTCATAACACCGTCAAGCACCTGAGCTGCCAAGGGCGCGGTATAAATCCGGTTGTGCCGAACCACGAAAATGTTAGCAATTGATGATTCAAGGACGGTGTTTTGAGGAGAAATAAAGAGCAGATCATCATCATTCTCTTTTAGACAAATCTTCTGCGCCAGAATAGTTTCCAAATAATTGCCGGCCTTTAAATAGGAAGGCCACCAGCTAGGTCGCAAGATTGCCGGACAAGTTCTGAGTTTATACATTTTTTCATGGGCCAACGGATCATGAATTCTTGCACTATAATGGATTTTCAGGTCTAAAGAAGAAAGAAAAAGAGATTTAAGAGAAGCAACGGTCTGCTCCCGATAGATTGTCATTCGGATGATTTTATTCCCAGTTTCGCCCGCTAAAAGGTTTTCCAAACGGTTCTTAAACAGGGCCACCCACTCATCCTGATCAGTGAAAGGCCCATAGACAAATTCAACACCGTTCTTAAGACGATTAAAGTGTTGATTCCAGTCGTTTAAATGCCCATCAATCATTCGCATTGTGGTAAAAACTGACTCGCCATACATGAAGGCTCTATTGGTATTTTCCGGCATCAACTCCCCTTAAAACTTGGCCACTTTCGCACTCCCATGATAGCTTTGTTCAGGAGATTCAAACTAGTAAATTTTATGATGCAACTAACAATCATTGGATTCGGAAATCAAGCCCGTGCCTGGTCACAGAATCTGCAAGATTCTGGATTTCCTATAAGAGTGGCCTTAAGGCCTGATAGCTCTTCCTTAGAGATTGCCCGGAAACTAGGCTTTGAAACAGTTGAGATCGGAACACCCGAATTTTATTCTGGCGATGTTTTTGCCCTACTTACTCCTGATCAAAGTCATCATGATTTCATGAATAAACATGCTTCATCAATAAAGAGTGGAAGCACTTTTCTTTATGCTCATGGTTTTTCTTTGTTAAAATCTGAATTCCATAAAACATATCCTCATCTTCAACATGTTCTTTATGCTCCTAAATCCATTGGTACAGAGCTGAGAAAGCAATATACTCTCAAAGGCAAACTTGGGGCAGTCTACTCACTGGAGCATTTCCAGGGTGATTCAAAAGCATTTGAAGAATGGCTTTTAAATCTCGCACGTAGTATGGGCATCAATATGGGTCCCTATAAATCTACCTTCAAAAACGAAACACAGGCTGACCTTTATTCTGAACAAGGCCTCCTCTGCTCTCTAGTCCCTTATGCGGCCGGGGAGATGTTCGAACATTTGGTGGAAGCAGGAATGGAGCCAGAACTGGCCTACTTTGAATGCTGGCACGAACTAAAACTCATTGTGAATGCTATGGTCGACATCGGACCTCAAGACTTCTTTGATCTCATCAGTCCCAATGCTTTGATAGGTGCTGAAAAAGGGTTCAAGCGCTTATTCACTCCTGAGTTTCATAAGAATCTCAAAAGCCTTCTCACTGAAATCCAGTCAGGAACTTTCGATAAAGAATTGGATCAAACCGATGTGGAAGAAACGAGAAAAATTATCAGAGAACGCTGGCAACAGTCGGCACTCATGAAGACTTTCCGTACAATCAATCAGGATTAAGCATGAAAAAATTAAATTTAAGGGACATTAAAAAAGCAAAACAAGGCAAACTTCAAATGCTTACTTGTTATGATTTCCAGACTGCCCAGATGTTAAACACAACCGATGTCGACATGCTGTTAGTTGGGGACAGCTTAGGGAACGTCATGTTGGGCCTTGAGACGACGGTTGAAGTAACCCTGACAGACATGGAAGTATTCTCTAAAGCTGTTCGTCGTGGAGCTCCTGACAAGTTTTTAGTCGTGGACCTTCCTTTTGGAAGTTATTCTACAGTCACTCAAGGTGTCCATTCAGCTACTAAATTGTTTCAAGCAACAAAATGCGAAGCCATAAAACTAGAGGGCGCATTCCCTTATCAGTTAAAACTGATTGAACGCTTAACTCAAACTGGAATTCCAGTAATGGGTCACATTGGTCTTACTCCTCAATCTGTTCATCAATTAGGTGGTTATTTTACTCATGGAAAGAGCGAAGACGATGCTGCCCGCTTAAAGCGAGAAGCTTTGGCCCTGCAGAATGCAGGCTGTTTTTCTGTCGTCCTGGAAATGGTTGCTGCTGATGTCGCCGAAGACATCACTAACGAGTTATCCATCCCGACTATTGGTATTGGTGCTGGTAAAAAAACAGACGGACAAGTTTTAGTCATCAACGATCTCTTAAAACTGGGTCCTAATACTCCTCCTAAATTCTGTGTTCCCATTGCAGATTTCTTTAAACTTAAAACTGACCTCATCAATCGTTACCTTGAAGACCAGAGAAAATAAATGCTAGGACTTATTACACTGGATTTTGGAAATACCAATCCACATGCAGGAATCTTTCAAAAGAACCAGGACATGTGGCAGCTCATAAAAGTCGTGCCCCTTAATGAACTTTCCATTTATCTGGATCAACTTGGTATGAACGCGCACAATACAAGCGTTGTTCTATCCGAAGTAAAGTCTCGTCCAGAAGAAATTGCCTCTCTCCAGGAAAAAGGTTTCCTCATTACTTACTTGAAAGACTATTGGAGGGGAAAAAAGTTCGCAGGCATGACTGTGAATTATTCTGAGACTCTGGGTGAAGATCGTTTAATTGAAGCCTATTATATTTATAAAAAAGTAAAAGAACCTTCGCTTCTCATCGATGCCGGAACTTTCGTCACGATGGACGTGGTGACTCCTGAAGGTTTTTTAGGCGGCTACATTATTCCAGGAGTAAGCGCCTATCTAAGTGCTTATGAGAAGGGTGAACAATTAAAAGACTTAACTTTGGAAATGAATCTATCCCAGAAGCTTCCAGGTGAAACGGCCAGTGCCATAACCGATAGTTATTCAGCATTCGCCCTGCTTGCAAAAAAACTAATTATAGATCATAAAATTACAAAAATTATTTTAACCGGCGGTTCTGAAGCCCTTTGGGAAGGTCTCTTTCAGGAAACTCCAGAAGTTACTCTTGAAAGGAAGCCTGAGCTTATCCATTCCGCTCTCCACCTTTGGTTTACAACACAAATTGAGCCTCTATGAAAATTCTTTTGTCCGTCACTGGATCAATTGCCAGTTATAAAAGTTTTGATGTCGCCCGCCAGTTGGTAAAAAATGGGCACGAACTAAAAGTCATTCTCACCAAAGGTGCCTTGGAGTTTATTCGTCCCGAAACTTTTCGTTATCTCGGAGTGGAAGCGACTTATCTTCCGACTGATGACTTTAGACCTGGCCATTTAAATAATAAGGCCACCGTTCTCCATATAGATCTGGTTAAATGGGCGGATAAGCTCGTTATTGCTCCAGCTAGTGCTAATACTCTAGCGAGACTTAGCATGGGGATCACTAATGATTTATTAACCAGTGTCTTTCTCGCAATGGGAAAGAAGCCTATTCTCCTTTTCCCTGCTATGAACACTGAAATGTGGGCCAATCCACGCACCCAGGAACACCGTTCGCACTTAGAAAAGATGTCTCATATTGGAATTATTAATCCTGTTTCAGGTCTTCTTGCCTGTGGAGATATCGGAGCAGGAAAATTCCCTGAAGTAAATTCAGTGGTGGACTTAATTGAAAGCTTTAATCCAACATTGGTAAAAAATAAAAAAGTTATCATTACAGCGGGAGCGACTGCTTCTCCCTTGGATCCTGTTCGCTATATTACCAATCCTTCAAGTGGAAAGATGGGAATGAGTGTGGCCAAGGCTTTCTTAGCTTCCGGGTATGAAGTTACAGTATTAGCAGGACATCAGTGCATAGAAGAAATTAATAATCTTCAAGGGCATCCTCACTTTACTCTTCTTAAAACTCCTACCACAGCGCTTATGAAAGAAGCTGCAGTAAGAACCTTTCCTTCATCCGATCTCTATATTTCAACAGGGGCGATTGCGGATATTGAATTTGACCCGGCTTCTATAAAAATGAAAAAAGAAGCCATGGGATCATCCCTACCCTTCAGGCAGGCCGCCGATATATTAAAAGAAATCCTATCTCTCAAAAAAACTCAAAAAGTTGTAAGCTTTGCTGCTGAAACAGAAACAACTCGTGATGTCTTTATGGAAAAGATGAACCGCAAACCGGTTGATCTTATGATTGGGAACAAAGTGGCCAATGGTTTAATCGGAGACACGGAAGTTAAAGGCTTTCAAAAAGCTGGTGGTGAGTATTATTTTGTCGAGAAAGATTCAATTACCGGACCAGTCTCCTTAAGTAAATTTGAATTGGGTCAAAAACTTGTGTCATGGTTTGAAGGCAAAAAGACATGGTAACTCTCATTGATAACACAGTCCAAATTCAAAAACAAAGATCCCTTGAAACTAAGTCAGTAGGTTTTGTTCCAACCATGGGAAACCTTCATAGCGGGCATATTTCACTCTTAAAACAGGCCCTTACTGATCACCAGGTGGTTTATTTATCCATCTTTGTGAATCCTAAACAGTTTGGCCCTAAAGAAGATTTTGAGCGTTATCCCAGGACTTTGGAAGCAGATATGGCTTTGATCAATAAAGCTGCAGAGGATTTTCCAAATTCAGAAATTATCGTCTATGCTCCTAAATCTGCACTGGAGGTTTTTCCGGTTGGCCTTAAACAGACAATTTCTGTTCAAGGTTTAAGCAGTGTTTTAGAAGGTGCTATCCGACCCGGTCACTTTGACGGTATGTCGACAGTAGTATGGAGATTGTTTGATATTATTAGACCTAATACAGCTTACTTTGGGCTAAAAGATTTTCAGCAGTATCATGTGGTCAAACAAATGGTGAAAGATCTTTCAATGCCCATAAAAATTCAAGGAATGCCGATCATTCGGGAAGAATCAGGACTGGCACTTTCTAGCCGTAATCAATATCTGACTCCAGAACAAAAGAAAGCATCTTTGATCCTTTTTAATACTCTTAACGAAATAAAAAAACTTATCCAATCCGGAACCAATCCCAAGAGCTTCATTCATAAAGCTTTAAAAGATCCGAATTGGAACTATCTTGAAATTCGAGATACAGACACTTTTTCTGAAAATATTAATCATTCTAAAAATCTGACAATCCTTGCTGTCTATCAGATGGGTTCAACCCGTCTACTGGATAATATGCAAGTGGAGGTATAAGTGAACCAGGACGAATACAGACTTCCACTTGGCCAAAAGGCATCGCTCGTTTCGATTGTTTGTGACAAGTTCGAAAGCCATTCGACAATACTTGAAACAAATAATTCTCTTCGAGAACTAAGAGAACTGCTTAGGACTTTAGGAATTATAGATGGTGAGGAATACATCCAGAACCGTAAACAAATTGATCCTGCGACAATGCTTGGTGAAGGTAAACTCGAAGAAATAGCGGATGCGGCCAGAGAAGAAGGATCGCAAATGTTGGTTTTTGATTTCGAATTAACTGCTTCTCAGGCCAGAAATATTAAGTCTATTACCAAACTCGAGGTGGTGGACCGGAATACCGTTATTCTGGAAATTTTCGCTCATCATGCGAGAACCAGAGAAGCGAAAATCCAAATTGAAATTTCCAGGCTTAAATATCTTCTTCCCCGACTAACCAGCATGTGGGGTCACTTTTCGAAACAAAGAAGTTCTGGTGCGGCCATTGGTGGTGAGGGTGAGCAACAGCTCGAGCTTGACCGACGGATGATCCGCGAAAGAATTGAGTTTTATAAAAAACAACTGGTAGAAGTTCAGAAATCCCGGGAACAGCAGAGGAAAAAAAGACAAAATCAGGCAGTGACTGCTGCTCTCGTGGGTTATACCAATGCCGGAAAATCTTCTCTCATGAACCGTTTGTGCCGAGTGAATGTTCTCGAAGAAAATAAACTTTTTGCCACTCTTGATTCAACTTTTCGCACCTTGAATCCGGATTCTAAACCACCAATGATCATGATTGATACAGTGGGTTTTATTTCCAATCTTCCTAACACTCTCATCCAGGGCTTTAAAACCACTCTGGAATCGGCCATGGAAGCTGATCTTCTTTTGATTGTTTGTGATATTTCAGATCCTAATTATCAAAAACATTTAAGAGTGACTCAGGAAGTTTTAAAAGAACTCAAAATTGAAGAAAAACAACAAATCATTGTCTTCAACAAAAAAGATCTTTTAAATGATCCTGTTCGCGCAAGAATTCTGATGAGAAATTATCCGAATTCCTTTCTGGTTTCTTCTTATGATGAAGAGGATATGAAAAACTTAAGAGATTATGTGATTAATTTTTTCTTATCGAAACAAGATCACTACGACCTTTATATTCCTTATGAAGCAGGAGAAGCTCATTCAAGAGTCAGGGCCAATGCAAACGTCATCAATACTGTTGCACACGAGAATGGAATTTTTTATCGAATTAGAATTCCAGATTTTATTTTTCAACAACTAGGACTAAATAGTTATGTACTTGCCCCTACAGAAGCAAAAGAGTGGGAGCAAAATCGTTCCACTTTTTAAAATTTTAGTTGTCAGACAAGTGCGCGTGAACTTAAGCTTCTTGGCTCATGAAAAAGAACCGGGTAATAAAACCCAAACATTTTAAAACACATTGGACAGAGAGACAGGCGAAGCTCAAAGAGAAGAGTTTGAATCTCGCGCATCCAGTGGTGAAAGCTTCATACACTTGGTCTATTTTATCAGAGCAACTGTGTGATGTTTTAGGCCCTGAGGTTCATCACCAATGGTTTAAAGAAGTGAGACCTTTGGTCATTTCACATAATGTTTTGATCTTAGAAGTGCCTAATCATTTCAGTGCTCAATGGATACACACTCATTATCATGAATTAATTGATGTATTACTATCGGTTCTGGATAAGAGGCTCACTTCTTTTTTTGTGTCCCAACATGAGCGACACAACGTTCCAAAGATTGCCTCCCTGCTAGTTGAAAGCTCCGCTTCTGAAGTAAATCGTAAGGGCGAAGACGAGTAAGGTTAGAATAATCCCTACTGTTAAAATCATTTTATCTCTGTTCATATTTTTAATTGTATCGGATTTTCTAATTTTCTGAAAGAAACTGCTGAATCTTTTCTGGAATCTGGAAAGGATCGAAGGGACGCTCAAGCTTACCAATCACATTTCCTAAAAAGCTCAATTCCTCACTCCCCTCAATAAGAATTACTGGAAGTTTTTTTAAAGCTTCAGAAGCCTCGTATTGGCGTTTAAAGGAATCCAACTCTGTAGCTACAGTAGATGTATCCAACACCAGTACCTGAGGCTTCAAATCATCCACCAGATAGCTAAAATCCTTAGCATTAGCGATCGTATATAACTCCAGCTTTTGGGTCTTAAAAACTTTCTCCAAAAGGGCCGTAGCAAACGTATTTTGATCAATCCACAGGACTAACCCCATGAGCTTGTATCCTTTGACAAAGAGGGGGATTGATTACTACCATCGGACCATGGAAAAAGAAAAGCCCAAAATCCAGGTCCGAGACATAGAGAGCCAACAGGTTCTTTTTGAGTGTGATCTCCATGAATCAGAAAGAGCGTGGCAGTTTGCCGCAGAAATGGAAGAGATGGGGCTTGATATAGAAGTCATTAATCCAACCCTGGGTGAAACCCTTTCTCATTCACTTGGTATAAGTAAAGAAGGGCTCGAAGCTTACAAACAGAGCATGGAAGAAGAAATTGAAAGCCACGATGATTCTGGTTCCTGCTGTTTCACAACCAACTCAGATAAAATCATCCAGTAAATTCTAATCTTTAAAAACTCGCCCATAATGGAAAAATACGGATCTAGGCATAACTGAATATCCATAGAGTTCCTCATAGTCACGGTTTAAAAGATTCAGTAATTGGACTCCATAGATATCTCTTCCACTTGTAAGTCTCATCCCCAGATCAAGAGTTTCAAATTCATTAAGCTTAACGTGATTGCCATTCTCATCAATATCAATACGTGAATCAAAGAACTTTATTTTGGTGAAAACCTCTAAACTCTCTTTCGGGAAATAAGCGACCTCAAGCCCGTATTGATTAAGGGGCCTTCTTAGTATTTTTGCTTCCTCATCTTTAAAATCCTGATGCATCAGGGAGGGACGAAACCTAAGATTATCAAAAATCCAGTCTACTCTGGCCTCCACTCCTTGAGCCGTGAATTTACCTTGATTGAGATAACCTTGGTTACTGTAAGTAATAAGGTTCGCCAGACGATTTTGAAAAAGACTAATCTCAGTCTTCAGATTGTCTGAATCATGAAGCCATCGTAATTCATAAGCATAATTGCGCTCCGGAACCAAATCTTCATTCCCAACAGGGAATCCAAAAATATCTGGCCCATAAAGTTGATAAAGTGAAGGCGCCTTAAAGCCCTGGGAGTATTGAAGGGATAAAGTCTCACTTCCCTTGGTATATCCGATCCCCGCAGCACCTGTTTGAAAATTCCCATAACGACTATGATTCTCTATTCTCACCCCTAGTTGAGTCTTGAAACCATTTTTCTGAAAGCCACTTTGGAGAAAGAGTGAATGAAGGTTTGCGACCTTATCAAGATTACGATTTTCGAATGTTTCCTGTTCGCTGGCAAAACCACTTAATAAATGGAAAGATCCTCGTTCATAGTTATGCAAGAATTCACTCTGAATGAGGTCTCCATCATAAAGCTCCTTGCCCACTGATTCGGTTTTAATTAAACGTTGATGCCGGGAAAGGCCGGTTCTTAGAGAGACAGCTGAGTGAGCATCAATATCATATCCAGTCTTTTGCTGGACCATGTACTGATCATTTCGACTTTCTTCATTAGCGCTATCAGTTGTGAACCCATCGAGTTCATTATTTCCTCTTAAAAATGAGAATAAGAAGTCTGTTTGCCATGAATCGGCCCATCGGTGCTGAGAAGAAGAGGTCAGCTGAGTCATATCAGCACCATCTCTTTCGGTGGCATTAAATCTTTTTTTATTAAGTCGAGAAAGACCATCAGTCCTCATACTGGACCAGGTGAGGGTTCCCTGATTCTTTTGAGTTTTCCAATCATGGGATAGTGAAGAATCAAATGTACCAAAACTTCCCCCATTGATGCTTAGACGAGTTTCAGGAGCATTCTCCCCTTTCCTCGTTTCCATATCAATCAGCCCCCCCATAGCATCGGAACCAAATAGAACGGCCTGAGGACCTTTGTATAAAGTCAGGTCTTTTAAAAAAGCGCTGGATAAAAAGGCGGAGTCAAATTGCCGGTCGGTATTAGAAGTATCATTAATGCGTAGACTATCAATAGTGAAGGATACGTGGCGGGCTTCAGTACCTCGAATAAAGTAGGTAACTCTTCCTCCCGGACCACCATTCTGGCTTGGAGTCACTCCATTCAGACTACTGATGCTATCAGAAATAAGAGTTGAATGATTCCTTTGAAGGTCCTGTTCATTAAGGGAGTCAGAACTTCCTAAATTAAAATCTGACAGCTCTTTATCTGCCTTAACCTCAATAGCATCAAGTTCTTCAGCAAATGCAGGGATTATAAGAATGAACAATAGAAGGATGACAGACATTATTGACCTCCACGGGAATGTCTAATCCTTAAGGCCGTATCTGACTTTACAGTTGCGGGACAGCGCTGGAGTTACACCAGCTTCCGGCTTTTAAGGAAATTAATTTAGTTCATTGTAAATGGATCTGGATCGAATCGCATCTGTTTAATGACTGATTAGAAACATAAAAGGGCCCGTTAAGGCCCTTTTATTGGAGAAACTATGCTGATTTCTCTTCATATTCTTTATACTGATATTCTTCTTCATCTCGAATTCTTTCTTCAATCTCCAGATATTTCGGAGTTTGATAAGAATGAGCATGGATTCTATTTCGTTTTAATTCTTTTTGTTTATCAATTTGGCGTTCCATCTTCTCAACAACGAGATCCAAAGATTTGTACATGTTGTCCGCCGAAGCTTTGGCAAAGAAGGTGAACTTAGGACCAGTAACTTTAACTTCTGCCCAATGCTCTTCATTATTGACCCAACAGAGCCACTGAACATTGGTATTGCCTTGGAAATACTTTTCAAATTTCTCGGACTTCTCTTTAATGCGATCGTCTAGTGCTTCTGTGTGTTTCAAATGCTTGAAAGAAATTTTTAATCTCATATTACGTGCCTCAAAAAAAAATTAAATATCGCGTACACAAAAAATACGGACGGTTTATGCCATGCCTGAACTCTCCTTGGTTAACGTTTTCTTTTTGATGAAGGGGCAACTCCCATCATCTCCCGATACTTCGCCACAGTTCTTCGGGCAACAATGATATCTTTAGTGCTTAAAAGTTCGGAGATCTTCTGATCAGAGAGCGGCCGTTTGGGATCTTCATTCCCGATCATCTCTTTAATTTTAAGCTTCAGACTTTCGCCTGCGATATCAATACCGCCGTTTTTACCGCCGATACCTGCATTGAAAAAATATTTAAGTTCAAATGTTCCAATCGGAGTATGCATGAATTTATTTGTCGTCACACGAGAAACAGTGGATTCATGCATGCCAATTTCATTGGCAATATCTTTTAAGATCATTGGTTTTAAAAACGCCGGACCTTTCTTAAAAAATTCCTGTTGAGTTTTAACGATTGAGTTGGCCACTTTATAAATAGTTTTCTGGCGGTTCTCAATGGACTTAATTAACCATAGGGCCGCACGAAGTTTATCCTGAACGAATTCTTTTGCTTCCGTATCAGACTCACCACTTTTAATCAGTGATTTATAAAGATTAGAAATTCTAAGGCGAGGAACACCTTCATCATTTACTTGAACAACAAACTCTCCGCCTACTTCGGCAACAAAGATGTCAGGCACCACATATTGAGTTTCGTCAGCAGAAACCAGTCGACCAGGTTTCGGATTAAGACCCATGATGATTAATTCAGCATCTTTTACTTTATCTTTTGAAACACTGAAATCTTTGGCAATTTTTGCATAATCTTTCTTCTCCAGATCATGAAGATTGCGTTCAATAATGAGCTCTACCAGAGGAGATCTATCTGCCAGCATACGGGCCTGAATTCCAAGACATTCCTGGAGATCCTGGGCACCACATCCAACGGGATCTAAATGTTGAACTAATCCAAGCATGCCCAAAGCTTCGTCACGCTCAGAAATATTTGAGCGAGCGACAACTTCATCGAAAGGAACTTCCAGATAACCGTCATCATCAATATTACCAATAAGATCAAGACAGAAGTTCAGTTGATCAGCTGAGAGGTTTTCCATTCGGAGCTGCCACTCAAGATGTTCTTGTAAACTCTGGCTTTTTGAGACCATATTTTCATAAGAAGGAAGGTCATCAGGAGACTGGCTCTCCTTCATATTAGGAGATGAAGAAGAAGTACTGTTGAAAGAGTCTGAGTATGATTCCCAGTCGAACGTGTCTTTAGAGCCTTCAATTAATTCAGGGCCCGAGAAGTTTTCAGCAGTTGCTTCTTTCGCTTCAAAATCTTCACGAGAGTCTTCCGCCGGAGCGACATCAATTTCACCATCCATCTCTTCCAGCATTGGATTCTCAACCATTTCCTGAGAAATGAGTGTCGTCATTTCCAGGTGGGTAAGAGTTAGAAGCTTGATAGCTTGCTGGAGTTGAGGCGTGATCATTAGGCTTTGCGTTTGCTTTAGCCCTTGATGCATTTTAATCGCCATGAAATACCCCTACATCTTAAATTCTTCCCCTAAGTAAAACTTACGGGCGGTCTCATTATTTATGATCTCATCAGGAGTTCCACTTACCAGTAGTTCTCCCCTGCTCATAATGTATGCCCGGTCCACAATTCCCAAAGTTTCCCGCACATTATGATCTGTGATCAAAACACCTATGTTCTTCTGCTTCAGTCGCTTGATGATCGACTGGATGTCATGGACGGCCAGTGGATCAACACCTGCGAAAGGTTCATCAAGAAGAACAAATTTAGGATCAAGGGCCAGTGATCTGGCAATCTCAACCCTTCTTCTTTCACCTCCAGATAACTCCCGACCTTTTGATTTTCGGATATGATCCAAACCAAAATCTCGAATAAGATTATCCAAAGAGTTTTGTCTTTCCTTATCGGACAGATCCCTTACTTCCAACACTGAAAAAATGTTTTCTTCTACAGTAAGTTCTCTGAAAACACTGGCTTCTTGTGGAAGATAACCAATGCCTTTTTTAGCTCTTACGTGCAGTGGAAGTTCAGTAACATCTTCATTAAGAAGATTAATCTGACCTTTATCCGCTTTTACTAAACCAACCATCATATAAAATGAGGTGGTTTTACCGGCTCCGTTAGGACCTAAAAGCCCTACTACCTCGCCTTGTTCAACATCTATGCTCACATTCTTAACGACCTCTCGGCCATTATATGTTTTCTTAAGATCGCGCGCGAAAAAGCTTGCACTCATCAGACTATTCCTTAGATTTTTTGCGTTTAACTTGAACGTCCGACATCGCATCATCTACTTCGACTAAATCAATATTTTCTCGAATAGTTATGCGGTATCCTTTAATGACGTCTTCTCCCATTTCTACTCGCGGTGCTCCCGAAAGTATCATTTTCTGCTCACGCCCAAAACCTTCTAGTCTCTCTGCAAAAGCTTTACGCTCCTGAACACCTTCCGGTGTTTGCATCCTTTCCGTAACCTTAACATCGTCATTAAGAACGAAATACTTGAGACTTTTATTATAGTTTTCGAGGTACATGTCAGCTTTTCCAGCAGTTATGAGATAACCTTGTCTTTTCATCACAACATCGCCTTGAAGATGGGCCAGAGATTTATTCCCCTCGAGATCCATTCTATGAGCAGAGAAAGTCATCTTTCCTTCATATTTTTTCTTTCTTTCCAACGTGCCTCTCACATCACCTTTAAACTGGCTCAGTTTGGCTTCCGGCTTCGCCTCCATGCTTCTGGAATTAATAACAATGTGGTCCTTGGTTTGAAGGTCATCCCCTTCAAACTTCACATTGCCATTTCCAATGATGAGGTCTTTCTTAAAAAAATATTTCACTCTGTCGGCATAATAATTGGCCTCATCAGATGAGATTTCTACCTCTCCATCTAATCCCAATACATTTTGATCTTTTTGGTAGTGACCAGTATCAGCGCTATAACGTATGGTTTTATTTTTTTGCTTATAATTATAAACGCCTTGAGGCCCTTCAAAATCAGCACTCTCTTGTCCTAGAGATTGCATCCGGCCTGCGGCCAATGACATTTGTGGTAACCCATTTTTCAAGTGAAAATAATCCAGCTCTTCGATGATCGTATACTCAGGTGCAAGATTTCCCGTTTGGCCACGACTCGTAATAGTGCTCTTTCCTGGAAGAAGAGATGTCCCGATAATAAAGGCATTTCCCAGAAGATAGAGTGAAATAATAATTATTGATTTAGCGTCACGGATTCTCATATTTTAAATTATAATCTTTTCCTTTAATTACGAACAGTTGTGGTTGGAGTTGCCTCTGTTATGTAAGGCAAAAACAGGTGACTAATTTTATCAGTTTTTGTACCCTCCAACTATGCAAAATCAAACAAATTCTGAAGGCCAAACACTGGCCGATCTGGTTGCTTCTGGTATTAAGCTTACTCCAATGATGGAGCAATATTATTCTGTAAAAAAACAGTACCCCGATATTATGCTTATGTTCCGCATGGGAGACTTCTATGAAATGTTTTTTGAAGATGCCCGGGAAGCCGCTCGCCTTCTCAATATCTCATTAACCGTCCGTGGAAAGCTGGGTGATGTGCCCATTCCAATGGCCGGTATTCCTCACCATGCTGCTGCAACTTATGTGGACCGGATTTCACAACACGGAAAAAAAGTTGTGATTTGCGAGCAGTTGGAAGATCCAAAATCAGTTAAAGGAATTGTAAAACGCGGGGTCACTCAGATAGTGAGTCCAGGCATGCCTTTTGATCTGGATAAAACTACTGCCACTGAAAATAAATTTCTGGCGGCAGGCCTTAAAGATAATGACCTTTTCATTCTGGTCCTTCTGGATTTCACAACAGGGGATTTTTACGGAATCACTTTCAAAACCATTGAAGAGTTTTGCGAAAAGCTTTTAATGGTCAGACCAAAAGAGTTTATTTCCTACCTCGGCCAATGGGAAACATATCCGATAGTGGAAGATTATCTTCAAAGCATCGATGTTCTGAAGACTCATTTGTCCCAAGAATATTTTGAAGAAAAGCACACAGGCTTTTACATCCAGAAATTAATTCCGACTTATCAACGTGACGGAATCATCGCTCAATTGCCCGCGGTCCTTTCACCGTTGGGGGCATTAAGCTATTACGTGACTTCAACTCAGACGCTGGAAAAGATCAGCCACTTAAGGCCATTCCGCTTGCAGAATAATGAAGACACAATGAAAGTGACCTACTCCACTCTGGCAGGTCTTGAAATCTTCCCACGCTCCCGGGAAACTGCGGCGAATTCCATTTTGGGCTTTATGGATAAAACCAGAACGTCTATGGGAACCCGCTTTCTACGCCAGTATTTCCAGTCTCCCCTATGCGAGATCAATGGCATTACTAAAAGGCTTGATCTTATAGAAGGCCTCATTAAAAAACCTGAATTCATCAAAAGACTGCGCACTTCTTTAAGTGATGTAAGAGACATTGACCGCATTATGGCCAAAGTTTCGACGAAGAAAGTGGTGGCAGGAGACATTCTAAATCTCGCCCATGCTTTTGAAACATTCATTCAGATTGAAAATGATATGGAAAAAGAAAATTTCCATTTCTTCCAAAAGCTTCCGGCGAAGGATTTAGAATTTCTAAGTAAGCTTTCCCAGGATATTCGCTTCACTATCAGCGATGAGATGGGAGCACACCAGGATAAAGGGAATCTCATTAAACCTGGGGCCCATAAAGAAAGAGATCGTCTGGCAAAACTTTCGAGTTCTGCTTCTGATGAGATTTTGAAACTTGAAGCTAAATACCGTGCTGAAACCGGCATCGGTAATCTCAAAATTAAGCATAATAATATTTCAGGTTATTTCATTGAAGTATCGAACTCTCATCTCTCCAAAGTTCCTAAGAGTTTCATGCGCCGTCAGACACTTGTGAACAATGAACGATATGTGACGGAAGAGCTGGAAGTCTTTGAAAAAGATGTGACTCAGGCCTTAAGTAAACTTGTGAGTCTTGAAAAAGAAATTTTTGAAAGCTTCAGTAACCGCATTGAAGAACGCTCTCACTTGGTTCTTGATGTGGCCAAACGCATGGCCCAAATTGATGTTTTCCAATCTCTCGCCTGGATTAGTTTACAGGAAAATTTTGTTCGCCCGTCTTTCCATGCTGATAAAAAGATTGTGAAGGTTCAAGGGGCCTGGCATCCGCTTATTAAGGCCAACATCAAAGACAGTTTCATTACCCATAATATTACTCTTGATGAGAATTGCTATTTTGGTCTTATCACAGGGCCCAACATGGCAGGTAAAACGACTGTCATGAGAGAAGTGGCCATCATCCAATACCTCGCTCAACTTGGTTGTTTTGTTCCCGCCCAAGCTGCAGATTTGGGTGTTTGTGATTACTTGTTCTCACGTCTTGGAGCCTCGGATGATATTATTAAGGGCCAGTCTACCTTTATGGTGGAGATGGCAGAAACGGCAGAAATTCTTCGTCATGCCTCAGAAAAATCCCTCATCATTCTGGATGAGATTGGACGAGGAACATCCACTTACGATGGTCTTTCAATTGCCTGGGCCTTAGTTGAACACTTTGTAAAAAGACTTAAGCCCATAACTCTATTTGCAACCCACTATCACGAATTGATTGAAGTTGTAGATAACATGCCAGAAGCCAAAAACTTCACTGTTCGTACCGAACAAAAAAATGGCAAAGTTCAATTTATGTATGAGCTTATTGAAGCCGGAGCGACTCAGAGCTTTGGTATTCATGTGGCAGAACTAGCGGGTTTGCCTCGGGAAGTGCTTAAACGCTCTCGAGAAATATTGAAAGAGTTGGAAGAAAATCACGAAGGTACAGCTGCTTCACCTCTACTAGAGAATCAACTCACCTTCTTCTCCACACCAGCTGTCCCAGAAATCCCTGATTATCTGACTCATTTAGAAGACAATCTTAAGGCCTTGGATATTATGAACTTAACTCCTCTCCAGGCGATTCAAAAGCTCCACGACTTAAAAAGTCAGCTGACTAATCATTAATTTAAACTAGAGGCCTCTGGTTACCGATAAGGTAAATCAGAGGTTTCTATGAAATTAATTGATCTGACCCTATTTGCTGAACATTCTCAAAAACTTCCAAGTTCCTATCTTGAACCAAAGATCAAAAAAGAAACTTCTAGCTGGAACATACTGACCATTCACCTCGTGGATTTTACCATTGCTTACTTCATTACTAATATAATTACGCTTTTTCTGACAGAGTCTGCGAGCATGATCATGACTATTAGTGGAGTAGAAAAAGCATTTCCATATAATCAGGTGATGGGATTTTCCTCCAAACTCTTACCTCTCGTAACCTTTAGCTACTTCTTTTTCCTCTATTTTATGAATAATGGGCAGACTGTTGGAATGCGTGCCTTCAAAAAAAGAGTAAACCTTCCGCAGCTAAGTTTCAGGGAATCTTTTCGATGGGCCCTAAGATCTTTTCTCCTCTGTGCTACAGGAGGACTAAGTTTTCTCTTTAGCGGCAGGAAATGGGATAAGCTTGAAACACACGATTATCTTTATGAAAATCTATTAGCACCTAAAGACGATTCACCAGTTAACTTATTAGCAGAAGTGGAAAGTTTTGAGAAAAAAGAAGTGAATCAGGAAAACTGGCAACAAGCAGCTTGATTTTCAATACTCTTTGGCCGTCTTTTTTAGAACATCAAATACTTTTTTGAAATTTCCCGAGTCGTAGCGCTCAGACCTCATTTTAATGAAGAGATGAATCTTTTCATGGTAATCCTGCGAGTCCCCGATGAAATTAATAAGATCTTCAACAATGATAAAAACAGTGGCGAAAGGGCTGATTCGATTAGAAACCAAGCCTCGTGGGAAGCCCGTTCCATCTTTTAACTCGTGATGCTGGAGTATGATCTGGTCTACATCAGGTGGAATATTTTTTACTTTTAGAAGCAAATTCACAGCTTCTGTCGGATGGTTCCGATATTTAACAACCTCTGGAGTTTTATCACTTGAGTTAGAAGCAGCAGAGTTCCAATACTCAATGTTCTCATAAATATTTTCATCCACTGTAATATCATGCATGAGTGCTGCTAATCCGATTTTCATTTGAGATGATTCACTGACCCACCCTAATTGATGGCAAAAGCCGCAATTTATTAAGGTCACAAGTCCCACATGTTGAGAATATTTGGAATGAGCATTACTTAATTTATACTTTAAAAGATTGAGGAGATTGGGTTCATTTCCAACGACTTTAATCGCCAGGTTAACAGCATGTTTTGAAGCATCTACGACACCTTCTCTCCAACCTAATGTTCGAGCGAGTCTTTCAACTGATTCAAGAGTTTCGAGTGAAATTGCCGGAAGGTCCGCAGGAAATTTATCATTCTCTGATTGAACTTGAGATAGATTATTCTCAATAGAACTTAGGTAAAGATCAGCCTCTTCTTTCAATATATAAAGATGAGAGAGGTCTTTCTGGTAAAATCGTTGTGCATCTTCAAGAACAAAAGCTTCATCAGCATTTATTACTTTTACAAATCTTGAATCAGAAATTTTCATGAATAAGTCAAAATGAACTGTTCCCAGTCTGAGCAAGAATGAAATCCTAACCGGTACATAACTTGGTGGCGTTTCATAGCGACTAACGACTTTATCTACAAGTTCAATAACTGATTCGACTATTTTAGGCTTCTCTATATGTCCATGAATGCCCTCAAATTTTCTTTGTAAAGAAGTTAAGGAATCAGTGGAACAAATCACAAAGGGCACATCCATTTTCTGTTCGAGAAGCTTTTGCCACAAAAAGGTTCCGTCACCATCTGGCATATAAAGATCAGAAATAATGATTTCAGGCCTGCCTCGTTCTTCAATCGCACGTAAGGCATCCTTCCCTGAACCAGTAAGGACCACATCAAGAGGAAAGGCTCGACGAAGAATCATTTCATAAATATCTCTGATATCTTCTTCGTCCTCTACAATCAAAATATAGTTCATTCTACCCTTTAACCTTCAATCCACTTAAAGCCCAATTCTTTAGTCTGAGCATCACTTGGTTTTGAAGGAGAACTTGCCATAAGATCCGTTGCGGAAGCAGTTTTTGGGAAGGCAATCACATCGCGAATAGAATCAGTTTTCGCTAATTGCATTATTATGCGATCCATCCCAAAGGCCATTCCTGCATGAGGAGGAGTTCCATATTTTAAGGCCTCAATGAAAAACCCAAACTGATGTTGAGCATCTTCAGGTGTGAAACCCAGGAGTTCAAACATCCTTGATTGTTGTTTATTATCATAGATTCTCATTGAACCACCGCCCAGCTCATATCCGTTACAAACGATATCATAAGCGTAAGCCTTCACATCCTTAACTTTTGATTTATCTTCAGAGTAATATAGCTCCATGTCCTCGTCTTTTGGTCGAGTGAATGGATGATGTTTTGCACCTAAAGTATTGGTGTCGGCATCATAATCAAAAAGTGGAAAATCATAGACCCAAAGGAAAGCATATTCGTCATGATTAATAAGATTGAAGTGCTTTCCAAAGTATCGTCTTAAAGCATCAGCACAGTCATGAGTCACATTGAAATTTTTATCAGCACAGAAAACCCAAAGACCGTCGCCCTTCTCTGCCGATTTTTCATACAGCTGACTTAAAAGAGATGGATCAATAAATTTTGAAATGCCGCCAGATACCTGGCCGTTTTCAACTTTAAACCATGCAACCCCCTTGCCACCATAGGGCTTAACAATTTCCACTAGTCCATCAATTTCTTTACGAGCCAGAGTTCCCATCGATGTCGGAATAAACATGGCCTTAACCATACCGTAACGAGCCTCACTGACCTCTGCAAAAGTGGCGAAGCTTGAGTCCTTAAATAAAGATGTCACATCCATATGCTTAAGAGCGAATCTGACATCTGGTTTATCAGATCCATAATCACGCATGACTTCTTCATAAGAAATCGATTTCATTTCAAAATTCTCAGGCATACCGAAAACATTTTTCACCACATGAGTGGCAAGATTTTTCATATACTCAAGAGTCGGGAAAGAAACTTCAATATCAATCTGAGTGAATTCCGGCTGGCGATCTGCTCTGAGATCTTCATCACGGAAACAGCGGCAGATTTGAAAGTATTTATCTGTATTGGCAATCATCAATAGCTGTTTCAAAGTCTGAGGAGATTGTGGAAGAGCATAAACTTTTCCAGGATGCACACGGGAAGGAACAATATAATCACGTGCTCCCTCAGGAGTTGTCTTATAAAGAATAGGAGTTTCGACTTCATTAAAATCCAGAGCGTATAAAGCTTCACGGGCTTTACGCATGGTCTGGGAACGAAGATTGAGAATGTCCTGAAGTTTTTTTGAGCGAAGATCTAAGTAACGATAACGAAGGCGTAAGTCTTCAGTCGCAGGAACCATTCCATGCGGCAAGAAAGGAACTTCTTCCGCAAAAGAGAGAAGACGGATTTCTTCAACCTGAACTTCAACCTGACCAGTGGCCATATTCGGATTCTTAGCTGAATCAGGACGGGCCGTTACTTTTCCCGTGGCAAGAAGAACTGACTCCAAAGAGAATTTTCTCAATCCTTCGATATCACCTTTATAGGCTTCAAAGCCAAGTTGAGTCACACCATACTTATCTCTTAGATCAATAAAATGCAGACTTCCTAAATTTCGGTATTTATTCATCCAGCCACACAGGGTGACTGTCTTTCCAATATCAGATTCTCTCAGCTCCCCACAATGATGAGTGCGCATTAAACCGGGTATACTTTTTGCCATTTAAAAACTCCTGAGGATCGCGTAGACTAAGTTATTAAGATCATACCTGATTCAGGAATAAACTTCATGAGAAAATTTCTAACTATCGTTCTCCTATTCACCTTCTGGAACTGCCAGAGTGTGTCACAGGATCCCATGAAGAAAATTGAATTAATAACTCCTGATGGGAAGGCCATCAGGACAACTCTGGCAATCACTGAAAATGATCAAAATCAGGGTCTCTCAGGAGTTCGCTCAAATGACTTTGATGATGATCAGGGAATGCTTTTTTTCTATCTGGATGATTTTGAAAAACATTTCTGGATGCCGGATACTTACTTCGACTTGGACTTATTTTATCTGGATAAGAACCTCAAAATCATAGAAATCATACGCAAGGCGCCTCACTACATCGGTAGGGCAAATCCTCATCTGATTCCTCGAATCAGGGGTGTTTGGTCTCGCCACGTGCTTGAAATGAAATCCTCCTCAGAGCTGGCCCAAAAACTAAAGGCAGGCGATCAGTTAAAATGGAAATCCTCATTAACTCTGGAGGAAACAGAAACAAAAGCTAAAACTCTTAACTGAAATGCTTCTTAGCTTTTCCTCTTAAGTCATCCTGCCTAGGCTAGAGTCATGAAGTCTCTTCGCCCTCTGCTCCTTATTCTGACACTACTTTTAAACTTCTCCTGTGCTGAGAAAAAAGATAGCACCGATCCGACTCTTCCGGAGGTATCTGAAGCCGAAACCAAGGATCCTCTTAAATACGTAGAATTATCCGTTCCTTCAGGAGAGATCATTGAGACGAGTATTGCCTATACTTATAAGGATCATCAGAAAGGGCTTCAAGGTGTGAAAGAAGAAGAGTTCGATGATAATGATGGGAATTTATTTTTCTATCTTAAAACGAGTCCTCGAACATTCTGGATGCCTAATACCTACTTCAATCTGGATATTTTTTATCTGGATGAAAATTTAAAGATTATTGATATCGTCTGGAACATGGAACATTACACGGGAAGTGTAGACTCTGAAATTCCTCGGGCCCCTACGATTACCAGTCGTCATGTACTTGAGATGAAAAATGGCTCGCCGATTTCAAGCAAGCTTAAAGTTGGCGATCATTTAGGCTGGAATTCTCGCTTGTCTCTCCTGCAAACAGAATCAAAAATTCGTCAGCAGCTATGACTCCAAGATGTTCCTTAGCTAGTTGTCGTTGAAAATTCTTATCAACTTGAATGCGTGAAATCTCAGTTTTTAATTCAGTATTCTCACGATTAAGTGAGGAAAGTTCCTCTTGCTTATCTTGAATCGTTCTTTCCGTAGAAAAATAATCCCACACTCCCCGATCCATACAAATAAGACGTAAAACCAAAAGGCCTATAACTGACCAACCGATTTTACTGAGAAGGTTCTTTTTTAATTTAGTTTTTTTCTTGGCCGAAGTTGAGCGAGACGGACGGCGGGCAGGAACAGGTGCTGTCTCTTCCTCATATTCTACTTCCTCTTCATCAAGGTATTCAATTTCTGTATCGCCAAGTTCGCTCTGGCGATGCTCAATTAAATCAGTATTGTCACCATGACCAATTGATCGTCTGGTAGCTGTTGTTTCGACATAAGTAGGAGCTGCCGTTGAATCTGTGGCAAAAGGTCTGTTAAAAACATTTTTACGCGTGCGGAGCCGATCGCGGCTAGCTGGTCTTTTAGTTTTATTTGAAGAAAAGGGGGATTCCACCTCTTCATATTCGTCATAAGACGGTTGATTCATTCTTAATTCCACGAAAAATACATCCTGTATTTTTAAGCACTATGCTGCCTAAGTCATTGGTATTCTAACCAATTTAACATAGGAAGCATAGTGCTATCAACTACTTATGGATAAGAACTTTTTTCCTAGTAACGTCCTCGGCTACCACCGCCATAGCTTCTGCCCCCACGGTCACTAGGACCGCCACGGCGAGGTCCACCACGGAAACCGCCGCCGCCGCCGCCGCCGAAGCCACGACCGCCGGCCGGAGCTGTAGCAAGCTCGATAGAAACTCGACGATTACCGAACATTTCACCTTTCATTGCCATAATAGCATCAGTCATATGGGCCGGAGCTTCAAGGAAAGCGAATTTTTCTTTCGTTTCAATACGGCCGATATCACGACCAGCAATGCCGGTTGTAGTAGCAACGAACTTTAATAGTTCACCAGAGTTCGCGCCATCCATTGTTCCCAGGTTAATAAAGAATCTTTGCATGCCAGATTCTACGCGAACGCCTTGAGGACGTTCTGTTCTGCCAGCAACATCGATATCCTGAGCTTTTTGATAACGTTTAAGCGTATTTTCGAACATGAAGCCGTAGATACCTTTAACGATGTCTTCTTTTTCAAGCTCATCAAACTTAGCTTTGAAAGTATCATAGTGAAGAACTTCTTCATCTTTAAAGCTCTCGATATGGTCAGTGAAACGCTTAAGAGATTTCTCAAGAATTTTTTCACGGATTTCTTCAACTTTAGGTAAGAAGACTCTTTCAATTTTCGCTTTAGTTAATCTTTCAATTTGCCCTACACGACCTTGCTCATTCGGCTCGATGATTGAAAGAGAAATCCCTTTTGAACCACCACGGCCTGTTCTACCGATACGGTGAACATAAGCTTCATTATCCTGTGGAAGACCAAAGTTGATAACGTGAGTAAGATTGTTAACATCAATCCCACGAGCAGCAACGTCAGTACAAACAAGAAGATTAATTTTCTTTTCTTTGAATTTCTTCATCGTCATATCACGGGCAGCCTGATCCATATCTCCGTGAAGAGAATCGGTCGGATAACCGCGAGCATTCAACTCATCAGTAAGCTCCTTCGCGCCAATTTTAGTTCTGGTGAAGATAATAGCGTACATATCATCAGAAAAATCCATATAGCGGCATAGGGCTTCAATGCCGTTTTCCCGACGAACAACCACTGCTTTTTGTTCAACAGAGTCGGCCGTCAAAACTTTTTTCGTTACACGAACAGTAACCGGATTTGAAAACTCTTTGTTTACAAGGTTTGCAATTGGACCCGGCAAAGTTGCTGAGAACATCCAGATTCTTTTTTCAGGAACTTTCGCGATGATATCAATAACATCATCAAAGAATCCCATATCGAGCATTTCATCAGCTTCATCCAGAACAACGAATTTAGTTTCTTCAAATCTAAGAACTCCGCGCTCAATTAAATCTGTCACTCGTCCTGGAGTACCAACGATAATTTGTGGCTTTTTAGATTTATAGTCTTTAATTTGCAGACCAACAGAAGTACCGCCGTAAACAGACATAGAGCGAATAGGCTCGAACGCTGATAGCTTTTGTATTTCTTCGTTGATTTGATTAGCAAGCTCTCTGGTAGGAGCAAGAACTACTGCTTGAAGAGCGTTTAATTTGAAATCTAATTTTTCTAATAGTGGTAAAACAAAAGCGGCTGTTTTCCCGGAACCGGTTTGGGCTTGACCGATAAAATCAACATCACCTTGCATAAGCACGGGAATGGCCTGAGTTTGGATTTCGGATGGATTTTCATATCCCATCTTAGTAATAGCTTTGAGTGAAGACTCTTTGAGTCCTAGTTCAGTAAAAGACATGCGTTTTCTCCTTTAGAGAAAGTAATTGTTATGCGCATTTTGAATGTGTATGAGGCCGGTCTATGGTCTCAAAAAACAAAACCCCGAGAACCACTTAGACCTGATAGACGACAAATCCGGGTGGGAACAAGGTACAAAATAAACGACTAGGACCCTAGTATCACAGCTTTAATTCTGTTGTAAATAGTGCGTTAAGGGGGACTATAATCCTTTCCTACTTTTTCTGGATTTTAAGGACTTAAGCCAAAAAAAAGCCCCTCAATGAGGGGCCAGTATTATTTGATTTTATAATTGAAGTAAGCGCCTACCCAGAAGGAATCCTCATCAATGGGGCCATCGTTAACGTAAACAGATAAGAAAGGTTGGATATTAAGCTTTTCTGTGACTTGTCTGGCGTAACCAACGTAAGCGTTTTGCCAGATATCTTTATAAACTGTTGGTTTGTTATTTAATGATTCCCTACGACGAGAATTTTCCAGTAAAACTTCGTAGTTCACAGCAACAGATGAAAACTCATCAATCGTGTAAGTCAAACTTGGGAAAAACCCTAAACGGTTACGGGTTTCGTTGTAACGGTCTTCAATAATATAAGTACGGATCTGACCAGCGAGACCTAACTCCCACTTCTCGTTAAACGTATAGCTTGGAGCAATGAGCAGGTCCGTTTGATGGGTGTAAGAACCGAGCTTATCATTTGAACTATTTCGAGAACCTTGGCTTACGGGCAACCGAACAGCTGGACGAATAAAGAGATTGAATTTTTTATTGTCAGAAGAATAAACCACCCCCTGAAAACCAACTAAAAAATCTTCAAGGGTAATGAAGCCCTGGTCGCCGCCTTCTAAATTTTCAGTAGAAGCAAGTGGGATAGTAAAACGCGGAATGAAAACAAAGTTCATTTTTGCGCCAAAATTATAGTTGAAGGCAATTTGATTATAAACGTTCGTAGGGAGAGCATCCCGGTTATTTTTTCCTAATTCTTTGGCTTCAGTTTCAGGAGAAGTAGAGGCATATTTGAACTGACCATCCATGGCATCACCAGTACCAGGACCAGTTAGGAATCCAAGATAAGTAATTTTCATGCGATCATAAAATTTTTCAAAACTTGTCTTATCTTTAGTCTCTGCAGGAGCAGGCTTTACTGTTGTTTGGGCAGTCGCAACTGATATCGTCGCAGTTAATGTTAAAATCAGCAGGGAGATTCTTTTCATAGTGGGGTTGCCTTTCTTACAATCAGTAAAATTTGAATACCTTCAATTCTAAGCAAATTTGTCATGGAAAACAAAGTATTATTCAATTGTTCTCACTTACTTTAGTATAAGACAAGAATTAATTATCGTGGTGCAACAGTGACACCAAAGGGAAGTTTAATGAGCTCGGAAAAACATCAAATTCTTACTTCATTCTTTGAATCTTTAGAGAAGATGGAATCAGAATCGATGATGGAGATGGTAGAGAAGCATCTTAAAGATGAAGACGTGGAAATTTTCGTTCATCATATCGAAACCTTCTACGGAATTACTGACGATGAAGAACTAGGGATGTTGGCCCAATTAATGGTGACTGGTTATCTAGCTGCGAAGCATGAAGAAAGTCTGAAATCTACTAAGCATTAATTTTTCAGCTTTCAGTATTAAGATCAAACTGAATTTGAATCCAGAATCGGCGCATTGCTGCTAGTTCCTGAAAGTATAGCCAGGTGGTCATATTACCGAGTGAGCGAAAAAGCTCCTGCATGGTGTCTGTGATCACCCCAAACTCAAAAATGTCTTTTAGTTCTTCCAGCAAAAATTCATCGCAATCGGTGAACTGCACACGGTTGATCTCATTTTGAATATTCATTTCTAAACCGGCGCGAGTTGCAAGCTCCTCAAACATCTGAAAATTTCGTAGGGCCACTTCACGGTCCCCCATAGGACCAATCTTCAAGGTTCCTTCTTCAGAAGCTACCGACATAGTAAATGCCAACTGAAATCCTTTCGATTTCTTGGTTAACCACCAACTAAAACCAGGATCGGAAATATTGCAAATGAGTTCCTCATGAATAGGAAATCTTCGATTATTGATTTGGTCATGGATAATTTCGGCTTGGAACAGATTATCCACCATGAAAAACTTTAGCCTTTCCTCGACATCCTGGCCTCCACCTTCCAATAAGCGCAAACTTGGATATTCCTCTGGGGCTTGAGCAATCTTAAGAAAGTCTTCTTTAATATTCTGAGAAACAAAAGTTCTGATAACAAAAATAGAAGTGGATTTTTGAATATGGTAAATCACTCCAGCTGTTGCGGGATATTCAACCAGATTTACCATTTCATCTTTCATGGTTAATTCTGAAAGTTCTTCAGCATTAGCAAAGTTTTGCTCGAAATGTTTGAAAGTTTCGTTAACTAAGAATTCGATGTCGTCCATGGCATCCCTTAGAAGTTTTAGGTTAAAGCAAGTACATCAAGACCTGAATGAGAATGATCAAAATCATTGGAGTCGGATCAAGAGGTAGTCCTTGAGGAAGCATTTCGCGAATGGGCCGTTGAGGTATATCTGCAATCTGATGCAGCTTGCGGGCCCATTCCTGCGACTTCAGTTGAGGGAAATAGCTCAAAATCACATCAATGATGAGTACGTAAATAAATATCTGAAGTAGATAATGAATTAAAATCATGTCTTTATTTTGAAGCTAATAGGAAGGAATGAAAAGAAAAAAGAAGGGAGATCACTCTCCCCTCTTATTAGTTACCAAATTTGTAGTTAGCAGTGGCAGATGCGAGAGCGAAAAGGATGATAGAAAGAAAATATGCCGGCTTTCCATATTTAGGAAAACGCTTGGCCACAATTGCTCCACCAATCGCAACTAAAAACCAAATCGCCATTTTAATCTTGATCCAAAGAGGCCAGCCAGCTGTCTGACTAATTCCAAGACGGGCCATTAATCCCATACCGCCCACTAGAGTGAAAAGTGTGGCAATCCCAGTGAGGATCTTAATGTGCTTTGCTGCATTTCCGTAAAAACTAATTCCTAGTCCCGAAAGCAAAATCATGACAGAAACCAGGTGAACAATTTTATAATTTTCGTAAGTAATCATGGGACTCTCCTTTATAGGGCCTTTAATACTTCTTTTAATAAGGTCCAGAAAGTTTCAACAGACGGAACATGCAGTCTCTCCTGGGGAGAATGGGCCCCCATGATAGTCGGTCCAAAAGAAACAGCATCGATAGGTCCGATTTTGTCTCTTAAAATACCACACTCAAGGCCTGCATGAATGGCAGTTACTTTCGCTTTCTTATTGAACAATGTCTCGAACTTACCGGCAACCAAATCAAGCAATTTATTTTCTCTCACTGGTTTCCAACTAGGATATTCGCCGTGTTTTTCAAATTCCACCCCAAAACCATGGGCCAAAGATGTGATTTGATTTTCCAAAGCAACACATTCACCGCGATCAAAAAATCGGAGCGAACTCTGAAGGTAAAATTGACCTCTTACCAGAAGAGAAACAGCAAGATTATTACTGAGAGACACCAATTCTTTATTGCTAGCGAGATCATAAGCATGGGCCCCATGCGGGAAGGCCAGCATGAATCCCAGAAGCAGCTTCAGATCAGCCTCATCCACTACTTCAAAGGTAGCGTCTACCTTTTCGACCTTGGCATAAAAATTTCTGTCACTTTCCGGCATATAGGCCTTCCAGCGAGCTTCAACCGTTTTGGCTGCTTCTTCCGCAGTCTTCATATCTTTTAAAGTCACAAGCGCAAAGGCATCTCTAGGAATGATATTATGGGCCTTTCCCCCTCTCCACTCGCCAAGTTCAAAACTTCCCTCTGGTAAGGCCTTGAGCCAATCCATCAGAAATTTTGTGGCATTCCCTCTTTGCTCATGAATATCGACACCAGAGTGGCCGCCTAGAAAACCGCCAACAACTAACTTATATGAAGTAGTGTTTTTAGCAGGGACCATCGTCACTGTTTTTTTGAATTCGTAATCAATACCGCCGGCGCAGCCAATATAAAGACTTCCCCACTCTTCGGTATCAAGGTTTATCATCTTGCGGCCCTTGAGCTTACTTGCCTGAACACCCCAAGCGCCCACCAGACCGGTTTCTTCATCGGTAGTGAACAACAGTTCAAGTGGCGGATGAGCGATGCCAGGATCATTCATAAGAGCTAAAGCAGCAGCACAACCAATTCCATTGTCAGCTCCAAGAGTTGTTCGGTCGGCCTTAATCCAATCCCCATCTCTAAAAGTAACAATTGGGTCTTCATTGAAGTTAATCAGTCTATCAGGAGTCGCATCAGTCACCATATCCATATGGTTCTGAATAATGACGGTTTCATGATTTTCATAACCAGCACTGGCCGGAACATAAATGATCACATTTCCAACTTCATCAACTTCAGTTTTAAGCTGGAACTTCTGAGCTTCTTTTAAAATAAATTCGCGGATCTTCTCTTCTTTCTTGGAAGGTCTTGGGATCTGATTAATGGCGTGGAAATAGCCCCATACAGCTTGAGGTTCTGCCGGGAAATGATTTGGTGTTTGCATGATGCACCTGCCTTTAACATGGTAAATTTTATAGTCTTTTACCTTTGTTCAAGTACTTTGTCAGCCTCCTGAGTTGACAGGAAATTTAATGGTTCTTATAAGAAGGCATTTTAAATGATCTAATTGGAGGTTCTATGAAACTTAAGTCTCTCTTTGTTGCTGGCCTATTTTTAGTTACCAGCACGGCTTTTGCTCAGTTTTTTCCAGCACGAGTTCATGTTTCTGTTCTTCCAGGACAAGTGTCTTTCCAGGTTATGAACCCTCACTTCAATCCTATCATTTGTAATGGACAGGTTTTCGGTCGTACGATCTACGGACAAGTTTTCACAAGTTTTTTTGCTGAACAATTTATGCGTGCAGGAGAATTCCGCTACGCTTATGTAAATGCTATCCCTTACGCTCCTTTTACTAATGGATGGGCCAATATTCACTGCCGCTTTGCTGGTTGGTACTAATAAATAGGGCCCGTGAAAGAGGGCCTTATTATTTCTAAGCCTAATAAATTCATCTCCCCTTAAGTTGGAAAAATTTCAGCCCACTGCTATAAGACTCACCGCCCACTCTTAATTTGGAGGTTGTCTTGAAACTTAAGTCTCTCATGATCTTGCTAGTGTTCACTGCTTTCTCACTACCGGCCTTTGCTCAATATCGAGCCAAACCAACAATGTTTTTAAGCCCTAGTGCTGTTACGGCCAGAGTTCAAAACTTTTGGGGGCACGATGTTCATTGCCGAGGACACGTCATGGTTCAGACCCGAAAGGGCCTTCCTGTTCAGGCCATTTTCGACGCCTTTATCCCTTCAGGCCAATTCCGGGAAGTGAGTCTCTATACCTCCCGCCGCAATCCATTTAGCGACGCCTCTTCTGAAATCATATGCACCAAATAAAAAAGGCCCTCTTGTGAGGGCCTTTTTCATGATCAATTTTTTTAATTTTAGTTCAAACCCTTATCTAAAACGATATCATCTGGAGTTCCCTGGTAGTAATAAACGAAGTTATATCCAAGAGAAGCCAGCTCATTAGCTGCTTGAGATGGATTTTCGTCGCCAGCATTAAGGCTAAAAATCACTACATTTTGATTTTTATTAGGAAATTGCGCCGTAAATTCGTTCTTAAATTCTGTACTGTATTTAATATGGACAATGTTTTTGAATTTGGCCGGAGTCTTGTCTTCCGGTAAAAGATCAATAAAAACAAAATTTAAGCGGTTTCCGAGACGTTGTTTAAAAGCTTCACGAGGAATTTCATATTTCATTTGGGCACCTTGATTGACAGTTTTTGACCCTTCAAAGATACTTCGAACTATTCAATATGTTTAGACATTTTTCTTAAACTAGGGTTGCGTCAATGGATGTGAAAGTGAACTTTCTACCGGTTACTTCTAATTTAAATTGGGATGAGTACTTCATGCTTCAAGCAATGATGGCATCTTTTAAAAGTAAAGATCCCAATACAAAGGTAGGTTGTGTCTTCGTAGACGATAACAATCATCAGTTATCCATGGGTTATAACGGCCAGATTGCCGGAATTGATGAAACAAAAATTCCTTGGGGAAATAATAAAACGGTCCCACTTGATCAACAAAAGTACGCTTATGTGGTCCACTCTGAGGCCAATGCTATCTTGCACGCCAAAGCTGACTTAGAGAATTCCCGCTGCTACGTCACCCTTTTCCCCTGCCATGAATGCGCCAAAATGATTTCTACTGTAAGAGTTAAAGAAGTTATCTACTTATCAGACAAGTACCAAGATACAGTAGAAAACCAGATCGCTAAGAGAATTTTTGATATGTCTGGAGTAAAGTACCGGGAAATCAATCTACGTAGAGAGATCATTGATGATTTATGCTCTCATTTTTCTTCAATGGTGGAACGAAACAAGTAAAGATCATTTCCCAAAATTTGAATATCCTCAAGTTCCAGTAAGTGGCTTAACTCTTGAAATGAACTTTCATTAAAAAACTGAATATGGGTCAGATCTCTTTTATAAAACCATTGAGAGAAATCATGAATCTTGTCTGGGTACCATTTGGTTTTAATAAAAATCTTTCCATTTGCATGTAACATTCCTTTCAGATTCAGCAAGATCTCTCGAGGATTTCGCAAATGCTCGATAACCTCTGATAAAATAAGAAAATGGTACTTTCCCTTCAGGAGAGCTTCCTCCGGATGATAGTACAAATCAAAAGAACGGGTCTTGAACCCATTATCACTAAGAATTTCTTCCATGATCTTGCTGCTTCCGCATCCAAAATCGAGCCCCTCTTCTTTTTTATTCAGAAAAGGCAACATGGCCTCAGCTATTTGATTCAGATAGTTTTTATAACCGGGATCGCTTTCAGAATTTTGGTGGGAGTCGTAGCGTTTCTTTTCATCCGCTTCCGAGATCAGCTCTTCACGGGGAACATAGACCAGGCCGCAATCACATTTAAGATAATGCCGACTTTTGTCCTGATCGAACTGCTCTACTTTCTGGCGAAGACAAAGAGGACACGACACTTAACGATTGTCCTTGGCCTTAATCCAGGCAGTCACCGAAAGTTTTAAGGCCTGGTCTACCGGCATATCCACTTTTTTCACTTTATCTTTTTCAATTAAGATCGTGATACCGCCCAACATGTAACTTAATGGCACATAGACAGATATAAGGTTTCTTCCAGGGAGTTCTGTTAGTTCTTCATTTGTCACAAGCCCCATCACTTCCACGCCCATTCCTTCTAAAGGAACAAGAACGACCCGTTGAGGTTTATCTTTATCAGCACTTCTTCCCGGGATCAGGGCCATTAAATCTTTAAGTGGGTTATAGATGACTTTGATGAGAGGAACTTTTTCCAAAGTTCTGGTGAGCCATGAGAAAAATCTGCCGGTGATATAATTATTTACCAACAATCCCACGAGAAAAATAAAGACCACACTAACAACAATGCCGAGGCCTGGTATGTATAACCACTCTCCAATCAATTTCTGAAGAGTCGCACTAAAAAGAGATTCGATTTTATAGCTGGCCCAGATGAGCAAGTAGAATGTCAGGGTGATGGGCAAGACAACAATCAAGCCCTTGAAGAAAATCTGGTTAAGGTATTTCATAAAAATAAAGATATCACAAAGAGACGCGGGGTGGAAAAGAACTTAAAGCGGAGAAAAAAAGGCAAAAAAAAAGCCCTCTTGCGAGGGCTTTTAGCTTAGAAATTACTTCTTAGCTGCTGCTTTTTTAGTAGCTTTTTTAGGAGCTGCTTTTTTAGTAGCTTTTTTTGCTACTTTTTTAGGAGCTGCTTTCTTAGTAGCTTTTTTAGCTGCTTTTTTAGGAGCTGCTTTCTTAGTAGCTTTTTTTGCTACTTTTTTAGCTGTAGCTTTCTTTGCTACTTTCTTTGTTGCTTTCTTTGTAGCTTTCTTTGCTACTTTTTTAGCTGCTTTCTTAGCCATAATTTCCTCCCAGGAAATAGTTGGTTAAACACTAGTATTTGACCTTTCTTATTTTAAGCTTAATCAGAATTTTCATCTAACGCAAACAAAAAATACAAAATTTATTCAATCTCTTCTTTTTAACTTAATCGAAGTTTTGTAATGAGGACTTTTTGAGGGCCTTCATACACTTCAATTTTGTTATCAATTGTTGTGTATGAAGGATCGGACGGAATGAAATATATATTTAGGAAAAAATGAAATCTAGTTCATCATCTTTAACAACAACCTCTACTCGCCCACCTTTTTCGAGTTTACCGAAAAGTATTTCGTGGGCCAAAGGCTTCTTAATCTTCTCGTTTATGAGACGAGCAATAGGTCTAGCCCCCAGTTTATCATCGTATCCTTTGCGGGACAACCATGCGCGGGCCTCTGTGGAAACTTCAAGCTCGACCCTCTTTTCATGGAGCTGATTCTCCAGCTCCATTAGGAACTTACTAACAACTTGTTCGATGTTCTTGTTGTCGAGTTTGTTAAAGTTAATCACAGCATCCAGACGATTTCTAAACTCTGGCGTAAAGAAATTCTTGATCGCCTGGTCTCTTTTAGTGGTATTTATTTCCCCTCCAGAGGCTTTAGCAGCAAGACCAATTGAGCCTGCCTCCATCTCTTTAGCGCCAGCATTTGATGTCATAATCAAGATGACGTTACGGAAATCGGAAGATCTGCCATTAGAATCTGCCAGTGCTCCGTGATCCATGACCTGTAAGAGAATGTTAAAGACATCGGCGTGGGCCTTCTCTATTTCATCCAGAAGAAGAACTGAATAAGGACTTTTATGGATCGCATCCGTTAAGATCCCGCCTTGTTCAAAGCCTACATACCCCGGAGGAGCTCCAATTAATTTAGAGACAGTATGTTTCTCCATGAACTCGGACATATCAATTCGGATGAAGTTAATGCCCATAATATGTGCCAATTGTTTTGCCAGCTCCGTTTTCCCTACCCCGGTTGGACCGGTAAAAAGAAAATTAGCGATGGGTTTGTCAGCACTGCCAAGGCCTGAACGGGAAAGAATAAGAGCATTGGCCACTTTTTCTACCGCTTGGTCCTGACCAAAGATCATCATTTTAAGATCTCTCTCCAGATAGCGAAGCTTTTCTTTCTCATTTACTGAGATCGACTTCTGTGGAATGCGGGCGATTTTAGAAATGATGTGTTCAATATCATCAAGTCCAACTTCAGTTCCACCGCCAACATTTTCTGGCTTTAACCGAAGGTATGAACCTACTTCATCGATCACATCGATCGCCTTATCCGGAAGTTTTCTATCAGTGACGTGCTTATGAGAAAGCTCCACCGCTGCACGAATAACATTATCCGGATATTTTACCTGATGGTGTTCCTCAAACTTTGATTTAAGTCCGGCGAGGATTTTTACTGAATCTTCTACCGATGGTTCCAGCACATCAATTTTTTGGAATCGACGGTTCAAAGCCTGATCTTTCTCAAAGTATTTGCGGTACTCATCAAAAGTTGTGGAGCCCATACAGCGGATGGTTCCACGTGAAAGGGCCGGTTTTAATAAATTCGAAGCATCGAGACTTCCACCTGACGTGGCACCCGCTCCAATAATCGTATGAATTTCATCGATAAAAAGAATCGATCCATTCTTCTCGTTTTGTTTTTCTAATGCCTGCAGGACAAGTTTTAATCTTTCCTCAAAATCACCGCGAAATTTAGTACCGGCAAGAAGTGAGGCCATGTCTAAAGAGTAAACCGTTGTTTTACTTAGAATCTCAGGCACTTTATTTTCTACAATGGCCTTGGCCAGGCCTTCAGCAATGGCCGTTTTACCAACACCTGAATCCCCAACTAAGAGAGGATTATTTTTTCTTCGGCGACAGAGGATCTGAATAATTCTTTGAATCTCATCTTCCCGCCCAATAATTGGATCAATCTTACCTTCGCGAGCAAGGTTATTAAGATTGGTAGTGAATTCACTTAAGGCCTTCTCGTACTTTTCTTCTTTGCGGAAGGTTTCCCCCGGAGTCTCAATATTCACTGATTCTTCCTGGCCGTTGACCGGACGATCAGCAGTATGAGCGATTTTTTCTACAATATCGATGCGGGTCACACCCTGGCGCTCAAGGAAGTACGTGGCATGAGATTCTTTTTCAGAAAACATCGCAACTAATAAGTTGATCGCTTGAATCGATTTCTTTCCGGAACTTTGAATATGGATGGCGGCCCGTTGAATGACCCGTTGTAGGCTTAAAGAAATTTCCGGCTGGTAAAGAATCCCATTTTCCCGGGCAATTTCTCTTAATTGCTCGTTTCCAAACTGCTTACGGTTAAGATCCTGAATCTCGTCTTCACTTAATAATGAAAAATTAGAGTCTTCATCTATAAAGGAAGAAAGGTCTTCTTTAAGGTCTTCAAGATTGGCACCGCAATCATTGAGGATCTCATTAACGGTCTCATCCTCAAGCATTGAGAGCAGGACATTTTCGAGGGTAAGAAACTCATGTTTCTTTTCATTTGCCCGCTTAATGGCCTTATTTAAAATCTGTTCTAGTTTCTGGCTAATCATATAATTACCCTCTTTCTGGTATTATACTAGAAGATGGAGATGAATGGAAAAAAGGCAAGGGCACGAAGAATACTTTCTCTCAGGAATCACAGGGCTCAGTACTGCACTTTAACGGATGCCCATTATCCCGTGCATACTTAGTTACTTTAGCTACTTTGGATTCGGCAACTTCATAAGTATAAATTCCGCAAATTCCAAAGCCACGATTGTGGACTTCCAGCATTATAGCATGGGCTTCATCAGAGTTTTTGTTAAAGAATTTTTGCAGTACAAGAATCACAAATTCCATAGTTGTATAGTCATCATTATGCATGAGGACTTTATACATACTTGGGGGGCGCAGTTTCGTTTTTTTAACGGTCGCTACACCAGATTGTTCATCTCTATCGGTTTCTGAAGACATAAGCGCACATCAGTTGTTATTATGTGGAGGATGCACCAATTCACTATGAAAGGCAATACCGTGAGCTCTGATCCTACAGCACTTAAAAATCGTTTGGCAAAAAACCAGAAAAAATTAAAAAGTTACCTGGTAAAAAATAACATTGAGGCCTATCGCCTCTACAATAAAGATATTCCTGAATATCCATATCTGATTGATATTTACGGCAACCATGCAGTGATTTATGAGCAGGGGAAAAAGCTTCATGAAGAAGAACAACCCCTTCGTGAACTTCATCAGTCCAATATAGAGCAAGCGATCGAAGAAGTTTTAGGCATCAAGCCTGAGCAGCAACATTTTAAAATTCGTGAAAAACAAAAAGGCAACGAACAGTATCGCCCCCTTGATCCTAAATCAGATGACTTTTTTACTATTAACGAGCCACCTCTAAAATTCCTGGTAAACCTTGAGCGTTACTTAGATACAGGTTTATTCCTGGACCATCGTCCACTTCGTCAGTTTCTTTTGAATAATTCACAAAATAAGAAAGTCTTAAACCTTTTTTGTTACACTGGTTCTCTTAGTGTTGCCGCAGCCAAAGGCGGAGGAACAGTTACTTCTATTGATATGTCCAACACCTATCTGGAATGGGCCTACGAGAATTTCCTAATTAACGAAATAGATCCTAAAAATCATGTCTTTTACCAAGCTGATGTTTTAAAAGAACTCCAAATAAGAAAAGAAAATCAGGAAACATTTGATTTGATCATTTTAGATCCTCCAAGTTTTTCTAATTCAAAACGTATGGAAGAAGATCTGGATATTGAAAGAGATCATGCACTTCTGATCCGCGACTCCATGGCCCTGCTCGCCCCAAGTGGCAGTCTTTATTTTTCAACTAATAAACGAAAATTTGAACTCCACCACATCATCACCAGTCATTATAAGGTGAAAGAAATCTCTCACTGGACTATTCCTCAGGATTTTCATCAGAGCCAGATTCACAGGGCCTTTTTGATTGAACGGAAGTAAGATATTAGATTTACTAAATATACACATAAGTAAAACTTAAAACCGTCCATCCGTAATCCCCCTAAATTATAGAACGAATAGGGTCATCCTGTAAAAATGACCCTATCCAACACAGTTATTGACCAAAGGATCAGAAGATTGGTACAAGTTCGCCAATCACATGATGCCTTCGAGGCTATCGTTCAGGGGGAAAAATGAAAAAATTGGCGTTAATCTCTTCTTTTGTAATGTCTAGTACGCTTATGGCCGCACCAAACTTACCGTTGGACGGAGAACTGGGAACGATTGAAACAAAAGAAATTTCGTACGATGAATACAAATCTCTCAATAACAGAAATCTTCCAGACAATAATGGTATCGTTCCTAACTTCAAGAATGATGGATTCAATGGGCCTGTACCTAATAATGATGGAAAACTTGAAACCACCGGCAAAGTGATTCAAACAGCACGAGACCTGGTTGCTCTAGGTGAAGCTATTTACGAACTTGTTAAGAAAGGTAAACCTACTAACGTAACAGAATATGCTCCAATCAGTGTTATTCCTAAAGATCCAATAACAAAAGAACACGTAGATCCATTTGATATGGAAGGCTTCTCTATACCAGTTGCAAAAAACTACACTGCTAGAATCACTAATGGCTTCGGCAAGGAAGTTGTTACATTCACCTATCAAGTGATTTACTCTTACGGTGGTTCATACGATGGAGCAGGAAAATATTTAACTGGCGTCAGCATCATCCCTGGTTCAGTTAAAACATCTTATGGTTGGGACTTTAATGCCACCATGAAACTTTCTGGAATCATGAATCATGGTTCAAGAGCTGAACCGGTAGCAGGCGTCATGCTTACAGTGAAATACCAAATGAACTCTCGTTCTAACGCTTTTGAACGCAACGACACAATCCATATTACTGGTGCTGGTCAGCTTCAAAGCTACATGGTCAAGTAAACCAAACTTTTTAATTCTCCTTAAGGCCCTCGCAAGAGGGCCTTTTTTTGTAGTGGACCTTTTTATGACTTAAGTGTGTTTGTTATAAAAAGAATGTGAACACACTCACTCGGCCGATTGATAGCTCAAGCCTTCTTCTCTTTCGCCTGGTAACCGGCATCCTGATCGCACAAGAACTCATTAACGGACTCTTCCTAGGTAAGTTTCATGAGTACACAGCACCTATCTTTAACTTTTCGTATCTTTTTTTTGAGTGGGTTCGCCCATGGCCTTATGGGGGAATGGTAGCTCACTACACGGTAACAATTCTTGCAGCCTTGGCCGTTGCCTTTAATTTTAAGTACCGCCTTTCATCAATTTTATTATTTGCTGGCTACACCTCCCTCTTTCTTATGGAGCAAACGGAATATATTAACCACGCCTACCTCTACTCGCTGATTTCCTTCTGGCTCATGGTTTTACCGCTCAATCAAAAACGGAGCCACTTTCCGGCCTGGATGCTTTACATGATTCTTTTTCATATGGGACTCGCCTATTTCTATGGAGGGATCGCAAAAATAAATAGTGACTGGATCGCAGGGCGACCGATGAATCTCTTTCTTGAACACCGGAAAGACCATTTCTTTGGATTTTTATATCAGGCTAAGTGGGCATCCTATTTCTTCAGCTATGGGGGAATCCTCTTCGATTTATTAATTGTGCCAATGATGATTATTAAAAAAACTCGCTTACTGGGATTTATGCTTTCGCTTTGTTTTCATCTCTCCAATGTTGTGATGTTCGGATTAGCGACTTTCCCCTGGTTTTCTCTTCTCTTAACCAGTCTCTTCTTTGACCCATCCTGGCCCAGGAAGATACCTCTTTTTTCCAGATACCTTGTAAGTAAAACCGAACCTCCTAAGGGAACAAAACCTAGTCCCCTTCTGCTGTCACTATTAGGTCTGTACATTATTATTCATCTCTCTCTGCCGTTAAGGCATTGGCTTTATCCTGGTGTCACTAGCTGGACCGAAGAAGGCCATATGTTTTCGTGGAGGATGATGCTCAGGCACAAGCGCGGAACTCTTTCCTATTTCGTGCAAAATAAAACTACCAAGGAAATCATTCCTATAAACCCTCTAGAATTCATCACTCAGAGGCAATATGGAGACATTATTGGCAAACCCGATCTTATGCTCCAGTTTGCCCATTTTCTGAGAGACCATTATGGAAAGTTATGGAGCAGTGAAGTTTCAGTCTTTGCGAGCTCCCGTGTAAGCCTTAATGGTAGACCCAAAAAAGAAATGATCAAACCAGGGACAGACCTCGCCCGGGAGGAAAGAAGCCTTCTTAAATATGAATGGATTCTTCCACTGGCTGAGACTCAATCCGCTAACTATTCCGGTACATCCTTCTAAGCTTCCTTTGGTCACTAAAGCGTAAATCCTTAGGCCTACTTGAAGAATAATTTCCACGGTAAGCCCTTGTCTTTTCTCTAGGAGGAAGCTGTCGTATTTTTCTTTTTTTCTTCTGCCTCCTCCGCTTTTCTTTGGTGAGACTTCTTTCAATCGCACTTTCTAGTGGATTCCAGTCTAACTCTTTACCCTGGGGAAGCTTCCAGTACAGGGCCAGGAAGAGGACCCTTAGGTATTTTAATAAAGTCATGCATAACCTTGAATGTTGAAATTAACGATAAAACAGCAACAAGATTAGTGATGTTCATGACACGACTCCAGGATGAGTGAATAAAAATGCATTATGGGGACAAAAGAATAGAGAGGATTAGATATTCATAGGCTCAGTATAGCAGAGACAAAAAAAAAGGCCCGCATTTCTGCGGGCCCTGATCATCCATAAATAGCGGGATGGTAATTTTTTTAAAGTTGATTAAACTTTGAAGCCTTTAAGCTTGTCTGCAAGCGTAGATGGCTGGGCCACTTCGTGCTTGTAGTTCGTCTTATACTCGCCAGAAGCAACCGCTTTCATAGAAAGGGCGATCTTCTTAGCAGCTTTATCGATAGAGATAACGATTGCCTTAACTTTGTCGTTTTTCGCAACTTTGTCAGACGGCTTCTCTACGCGCTCTTCAGAGATTTCAGAGATGTGAACTAGACCTTCGATACCAGTCTCAAGCTCAACGAATACGCCGAACTCAGTGATACGAACAGCTTCGCCTTCAACTACTGAACCAACAGGCATACGCTCTTCAATCTTCTTCCAAGGATCTTCCTCAAGCTGTTTAAGGCCTAGGCAGAATTTTTGGTTTTCAGCATCAACTGTTACCACAGCAGCTTTTACTTTCTGGCCAACTTTGAACTCATCAGCTGGGTTCACGTTTTTCTTAGTCCAAGAAAGGTCTGATACGTGGATAAGAGCATCTACTTCTTCACCAAGATCAAGGAAAAGACCGAAGTCTACGATTGCTTTAACAGTACCTTCTACAGCTTTACCTACAGGGTATTTGTTAACGAGATCGTCCCAAGGATTTGGCATAAGTTGTTTAAGACCAAGAGAGATTCTCTTGTTCTCAACGTCTACTTCAAGAACAACAGCTTCAACTTTTTCGCCTACGTTGTAAGTCTTGTTAGTAGCTTTTTTGTTAGTCCAGCTCATTTCTGAAACGTGGATTAAGCCTTCGATACCGTCAGAAAGCTCAACGAAGATACCGTAGTCTTTAACAGAAACGATTTCTCCAGAAACTTTTGAACCTGGCATATATTTATCTTTAGCAGATTCCCAAGGGTTAGCTTGAACTTGCTTAAGACCTAGAGATACGCGCTCTTTAGAAGCGTCATACTTAAGGATCTTAACATCAACTTCGTCACCTACGTTAAGAAGGTTAGAAGGATGCTTCACGCGGCCCCAAGACATGTCTGTAATGTGAAGAAGACCGTCAACTCCACCAAGGTCAATGAATGCACCGTAATCAGTAATGTTTTTCACAATACCTTTCACGATCATGCCTTCTTGAATTTGAGTAAGAGTCTCGTCTCTCATTTTTCCACGCTCTTCAGCTAGGATTGCACGACGAGAAAGTACGATGTTTCCACGTTTTTTGTTGAACTTAATAACTTTGAATTCCATTGTTTTACCAATGTACTTATCAAGGTTCTTAACTGGACGGATGTCAATCTGCGATCCAGGAAGGAACGCTTTAACACCGATATCAACAGAAAGACCGCCCTTAACTTTTGCGATAACAGTACCTTCAACAGGCTCACCTTTTTCGCAAGCTTCTGAGATTTTATCCCAAGCTTTAAGGATTTCAGCTTTGTCTTTAGAGAGAACAAGGTTCCCCATTTGAGACTCAAGCTTTTCAAGATAAACCTGGATTTCATCTCCAACTTTAACTTTCATTGTACCGTCGTAGTTACGGAATTCGCGAGCGAGTACGAGACCCTCTTGCTTATAACCGATATCAACAGTTACGAATTCATCGTTCATTGCAACGACTTTACCCATGAAAACTTCGCCTTCAGCGAAATTTTTTGCGGATGAAGAGTTGATCAAATCTCCGAATTCAGTTTTAGCTTTTTGTTCTGGAACGTCTCCCATTTCGAAGTCGAACCCTTTGATCCAAGCTGGGATTTCAAAGTTAGGTTTAGAGGCAGATGCAGTTTTTGTGGTGGCCATAATATAGCCCCCCTTTTTAGACATTAATTCTCCTACTGGAGAACGTTTGTTATAAATGATTTTGGTCGTTTACGCTAATCTTTTTTGCTTCTGCGTGTAACGGAGGCGCTGTGTGTAAAGTTTTTCGTAGAAGGCATAGAGTTCTTCGGCATACTTCTCAAAATGATGCTGTTCTTGAAGCTCCATCTCGACACCGGTGAGTTCGTCTAAGTACCTGGGATAATTAAGAAGAATACGGGCCAGCTTATCTTTCAACTCTCTTCCATCAAACGGATGATAGGTTTCTCCGAACTTGCCCTGCTTAACCAATTGCTGGCGAGTGGAGGTTCGAGGAAGGAGAACCGGGGTCTGAGTCACAAGAGCATAAATATCCTGATCAGAAAAAAGCTCCTCTTCCGGAAGACCCACAAACACATCACAGTCCTGAAAACTACTTGAGGCAAGAGGACGGGTTTCGAAACTAATGTGCATTTCCAGATGACGCTCAAGGATCATTCGCTTGATGCCGTCATAAATCGGATGAGTGTACCAGGAGATATCAGTGATAAAGGTGAAAATCAGCCGCTGATGAAATCCGAGAGAATTCAATTGGTGAAGCAGAGGTGGAATCGCATCCACAAACAAACGAATATTTCTCAAATCATCTTCATTACGCTGAATAAATGTCACGATTTTTCGTTTTTCATCCGCATGAACGGAACGAATGATTTTTGCAGGAAAATCTATCCCCGCACCTGTTGCGTGAATTTTTCTGATATTAACCGGAAAGATCTCAGCGGCCATCTCGCGAATATGAGAAGCGAAGGTAAAGATGGCATCAGTCCGTGAAACGAACCAACGATCCAAAAAATTATTCTTCTTCCAAGGGATACTTTCATTGAAGGTGAACACCATAGGAATATGAGGCAACCCTTTTAGAAGGACACCAATAGAAAGAAGGGTTTCATAATTATAGGTATGAATGATATCTACTTGCTGCTTTTGCAGAATTTGTTGTAACTGAAAATAAAAATTAATTTTGGTCCGCATGGTGGAAAGATCATTCTGGAAAAATAAGCGAGGAATGTCTTCTTTCTCAGCTTCTATGGCGACCAGGGATTTATCGTGGCACAGTATGAATGAGGTTCCGCCGATATTTCGGAAATAACTGGCATCAGAAATACATCTGCGCTCAGTAGTAGACCAGTCATCTGATAAACAAATATAAAGGACTGTCAGATCCGATAGCCGAATTTTTTCTCTCATTCAGAGTCCACAATATCAGCAGTCACGGAACCAATTTTTATTTTTGCCTGGGCCTTAAGAAGTGTTCGGCTGGCATCGTCACTAAACCAGAAATAAAGATCACCGCTTTTTAGCGTTTCACCAGTGTACTTAGTGGTAGCATGCAAACGAATCGCATTACGAGTGCCTTTTTTAGTGGAAATTTTCTCGCGTCCCTCAACGACAGAACGAAGGATTAAAATTTTCCCCTTATTAATGAGAGGAATTTCATACACATCGTTATTCTTAAGCGGTAGGCCTTGATAGAGAAAGACTACCGAAAAAGGATCTATACTGTAGTAGGGAATGTATTTCTCTTCTTTTTTATCTTTAACATCTCCATTGGATTTCTTGCGGTGATAGAACGAGAAAGTTTTCATCTGATCACGGTCATGCAACTGAAGATCATCTATGTTTTGTTTGGTTTCCCTCTGAATGAGGCTATAACGAATTGATAAGAATTTATCTGTAGTAACGTAGGTATCAACGGTATCATCAAGTTCATAAATATTGCTGTAAAAAGGTGCCGACTTAAATTTGGCATAGAAATGCCAAACTTCTTTATCGTCAATCATCTTCTTACCCTTATTCAAAACCATGATCTTTCCGACTGTCATTCCCAGGTAATTAATGTCTAAATAGAATTTTTGATCAACATAGTGGTTTGGTTTATAAACATCCCAAACTTTTTTAGCTCTTTCATTGATAGCAACCAATTCTGGCGGATAGTCGGCCGGAAGTTCTTTAACTACAGGAACAGGCTTCGTTTCGGGAACCTTGGTTTTTACCTGAGCTTTAGGTTTTACAGGGGTAGGAGATTTTTTTTTGGCGGTCTTTTTAGCAGATGGGATTTCTTTTTTCGGAGCAGATTCTTCTACTTTTTTTTCATCAACCGGTAGGACTTCAAATTTCTCTAAAATCTTTTCATCATTTTTTGAAGTAATTGTAACCTTGGGATCCTGACCATCTTCGAGCGAGGTCTTCTCTAATTCTTTCTCAAAGTCTTTCTGGCTCCAGCTTGAACATCCGACAGTCAGAACTATTAGGCTTAACATGATCATTTTCACTAGCAATATCCTTAGTAAATACCTAATAAGATTGTAGTTTGTTATGCCGGAGAATCAAGTTGGAGAACTTTGCTTAAGGCCCCGGCCAATTCCTTTTCCCCACTCATAAACTCAACTTTAACCTTGGTAAAAAGGATTCTGCCGTCTAATGATACCCTCTTCATCTTAACCATGTCTTTTTCAGAGCACATAATATAAGCCGATTGTTGAGCTGCTTTAATAAGAAGTTCGTTAACATCATCTGGCGTAAAGAAATAGTGGTCGGGAAAGCTCACCTTTTCAGTGATATCGACGCCATAGTTTTCCAAGTAGCGGTAAAAAGACTCCGGCGAAGCAATTGCAGTGACCGCAATAACCTTCAGACCTTTAAGCTCGGGTACTGAGAAAATATATTTATCGTGAACGTCAAAAATTCCAACAGCGTGATAACGAGTCAGAGCGAGAGGTGGCCTATGGAGAATGTGACCGGAAATAAGTGCTAAAAGCTTATTCAGTTTTTCCTTCGACACCATATCAGATCGAGAAATAATGATTCCATCCGCGTCTTTTAAAGCAGTAAGTCCTTCTCTCAAATATCCAAGAGGGGCCACTTTATATAGTTCCATTGGCATGGTGGCATCAAAGAGAACCAGATTAAAAGAACGAAAAATCTGCAAATGCTGAAAACCATCATCTAATAAAACAACATCAGGATGAACTTCTGAAAAGTATTTTAAAAGGTTCTCGGCCCTTCGTTTTCCGACAATGACAGCACCTTTTTTCATTTTATTAGAAATCATCAAAGGTTCATCACCATAATCGAAAGGATTAAGTCTGAATTTTTGACCGGACTTGAGAAGGCCGGAGGAATTTTCTAAGAGTCCTTTGTATCCGCGGGTAAGAACGACGGGAGTTAATCCTTGTTCGTTTAACCAATCCGCAAGCCATATAATCGTTGGAGTTTTACCAGTTCCACCGAATGAAAGATTTCCCACCGAAACAACAGGAACTTTGAATGTATTCTTTTTAAAGACCCCGTACTCATAAAAAGAGCGGCGCACGCGGTATACCCACTCCCAGATAATACTAAGAGGAGTGAATACTGTTCTCTTCATCAGTGCTTTTGTTCGAATTTTATTCTTCTGAATCATCTCATTCATTAATAACCCGTGCCATGTATTCAGGAACTGAAAAATCTTCACCTGATAAAAGGTGCTTCGTTGCTCTGAGGGTGGCCTTTAATTCATTATAGAGCTTTTCATTCAGAGTCCAAGTTCTAATTATCCGGGCCATATGGGCCGGATCAACCTGATCTTGAACGAGTTCTGGAAAAACCATACGATCGTGAATGATATTAGTTAAGGAAATGGGCCCATGATACTTAATGAAATTATAAAAGATAAATTCATTAAGAAGACTCGCCTTATAGCAGACGATTGTCGGAAGCTCAAAAAGCCCTGTGCTTAAAGTCACTGTCCCGCTTGCGGCCAGAGAGAAGTGACATTCTTTCATCGCTAAAGTGAGATCTTGAGATTCATACCAGACATCAATGTCATATTGATAAAGCTGATAAAAGGAAGGATTGATATGCCCTACTTTTACCAGATGAACTTCAACCGGCATAAACTCTTTCAAAATTTTTATGGTTTTTATGAACAGAGGCAATAAACCATAAACTTCAAAACGCCGACTTCCAGGCAAGAGAAGAATTTTAAGCTTTTTCTCCCATTGACCAAAAGGTTTTGGAGGAATGCTCTCCAATTGATTTTTATAAGTTAGCATCAGGGGATGAGGAATGGATCTGATCTGTTTTACACCTCTATCACCAAACCACTGCTTTTCAAAAGGCAGAATAGTAAACAAAGTATGAACAAATTGAGAGAGTTTTTGAGCACGGCCGGCCTTCCAGGCCCACGCTTGTGGAGCGACATAATAGAGGACTTTGATTCCTCGTTTTGAAAGTCTCTCAGCAAGTCTCAGGTTAAAATCCTGGAAATCTATCAAGATGGCAGTTTTAGTTCCTCTTTGAACTGCTTCCTCTTCTAAGCGTTTTAAGGCCTTAAAATAGAATGGGATTTTATGAATGACTTCAGAAAATCCCATACTAGAGAAATCTTTTAAATGATAAAAAAGCTCCATGCCATGAGCTTTTAATTCATCCCCGCCTACTCCATAAAACTTCACACCAGGGCAACGTTTTACAAGTTCGGGAAAGAAGCTTAAAGCATGCTCTTCACCGGATTTTTCTCCGGCGATAATTAGACAACTAGCCAAGATTCACCAAAACCTTCGCCTGGGTCTTCATGGACTTGAGTGTGCTGTCCACAAGGTGAACAGCATTCATACCATCCTGAAGTCCAATAACAGCTGGTTTTGAACCAATAATAGACTGATAGAAGTGATCATGCTCTAAAAGAAGATGATCTCTTTTATTATAAGTCTGCTCCTGAACATAGGTTCCATCAGCAAATTGAGTGCTTGTGGCATCGTAAATCTTATTCGTGAAGAGATCGACTGTTAGCATCCCCTCTTTAGAAATCACTTCCAGATCGCGCATTTCTTTTACACTATTCCGACCTACAACAATGGAGGCTTCGCAGTTATCTTCCATCTTGAGATGAATGCTGGCATGATCCCAATTATCTGTGCGGATACGGTGACCGCGTGCCATGACCTCTAAAGGCTTCTGTTTGAAGAGAAACAGCAAGAGATCCAGGTCGTGAATGGCAAGATCCTGAACTACATCTACGTCAGTAGCACGACCTTTAAAAGGGGCCACTCGGTTGATCCGGATTGAATAAGGAGGAGTAAGATTTTGAAGCCGATCACGTAGAGTGATCCAAGCTTCATGAAATCTTTCGCTGTGACCTACTTGAAGGACAACGTTTTTACCTTTGGCAATTTCCGCCAGACTCAAAGCTTCTTCATCATTGGAACAAATCGGTTTCTCACAGAAAACATGCTTATTGTTTTCCAAAAGATACTTCACCAATTCAAAGTGAGTAGACGTTGGAGTAACCACAAAAGCGGCATCAATTTCATTGATGACATCTTTAATATCACTCACAACTTTTACATGGGGATGGTTACCTCTGGCAGCTTCCTGACCAGCAGGAAACTTTTCAACAATTGCCACAAACTCTGCAACATCTTTATGAGCATCAACTTTCTGGCAATGCCATTTACCCAGATGTCCGTATCCTAGAACGGCAACTCTAACTTTATTCATCATTAACCGCCCATGAATGGAGCAATACCAATCTCAGACTTTTTAATGAATTCAGCAATACTCTGAATGATGACATTGTTTTTATACTCTTCCATCAACTCGGCATGAGAGACAAAAGCTCTTGGAGCAAGGGCCGAGGCTTCCATTGTACGGTAGAAATCAACGACTTCTGAAACAGATTCTTTACTGTGACCCTGCCGCTTCAAACCGATAATGTTGATACCTTTGAGACGGATGCGGTTACCATAGGCAGTACAAAATTCAGGAACATCACGATCAATTCCAGACCCACCACCAATGTAAGCCCCACGTCCTAAAGTCACGAACTGAGAAATACCGGTGTTACCACCGACAATCACGCGGTCACCAATATTCACGTGACCAGCAAGGTTCACCGAGTTTGCAAAAGTAAGGTTGTTACCTAACGTGCAATCATGAGCAATGTGACAGTAGGCCATAAAAAGAGAATTAGAACCAATAATGGTTTTTTTATCTTGTTTTAGAGTCCCGCGGTGAATGGAAACATACTCTCGAAAAGTATTATTATCCCCAATGATCGTTTCAGTGGGCTCACCTTTATAAGAGTTATCCTGAGGAGGTGCACCGATGGAACCGAATTGGAAAAATTTATTTCCTTTACCAATTTTAGTGTGCCCATCGACAACAACATTAGAGTGAAGAATACAATCATCTCCAATTTCTACATTCTCGCCAATTACACAAAATGGACCAATCTTTACATTGTTGCCAATTTTGGCTTCTGGGTGAATAAAGGCCATTGGATGGGCTTCGTAGTTTTTCGTCATATATTTTTTCCTTATTCAATTTTCAAAGAGGCCATAACGTTACATTGTGATATGAGTTCACCGTTACAGAAGATCTCACAATCATAAATTTGAAATGGGCCTCGGACTTTAGATAATACTGAATGAATTTCCAGATCCATAGGAGGAACTATCGGTTTTCTGAAGCGGGCCGAATCAATAGAAATGAGGGCCACTTCAAGTTTTGTTTCTTCAATAGGTTTATTCAAGCAATGAACACAAAGAAAAGATGCTGCTTGGGCCATCATCTCAACCTGGACAACACCTGGTAGAATTGGATTTCCGGGGAAATGTCCTTCCAGAACTTTTACGGAGTTATCTACTTTAAAAAGGCAGATGCTTTTTCCTCCAACTAATTGGTTCGGAGTGAAGGGACCTTTTTGACCATTAAGACTTTCAGGTAAAACAATTTCCTTCACAGAATCAATGAATAAAAATGGATCGCGGTGTGGAAGAAATCTCATAACCTGCGTTTTATCCATGAACATGCATACTCCTTATTTTTTTTCTTTTAAAGACATCGTACGAAGATAGGCCACACCCTTCATCCACTCTCTGAGATCTTTTGCAGGGTGACCACCTAATTTAGAACCTGCTGGCCAATGAGCGCTCTCATTTACTTTGGCCCCTCCAGCAACTTGAGTTCCCATTCCTATGAAACTATCCGGACCGATGGCGGCCCTTCCGCCCATGACCACGTAGTCTTCGAGGACAGCGCTACCGGCGATACCGGCCTGACCGCAAATCACACAGCCGCGACCGAGTTTCACGTTGTGGGCAATCTGAACGAGATTATCAATGCGGGTTCCACGTCCGATAATTGTTGGTGAGAAAGTTCCGGCATCTACTGAAGAATTTGATCCAATTTCAACATCGTCATGGATTTCTACTCCACCCATATGCCAGATCTTTAAATGATTTCCCTGATGGAAGGTATACCCAAAACCATCTGATCCGATAACTGTTCCAGAATGAATTCGGCAATTCTTACCAATTTTTGTGAAAGGATAGATGCTGACGTTGGAATAAATTTTAGTGTTATCCCCTATTTCCGAGTGAGGCAAAATCACTGCACCTGGCAGGACTTCAACATTAGCTCCAATCTTTACGTGTTCACCAATAAAAACATTTTGGGCAATTCTGGAGCTTGGATCAATTTCTACTGTTCCCATCTGACGGCCATCAACCTGGACATTTACGTCCTTCATTTTGCGGTCGTAAAAAGGCTTTGAGAGGGTTGTTAGCGAAAGAGCGACATTAGGAGAGGTTGCAATCCATGGCAAGCGTTCGAGCTCAGCTTTTAATTCAGGTTTCATCAATTGATAAAATTTCTCATCAACAATGGCGCCAATCTTTTTAGTAACCGCTTCTTCCAGATGAGGCAAAAACTTTTCCATGAATTTGCCGTTTTTAATAAAGACCAGAACATTACTTGTCATATTATCAAATGAAGAAATGGCCAGAATTTCTTCTGGCCACTCGCTATTCTTTGCTAACTTAAGAGTAGGATCTGTTTGAATTAAACTTTGGAGTGTCATGGGAGCTCCTTAACGGAACCTACTTCGCAGGATGCTTTTTATCGTAGGCCTTAATTACTTCATCACTTAGATCTTTCTTATTTTCAGCATAAACAATAGGAGCCGCTGAAAGTTCGAAAGTCATATCCACTTTATTAGATTTTGAAACGTCATCAATGATAGGGCGCAATTTATCAAGAATTGGCTTTTTCATATCTTGTTCCATTTTTTGGATTTCGCGCTGATATTCCATTGTTTTATTTTGAAGCTGCATCATCATTTCCTGCATCTCACGCTCTTTATTAGCACGAGCGGCTTCCGCTAAAACCATTGATTGTTTTTTGTAATCTTCCTGGGCCTTTTTAATTTTATCTTCTTCTTTTTTTAATAAGGCTTTTTTGTCGTTAAAAGATTTTTCTAGTTTCTTTTGAACGGCTTTACCTTCCTGGATTGAGGTAATGATTTTTTGGATATCAACCAAACCGACCAGAGTCGCTGAGAAAGATGAAAAACTAAAAGTCAGTAGCACGAGGCTTAGAATCAATTTCATAGATGTCTCCTTAGAGCCCAAACTCTATCACAAAATTAAAATAGTTGTCCTATGTCAAAGTTAAATTGGTTGCTGGCCTCATCCTCACGCGGATTGATCGGGAAACCGAATTCAAAGCGCAGAACCCCAATTGGTGAGAACCAACGGAAACCAAAACCATAGTTACTTCGTAAAGAAAAGTCTCCATCTTCACCAATACGCTTCTCATAAACGTTACCGGCATCATAGAAGACCACCCATTTGAGCCCTGCTTCCTTAATTAAGGGATGCTCGAACTCAAGTGTTCCAAGTAAGCTGAAAAGACCACCAAAATTGAAGTCTTCAAATACGCCTGTTTCAGTATTGCGGGCAGGACGAATTGGACCAATATCCTCCAGATTAAACCCACGCATGTTACGAGCACCACCCATCGAGAATTTTTCAACTCGAGGGATTTCACGTTGGGTTGTTTTAAAGAGCTGAGCGATTTGAACCCGAGAGCGGAGTACAAGATCCCCAATCACTGGTTTGTAATAGCGCCCTTCGGCTTCGGCCTTAAGCCATCTCATCGTTCCACCCAGACCGGTGTATTCAAGAGAAGTGGAACCATAGTAACCATTAGTCGGCTCAAAGATATTGTTACGTCTGTCACGGACAAGAGAAACCTGAAGGGAAGATGATGAACCATTTTCCACTTTTCTATCGATTCCTTCGTTAATCACGTCACTTACTTTGTTATCTTCATAACGGTAAGTCAGGAACAACCGGGTGTATTCGAAGATCGGATGACCTACTCGAACATCTCCCCCATGCTTACGGTAAGCAAACGAACGAATAAAGTAAGAGACGGTCTGATAGTAGTCAGCGCCAGCAGTCCACTTGGTATCGAATAAATAGGGTTCAGTGAAACCTACGTTATAGATCTGCTGCTTATCTGAATAAGAAAGGTTGGCATTGATATTCTGACCTAAACCGCGGAAGTTGTTCTGGGCCACAGAAGCCTGAACAAAACCATTCGTGGCCGTTGAATATCCGGCGCCAAGAGAAATCTGGCCAGTTGGACGTTCTTTAATGGAAACTTCCACATCAAGAACGTTGTCAGTGCCTTTGCGGGTAATAGTGTTAAATACCACACTCTCCGGCTGGAAGAATCCAAGACGGTTTACGTTTTCTTTTGAATGACGAAGTTTACTTCCGGAATACATCTCACCTTCATGAATTTTTAATTCACGACGGATAACCTTGTCGCGGGTTTTCGTATTCCCCTTCATGACAATCTTACCGAAGTAAGCGATCACACCTTTTTCAAAAGAAAAGATCACATCAACCTTATTCTCACCAGGAACTACTTCCAGAGTTCGAAGAACGTTGGCGAAAGCGTAACCCTTATCTTGATACATTTCAGTTAAGGTCTGGATATCAAGACGAAGATTCTCTTCATTATAGATGTCTTCTGATTTTAATTTTAATTTCTCAAGCATCTCACTTTCAGTGAAGAGCAATTCTCCATTGAAAGAAATGTCATTAACAGTGAACTGTGGACCTTCCTGAACTCGGACCGTAATGAAGATCCATTTCTTATCTTCGGAAGCTGTTACTTCTGGATTCTGAATGTTTACTTGAAGATAACCACGGGTTTTGTAGTAGTACTTAAGTCGTTCTATGTCGGTCTGAAAATTAATCTCTTTAAAGTTTCCCGAGCCAGAAAGGAAAGAGAAATAAGACTCTTCTCTGGTTTGCATGAAGTTTTTTAACTCTTCATCAAGAATATCTTTGTTACCAAGAAAAGTAATTTTCTTAACTCGAACTTTGTCCCACTCTTTAATATTGAATTGAATGTCGACTGAACCATTTTCATTGTCAGTGACCTTATAGCTGGCAAGAGCGAGGAAGTAGCCCTTCTCTTCATAATGTTTCTGGAGCAGGAGAACGTCATTCTTTAAGGTAGAAACATCCAGAATATTAAATTCTTTCGTCTTAATCTGTTCTTTTAAATCATCATCATTGATTTCATCGTTTCCGCTGAAGCTGATTTTCGAGATGATTGGTTTCTCTACTAATTTGAAAAGAAGGACGTTCTGGCCGTTCGCAAATTTATGATAAGCCTCAACTTCCTCAAAATATTTCATCTCATAAATACGAGAGAGATCTTTTCTTAAAAGATAGTTATCGAGCATCATGTCCTGACGAGTGCCAAGTTTTTCTAAAATAGCTTCGGCCTCAACTTTGCGGTTGCCTTCGAATTCAATGGCATCAACACGAAACATTTCCTTAATAGGACCAATAATATCTTGAGCGAAGGCCGAATTAAGCCCGATAAGAAAACAGAAAATTAGAAAATATGGATGCGCTTGTTTCAAATGGAGAATCCTTCGTCGACTCTATCCGCATCCTGCGATCGTCAACTCTATTGGTCTTCCTGACCCTAACGCAAAAAGCTATGTAATTAATTTTATTTGCGAAAGAAATTCTAGCCAATTATCTGACCATCTTCAATGACTATTTTGCGTGGGAAGAAGGACGCAACCTTATCGTCATGGGTAACAACCAGTAAGGTTGCTCCGAAATCAGCTGCAAGATTCTTAAGAAGAGTTGCCACTTTCTCAGAGTTTTTTGAATCAAGGTTCCCAGTGGGTTCATCACACAGAAGAATTTTAGGTCTAAGTGAAAGAGCGCGGATGATATTAATGCGTTGCTGCTCTCCTCCGGAAATCTCAAAAGGAAATTTACTTAGACAATGTGTAACCCCAAGAATTTTGGCCAACTCCTCAGTGTCTTTTTCAACAATCTTGGTGTCTTTACCGCCAATCCGGGCCGGCAGAAGGATATTGTCTCTACATGTCATTGAAGGAAGAAGAAAATGGAACTGAAAGACGAAACCCACATGGGAGTTTCTGAAGAGGGCAAGCTTCTCATCATTCATAGATGTAAGATTTTTTCCATCAATCATAACCTTACCGCTCGTCGGATGATCAAGGCCCCCCAACAAATAAAGTAGAGTTGATTTCCCGGAGCCTGAAGCTCCTCGAATGGCGACTAATTCCCGGTCTTCAATGGAAAGGTTTAGACCACGGAGAACCTTGGTTTTCCCAAATGTTTTTTCAACGTTATGAAGAGTTATAAAACTCATGAACTAAACTCCTGTCTTAGACCCTGAATGATCGGCCGTTTCTTAAGTCTCAAGTATCCAATAAAAGCCGCCAGGAGGATCCACAATAGAGACACCCCATAAACTGTAACATAGGCCATGGTATCAAGTTTAATGTTTAGCGAAGAAAGAACGTAAATCTCTCCCGGAATCTGGAGAAAGGAAACATGCTGAAGGCACCAATTAAACAAGAGTGAAAGAAGATGGGCGCCAACACAAGAGACGCTCCAAATAATGAGAACTGATGAGAACCAGAAATGATTGAGACTTTTAAGAGATAACCCAACCGCCCGTAAGAAGAAAAAGTCCTGGGCCTTTTTTTCCATTATATAAATAACAAAAGCGATGATGTTAAAGACTGCTACGACGACAATCAACTGAAGGATGAGTGAGATAGAAAACTTCTCCACTTTAACGGCTTCAATTAAAAAATCGTATTCATTCCAAAAAGGACGAACAATAAATTCTGAATCCAGCTCATTCCGAAGGGCCTTTTGATCCAAGTTAATGGGTTCTAAAGATTCTAAAGGAATATTGGTTTTTTCAGTAGCAAGGATCAGAAGATTAACCTTATTCCCAAGTCCCATAAGTTCTGCAAGTTCTGATCGGTTTAGATAAACGAACCGCAAATCTTTTTGATAAATACCGTGCTCGGTAATTCCACCCACATGAAAAAGCTGGATCATTGGAAGGGATTCACCGGCATCATTACCTTTACTGAAAGTCAGCGCCAGGGGATCTCCCACACTGAGCTTCAGTTGAGCTGCCAGTTCCTGACCGATAACGATTTCTCCTGGTTTAACTTCCAGAACAAGACCTGTGGCCGCGCTAAAATTATCACCTTCAATACCGCGAACCAAAACTCCCTTACTTACTTCTTCACGAAGAGCGAAGGCTTCCGTTTGGATGACAGGAGCAATGGCCAGAGGGGCCACTACTTCAACCTGTTTTTTTAAATCAGTAGAGTAAGTAAAGAAGCCACGACGATTGGTAATAAGAATGTCACCTGAAGAATGACGAAGACCTGACTTCAATAAGTGATCGAAGCCATCCATTAAACCGAAAGTGCAAAGGATAACAGCAATAGAGAAAGTAAAACTAAGAATAGTCGCCAGCAGGATATTTCCTGCTGAACGACCATGGAGAACAATTTTTAAGATCGAAAGATAGGATTTCATTCTTCTGAGAAGAACTGCTCTTTCTTAAGAAGAGGGAACAAGATCACATCACGGATGGTTTGACTGTCAGTCAAAATCATCACCAGACGGTCAATCCCGATACCTTGGCCTGCTGTAGGCGGCATACCGTACTCAAGAGCACGAACGAAATCATAGTCCACATCTGTGGCCTCATCGTCCCCTGCTTCTTTCTGCATCGCCTGATCAGCAAAGCGGTCCAACTGATCTGTTGGATTATTAAGCTCAGAGAAAGCATTGCCAATTTCCCAGCCATTCATGAAGAACTCAAAGCGGTCCACGAATTCCGGATTCTCATCGTTTCGACGAGAAAGTGGAGAGACTTCAGTTGGGTATTCAGTGATGAAAGTTGGCTGAATAAGCTTACCTTCAACTTTTTCTTCAAAGGCCAGAACCAGAAGTTTTGCCCAAGAAAGAGAATTAAGTTTTTTAGGATCCATTTCAACATCTTTTAGAAGACCTAAAAGATGAGTACGATCATTTACTTGATCCATGGTGGAATTAGTATGCTTCGCCACTGCTTCTCTCATTGTTAAGCGAGCATATGGGCCAGCAAGATTAATTTCATGTTCACCGAATTTAATAACTTCTGTTTTAAGAACTTTAGCAGCAATCCCAGAGATAAGGTTCTCTGTGAAGTCCATGAGATCCTGGAATGTAGCATAGGCCCAGTAAAACTCGATGGAAGTAAATTCAGGGTTATGTTTAAGAGAGAGACCTTCATTACGGAAACAACGGTTCATTTCAAAAACTTTATCGTAACCACCGACAATGAGTCTCTTTAAGTGAAGCTCAGGCGCAATACGCATGAAGAGCTCCATATTAAGAGCGTTATGGTGAGTGGTGAACGGCTTAGCAGCAGCTCCGCCAGCAATCGTATGAAGCATTGGAGTTTCAACTTCCAGAAAGTCGTTCTGATAGAAATACTCACGAATATAGCGCACGATCTCAGAACGCTTACGAAGTTTATCACGTGTTTCCGGATTCATGATCATATCCACGTAGCGCATACGGTATCTTAATTCCGCATCAGTTAAACCGTGGAATTTTTCAGGAAGCGGGCGGATAGATTTCGTTACTATCGTGAATTCACGAACATTAAGGGCCAACTCCCCTTTCATGGTCTTAAAAACATCACCTTCGGCATAAACGATATCGCCGTAATCAAGGAGCTTATACTCAGCAAAACCTTTTTCAGAAGTTACTTGTTTATTTACATAAAGTTGGAAACGGGAAGTGCCATCATCACACTGAAGGAAGGCGGCCTTACCGAAATCGCGAACCATCAGAACGCGAGCAGCAACATGATATTTTGGAGTTTCGCCGATTTCCTCCTTAGGAATACCCGCATATTTCTCATGAAGAAATTTAAAGTGAGTATTAGGTTTAATTCCGTTTTTATATGGATTAGAACCAAGTTCCTCCAGCTTCTTACGTTTTTCAAGACGAACATCCATCTGTTCAGAAAAAAGGTCAGTCCAGCGGTTTACATGTTTGTCTTTCATAATTTTCCCCGAGGTAGTTAGTTTCTCATCCATCATAAATCATCCATTCCTATATCTTGTACGATTCCGCCCAATGATTTCCATTGGAGGTAAGCTTTCATAAAATCATCTAAGTCCCCATCAAGCACTGCTTGCGCCTGAGAGGAACTAAAACCAGTTCGATGATCTTTTACTAATTGATAAGGGTGAAGAACATAAGAGCGGATCTGTGATCCCCATGCAATGTCCATCTTCGTATTCTCAATTTTATCCTGAGCTTCTTTACGTTTTTGTAGTTCATAATCATAAAGCCGGGATTTTAAAATTTTCATCGCCATCGCGCGGTTTTGAAGCTGGGAGCGCTCGTTCTGACAGGCCACCACTATTCCCGTAGGTAAGTGAGTTAAACGAACCGCTGAATCTGCCGTGTTCACCGACTGCCCGCCGGCACCACCGGAACGGTAAATATCAACCCGAAGGTCTTTATCTAAAACTTCAATCTCAATTGTGTCATCCACTTCTGCACTTACAAAAACTGAAGCAAAAGAAGTGTGACGTCTGGCATTTGAATCAAATGGAGAAATACGCACTAGGCGGTGAACTCCAATTTCAGACTTCAAAAGTCCATAAGCATAGCTACCGTTAACGATCACTGTAGCGGATTTAATCCCTGCCGAATCTCCGTACTGGAAATCAGTTATCTGGGCCTTAAAGTTTTTCTCTTCACACCAGCGAGTGATCATTCTAAGAATCATTCCTGCCCAATCGCAGGATTCAGTTCCACCGGCGCCAGAGTTAATCGTAACGATGGCATTATTGGGATCAGTTTCTCCTGAAAGAAGGGCCTTCTTCTCGGCTTCAGAAAGGCTTAGCTCAAGTCTTGGGAATATTTCCATCGCCTCAAGTGCTGAAGCCTCATCCCCTTCCTCGGCCATGTCGCAGAGAACTTCAAAGTCATCTGCTAAGGCTCGAACTTTACTATAAAGCTTTATGACATCTTCTAGGAGGGCCCGTTCTTTTTGAATTTTGGCAGCATTTTTAGCGTCATTCCAGAATCCATCTAAGGATTCCAGCTCAGTTATCTCTTTGAGTCGATTCTTTTTACGATCGACGTCAAAGCGACCTCCGAATTGTTTCGAGAGTTGATTTGATTTCAGTAAACTGAGATTTAAAGTCTGAAAGTTTAAGACTTAATGAGTCATCCATGCATACCTTCCGGAAAACATCACTGTAACAAATTGGAAGGAGCTTTGAAAAGAGGTTCTTATCCCAAGAATGGGACAAGAACCTGCTTATTATTCGGCTAGATGTAAATAAGGTGTCAAAAGGTAGCTGAAGTCCGTTCGAGTATCGACGGCTGAATCAGCTTTGGTTTTAAGTTCAGACGAAGTTCTAGGAATAGTGTCTGGATTCCTTAGAAGATTACAATCGAGCTTCACTGAAGTATCAGCTTTCTGGTTCTGTTCGCTGATGGCAACAAGGATAGATGAAATAGTTTTCCTCTTGGCCGGAGCTTTTTTATCAAAGCTCATAAGAAATTTGATGAATTTCCACATGCTCTTAAATTCCTTTTCATCAGGAACTTGTTCATACTTGATCATGTACTGGAAAATCTGCTTTTTAAACCCTTTAACCAGAGGGCTTTTATCTTTTAAGATACCATCCAGGGCCGGACTATAAATCTCATAGGCACGATCGACTTCTTTAGCATCCAGAATATTATTATTATTCGTATCCCAACGAAGAACTGTCGTTTCAACATGCATAAGGGCCACGAAGATGGTCATGAAATCACCTTCTGTATAGTGAATCTCTTCCTTGTCGCCATCTGTATAGAAGTTACAAGTTCGTGCTGCTTCAATGGTGCGATCTAATAATGCATCAGCATCAGGGTTATTTACAAATTCGTTTTCCTCACACCAATTTTCTGTTTGTGTTCCAATAGAACTAAAGAGAAGAGGAAACTCTTTTTGGTAGTTTTTACAAAAACCATTCCAGAAATTCTGGCGAACACAAGTAGGTTCAAATCGGCCGAACTCATCTTTTGGACAATCAATTTCTTCAAGGTAGTTATGCATGTCTTCAGCAGCATTAAGAGAAGAGAATAAGCTTACAGCAAACTCGGTCCCCTCATTAACATCGAGCATGCCATTTTTATCCGATTGGTACTGAAAAAGTGTTCCTAAAAGGGAAACATTATCAGAAGTGGCATTGGCCCTTTGAGGCAGAAGCATTCCTAATTCAATGAGTTCATTTTCAAAGTCCTTAACCATTTGTCTCATTTGCATCTGGTTCATAGAGTAACCACCAACAGCGTCTGCGTTTGGACTAGGCTCTCCATAATGAGAGAAAGCAAGTTTTAAGACATACTCGATTAAGGCAATTTCAAAAATTGCATCGGAATTTCTTTTATATCCTCGTGTATAGAATGAAGTAATGAAACGCCCTTTCATGAAACGATACTTCTTCACGATTCTTTCGAACTGATCAAGTTCCGCTTGATGTTCAGGATAGGTGTGACGATACTCCTCAAAATCAATCGTTACTGGTTCTGGGCTATCAAGATAAACACTGAACTTGTCGTAAATTTTATGGAAAACTGTTCCGGTCTGTAGAAGTGAGTAGGCATGATTGAAAAGAGCATTTAATTCTGCTCCTTTAACTTCGGTATTATTACCTTTAAGAGCAATAACCTTGGCTTCAGAAATCAGTGTTCTGAATTCCTCTATATTAAACTTCTCAGGATCAATGAACACTTTTACGGCATCAATGGCCTGATCAAGTGTAAAAAGGGTTTCAGTATCACGATTGCCTAAAACACCCTGATTAATGATCTTATGAAGTTCGTTAACGTCCGTTTTTAGCATTTGGAGCATAGAATTCTGGTCCAATTGAACAAATTCATACCGAACGATATCAAAAACAATCAATACTAATTGATCAAAATTCAGGAGAAGACGTTCAAGCTCCTCATGAGTAAGCACCTCAGGATCTCCACCTAGAAGAACTTTTTTCAGGAAAAGAACTTTACGGACTTTTTCCAATGTCTCCCGGGTAGATTCAGTATTAAAGCTCTCAAGGAGTTCCAGAATATTTAATTTATGAGTCTCACCGTTTCGGTTCTGGTTAAAAATCCCTCTCAATCCCTGGATGATCGCCTTGGTTGAGACCGACATTTCTCCACGCTGTATATTGTGAAGAGTCCACGAAGCCGTGTTCTCATCACGGAAGCGCTCCCCCAAAATCAGGGCCGCTTCGCGATTAAACATGATTCCAAAATCAATAACTTTATCGATGGTTGTCTTAGAAATATAATTTGGGTCTTCACCGGTAATTAGATGCCCGAGATCAAAGATAGATTTTAGAGCTTTGATCACTTCAGGTTTAACATCTGGACGAAAATCTGCCAGATATTTCTCTAATTCGAAGCGAGATAAATAACCAGGCTTACCAGATTTAACAATTCTTACAAAAAAGTTTAAGTTCTCACCCAGGCAACGGATCTGACTTTCAATATTTTCTTCCAGAATTTCCTGAAAACGGTTCACATCAAGAGTACACTGGATTGATTCTTGTAAACCTTCCAGCCCACGCTTCTTTACTTTTGAACTAAGTAAATCACCGCAGCCAGAAACGACCAGCATCATTATCAGTGAAATAAAAAAACCTAAGTGACTAAAAGACATATCTTAACCCACCATAAATTGCGTCGTTATTTGAATAAGGAGACCAGAATGAGTTACCGTCGCTTGCGGTACCAATCATATTAACTCCCAAATTCATTTGTAAGAACTTAGAAACATTATAAATGCCTCGAACCATTACTAATCTGTCCGTAGTGAGCATGTCGAATTTAACATCAGCTAATAGAGTCAAGTGTCTGCCAAAGTTTCTTGAAGCAAGTAAATTAAGGGCCTGATTCCATCTAGGATCGAGCGCCAGATCATCTTTTTCACGGTCAAAAGGACTTAAGCGAGCAACGTAATTAAAAGCCACGGTATAAAGATCATTGGATCTGGAGATCCCTCCTCCAATATAATCCTCACGCTGCTTTTTACTTTTGATTTCAGTATATCGAACGTTTTCATCAACATCCGGAAAAGTATTAGGACGAATAGCAATACCTGAAATATACATTTCAAGATCTTTATTACGATACTTCAATGAAGAACCATAAACATCGTGGTAATAAAATTTCGGATCAATTTGTGCTGTAATAAGACCTTCAACAAAACTGATGTTCACATCCACGCTTGGAGTAAGTGTGTTCTCAGGTTTTCTCATGATGAAATTATCGAGAACCCAATGCTTATTCTCAAAGCCAACATTCACACCAACTGTGTAACGGTAGATGACATCAGAAACTTCTGGATAGTTCACATCATATTTTACGGGTAAACGTTGACCATCTACTTCCGCACTCGTCGCAGGAGCATCACCCCAAGGATTCCGGGTCGTAATGGATCGATCTTTTTTATCTATATCAAGTGCAGGATTCAATTCAGGAACATAAAGACCAGAGAAAAAACCACGGTACCGCATGCCATTGGAGGATTTACGTTCGTAAAGAAGTCCAATCAAGCCCTCTTCTCCAGGCGTAAAATAATCAAAATTTCTTCTATTATTAACTTTGCCGAATCCCCACACATGATCAATGTGGGACCAAGGAAGAATTTGTCGACCGAAACGGAGATTGTCTTTTTTAGTAAGATTGCCGCCAATATAAGCTTCTTGAACAGAGTACATGGCAAGACTTTGATCATTTACCAAAGCTGCTGCCGTGAAGCGGCTCTCAAGTCTACTGCTGAATTCACTATAAGGATTTCGGTGAAAGTCGAATTCAAAATCTGCGTTATAACGATTGCCTGGAACGTTACCAACATTATTACTAACTTGATTACTTACTGCTCCAAGATGACCTTCAATACGTGTTTCGGCTGCACTCACAAGAATGCATGTCATAAATAAGGAGGAGGCAATAACGCATTTAAAAAGCTTTTTCATTTCTTTTATTATCTCTATATTCTTATGAAGCTGATAACGCATGGTATCATGTCAAAAGTGTCCATCCGCTTAACCATGTAAAGCTTACATACCCCTGTTAAGACATCTAATATTAGATAGTTAGAAATAGTTTCATAAGTGTACTAAATTTTAATTTTGCAACTATATGCTGGTGTGGCCTTTAAAGAAAATGATGATCTTGAAAAAAGAATTTACGCGCAGCAATGAAAACATTGCTCGCTATTCAATTTTTAATTGCCCACCTCCCATCGAGAGGCTAATATCCAGCCCAAAACCTTTTCACTCAACCAAAAGGATCGGAATGAAAAAGCTAAGTGCTGGAATTCTAATGGGTTTATTCGCCCTCACAGCCACCGCCTCTGAAAGTCAACGTTACCACCCAAATCACCTCTTTATTAAAATGAAGGCCGGCGAAAGCTTGGTAAGTTCACCACTTATTAAAAGCTCAAAGAAACTTATTGATGGCCTTTATTTGGTTAAAACAAATAGTGCCGATCAACTTGCCGCTAATCTTGAAGGTGCTGAATCTATTGAATACGTTCAAAAAGATTTCTACGCAGCTAAAACAGCACGACCTAAGCATGAAGTATTAAATGAAGGTGGCCTTCTTGTGAAGCAACTTCAAAACTTCGATTTCTCTGTTAACTTCAACGATCCATCTGCAGGAAGACTTTGGGCCTTCGATGCAAAAAACGGTATGGACGTTCTAGGTGCTTATGATTCACTTCCTCTTCATACACCACAAGAAATCATCGTGGCCGTAGCTGACACAGGCGTAGATCATAACCACGAAGATCTTAAAGATGTTATGTGGGTTAACCAGCAAGAGATCCCTGGTAATGGAATCGATGACGACAATAACGGTTATATCGATGATATCCATGGGATCAACACTTTAGTTCGTGATGCTCAAGGCAATGCCACTATGAATACTATGGCATCTCACTGGCACGGAACTCACGTCGCAGGAACAATCGCTGCCACTCAAAATAATGGTGTTGGTATTGCGGGTGTTGCACATAACGTGAAAATCATGGCGATCAGAGTTGTTCCTGATGATTCAGATGAACTTGATTCTGATATCGTTGAAGGTTTCCTTTACGCTGCTAATAATGGCGCTAAAGTAATCAACTGTTCTTTCGGTAAGAAAAACAACGAAGGCGGAATGGTAGTAAGAGACACAATGAATGCCATCTCTAAGAAAGGTGTCCTTGTAGTCGTTTCTGCTGGTAACGATTCAATGGGCCCATTTAGCTGGCACGATATCGATCGTAACCTTAAATACCCGGCTTCTTTTGATTCAAGCAACATGATTGTTATTGCTTCAACTCAAGCGGATGGAAAGATGTCTTCTTTCTCAAACGTTGGTAAAATTGGTGTAGATGTTGCGTCTCCAGGATCTAACATCTACTCAACAATCAATAACAACAAATACTCAATGGCTTCCGGAACTTCTATGGCCGCTCCGAATGCTTCAGGTGTTGCTGCTATGATCATGGGTTACTACCCTAACCTTTCACCGAACTCTGTTAAGAAAGTGATGATGGATACAGTTACTACGGTTCCAGCTTTCAAAAACCAGGTGGTTTCAGGCGGACGTATCAATTTGAAATCGGCCCTTCAAAAGGCCAAGAGACTTAAGCGCTAATCAAAAAGGGCCCGAATTATCGGGCCCTTTTTTTTATCTCACTAAATTTCTTTAAAGCTTCCTGTTCCCAATTTTCCATCAGCTTCTCCTCTTTCTCACTCAATTCATGATCAAACCCCATCAAGTGAATAGCACCATGGAAGAAGAGATGAATAAACTCATCAAAGTAGCCAATCTTGAACTGTCTGGCCTGAAGTTTAGTTCGAGAATGGCAAATGGCGAGATCCCCTAAAAAGAGGGTCTTCCCTTTAGATGTAATCTTTCGAAGATCCTCATGGGCAGGAAACGAAAGAACGTCAGTGACCTTATCTTTATTTCTGTACTCCCGATTCAACTGACGTATTCGGGTATCACCACAAAGCATGAGGGAAATGTGAAGTTCATCCAGACCCTGGGTCTTAATAATCCCTTTCTTTTTCAATAAATTTTCCAAAACATCTCCGGCCAATGTGAGCCATTTTGTAAGCTTACGCTCATCACCAGGAGAAAGTTTAACGGTTGAAATAAAATCAACATGGAGGAAATGATGTTTCATAAAGCTCATGTTATCCTTTTGGTAAATCTTCCGCAATATAAGGAGTTTTTATGGCCTATCCAGAACTAGAACGATGTATAGAAGTAATCAAAAAACTTCGCCATCCAACAGATGGGTGTCCCTGGGATTTGGAGCAGACCCATGAGACGCTGTTAAAATACTTAATTGAAGAATCCTATGAGTTTGTGGAAGCCGTAGAAAGTAAAGATCCTAAACACATGGAAGAAGAAATCGGGGATGTTCTATTCCAGGTTCTTCTCCACACTAATATCGGGGAAGAGGAAGGAAAATTTAACCTCGAGTCGGCCGCTAAGAATCTGGCCGATAAATTAATTCGTCGGCATCCCCATGTCTTTGAGAAAAGAAACGATAAAATCACGACCGATGAGGTTCTTGCGAATTGGAAGATTATTAAATCCAATGAAAAAGGTGAAGCTAAGTACAGTATTGATGAGAAATGTCTTCAGGCCCCTGCCCTGGAATCTGCTTATAAAATTGGGAAAAAATCCACTTCTGTGAATTTCGACTGGGATGATTATCAACAGGTTGTGATGAAGGTGGAAGAAGAATGGCAGGAAGTGAAAGAAGAACTTCCCCCGACTGGAACTTATAATAAAGAGAGAGTTAGGGAAGAGATCGGGGATCTCCTTTTTAGTGTTGCTCAGCTCTCCCGTCATCTGGGATTCAATCCGGAGGAATGTCTTCGGGATGCCAATAAAAAATTCATTAACCGCTTTAAGAAGGTAGAAGATTTGGTGAAAGCCTCCGGGCGAACGGTTGATAAAACTTCCCAGGACGAACTCGAAGAGTATTGGGTGCAAGTAAAGAAATTATGAGAAACATAAAAGCTTCATTGGTAAAGCTCACTCCTGAGGAACGTCTCTATAACTATAATAAGCCCATCATTGGTCTGACCGGTGGAATTGCCACCGGAAAAAGTTCAGCGACTCAAATTCTTCGGGAACAAGGCCTAAAGGTCATTGATGCTGACCAGCTGGTAAGATCCATTTATCAAACAGCTGAATGCCGTGAGTTCATAAAGAAAGATTTTCCTGAAGCATGGGAAAATGAAACGATCAATTTCCCCAAATTAAGAGAGATATTCTTCCTGGATTTAAAGAGCAAGGCGATCATAGAGGCTTTTATCTATGACCGTTTACCCGAGGCTTTTCAAAAAGCGAGTCTGGATCTTCATGACCAGAACTTTTGTATCTACGATGTCCCACTTCTGTTTGAAAAGAAACTGGATCAAAAAACAGATATATCAGTGGTGATCTATAGCCCTAGAGATATTCAATTAGTAAGACTGATGAACCGGGATAGTATTAAAAGAGATTCGGCAGAAAGGATCCTGGACGCTCAAATGGACATTGAAGATAAAAAAGGAAAAGCCGATTTTGTCATCGAGAATAATGGAACTTTAGAAGAACTTGCAGCAGATGTAGGACAATTTCTGCTGCAAGTTCTGGAATAAAATTAGCGTTTAGTACACTGGGCGAAAGCGACGAAGAAGAACGATGCCGGACGGATTGTTTTACAGACGTAGCCTTTGTCACATTGATATTCAAAAGCTCCACCTGATATGCGTCTTCCTCTTGAATCAAAAACCGGGCAAGCCTGACCTTCTACTCCTCTTAGTTCACAAGAGAGATACTTTTCCTTTGCATTTTCCGCACAACGGGCCACGTTCTTTTTCTTTCTAAGTGGCGCCTGGTCATTAAACCAGAAGCGGCATTGAGAATCAGTCGCACATTTTGTTTTTGGATGAGTAAAGCTTAGACCAGAAACTATATTTTTCATCATCACGTTTAAAGAGCCTGAAACAGTCAAAGCATTTGTGATTTTAGTATTCAAGAAATCTCTATGGCAAAGCTCTGCCAACATTTTATAAGTAGTTTTCTTCCCACCAATTGTTTCTGGAACATCTACTCGGCGGGAGAAGATTTCAGCTCCATTAGTGTAATCTTTTGCGGCCGTAACACTTCCACCCAGACCCATGACAGAAAAACCGCCGGCCCCTGTATACTCTGTGCTGAAACTAATAGCGCTTTCACAAAGGAAGTTCATTTTTCTTTTTTGAGGTTTGCCATTCTTTATAACCGGTCTTCCCAAAGAATCATATTTAGTGAAATCAAACTCACCATTTGCATTGATGGGTGACTGCATTCCTTCTGAAACTGCTTCGAAATTTGTCATGAAGGTTCGATTAAAAATAATAGTTGGACCTGCTTCCACTGCCACTCCAAGAAAGCTCACTTTGACCTGCAGACTTATTTTTGAAGCGGCCATTGTCAGTTGAGTAGATTTTAAATTAGAGGTGGCCGTCCAAACTCTTCCGGAATTATCTTTATCCGCAACGAGTTCTGCTAAAAGTTTTCTCTTGTCGGTGTGAACGTCGCTTGTCACTTGAGATTTAAATTCAGATTGAATGGATAAAGGTTCTGGGACAGGAACATGATTTAAATATTCTATGCGATCTTTTACATCTTTAAGCATTTTACTTTGAATGCCTTCAAGATCGTCAGTAACTGGAATTTCATTTCTTTGAGCATGTTCTAGAGCTGAAAAAGATAACTCTCTTAATTCATCCTGAAGCTCTCCGTCGACGAGGGCCAAATCTTTTTCAATCGCCGAACGAACTTCCGCCATGGCTTCATCTTCATTCCCGAGTTCTTTTAAAGCTTCTTCATAAGAGTTAAGAACCTGAAGTTTTATTTTCTCGGCCAATAATTTGGCCTCATTTTCAGCGCGTTTTTCGAGAGATAAACCTAATTCTTCATACTTGAGCTCTCTTCTAAAAGCTTCTATGTTCATAGAGGTAGCAGTCTTACTTAAGTTTTCAAGATACTCGACACGACCTTTCTTTTCTTCAAAATCAACTTCCGCCAAGGCCTGGAAGGAGAAACAGAGTGCTACGGCCGTCCAATAATTTTTAAACATAGGTCCCTCGATTTAAATGCTTTGCGTCATAGTATCGAAAGATTGGATTCCTATCCCCTTCAAAAGGAGAACATGGTAAAAATTACAGACCTGTAAAACTTTTTAATATTAGAGAGTTAGGCCTTCGCTTAAATCGAATTTTTGAGGCTTTACCAGCCAAGGATCTTCAAAAGCGAGACTTCGGGCCACAAGTTTTAGGCCCTCATTATTCTTATTGCTCCGTCCATATTTAGGGTCACCCATGACAGGATGGCCAATAAAATCAAGATGACGGCGGATCTGGTGGAGCCTTCCCGTGTCGATTGTAACCTTAAGTAAACTTTGTTTATTTCGGCTTTCCATCACGTGTATATGGGTAACGGCTTCTTTATCATCCAGCGATACGGAAATCGTCTCTTTGTGACCCGCGGGCATTTCCCCTAAAACGATTGCCTCATACTCTTTTTGAATTAGATTTTTTTGAAAGAGGTCACTCAAAAGCCCTGCGGCCCTGGAAGTATAGGCGATAACCATGAGGCCCATGGTCTCGCGATCGAGTCGATGTACCAGGAAGACTTCTTTCTTCTTAACCTTTTCTACATAGCGAAGAAGTGAGGCATGATCCCCTGCTTGAGAACCTTGAGGAACAACACCGGCCGGTTTGATCCATATTCCGTAATGATCGTTCTCAAAGAGAGATACAAGTTTTGAAACCGTGGGAAGTTTTAAAACTTTAGGGTCATAAAAAAGTTGAATCACATCGAGAGGATAAACTGTTTCTTTTAAAGATCTGATTCTTAGGGTTTTTCCCGTGCCTTTGCGCTGGATCCAGACGGCCCCCTTCAAAGCTGCGTCTGCCAGATCTTCTTCTTTAAACTTAGTTATCTTTAATAAAAATTCCCCCAACGTCGTTTGCTGGGGGAAAATTTTATTTACCTGGGATTTATAGATTTTCATTAGGAAAGGAAGTTTTCTAAAGTGTGAGAGGCCGCTTCGCGGGCAGTTTGAACCTTGTTAAGATCTTTTTTCATCAAGAGATGTAAGTTCTTGAAGCTCTCAATGATTCTGGTTTCTTCTGAACTCTGAAGTTTTTGAAGACTAGAAAGGAGATCCTTAAGCTCATGATCTTTCTGAGAAGTTTGAAAGTTAAAATGAGTCTGCTCCACCGGAGATTTCTCATGCATCATTTGTAATTTACCTAAAAGAACATCCAACTGAGACAGTTTCTTGTCCAAAGTTGTCACGTTAAAATCAAGTCTCGCCAGTTCATCCTTGTAACGACTGGCAAGTTTTTGTTGTACTTCATCAAAAGGAGGAAGCTGTCCAAAAAGAGAATTGTTAATGGAGATAAGTTTCGCCTTCACTTCCAGAAGCTCAAGCTTAAGCTTCTTATAATCGCCTTTAACACCTTCCAGTTGTCCCATGATCTCTAATGTTTCTTTTGTCTTCTTAGTTAACTCAGATGTAATTTGCTGCATTTTCTGAGCGTCTGTTTTCAGATCATCATTTTGCTGCAAAATCGTGCGATTAATATGCATAAGAGATTCTGATCTTTCGACTGAACTTAAAAAAGATGTTCTAAGATCGTTAGCAAGCTGAAACTCCTGACGAATGACCTCTTTCTTTTCATCTTCAATATCCCGCATTTCTGCAAGAGTTTCATGATAGGCCTGGTTCTCTTTTTCCAGACTATTAATGGTACGAAGGCACTCCTGCTTTTCACCATCAACTCTTTCAAAGAGACTGACTAAGTTTTCAAAGATCGGGTTAAGATCGTTGTTTTTAAATTCTCTTTCAAGAATCCGGATTTGACCTTCATCCAGCGAATCTTCTCTCCAATTCGAGATAAATTTCTCCATCGCCGAAGTTGCCAGAGAGACTTGCTCATTGATTGCTTCTTTAACTGAAACCAGCGGATAGAAGAAGATCATTACACGGTCTTCACGGTTTACATTAATCGGAGTGACATACATTTCATAAGGCTGGGCCAGGGCGTACTCGTCCTGTTTCACCTTGACCGGATAAATGCCGGCAATTTTATTAACCAATGCCTGATAGACAGGATCCTCTTCAATATTCAGGAAATCACGCAGATAATCCCAGTTGAAAGCATCGGAGCGGACTTCTTCTTCACTTAAGTAGAACTGCTCCAGGAATAAATGGTTATGCCAGGTAAATTTAAAATTAGTATCAACCATACAACCGGCAAATGGCAGTCCTGTATGAAGCATGGAACCCAAATTAAGTTTAATTTTTAATTCGTCTAGAAGACGAATGATGTCGTTTCTAGTCAGATCAGAATAATGATCCATCATAAAACGTTGATCACCCATGATGCCTTTTTCAATGACACCCTTAACTTCCATCTCAACTTGTTCGCCAATTTTAATTTTTTGCCATCTGAATAAATAGGCCAGACCCATCCATGAAAGAAACATAAAAGCGACAATACCTGCCAGCATGATGATTAACTGGTTTTGTTTGTGAAGACGAATACCTTGCAAGTCGGACGCCTTCTTTTCAACTTCTAAAACCCAGTTGGCCAGAGCGAGAGAAGCTTTGGTGGCGTGAGGAATAATTTCTTTTGATTGAGAACTTAAATCTCTCAGTAGTTCAATTTCGGGTTGCATCGCTTTGAAACGTGAATCCAGAGCTTCTTTTTCCTGATCAGTAAGAGTAGAGGCTTTAACGATTTTTTCAACTCGTTTAAGATCCGCTACGAGATTAGGAACATGAGATGAACTAACAACATTCTTAGGAGAAAGCTGCTCCAGACGTTCAAGCATCTTGGATGAGATTGAAGTTACAGTGCTGTACTTTTTAAACTGAGCATACTCATTGAGGCTGGAAACTTTAGTTCTGAAAACTTTTAAGGTATCAGAGGGATCTGACATACTGGAAGTGTTACTAATAAGTCCATGAAAGGTTCTCATGCCTCCGCTTAATTCTTTCGAAGATTTAATTTCCAATAGCTCTTCGGTTTCTGCGATTCTCTGAGCCAGCTCACGCATTTTATCGTTGGCCTTATCCGGCTCAGTCCATGAAAGTAGCTTCCCGATTTTTTCGAAACTATTATCTTTCTTGAAATGAGCAATGAGTGAACTGATTTTCAGTCCTCTTTCCTCTTCCGTGCTTTGCAGATGATTTAAGCGTAAAGCAAAAATAGTAGCGCCCAGGCCAAAGGCAACTGAAATAATAAATATGCTGTGGATCACCCACTGACCGCGATTAAAGGTTTTTTTCCAATCCATTGAAGTCACCCTTTTTTGTGTCTTTTCCGATAGTTAATTTTCTGACAATAAGAGACGGATTGGAAAGAGCTTAGCGGAGTTTAATTAAAATAAAAAGCCCGAGCTACTAGCTCGGGCTTTATCAAAACAACCAAGTGAGGGATCTGCCTATCAACTAGCAAGGTCCTCATAGGAATCGAACTGATTACGAAGTTTGGCCTTTAATTTAAGAATCGCCTGGGTGTGAAGCTGTGAAACCCGTGATTCTGTCACATCCAGAACCTGGCCGATTTCTTTTAAATTGAGGTCTTCAAAATAATACAGGGAAAGAACCAGGCGCTGCTTTTCAGGAAGGGTTTTAATGCCTTCTTTGATGATTTCCTGGGATCTTTTATAACCTACGGCAGTCTGAGGATTAGAGCCTCTTGAAGTCTCAATTAAAGAGACCATAAGCTTCTTATCACCCTTACTCATTGCCGCAGCATCATCAATGTTCATAAGAGACACTGACTTTGATTTATTAATGAGCTCATGGAATTCTTCCATTGAACACTGAAGATGCTCGCACATCTCCTCATCCGTTGCCGGACGACCAAAATCTTTTTCAAGCTTGGCGTAGGCCTTCTCTACAATTTTTGCTTTTTCACGAACAGAGCGAGGAACCCAGTCTTGTGAACGAAGTTCATCAAGGATTGCCCCACGAATACGGAATTCAGCATATGTTTTAAATTTATTATCTCGAGATGGATCAAACTTTTCGATTGCGTCCATAAGTCCAATGACTCCGCATGAAATCATATCATCGAGTTCAATATTGGGCGGCAGTCGCGAAGCAATCTTCTGAGCGATATAGCGAACCAGCGGAGCGTACTCCAGGATGATTTCGTCTTTAACTTTCGGATCAACCGTAGAGCGATAATCTTTTAAATTTTTTAGTTTGGCCGTGAGTGATGACATTGAGTGCTCTCCTTAGCTTTCCGTTTAGTGAACATCGTGTTCATAGGCCAACTGTGTGCCCTGTTGAGGGACATTCAGTGGTCCACCCACTTTTTCGGTAAATCCATATAAAAGTTTAACGAAGTTGCGCTGAAACTCATTTTTCTTATCAGATAGGAAAAAAGTATCAAATCCTTCGGAAGAAACATCGAGTTTCGGGATTCCACCAAGGATATGGGTTCTAGCACCGAGGAAATTCTCGATTGTTTCACTCAGAGTAATCACCACTTTCTGGAACTGTTTATCCGACTGATACATATTGACCAACAAGTGGTTATCTTTTATCCCAAAACGCTGAGACAGAAGCTTTACCAATGAATAAGAATCAGTGATGGAAGATTTATCCGGAGTCACAACAATCCAGCGGTGATCGCAGTAGGCGTTCAGAGTGAGGATTTCACGCCCTACTCCTGCCGGACAGTCTAGAATAATGTAATCGTATTCATGCTCATGAGAAGTAATGATATCGATAATAATCTCATCGAAATTAAGCTTCGTTTCAAAGACTTCAACAGAACCATTGCAGGCCGGAAGCAGATGAAAGTTTCCACGCTGGATTATACAATCCTGTAGAGATGCTTCACCAGAAAGAATTTTTTCGAATTTATTTTCAAGAGGCAGACCGAGCTTAATCGCGGTATTTGAAAGATTTGAATCACAATCAATCAAGAGTGTGCGGTGCCCGGTAATCGCCAGTTCCTGGGCCATTTTAAGAGCGATAGAGGTCTTCCCTACTCCACCCTTACCACCAGTGATAGAAACTTTTGTGCATGCAAAATCACTTGCACGACGTAGCTCTGAATTTTTCAAAGAATTGCTGTGAGTGCTGAACGACTGTAACCACTCGCTGGTCTTGTGCATATCCCTCCTGGATCGCTCTACCTGACATCCTGTCTGGTAGTTTGAGAACTAGAGCTTTAAATTTAAAACTGAAAAAGACCTGACATCAATCTTTCAGCTGTCGCTCCTTCAATATCATCCGGCACCACTGGTCCTGTTCCGAAAAATTTGAGAGGAAGCTTGTTGTGGGCCTTATGAACATTGAAGAGAGCTCCGAAGTTCATACAAAGATCCACATGTGAAATGATAACACCATCTACAATGTCCTTGTATCGGGCAATTATTTTTCGGTTATAAATTTCAGAGTGAATAGCTGAAAGTGTGCATAAGACTTCTACATGATGGAAACCACGTTTAAGAGTCTCAATGAATTTTTTTGTTTCATCGGAAAAACGGTTGCCCAAACGAATATCGACTAGGACAGATTTTCCCGCTTCCGTTGCTTTACGACAAATGCCTATCACCTCAGAAAAGTTTTGAACCTTCTCAACCTTGATTCCGAAGACCTGAGCAGCAAAATCTGTAGAAGCGTTATTCTGGGCATCCTGAGAGTATTGAACAAGCACCACATCTTTTTTCAGCACGGCGATTTTTGTTCCCATAGTACTCTGACCGGAAGCCGCTTCAGAAACCAGTACGGTAATGACAGGGTCACCATTCTCAACTTTAGCGAATAAAGGCATTCCGGTATTGATCGAGCTTGCCATCTCTTGTAGAGCAAATTCGAAGACCACATCCGGATTTTCCAGATCATCTTTAGACAACTCGTAGTTGGCCTTTTTGATGAGTTCAAGAATATGTGATTCATCAACATCTAAGGTTTTAAGAGTTGTACGAAGCTGAAAAATCCCTTTCGCTTCATTTAAATGTTTTTGATTAAACTGATAATTCTGCGAGAGTTCCTGGATTTTTTGCTCCAGAAGCTCCATCTTGTTTTGAGTTGTTTTAAGTTCCTGTTTCAGCTCATTATAAGCTTCGCGGCTGACTACTCCCATCGCAGGAGCAGAAGGTTGCGCTGGTTCACGGACCGGACTCCGTCCGATATCTACCGAGTCCTCAACCATTCTTGAACGGCGTGGTTCACGCATCTGGTGAACTTCTTCATGAGGAGGTTCAGCATATTTTCCGCGATTTGAATGACGAGGAGCAGGTGCTGGAGTTTCATCGGCTGAATCAATATCAAAGCCATCCTCTTCTTCTGTTAAAAAATCATCAAGTGTGTTTTTTATGAGTGAAGATGTCTTCGTTGTCATGTCGGCCAGACCTGCGGATCCTTTCGCGATAGTATTAACCACACGATTAAGTCCCATACTGCCGTAGCCTCCACCAGACGAAGTGTCATGACTATTGTATTTCTGGATCGATTCTTTGATTGTTGAAGCAGGCTTTTGGTAAAAAGCTTCTTTTTGCTCGCTGTTCAAAACTTTATCCACCTTTGCCTTCTTCTCAAAGCTTCTCTCTGAGATGGCCGCTGTGATCTCAATGCGCTTTTTCTTAAATGCGCCTTTAAGACCATTATTGGTAATTGTTTTTAAAATAATCGCATCAGGGCCCAGCTCAAGTTTTACCGCTTTAAGCGCTTCTTCCAATGTATCTGCTTCGAACTTCTTGACGAACATTCTTTATAACCTCACGGTACCGAGAGATCTGATGTTAACTTCTGGACTTAGTTCATTATGGCTTACCACTATCATGTTGGGAATGAATTTTTCAGTCAACCTCTTGAAATGACGGCGGATCACCGGTGAACAAAGAACAACCATCTTCTCCCCTTGCGAGGTAGCTTCTTCAATCTTTTCATTGAGAGAGGCCAGGATAGTCTGAGTTACTTTCGGATCTAAATTTAATTGTGAACCATTGTCTGTATGAATAATAGAACGGGCGACTGCTTCCTCAAGACTTCGATCAAGAGTAAAGAGAGGAACATCTCCCTGAGAACCTTTAATCTTCTCAGTAATAGTCCTGTAAAGGGCCTGGCGGACATATTCAGTAAGTGCTTCAGGATCTTTTGAAGAGGCTCCATATTCCGCAAGAGTCTCAAGAATTGTACGTAAATCCCTGACAGAAACCCCTTCACGCAGAAGGCTCTGAAGAACCTTAAGCACAGTCCCAAGCGGCATAATATCTGGAACCAGATCGGATACAATTTTCGGATGACCCTCTTTGAAGTTTTCCAGAACATTAACCAGTTCTTGACGGCCAAAGAGTTCGGAAAGGTTGGCCTTAAGGACTTCTGTTAAGTGAGTGGCGACAATAGTTGAGAGATCAACCACAGTATAACCATTGTATTGGGCTTCATCTTTACGATCATCTGTAACCCAAATAGCAGGCAATCCAAAGACAGGTTCCTTTGTCTCAATTCCTTCCATCTGCTCAATGACCGTTCCTGGATCCATCGCCATCATATGGTCAGGCATGAGTTCACCCTTGGCGATTTCTAAACCTTTAAGCTTAATGGAATAACCGCCGGGCTTTAATTCAAGGTTATCTTTAATTCTTACTGAAGGAAGGATAATCCCCCAGTCTAAAGCAAATTGTTTACGGATATGAGAGATACGTTCAAGAAGGTCTCCATTTTGTTCAGCATCGACGATACTGACAATTCCATATCCAACTTCCAGTTGTACCAATTCCACTGGCAAAAGTGATTCCAGAGTTTCAACCTTCGCTTTGGTTTCATTAACGGCGTTTGTAGCTTCAGCAGCTTTAGCATGCTCTTTATTTTTCTCAATTCTAAAACCGGTAAAAGCAATCAAGCTACCGATCATCATAAATGGAAGACCAGGGAATCCGGGGATTAAACCGAAAACAGCAATGGCACCCGCAGTAATATAAAAAGCTTTTGGATGAGCCCCAAATTCTTTATTAACCTGCTCACCTAGAGCATCAGAACTTGTGTTACGTGTAGTAATGATACCGGCAGCGGTAGAGATAATCAGAGCAGGAATCTGAGCGATAAGACCATCACCTACAGTTAATAAAGTAAAAGTTCTGGAGGCATCAGCAAAAGACATGTCTTGTTGGGCCACCCCAATAATAATCCCGCCAATAACGTTGATCACAGTAATTAAAATACCCGCGATAGCATCACCGCGAACAAACTTCGAAGCACCATCCATTGACCCGTAAAAATCCGCTTCCTGTGCAACTTCAGCACGACGGCGCTTGGCCTCTTTATCGTCAATAAGGCCGGCATTTAAGTCAGCATCAATGGCCATCTGTTTACCAGGCATGGCATCTAAGGTGAAACGTGCACTTACTTCAGCAACTCGTCCGGCACCTTTGGTAATAACGATAAAGTTAATAACCACTAAAATCATGAAGATGATGATACCGACAGCGAAGTTACCACCCACTACGAATTCACCGAAAGCTTCAATAATATGTCCAGCCGCTTGCGTTCCGTCAGCTGCTCCATGCAAAAGAATATTACGGGTTGAAGCAACGTTCAGAGACAGTCGCAAGAGAGTCGTAATCAAAAGAACAGAAGGAAAAGTTGAAAAATCCAGAGGCTTTCTGGCGTAAATCGACATTAATAAAATGCCGATAGAAACAGCAATTGAAAAGGCCAAGAATAAATCCAGTATCACCGGAGGCAATGGAACAACCATCACACCTAAAATGATGATTAATCCAAAGGCCAGTGCTAGTTCTGAATTTTGAGAAAAGACTTTAAGCTTTTCAAAAAACCTGTCCATGGTATCTCCTAAAAGAGCCGCTCATCCTGAGCTAAAACTATTTTAAAGCTTTTTGTTTACGCTTTAACTTGTAAACAAAGCTAAGTATCTCTGCCACCGCTTTATACAATGTTCGTGGAACTCCCTGCCCCACTTTCACTGTCTTATATAAGGTTCGGGCCAGCATGATGTTTTCCACAATGGGTATATCATTCTCCTTCGCAATCTCACGGATTCGAAGCGCCAAATGATCGGCACCTTTTGCCATCACGGCCGGTGCTACCATCGACTGTCCATCATACTTCAATGCTACACTAATATGCGTCGGATTTGTAACAATTACGTCGGCCGATTTAACGTCATTGAGCATTCGTTTCTGGGCCATTTGTCGTTGGATCTGACGAATCTTTTGTTTAACTTCGGGATTCCCATCTTTTTCTTTGGATTCTTCCTTGGCCTGTTGTTTGGTCATCATCATTTTCTTTCGATAGGACCACTTCTCCCAAGCAAAGTCTCCAAGGGCGACAATTGCCAATCCCAAAAGAATTGAAAAACCAAGTTTCACCATCAGGTATCTTCCAAAGAGCAAGCTCTCTCCTGCTTCGGAGTGAAGAAAACCTAAAAAAGTACCAATGTTGTCTCTCATCACTGAATAAGTAATGACAATGACTACGGTGAATTTAAAAATACCTTTTACTGTTTCAGCTATCGCCTTTTTCGAAAAGAGTTTGCCGAAACCTTTAATAGGATTAATTCTTTCGATATCAGCATTTAAAATTTCAGGCGAATAAAGAAATCCAATTTGAACAAACTGAGACATAACCCCTAAACAAATGGAAGCGCCGAACGATGGGGCCACACATTTAACCAGCGTCCATACTGTTTGTTTTAGAACCTCGGAAAACTTTTCGACAGTGTAGATTGTTTTAAAATCCTGCCGGTAGAGCCAATCAATATATTCAGTAAACTGTTCATAGATGAACAAACTACATAGCACTAATGTTAGGAAAGAACCTGAAAGGAGCAAAACGGATGACAATTCCTTGGAGGAAGCGACATCACCCTTCTTACGAGATTCATCAATCTTGTATTGGGAGGGTTCTTCCGTTTTTTCGTCGTCGTTCTCGTCGGCCATCCTATGCCTCTGTGAAGTTTACTAGGGAGAAAGGAATTGATACCAATCACCTAGTTTTTGTACATATAAATCAAAACTCACCTGAAAGAACTCCTCTGATATTCCTAAAAAGAGAAGTAATCCCAATCCGATGTTAACTACAAAACTTACCATCAACACATTCATTTGCGGTACAGTTCGGGCAACAATTCCCATCACTAGATTCATGAGCAAGTTAGCAAAAATAAGTGGTCCGGCCAGAAGGACTGAAGCACTAAATGCTGACTTAAAGAATAACACGAAATACTCCGGCGTTTTCAGTAATTTGTCAGCGTTTAAGAAATTGAAAGAAGAAAATGATAAAAAGACTCCTTTAAGCATTGGAACCAAGGCACCGGATGTAAGAATGAGAATCAAGAGAGTCCATTCAATCAAACGCTCAAAAGGACCGATCTGCTGGCCCTGGGTGGGGTCAAAATAACTAACAGAGGCGAAACCAATCTGTTGAGTCAAAATGCTACCGGCAGCTACGAACATACTCATGATACTCTTTACTAAAAATCCAATAATTAGGCCGGTGGTAGTATGAAATGTCACCAGTACCCAGACATTCTCAATCCCGACCATATTGATTTCTGCAACTAGCGTGCCGCTTAGTGCAGGAAAAAAAGCATAAGATATGATGAAACTTCCGAGGATCTTCACTAGTCCAGGCACAACAACGTTATCAAAAAGTGGTAACTGATAAAGGACAGCGATCCAACGGGAAAAGCTAAGCCAAAAGGCCAAAAAAAGTGTCTGATCGGCAATCGTAATATTCATTAACGCCTAATCATTTCCGGGATACTTGTGAAAAGGTCTTGAGTGTAGGTTACTAAAGTTTCCATCATCCAAGGACTGAAAATAACAAGAGCTGCAATAATCACAAGGATCTTCGGTATGAATGATAATGTTTGTTCATTAATCTGGGTAACGGCCTGAAAAATAGATACGAGTATCCCTATCACCAGGGCCCCGATAAGCATTGGAGCTGAAAGGAGCAAGGTAACTTTAATCGCCTGATTGACTACTTCAATGGCAAATTCATTTTCCACGAGCTACTCCTTAAGTATTAAACGATCGTAAGATCGCCCCTGTAACCAACTGCCAACCATCTACCAGCACAAAAAGCAAAAGCTTAAACGGCATTGAGACCAGCATCGGTGGAAGCATCATCATCCCCATTGCCATCAGTACCGAAGCCACAACCATATCCAGAACGATAAACGGAATATAAAGTAAAAAACCGATTTGAAACGCGGTTTTAAGCTCCGAAATAATAAAAGCAGGAATCAAGTAATGAATCGGTACTGCCTGGATATCGGCCGGTGCAGTTGTACCGGTTACATCATAAAAAAGTCCGATATCGGCTTTACGCACATGCTTGACCATAAAACCGCGCAGATCAGTTTCAAGTCCCTCAAGGGCTTTAGTCGCATCAATCTGCTTGGCCTGGTAAGGCTTAATGGTATTTTCGTAAATAGATTTACCAGTCGGCATCATAACAAAAACCGAAAGAAATAGTGCAAAACCAATCAAAAGCTGATTGGGCGGCATATTCTGAGTTCCCAGCGCCTGCCTCATAAAAGAAAGAACGATTACGATACGAGTAAAAGAAGTACAAAGAATAATAATTGCTGGGGCGAGGGTAAGGACTGTAAAGAGGAGAAGGACTTCCATTGTGTCGACAAGATTAGTTCCTTGGCCAAAGTTTACGGCCACCCCCGGAAGGTTGGCCTGTTGAGAAAAAGCAGTCTGAGACGCAAACAGAGTCAGAAGTGCCAGCGTAAACTGAGAAATTCTTTTCATTAGTTGAACTCAATCGGCTTAAGCTTCTTGGCCTTCTTCTTTAATTCATCTGAGAATTTCACGATATCTTTTGCTGTTAAAGCAGCAATCCCCTTCTCATCCGGAAGCGGAGCAGATTCATGAATATTTTCTTTTATTTTAAATTCAGGAGCGGATGGAGAATCCTCCACTGTTCCCATATTCATATCAAAATTAGTTCCGGTAACTTGCTTCTCGCCTTCTTTCAAAAGTCCTGTGGTATCAGTCATTTCAGAAAGGAAAGTCAGCCCTGTTTCAGAGTTTGCAACCAGAAAGATCTGATTGTGTGCTTTCACGACCATAATTGATCTCTTAGGGGCCACATAGGTAGTGCTTAATACTTGAATCAGCTGAGAGTTATTGAGAAACCCAAGTTTGCCGCGATTAAAAACACCTTTCTTTAAAATCTGAACAACTCCGTAAAACATTCCAAGTACCACGGCCAGGAAAGCTGCGAACTTCAAAGCATATCCAGCGAAAGAAAAGCCATCATTTGTATTAACCGGCTCTTTGCTTATAGCGGCTTGGTTAACAGTGACTTCGTCTTTTTTAAGTTCAATGACCGGAGCCTTCTCAGTTTTAGTAATTTTTTTCGCTTGATCTTCTTTCATCAGATTATTGAGATAATCTTCATTAAGACTTTCTTTGATTGCAGTGTTGGCCGCTGTTTTTATGACTGGCTTAGTTTGAGTTTTTTTAACAGGCTGAACTTTAGTTACTGTTGTTGTTTCTTTCGTTGGGGCAGCCTTTCCACGAGGGAAAATAACTTCAATGCTCTTATTCTTCCAACCGACATTTACTCCCTCTGGTTTAATTTCATAAGGAAGGGTTGCTTTAACTATTGCCTTACCATTAAGGACATTGGCAGATAATTGAGCACCGCTTATATTCTTAAAGATACTGTTGAAGCTTTCAGCATCAGATAATGTGATCTCGATTGTATTTCCAACGACTTTATAATCAGGAAGCTCTCCGGAACGCCCTTCGATAGCTATGTTAAAATATCCATTCTCACCCTTCGTCTTTAAATCCAACGATGTCACTTTGACACCCGCCTGGACACCAAATGATGCCAGCACGAAGAGAGTGATAAAAACGAGCTTCTTATTCATAGAGTAATCCTTCCTGGTTTGACTCCAAAAAAATCCAACAGTTACTTAAGCGATTCGATACGTTCAAGAGGACTAATAATATCTGTAAGACGGATCCCGAACTTCTCGTTCACCACTACGACTTCTCCTCTTGCAACCAGCTTGCCATTAACCAGAACCTCTAAGGGTTCACCAGCAAGCTTATCCAGCTCAAGAACAGAACCTTGTCCCAATTGAAGTAAATCTTTAATGACTACTTTCGCTCTTCCAAGTTCCACACTTACTTTTAGGGGGATATCCAAAATGAAGTCAAGGTTCTGAACCTTGAGCTTATTAAGAGCATCATCACCCGCTTTAATCTGATCCGCGAGTTCGCGAATGGCTTCTTTTTTGTTATCTGACATTTCTGATGACGTCATGTGCTTATCCTTTATGTGATTCTACGGGTGACTTGAACAGCGCGGTTTCCCTTATATACACCGATCAAACATTTTAATTTCTTTGAATCTTCAATTTCCAAATCAAGCTCTCCAGAGACTTCCTGCCCAAGTGGGATGATATCCCCTACCTGAAGGCCAACAAGATCTCCAATGGTCATCTCTGTTTCACCCAATTTTACCACTGCTGTGGCTTCAGCATGCTGAACATGCTCCTGCATGGATCGCGTCCACAAGGTATCTACGACATCGTTATCAGTCTGATAACTTGATGAGAGTTTTTGCTTAATTGGTTCAATTGTAGAATACGGAATCACCACCATGATTGTTCCAGAAGCAGATTCAAACTCCACTTCAAAAGTTGTGGTGATAATAACATCTGAAGGAGGAACAACCCCTACGAACTGAGGATTAATTTCTGTTCTTACATATTGAGCGTCGATACGATGAACTGGAGCCCATGACTCTTCCAGGTCATTGATGGCCATATCCATCACACGTCTCATGAACGAAAGTTCAATTGAAGTAAATTCTTTTCCTTCAATCTTTGTGAAAGGCCGATCCGTTCCACCAAAGTAAGAATCAATAATAGCGTAAGCAAGTTTTGATTCAAAGACGATCAGAGCAGGACCACGAAGCTCGTTAAAACGCATAATACACATGCACGACGGAATCGGAAGTGTGTTTACGAATTCACCAAACTTCAATAAATCTGTTGAGATCATCGAAATGGTCGAAATTTTTCTTAGAGAGTTAGAAAGTGAAACCCTGAATTGACGAATGAAACGTTCATAGATAATTTCCAGAATCGGCATTCGTCCACGAATAACACGGTCCTGATTAGTCAGGTCATACGGCTGGATATTAGCGTCTGATTCACTGACTTCGCCAAAAGCGTCGCCTCCGGAATCATTCCCTAACGACGAATCTCCATCATCGTTGACGGCATTTAATAATGCGTCTACTTCGTCTTGGCTCAGTACTTGGGCCATGCTCTCCCCTCCTGGGATTTAACTAAAAAGCATCCTGCTAATTAGTTGATTTGGAAGCTGATGTAGTAAATATCTTCCACTCTTCCATCAACCAAAAATGAATTGATAGAAGCTTTAATCTCTTCTTTTAAAAAACTCTTACCTTCTTTTTTCAGAAGGTCTTCAGGTCTCTTTGTATTAAGAATACTGATAATAGTGTCTCTAATTTGAGGTTTGCGGGCCTCAAACTCAGTGTTTTTAGCATCAGTACTTAATTTTAAAACAGCATCAAGTCGTACAAAACGACGAGGACCATCTCCCTGGGCCAGGTTAACAGTGAAGTTTTCAAGAGGCATTAGATTCTCTTTCTGAACGACTTCTGTTGTTTTTTGTTCGCCGGTAGCTTCAGCAGAGGCACTCGAATCAGACTTAGATTCCTTCAAGAGGGTTTGAAGATCAGGACGCTTAGACTCCATCTCCATAAAACGCCACTGAAAATAGGCCACAGTTCCCATAGCAATAATGTTAACGACCATAAGGAGCATCAGTAATGGATTCTTATTAGAGGGTGCCTGCCCCGGTGTGTTTTCTTCAGCCATTGTTACCTTTAAATTATAAAACCATCTCCCACTTCATTTCTGATGAGAGGCCTTGTCAAAATTATAACTTCCAATGGCATTTGAATCAAGGATTGCCCATTTCACAGGGAGATTTTTGCCTGTTTTACGAAAATCCTGTCGGCCAGGTGACATAACGGCAAAATTTGCCGTTGACCAGGATACCTTAGCCATTTACTCGGATCTCAAAGCCTCGATTGGATGCAGCTTCGATGCCGATCTGGCGGGGTAGACACCAAAGACCAATCCGATAACGAGAGAAAAGATAAAAGAGATAATAATGCTCATGGGAGAAATGGATGTGGCCCATCCAACGACAGCGTTCAAAAGTACTGAGAAGACAACACCGCTCAACACTCCAGCGGCTCCGCCGACAATTCCAACCACGACGGATTCAATGAGAAACTGAAAGAGAATATCTTTTCGGGTGGCCCCAATGGCTTTTCGTAGACCAATTTCTTTGGTTCTTTCAGTAACTGAAACCAACATAATATTCATAATGCCAATACCGCCAACGAGAAGAGAAATCGCCGCGATGACTGTCAGGAGTAGAGTCATGGTTTGATTACTTGAAGCTATGGCTTCTTTCATATCGGCCATATTATGAATTCTAAAAGCAGTGTCTTTATAAATGTCATTAATCTTGTGACGGCTATTCACAAAATTCCGTATATCTTCTTCCAGAATTGTTGTGTCTGCGTTTTCGACAGCTTGAATATCAATGGAATCCACAGTTGTTTTGCCTAGAAGTCTCCGCATGGCCGTCTGAAGCGGAACTATGACCACGTCATCTTGATCGCGCCATCCATTACTTCCTTTTTCAGAAAAAACTCCAATAACTAAAAAGTTATTCTTATTAACCCTTATTGTTTCACCAACGGCAGAGATTCCACCAAAAAGTTCACGCTCAATAGTTACACCAATGACGGCCACTCGGGCCCTCTTGGAATTTTCTTCATCCGTAAAAAAACGACCTTCACGCATTCGATAAGATCTTAGGTCCTGATATTCAGGAAGAACCCCTATAATCTGGGTGTTCCAGTTTTTATTTCCAAAACTAACCTGTCCACGGCCTTCGACATTGGCCGTAGCATTTGCAACTTCAGGAAACCGTGATTTGATAGCAACCGCATCTTCGGGATACAAAAGAGCTGTGGCGCCCGCCTCCATCGCCGTTCCACCTGATCTCATAGAACCTGTTCTAAGCATCAAGAGATTGGCGCCTAAAGAAGAGAGCTGACTTTCAATTTGTTTCTGTGCACCTTTTCCGATAGCAAGCATAGTCACAACAGATGCCACACCAATGAGAACGCCAAGAACGGAAAGAGCTGTGCGAATTTTGTTTGAAAGCAACTGCTTGAGGCCCTGCCTGAAGTGTTCACTTAAAGTTAAGGCCGAATGGCTTTTAAAAGAGACCGTTTTCCCTGAAAATGATTTTTCACCGATAGGAGCATTTCTTTTATCTGAAACAATTTTACCATCTCTCATTCGGATGATACGTTTACATTGATCACCGATCTCATCTTCATGAGTCACCATGACGATGGTCATACCTTCTTCATTTAATTTTTTTAGAATTTTCATCACTTGATTCTCACTCTGAGAATCAAGATTACCGGTCGGTTCATCGGCAAGGATAAGCCGTGGGTTATTAACTAAGGCCCGTGCAATCGCCACACGCTGTTGCTGGCCACCAGACATTTCACGAGGAAGATGCTCTGATCGATCATCTAAAGCAACGGCTTCAAGATAAGGTAAGGATTTAGTTTTGGAAATTTTCCCTTCAGAGTATAGAAGAGGTAGAGCAACATTTTCAGCTGCTGTAAAGGCAGTTAAAAGATTGAACTGCTGAAAAATAAATCCCAATTCATGGCGGCGGAATAAGGCGAGTTCATCTTCAGAAAGAGTAGAAATATCTTTATCTGAAAAATAATAACTTCCCTTCGTGGGTATATCCAGACAGCCGATCATATTAAGAAGTGTTGATTTACCTGATCCTGAAGGGCCCATAATGGCAACGAAGTCACCTTCTTCAATAGTGATCGATACATCATCTAAAACTTTAAGGGCCGTGTCCCCCATTTGATAGACTTTATCGATGTGCTCAAGCTGGATTAATGACTTCATTTCTTTCGGCTTCTAGTAGGCATGAAAGGATTTGTTGAAGTATTTTCTTTACCAACTGTTACGGTTCTATCTTCTACTAAAATAATATCGTTATCACTTACACCAGAAAGGATCTCGACCATCTTTCCATCATCTTTGCCGGTTCCCACCTTCGTTATGGAAAATCCCTCTGGAGTTTTAAGCCTTACTGAAAAACCTTTGGGGCTGCTTATGAGGGAAGTCATTGGTAAGAGAATTATGTTTACTTTTCTTTCAATTTCTATTTCTACGTTAGCAGTCATTCCGCTTCTCATAAAAGAAGGGATTTCCTCCGGCAAAATATGAACTTCATAAGTCGTGACATTATTCAGAAGAGTTGCATCATAGGCCACATGAACGACCTCTCCTTGAAAAGGATCTCTTGAATAAGCATCTAAGGTGATTTTGGACTGCTGCCCGACTTTAATTTGAGCAATATCTGTTTCATCAACCTGGGCCTTAACTGTGAGACGATCGGCCATGGTAAAAATGGAGTCTACATTGGTAAAACTTTGACCGGCTTCCACATTCCTTAAAATGATAGTCCCATCAATAGGAGCCATTACAGGCGTTGCACGATAGAGGTTCTCCCACTTTTTAATTTCGGCGGCTCCTTGAGTCCGTACAGAATCCAGTAAAGCAGCTCTTTCTGTAGAACTAATCCATGCAAGTATGGTTCCCTTCTTAACTACTTGTCCTTCTTTGATCAAGACCTCATCAATTCTTCCAGCTATGGGAGGTTTTATCTCAAGGCGATTTTGAGGGCTGACAGTTCCCGAAGCCTGAACAGATAAAACTAGATTTCCCCTTTCAACCGGCATTTCAACGAGTACTGTTTCTGTTTTAGAAGAGTTGAAAAAGTATAATCCGACGCCGATGGCCGTTAAAATGACAATGATTAGACTAAAGATGATCTTTTTATTTTTCAAGGTATTGATCCTTTTCCTAGAACGTTTTCCCATGTCGCGTACTTAATGATCCGATCTTTCTTACTTTGAAGAAAATTCATTTGTCGGGTTATAAGTTCACTTTCAATAATGTCCCAGTCTTCGAAAGTCAAAAGTCCATTATTATATTTCTTACGGGCGATCTCCGCCCTGGTTGAAGCGGCTGCTTTAAATTTTGAATCGATAGAATATTTAATGTCACTCTGCTTTGCTTGATTCAATGTATCCTGGAGTCTTGGTAATAAACCTAAAAGTGTAGAGCGTTTGCGCGACTCAGAAGCGTAATTACTTTCAACTGATGATCTATATGTTCCGAGGTCTTTAAATCCATCAAAAAGAGGAATTGTTAGTGTAAGGGCCATAGACCATCTTTCTCTTTCAGGAAAATAAGAATCTCCCTGTCGGCTTACTTGTCCAGTCAAATTTAAATCAGGAAGAAAAGTAGAACGAGATATTTTAATTTCTTCTTTGGCAACCATTTGCAGAGCATGGGCCTGGTTATAGGCCGGTGTCTCAAGGGCAAGCATTTCAAAGTCATTTCTATTTGTTAAAAGCGGTTCTAAAGGAACTTCACCGGTAACTTTAACTGCTTCCAGATGCTCTTTATTCATGAGGGACTTAATAACCTTCTCTGCAACCACTAAACCATCCCTTGCTTTAATTAAATCTAATCGTGCCTGTTCAAGATAGGCGTCTGCCAAAAGAACTGACCCTTTATTTTCCCGGCCATTTTCATAGCGTACTAAAACCAATTTATGATTACTTTCTCTTCGGTCCAGAATGCTTCGGGAAAGTTCTTCTAATTCCTGAGCATAAACCAAATTGGCGAAAGCTTCTTTAAGAGAGAAGCTGACTGTTGCTTTGCTTGAAACATAGGTCCAGAATTTATTCTGTGTGTTCCAATTAGCTTGAGTGATCCGTGACTTGTCTTCTAATCCATTGAAGAGATTTTGGTTAAAGTTTAAAGCTGCCAGATAATTGGTACTTATATTATTTCCAGAACTAACAACAACTCCATTAGTGACGATCCCGCCGCCCCCATTTGCCTGAGAGCCACTTCGAGTAACCGAAGTCGAAGCAGAAAGACTCGGAAGATAGCGCCCCTCTGCTGATGACTCGGCTTGCTTGGATGCCAACCAATCACGCTTTGAAGCCTCTAACTCAGGATTACCGTCAACGGTAAACTTCAAGACTTCTTCCCATGACAAAGTCACAGCTTTAGCAATGATAGGAAAACTTAAAACAACGAAAAATAAGATTCGGAAAAATTGCATGATTCAATTATAGGCCCCATTAGACATTGAGGGCAAAAAAAAAGCCTGGGAGTAATCCCAGGCCTTCTTTAGAACAATATATCTAAACAATCGATTAAAGATTAATTTTTCCGCGTTTTTTCAGCTCTTCAATCAGACCATCAAAGTGGCTTGTAGGATAAGCTCCTTTAACTGGAATACCGTTAAGAAGGAAACCTGGAGTCCCTTGGAAACCAAACTTAGCAGCTTCGGCCATATCTTGGTCAATACGCTTTTGAACGGCTTCAGATTTGATATCTTTCGCAAGTCGAGTCATATCAACTTTAAGGTCTTTTGCAATTGACTTAAGGAAAGACTCTCCATTTTGAAGTTTACGCTGATCTTGGTAAATACGGTCATGAAATTCCCAAGCTTTCTTTGGATCCTGCAAACGAATAGCTTCGTAATATTGAGAAGCAGGCATTGCTTGAGGGTGGAAGCTTAGAGGAAGATGCTTATAAACGAAACGAATCTTGCCATCATACTTTTTCATAAGTTCAGTAACAGTGTTGAATCCGCGAGCACAGAATGGACATTCAAAGTCAGAATATTCAACTAAAGTAATAGGAGCATCTTTATTTCCGCGGAAACTTTCGTCAGGGCGAATTTCTGCCTCTAACGGGTTGTTGAAAGACGCTTCTAAGGCCTTCTTCTCTTCTTCTTCTCTTCTCTGGCCTTCGCCTTCTTGAGCTGCTTTAACAGCATTATTTAAAGCGTCGATGAATTTCACAGGATTAGCTTCAATGGCTTCTGTAATAATATCAGGATTCTCTTTAAGCATCTTTTTCAAATCGTCTTTTGAGGTACAAGCAGTTGCTAGAATCAATGCACCCGCTAGAAAAATAATTCTTTTCATGGCTTTCCTTTTTTACCGGAGGTTAGTTTTTTCATTAATAAATTATCATACTTCTGAATTATTGGCCTTGTCCTTACTATATTTCTTTTCAATAAAGTCTAAGTATTTGTTCAATTTCCGGGTGTACTCTCTTACATAGGCAAAGCCCACAAGATGTACCCGACTAGAATAGTTGCCTTTCATAAAGGAGCGCATAGTGGAAAAGATTCCGAAAGCCGCTCCTGAAACTTTGGCATATAGATGAAAACCCAGCAGGATATAACTGAAGCTAATGAGGGCTACGGTAAACCAGAATAAATCATCCAGAATAAACATTTGAAGTGAAAAGAATTTTCCAACGGCCTTAGGATTTTGCAGAGTACTCATCGCCAATTCAACCATCGATTCATAAATAGCGGACGAGTTAGCGATAATAAAAAGCCCACTACATAAAGATACCATTACCAAAAGCAGCCCAAAGTGAAGCATGAAGATTTTATCAAATACGGGCTTATGGATCCTCGAAAATTGCGGAGGGATACTATGAGAAATAATACCTTCATCCTTTCTAGTTTCCCGTAAAAACTCAAAGAAGAACTCTGAAAAACGAGTCAGAAGACTATAGTTACTGAATTGCTCTACCCGATACGGGATATTTGGCTTTTCGATCACTTCTTCACAATAGTCGCCAATCGTTTTGAAAGGCCGGAGGATGAGCCAACCAGCATAGCAACCGATGAGAAATAGAAAAATGTGAAAACCAAATAAAAGACCCAAGCTTTCAAAAGCCTCCTGGGTGATTAAATCAAAGAACAGATTTTGCTCATTAAGTTCTACGAGTTCGTGGGCCTGGAAAAAAGCATAATTAACCCGGAGAATTTCAAACAGAATAGAATATATGAATAAGGTCACACCAAAAGAAATGCTTGAAATTTTAAAACCAACAATGGCTATAAAACGGCTATCTTCCGTTTTAAAAAGTTTAAGAGGGCGCATTCTTTATATGATAAAGGAAATCTAACCGCTTAAAAATAGGCATATTTTGAGCTATGAACTTGAGTAAAAGGATCCACTCTCAAAATATCCCTAAAGTCTTCCCCTTGATCCGACGATAGGAGACGAGAATTGTCTAAGACTAAGGAGTCTTATCATGAAATTTTTGGGCCTCGGATTACTTCATCTCGCACTTCTAACTATGCTTCTCGCTTGCGGGAAAGAAAACAAGTCTGGGAAGACCAACACATCCTGGGATTATAGCAATCCATATGTGACTAATCCTAATCTCAATTATGCTCCAATAAATTCGCCTTATAGCTACGGTCAAATTCCTGTAAATAACGTTATCGCTCAGAATTCTTGCCGAGGTGGTTATGGCGGTTACGGTGGTGGTTATCATCAAAACCGTATTCAGATTCAGATTCCTCTCACAAACTTCCCTACAGTCATTCCTGCAGGAGATGTTTATGTAGGTGTCACTTCTTACGGGGATGTGGCAGTACTAGCAGGTCAGGCGGCCGGGCAGCCACCGATTTTTGTAGGTTATATGTGCCAGCGTTCATTCGCTCCAACTGGCCAAGGTCAGCTTATGGGTATTAAGATTGGCTCTTATTCAAAATGTAGTTTTAAACCAATAACAGCAGCGACGATGGTTTTCCCTGGCGGTGCGACTGCTGAATTCCGCTGGATGGATGGCGGAAGTTCGCAAGGACAACCATTCCCTGCTCCACTTTGTCTTGGACAAGGCTACTAACTAAACAATAAAAAAAGCCCACTTTAAAGTGGGCTTTTTTTATCTTTCTCTTTTTTCTTAATTTTTAATTCGCCTTAATAAAGGCCAGAACTCCAGAAGAAATCCCCTTGGCCATCTCATTCAGAAATTTTTCTTGCTGAACTTTATTAAGTTCTTGCTGGTTTGACATAAAACCTACTTCCACCAGAAGACCTGGGCGCTTAGAGAGTGCTAAAACATAGAAGAGACCAGGCTTAACACCTCGGTCTTCGATTTTATGACGTTTAATAATGGGTTTAACATATTCGTGGACAGCACCCGCCAATTTCTTTGAATGAGCCACTGTTTGCTGTACAACCAAATCAACCAGGATTTGATTCACGATAAGCTCTTCGCCTTTAAGGTTTAAGTTCTCAGCTCTTTCAACCTTTGAATTAGCAACATTTGAATTGTTATCCAGATAATAAAGCTCAAAGCCATGGCTCTTAGAATTCGTACTTGAATTAAAATGAATAGAAAGAAAGAGATCGGCCTTAACCATATCGGCCAGATCGGCCCTCTCTTGTAATCCTACTGAGCGATCGACACTACGAGTGAGATAAGCGGAGGTACTTTTACCTAATTCTGCTTTTATCTTCTTTGCCAATCGAAGGGCGAGATCTTTTTCAAAAACTTTTCTTCTTTTATTTTTATCCAAATATCCAACAGCACCAGCTTCCTCACCTCCGTGACCAGGATCAATCAGAACCACTTTGGCGTGGATAGAAAAACTGAATAAAAGAACGAGAAAAATAAATGCACGCATGATCAATAAACTTTTTCCATCTTATGGCGAGGAAAGTAATGAGAGAGAATTTGACGATAATTATATCCTCTTTTGGCCAGTTCTAAAGCTCCTAACTGACAAAGACCGACTCCATGTCCATAGCCCTGACCCTTCACCTGAATCTCTTTATTATTCTTCATGGTCATCGTGAAGTTATTGGAAGGCAGTAGTTCTCTTCCGGCTTGATTACGAAGATAAGACTTTTTAATAATATGAAGGCGATCACCGACGTAAAGTCTTAGTTCTGAATTATCCGGAGAATCAGGCATAATTTTTAATTCTTTCCCCGTGGTTTTATCAGAATAGTACCTCTTCAATACTTTATCCACCATCGCCGTTAAGTTTTCTCCCTTTATGTGGTGATTCCAGTCTTTCATTCCAGTCTTACTACAATAGGTGCAGTTAACTGAACGATAGCCTTCTTCCACTCCTCCCCAAACCTGATCGGGTCGAAGAGTTTTTCCGCCGCATTTAGAATGAAAGAATACGGGTGAAATTTTTCCCGAAGGACCAACCAGTATTTCTCCATGAGTTTCGCGAGTCGCCTTTAAGGTATTCGGTGTTATGTCTTTAAAAGTTCCTGAGACCTGATCTTTTTCAGAAGACTCTAAGTGATATAGTTTATCGAGAGCTGCTACTTCTCGGCCTTTTTTAATACGTTCAAAAGCATAAGTTCTGGCAGCAACGGCTTGAGCCTTCAAAGCTTCCACTGGCCATGAGCCATTCATCTCTTTTGCCAGAAGAGTACTCAAGTAGGATTCCATCGGAATCAAATTCACCAAATCACAGCTTGCCTGTCCCGGATTGGTAAGAAGTTGAAGTTCCCCGTTATATTTATTATTTCCCCAGGTAATAAGGCCTGTGGGAGAGCTTAGAGAAGCTACTAACAGAGGACTCTTCGGAAATCGATTGAGGGCCTTAAGGCTGGGTTTACAGTCAAAAGAGATACTTTTACGTCCGACATATTGTTGAGATTTATTTTGAGTATGAATCTTTTTTTGAAGATCAATTCCCTCAACTACCACGTTGTTTAAGGATTTTCCGATCAGAACTTTAACTGAAGGGACAGCTGCCTGAGATGGCACTGCTAAGAGAGCAATGAGAATGAAACATCCTGTCTGGAACATTAATTCCCTTATCCTTGGAAATTAAAAGTAAAGTCCCCACTATTTAAACACAATTATGGAAAATTTATGGAAGTTTTTTGAGGTGTTTCATGATTTTCTGCATATCGGCCCAGGCAGTTTTCTTCATATTGAGATTGGTTTCGATAATTGCTGGGTGAAAAAGAGGAACGATTTGAAAGTTCTCCCCTTCACCAACTCGGCGATTGAAGAATTGCCCGTGGATCATGGATAATCGATCATTAGACTTGAGTATTTTCTGAGTCGCCTTCGCCCCCAGAGTGATAATGACTTCCGGACGATAAAAAGCTGCAACTTTCATCACTTCCGCCGCTAGATCAATTGAATCACTTCCTTCTACCGGGTAAATGATGACTTCCTCGGGTGCTAATTTCATTCCCTTGATCATACGCTCAAAAAATTCCGCCGTTTTGAGAGGAAAGCCTGTCAGAAGTTCGTTAATAAAGCCGGTTTGCAATTCGGGCTCGACTTCTTCCCAGGATCGGAAGGCTTCAGTGACGAAAATGACTTTTACGGCCTTCTGATCCTTGTCCTTAAGTTGGACTTCCGCCAATTGGGAATTCAGCATTAACTGAGTTTTAAGGGCTTCTACGGTGCTATAGGTTTCAAGGTCATCCCATTCAGCATTTTTCCGAATCTGGATTTCTCCACCTTCTACTTTAAGAATATCGCTTTTAAGTTGTGAGGACTGTTCTTCCGCAAAACGTTCCAATGATTCTATAACCTGAACTTTTTCCGAATAGACTTCTTTCGCTATAGGAGCAGCTTCCACTTTAATTGGTTTTTTACTTACCCAAAGGGCATTAGGGAGCAAAGCTTCGCCAAAAGTCTTAGGTTCCAGAGGGTTCCGTAAGCTCAATAATTTTTGCTTAAAAAGAGCATCCATACCTCCCTTTCTAGCATGAAGTGGACCTTATTTCCTAGGTCAAAAATCTTTTTAAACTCACAAATCCTTTCCGCCGAAAAGATAGGTGTAAGTGAGGAGAACATATGAACGATGTAGATTTTAAATTTGAGAGTTTTGAAGAATATTTTGGTGGAGCGGAGCAAGTCAAAAAGACCATTGATGAATGCAGAGTCTGTGGATCTAAACTTCTTCTTTCACATATGCCGGATTATAAGAACTTGCTGGTTCAAGAAACGGCACGCTGTATGGATTGCGGTTGCGGTAATCGCCGTGTCATCCACGTATTGAACTAATTATCATCTAACTCTAAATCCTCATGTAGATGCGCCCAAAGCGCTTTCGCCTGAGGATTTTTTATGCCAAAAAAATTCACTAAATCATTCACCGTATAGGACTTTAACTCTTCCTTCGACATGGAAAGACTGGTTAGAATTTTCTTCTTACTCTCCTCCCCTAAGCCAGGAACATCATCCAGCCAGCTGGCCATAACTCTTTTACTTTCAGCTTTATGATGGAGTTTACGGGAGAACCTATGAGCTTCATCTCTCATGGAAACGATGATTTTAAAAAGAGGAGGGCATTTACTGAGAATATAGGGATTGGCCCTTCCTGGAATAATTAGTCGCTCTTCAGAGCGTTCAACTTCAACTGATCTGAAATCTTTTGATAACTCACGACTTTTAGCAATTCCCACGACACATAAATCAACATTCATTTCTTTAAGGACCGCAGTCACAGTATTAACCTGGGCCACTCCGCCATCCACAACAATGACATCAGGAAGATCACCATTATCAAGTCTTCGTGAAATAACCTCTCTCATCATAGCAAAGTCATTATTCCCCTCCGGCCTGGTTTCCAGATGGTAATAACGATATTTTCTTTTATTAGGTTTTCCCTCTTCGAAAACAATTTGCGAAGCCGTAGGAGATGCTCCCTGCCAGATCGCCACATCGTAACATTCCAAAACTTTTGGACGTTCTTTCATGTTTAAAAGATCTTTCAATTTATGAAGACCCAGATAAACACTTTCGGAATTCGCAATTCTTACCCGCTGAGTTTCTTCTGCATGCTTACGGCACATTTCAATCAGAGGCAGATACTTTTTAGTTTGCCCCAGGACTTTCATTTCCCCAAAAGTATTAAGGGCCGTTCCGATGGCATCAACATTATCTTCCGGGAAATCCATCACTACGATATCCGGATTAATTTCTTCCGGGTCTGAATAATACTGAAGTATCTTCTGTTGAATTTCATCATCCATTTCAGCAATCAATTCACCTTTAACGAAATTAAAATTCTTATGCCCAAGGAGAAGTCCCGAACGAATCATATAAAGCGAAATATCAACTTCCTCATTCCCATTCCAGTAAGACCAGATATCGATATTCTTATCACTTTGAATGCTTTCAACTTTTTGATCATAGCTTTGATTAAGAAACCCCTCCAGAAGAAGAATATGATCACGAATGATTCCTGCCATTTCAAATTCTTCATTCTCAGCGTATCCCATCATTTTTTCCTGAAGCTTCTGGATGGTTTTCTTCGCTTTAAGCGGTCCCTTAAAAAAGTTAACAGCATTTTGAAGGTCTTCTTGATATTCCTTTTCAGTTATCAGACCCACACAAGGGGCACTACATTGTCTCATTTGATATAATAAACAAGGAGTCTTCCGGGATTTGAATTCACTTAGGCTGCAATCTCTGAGACCAAATGATTTAGTCAGAACTCGCATGATCATCGAAATATTTGACCCAGGAGGATAAGGACCATAAAGCTCTTTGCCTTTGGCCTTTTTTGGACGCCGAACATATTCCAATCGTGGAAAAGGCTCATTCCAATTAACCTGAAGATAAGGATAAGATTTATCATCACGCAGTCGGATATTATATTTCGGTGAATGTTCTTTAATAAGATTATTTTCCAAGACGAAAGATTCAGCATCTGACCTAGTGATAATAAAATCAAATTGATCAACATGACTTACCATGTAATCAGTTTTGTAACTCTTGGCCGAATTATTAAAGTAACTAGTTACGCGTGATTTTAACTTTTTGGCCTTGCCGACGTAGATTACTCGACCATTTTTGTCTTTCATTAAGTAGCAACCTGGTTGCTGAGGCAGGGAGTTAGCTTTCTCAAGTAATTCTTCAGACTTCTTCATATAAAGGACTTCACTTTACGTTAAACATGCCATGAGCTATAATAGATAGGCTGTCTTTTCACTCTCTCTGATTCTAAATCAAAAGGAAAACTATGTCCCAGTTAACGGTAGGCAAGGATGTGCTTTCTTACTGCAGTAAATGCAAATTAAACCTTGGTCATACCATCGTTGCGATGAAAGATGCGTCTCACATCGCAAAGGTAAAGTGTAATACTTGCAAGACACTCCATGCATATAAGGATCCTTCTCAGTCTTCTAAGGTTAATAAGACCCGAACAAAAAAGACTGCTTCAGCTCCTTCTAAAGTTGTTTCAGTTTCTGATTTATGGATGGAGAAGATGTCTAGCACTAAGAAGAAATCAACCCCATATGCGATCGATGGGAAATTCCATGAAGGCGATATCATTGACCACAGTAAATTTGGTCCAGGTATTGTTGAAAAAGTGGTTGATGACAAAATTGAAGTCGTTTTCCGGCACGAAATTAAAACTCTTGTTCATAACAAAGTATAAAAAAAGGGAGCATAAGCTCCCTTTTTTTTTATCAACACGCTAAGCTTCGTACAAAATTATTAATACATTCCGATGCCAGCGCCTAAAGAAAATTGTCCTGATAGACCATATCCCATGTTAGACGGGTACATGCTGGCCCCATTCATTCCTGAATAGCCACCCATTCCGCCGCCCATGCCCATTTGATACGAAATACCTTGTTGTTGCATCATACGGTCATAGTTTGCTGCTTGTTGACTGCTGCCAAGATCACCAAATCCACCGCCAGCATATCCACCAGCGTAACCGCCATTCATTCCGCCATTATATCCACCAGCATAACCGCCGGGATAACCACCACCAACTTGTCCGCCAGCAAGGTATCCGCCGCCAACGTAGCCGCCATTCATACCACCAACATATCCTGGGTATCCGCCGCCGTTAATTCCACCTGCGATCGAAATACCATTCACAGCACCACCAGGGTAACCGCCATTCATACCACCAACATATCCTGGGTATCCACCGCCGTTCATACCACCAACGTAGCCAGGGTATCCTCCGCCGTTCATTCCACCAGCATATCCTGGGTATCCGCCGCCGTTAATTCCACCTGCAATCGAAATACCATTCACAGCTCCACCGATATAACCACCATTCATGCCGCCAGCATAACCTGGGTATCCACCGGCCATTCCGCCAACGTAACCAGGGTAACCGCCGCCATTCATGCCACCAATACCAATACCGATACCACCACCGTAACCGCCTACAGCTCCGCCCATACCATATGGATTATAACCTCCGTATGGACCCATCATTCCGCCGATGAAACCTGGAGTGTAACCACCACCATAGTAACCACCAAGCATTGGATTCTGAAGACCAGCATATCCACCTAATTGAAATCCATTACAGTTCATTTGAGACTGCTGAGCAGGAGTGAGTCCTGGTAATTCGTTAGAAGCCAGATATTGAAGATAGTTCGACTGATTCAAACGACACTGCTCAAATCCCGCTTCAGCAGCTCCGGCCCAAGCTTCGTTAGAACGCTGATGAGCTTTTGCACCTACATAGGCCGCACCAAAGTGAGCAAGAGGTGGAGCAATTGCTCCAACAATTTCTGCAATACCAGAAAGAGTACTTTGTTGACGTCCGCCTACCTGACAGTTCACACAGTTTTGAGTGTCATAGCGAGAGATGATTTCGTTATATTCGCCACCCATACAAAGAGATGGGTTACCGCTTGATGAACAAAGGAAGCGCTTATTTGCTTGCATCCATTCATTACACTTATCGATATCTTTTTGTTTTGAAGAGTGACAATAAGAAGGCAACTGCACTCCTCCACTTACACTAATGCCACCGCCTACACTTCCACCATTAATGCCGCCACCGCCTGCGATTCCACCAGCGATTCCGCCGCCAACGACAATTGTACCGCGACCGCCGCCGCTTCCAGCTCCGCCAGTTACAATAGTTGTACCAGTAGGACAACTTGTACCATTTACATTAACAACGTTTCCGCTGGCATCTTTACAAACAATCACACCAGTTTTAACAGTTACACCTCTTCCAAGGTCAACACTGGTATCACCGATAATCTGTCCATCTTTACCAACTGGCAGGTATTCACGTTTAACTTTATAAACACCTGGATATTTCAACAGACACTCAACACAAGATGCTCTTTCAAATCCTGATTTCTTCTGTGTCCAAAGAGTTTTCCAATCACGTTTAGGTCTACATTCATTATAACAAAGAGAACCTGGAGTAATTCGTCCTTCGCCTTCTAGTTCTTCACAATAATAAGCGTCACCGCTGGCCGATCCAGAAGAAGCACCACCAGCACCAGCACCGGCCGTTGCACCCGAACCTGACCCGCTAGTTGATCCTGAACCTGCTGCTCCACCAGAGCCTGAAGTAGCTCCGCCACCTGAACCAGAAGTTGCCCCAGCTCCCGAAGAATTACCGGCACCAGCTGTATCAAAATTTCCATCTACGACGGATTTCTTAATACAAACTCGCTTAGTGGCCTCAACGTTGGCCTCGGGTCCTGGCGTCCCATCGGGAATCTCGTATCTATCGCTGTTGGTTTTCTTACAGGTTACTTGCCTGCAGTAATTTTCCCCTTCTTCCACCATGCTTCCCATGGAGTAAGAACCACCTTTTGAGCGACAGAATTCAACTGCCTCGTTCGTAAAGGTGTCAGCAAACGCTCCTGCTAGAGGAAACATTAAGCCCAATAAAAGAGGGATAAACTTATTCATAGTGTTCCTACCCAATAATGATCTCCCTACCCGGGGAGAATTCTAATTAACATCATAACACTTGATCAGAATGGGACTATGTTAGGCAAAATTGTCCAAAAAATAGACCCACGTCGATTAACTATCGGAAGGAAGATAGTGAAACTTTAGCTTAACCTATGCTATGATTCGGGCCAGTTATGGATATTTTCAGTACCAATGCTTTTGAATGGTTTGTGGTTCTCCTAGTCCTAGGAGGAGCTTTCTATACCCTTAAAATCATTGGTGAAGAAAAAACGACATTTAAAGAAGAGTCCTTTCTAGTCCAGTTCGGAAATCTATCCTTGGATATTCCCCGCTGGTGGACGATCACCGAACAAGATGACCACCACATAAGATTCGAGCGCACTGATACCCGATACGATTGGTTCGCTACTTTCACCTACTTTCCTGATCATCAGGACAAGTCCATGCCCGATCTCTTAGAAGATAAGCTTAATCTTGAGAAAATCGAATACGATATGGATGTGATTTTCGAAACTGATTCCAGGGTTTTATTTAGAGATAAAGAAATCCAGAAGCAATTTCAAGAAGTCATCCGAGTAGAGGGAAAGGGCTCGCAAGACCAAATAGATCGTGTGTATTACGACATCTACCTTATGCGCGAACTAAATGATCCAGGCTATTTTATTTTTGAAAGTAAGAGCTCAGTACTGAATGGAGCTTTAGAAGGCCCTTTTTTTGAAGAGAGCCTGGCCTGCCTAAGTTTCATCCGTGAATCTTAAGCAGGAAAAGCTTAATTACGCTTAGGCGCAAATCCTCTAAGTCTATCAATCGTGAAATCAATTAATTCTTCATCAGACGCAAATACGTCTTCGATAAGATCATTAGCGAGAAGAAAATTCTTCAATCTAATGGCGATGTTGTGGAGGGACTCCATAAGGTAAAGTCCACCAATGTTCTCACCATTAAATGATTTAATGATTTCTTTGCGAGCATGATTGAACATTTCGGTTTCAGTAATATCGCCAGGAATATCTTCCCCGAACTTTTCCTCAACCTCTTCAATCGCTTGCTCTTTAATATTTTCATCAGTGGCAAAACTTACACCGAATTCGGTAGCAAGGGCTTCAATCAGTTCAGCGCGGGAATCAACAGCAAACTCAATCATTTCCGCCTGCTTGAGGTGGTTGATCGTGTATGTCGACAGCGCTTTAAGCGTTTCAAAATCAGTTTTCATCAAAACTTCCTTAAATAGGTATTTCTTTTAACAGAATAACTAAAAAGCTTTTCTGATACAAGTTAAAGCGTTGATTTATTTTACTTTCGTGTGAACTTTTTTGTGAGCTTCGTTACAAGCGCGTTGACGGCGCTACGCTCACCCATCATCACTAAAAATGAGAGATAAAGGACCCCAATTAACGCAATTTGTACTCCTAAATAGAGGCATTTAGTGAGAAAAGGCTGAGAATAGAACTCAACTTTGAGAAAAAACTCAGTCACGAAAGCAGCTGAAAATGTGGCGCCAAGGACTTTCCAGATCCTTCCTGAAAAGAAAAAGTTCCAGGACAGATCTAAATCTTTCTTTAATATCCAGCTCTGAATGGCGGAATTAACCAGGACGGACAAGGTCGTTCCCAAGGCCAGAATTTTAAATCCATAAATAGGAGTCAGCAGTAAACAAAAAACAATATTAAAGGCGATTGAGAATAAAGAAGCCAAAACCGGAATTTTTTGTCGATCAAGAGCGTAAAAAGTCGGAACCCAAATTTTATAAATTCCATAAAAAGGAAGCCCTAAAGCATACATTCGGAGAGCATCAGCAGTCATAAGGGTGCTTTCGCGAGTAAATCTTCCCCTCTCAAAAATGATGTTCACAATTTCTTCTGACAAACAGTAAAGAATCACCATCGCGGGCATGACAGTTAAAAATGAAAGGTAATAGCTTTGTTGAAGAGAGGCTTTGGCGCCAGCAATATCTCTTTTTTTCCAGCTTTCAGAAAAATGCACAAGATTTGAATTCCCTATCGATACAGAAAGAATCCCAACCGGTAATTGAAATAAGCGGAAACTATAATTAAGCCAAGAGGTCGCACCAATAATAGGTGTCGCAAGGATTGTCGTGATAAGAAGATTCACCTGAGTCGCTGCAAAACCAATTAGGCCAGGTCCCAATAATTTAAAAACTTTTATCGACCGGGGTGTCCAGAACTTTTTAGGCCATAAAGGCTTAAGCCCTTTTTTCCAGATAAGGGGCAATTGCACTGCCGCCTGCATGAAACCACCAAGCATGGCCCCTATGCCCAATGAGTAGATTGGCGAGTGACCCATTCCGCTAATGACACTTGAGAGAGTGATCATACAAAGAATACTCATCACATTGTAAGAAGCCGGAGCGAGGGCAGGAATAAAAAATACTTTAAGTGAATTCAGGGCCCCCATAAAAAGAGCTGCCAGTGAAACAAAAGTAAGAAAGGGCGCCATGATTCTGGTGAGGTTCACCGTGATCTCAAATTTTTCCGGATAATCTTTAAAAGAAGGAGCAAAGATACTTATAAGTTCTGGAGCAAAAATCATGATCCCTAGACTGAAAGTACCTGTTATAAAAAAAAGCAACCAGAAGAGAGACCAAAGAAGTTGTCTTGATTCATTCTGAGATTCTTGATTGGCCTCAATAAAAGTTGGAACGAAAGCTGATGAAAAGGCTCCTTCTGCAAAAAGATCTCGGAGCAAATTGGGAATGCGATAGGCGACTAAAAAAGCATCCGTAATGCCGGATGCACCAAAATAGGCTGCCATCACCTGCTCTCTTACTAATCCAAGAATGCGAGAGCAGAAAGTGGCAATTGCCATTTTAATACTGGAACGAATAACCGACATACGACTCCTATGAAAATTAGTTTCTCCCGAAGAAGAATTTTTGGAAAGACAAAGATTCGAAGTTTTTTACTCAGGATTTGGTTCTCTTTCGCCCCTATCTTGGTCGGGGCAAGTTGGCTAAACTCCATAGATTTTCTTGTGGGTCCCTTTTTGACTCTAAATAATCTGTCTTTCTCTCCCAAACAGCTCAGTTGATGTTAGTGGAATTCTCGTTACAATTCATAGGGGCATAAGAGATTCTAGAGTTAAGCAGGATGCGAGAAAGGTCATCCATATCTCTAGGATGGGGATGCAACGGTGACCTTCCAACACACACAAAGCAAACGACAAGAAGTCGTTATCTTTCGAGAGCAAGGAGGTCCTTATGTTTCTGGCCATCGCCGTGGAATCAAAACAGCACCCCAAGAATCAGAATGATTACCGTGTTTGGTATTTAGAAATCGACACTTCCGGACAAGTCGTCGGGGTTGGAGTGAAGTCGAAACAGGAAATGGTGGAGAATCTTTTTGAAAATTACCGTAAAACCGGTAAATCCAACTGGAGAGCTTTTCAAAAAGACAATGACAAGTCCTCGCCTGTTGAAATTTTTGATTTTGTATCGATGAACATGCATGAAAACACGCACTTCGGGAATTTACCAACACTAAGTGAATTCCAAACTGTTCTTGATACATTGCAAAGTCGTTTAGAACTAAGATCTATTGCCTAAGCATACTTCCTCCCAGGAGTGTTTAGGCCTTTCCCGGGGGAGAAATGGAGACATTTCTCCCCTTTTTATTTCACCCTCCGCCAAGTAAAATGAAGCCTCTCCCACAATCAAACAAGAAAGGTATTATGCAAACTTTGGCGATTATTGGTGCTCAATGGGGTGATGAAGGAAAAGGTAAAATCACCGATCTTCTGGCAGAAAAATGCGATATGGTGATTCGCTATCAAGGCGGCCATAATGCCGGCCACACGATCTGGGTGAACGGACAAAAAACCGTCCTTCATGTTATTCCAAGTGGTGTCCTCCATCCTCATTGTCTTTCAATCATCGGTCACGGTGTGGTTCTTGAACCTGAGAATTTTTTAAAAGAACTCGGGACTATAAATGGTGTAACAAAAGTTGGCCCAGAAAATTTAAAACTCTCTTCTTCGGCAACTGTCATCACTAGCTATCATAAACTGCTTGATGCTGCCCGCGAGGCTCAAGGTCCGGAAAAAATCGGTACGACCGGTAAAGGTATTGGTCCTGCCTATGAAGATAAAGTCAGCCGTCGTGGAATTAAAGTAAAAGACCTTCTAGATAAAGATACACTCGTGAGAAGGCTCTCCAGCGGTTACGCCGAAAAGGCGATCCTCTTTAAACATCTCTATCAAATTGATATTCCTGCGATTGAAGAAGAAGTTGAGCGACTTTACCGTTACGGTGAATCATTAAAACCCTTCGTGACTGATACTTTCAGCTTGATTGATGAAAAACTTGCTCAAGGGAAGCGTGCTCTTTATGAGGGTGCCCAAGGGATTCTACTTGATATCGACTATGGAACTTATCCTTACGTCACTTCATCTTCTACTGCCGGAGCTGGTATTTATACAGGTGCCGGAATTCCCGGCCGCAAATTAGAAGAAGTTATTGGCGTCGCCAAGGCCTACACCACTCGTGTGGGAGAGGGTCCTTTTCCGACAGAACTCTTTGATGAAGTGGGCAGCGAAATTCAGATTAAAGGGAAAGAGATCGGTGCAACAACTGGACGCAAACGTCGTTGCGGTTGGCTTGATATTCCTCTTCTTCGCTATTCAGTTAAATGCTCTCAGCTTACTTCGATCGCTTTAACCAAGCTTGATATTCTAAGTAATCTTAAAGAACTAAAAGTTTGTTATGCTTACGAAGTGAATGGCAAAATTGTGGACTGTGCGTATCCTGGAATTAATCTCTATAATGCCAAACCTCTTTTCAAAGAGCTTAAGCCTTTTACGGATGATTTTTCATCCAATAAACTCTCCAGCGAGTGTGAAGCTTATATCAATTTCATCCAGGATTCCCTCGGAATCCCTGTTGGGATCTATGCTTATGGTCCGGACCGCAATCAAGTTATTTTCCGCCAGAATTATTAAGCACCACGTGCCAGTGAATCTCCTTCAATGAAGGCCATTAATTCACTGGCCACGTGCTCTAATTCCGCCGCCTGCCTATTTAATTGAGTAGCGGATTCCGTTGAATCCTGAGAAATGGTACTATTCTGTTGATTGGCCAAGTCTAGCTGAGACATAGCAGAAGTTATTTCTTGCACACCACGAGATTGTTCTTGTGAGGCAGTCGCTATATCAAAAACCATATTATCAACCTTGCTGACATTCTCCAGGATTTCATCCAAAACTAAATCGCATTTTTCAGCAGTACTAATCCCTGTGTTTAATTTATCTTTGCCATTTTCAACCAGGACTTTTATTTTTGACTGTGTTTCTGAAACAATATTGTCGACCTTCGCTATGCTCTGAGCAAGTATTCCCGAAATTTCTTCTGCTGCTTTTCCAGACATTGAGGCAAGATTTCCAATTTCACTGGCCACTACAGAAAACCCATTCCCATGTTCACCTGCCCGAGCAGCTTCCACCGAGGCATTAAAGGACAGTAGTTTAGTTTGAAAAACAATCTCATTAATGATTTTCGTTTTTTCCCCAATGGTAGAAATGACTTTGGCTATTTCTGAGAACTCCTTATTGCTCTCTTCCATCTGTTTCATTATTTCATTGTTACTTTTTCCGATTTCTTGGATCGAGCGAAGCATCTCTTCTACAGTTTGTTTTCCACGAGTAGAGGCTTGCTGGCTTTTGGCAGATTCATCTTTAGAGGTTTGAACCGCATCGGAGTTTTTTACAACCATCGCGTTGATCTCATCAATTGCAGCAGCAGTTTGGTGCAAACTAGAGGCCTGTACATTGGAGGCTTCCAAAAGAACGACTGCATTCTTTTCAAGATTTCTTGAAGCATTTGCCACATGTTTAGAACCATTCTTAAGATTATTAGCAACAATTCGTAATGATTTATTAATAGAAGAAACCATATTAAAAACAAGTCCTGAGATTAAAACGCTGACAATAAGTAAACTTAATCCCATGTAGATGAGTTTTTTTTCCGACTGAGCGAGGGTTTCATCTACGACATCGACAAGATAAGTGGTCTGGTAATCAATTAAGGCCCCAAGCTTATCAATAGCTGAAGTGGCTTTTTTAAAAAATCCGGAAGGATCAAGACCATAATTTCCGAGTTCATCATTTCTAAAAACAATATTTAGAGCATTAATTATTTCGGCCCATTCATTTGATTGCTTAAACGTGTTTAGAAGTTCTGTGGCTTTGGTATCTAAGATGAGGGTTTTGGACATGAGGGTAGAATCAACCGATCCTTTAAGAACATGTAGTGCTTCAGAAACTTCAGGATGGATTGTCTCATTAAGAGTGAGAACACTGGTCATTCGCGCTCTCAGTAAACCTGTATTATCTTTAACTTCTTCTAAAGCTGCATGAGATCTTAATCCGATAGCAATTTTAGCCAGATTAGTTTCATCCGCTCCATCGAGTCCGATCCTAATCATTCTGGAAATTAAATCTTTATATTTCTCAATTAAGCTTCCTGTAGTGATGGACTTAGCAAGGACACTCTTTCTTAGATCAAGATGTTCTGTTAAATGTTGCTTCAATTCTTGTTTAAAAGCTTCTGGAAAATCTGAAGTTTCAAGAATGTTCTTATAATCAACTATCCGTTTATCAGTTTCTTCCCATTGTTCTTGTAATTTATTTTTGTCTAGTCCTCCGGAAGAAAAATTGGCACTCATCCCCCTCTCTATCTGCAACTGATGAACAAAGGAAGAAGCCTTACTATAGAGAAGGACTTTTTTGCTGATTTGGTTGGCATCCTGATAGACTCCAAAAGTTTCATTCATTTGATAAAAAGCAAGAAAGGCAAAGAAAAGAAATGGTATGAATGTTATAAAGACAATTTTCCATTTTAAGCTTAGATTTTTCATTTTATTCCCTAAAATAAAGGTTTTATAAATGACTTATCGACCCATCTTAAGGTTGGCTTAAGGTTGAAAAGTATGATCTTAGTTAGAAATAAGAATGATTGTCGTTTGCCTGTAAAAGATTTAACCAATTTACAGTTTATCTATAAGGGGATAAAACTCTTTATTCTCTCTATCAATTCTTGCTGACAAAACTTCAAACAATCCCTTCGTATCAGAAATAAATAATTCAACATTGTCTCTGATCGCTTTGGAAGAATAATACTTTTCCAGATAAGCTTCAAAAGTTGCATAAATGCTGCTCATTTCATTCATAAACTTCTTTGCCATTTCACTCACTACACTGTTGTTGCTATTGAGTAAGGCCGGATAAAGGGCCTGGTCTTCGAAGGCCAGATGAATTCTTACGATGCCTGATAGAATATTGAGCTGTTTACGGATTTCGTGAGAATTATTCAGCACTTTTTCGGAGTTGAGATTTTTTTGTATATCAACGACAACTTTAACTAGCTCTTCGTGATGTTTACGGTATCTGTCTGTTTTCATATTAATTTTCCTTTTAAATTGATTGTACCTAGGTCTTCGGATAAAATAAGGCAAAAAATAACTGCATTCTTGATTTTATTCGCTGAGAACAAAAATATGAAAAACTATAATCCTTTTATAAGCACTTTTATTCCTTTGCTACTAACCGTAACCCTGCTGAATCATTTGGATATGAGATTCTGGCCTTTACCTATAGCGGCCCTTGGCTTTCATGGATTCTATTCTTTTTTGAGTTTTAGAAGAGGCAAAAAGAAGGAGCAAGAGCTTGAGAGCACTGCTAAGGAGTATTCCGAGCAAAACTCTCAACTTGAAAGCACTATTAAAAATCTGTCTCAACAGCAAGTTCGCGGTAAAGAAAGCCATGAACTACGAACGAGCTCAAAAGATACCTATTCCGATGTCCAAAATATGATTGAAAAAAATATCGAGACAATTGAAAGGATGACAGAAGCTGTAGAAGTCAGTCAGTACATTGCAGTAAAAGGCAAAGATGTCGTTCATGAAATGCTTATGGCAGTTAACGAAATTCACAGTAGCAATGAAAAAATCTTTCAAACAATCGAACAAAACAACCAGAGGATATCAGAAGTCGTTCAGGTAATCTCGGCGATCGATGAAAAAACAAAAATCATTAACGATATTGTTTTTCAAACGAAACTCCTTTCCTTCAATGCGTCCCTGGAAGCAGCAAGGGCCGGTGAAAATGGAAAAGGCTTTATGGTTGTGGCTGAAGAAGTAGGAAAGCTCGCTACAATGAGCGGAGATTCAGCAAAAGAGATCTCTCAAAGTCTAGCCGAGAACATTGAAAAAGTTAAATTTATCGTCAATGAATCAAATGGAAGCATTCAAGAGCAAGTTCGCATTGGAAAAGACAAAGTCGAAGTTGGAAAGATTACGGCCACCGAATCGGACATTGTTTTGGATGAAGTCGTAAGAAATATAAATAAAGCGACGAATTGGATAAATGAAATTACCGAAGCCAATTATCAGCAAAAAGAATTCATTCAAAAAGCGAGTACAAGATTTTCAGAGTGACAGGCCTTCCTGTCACTTTGAATTCAGATTACTTCTAAACGGTTGATCAACAAAAAGTTTCTTTTCAACTCCTCCATTAAATACCGTAACAAGAACATCTATGGTTTTCTTTAAAGAGGTCGTCTGCCCGGAAAATGGGCCGATTCTTCAGACGTGGCAGTTGAGTGACCTTAACTTCCGCCGGCGAATTTATAAACAAAAAAGCCACCTCAAGGGTGGCTTTTTCGTTTATAAATTTGGTACTCCCAAGGGGATTCGAACCCCTGTTACCGCCGTGAAAAGGCGATGTCCTAGACCGGGCTAGACGATGGGAGCGTAACCGGATTTGCTCTTTATTCGAAAATGGTGATCTCGCTGTGACTCGAACACAGGACCCTCTCCTTAAAAGGGAGATGCTCTAACCAACTGAGCTACGAGACCATTTAATCGAAGGTCTACAAATTATTGTTTCTGAAGAATTTTGTCAAACAATAAAATGAAAAAAGATAATTTTTTTTAAGGTCTAAACCAAGATTTTTTACCCACTTATTAGACAAAAACTAAGGCTTCCGCTAAATTGCCCCTCTATGGACACAACATCTCACACCTCTAAAAAAGTAGCTTTTCATACTCTAGGCTGTCGCTTGAATTTCTCGGAATCAGGCTCTATAGCTCAAGGTTTTGTCGACCGCGGCTATGAAGTGGTTGAGTTTGGGAATCCAGCCGATGTGGTTTTCCTTAATACCTGTACAGTGACTGATGGGGCCGACTCCACATGCCGTAATTTGATCCGTAAGGCCCAAAATACTTCGCCTGAAGCCAAAATTGTAGTGGCAGGCTGTTATGCCCAAATGGAAGCCGAAAAGATTAAGGCCATGCAGGGTGTGGATTTGATTCTTGGAACATCAGAAAAGTACAAAGTTTTTGATTATCTCGATTCAGAAAGCGAATTACAGATTCATATTGATAAATCAGCTGAATTTTGGGGCGCGGCCACTACTCTTGCCGATTCTCACACCCGGGCCTTTTTAAAAATCCAGGATGGATGTAACTATATTTGCTCATTTTGTATCATACCATTTGCCCGTGGACGCTCTCGGGCCATTTCCGTTTCAGAGGCCTTAAAAGAGGCCAAAGAATTAGCGGCGAAGGGATTTAAGGAGATTGTCCTTACCGGTGTCAATATCGGCGAATATGAAGCAATAAGCGGTGAGAAACTAACTGACCTGGTTAGGCTTATTGGCGATATCCCTGAAGTAGAAAGATTACGTCTTGGCTCAGTTGAACCAAATACAATGACCAGAGAATTGGTTGAAGCCTTAAAGGCGACTGGCAAATATCAAGATCACTTCCATATTCCAATGCAAAGTGGAAGCGATGAGATCCTTTCCTCAATGAGAAGAAAGTATACTTCATCTGAATACAAAGAAATTATCTCCATGATTCAAAGCTACTTCCCACAAGCCGCTTTCGGGGCCGATGTCATTGTAGGTTATCCGGGAGAGACGGAAGAGCAGTTTTTAGAGACATTTAATTTCCTAAGAAATTTACCAATCACTCACTTCCATATTTTTCCTTACTCAAAAAGAAAAGGTACTACGGCGGCCAAGGCTGATAATCATAATCAGACATCAGTAAAAAAGGACCGGGTCCGCACTCTGATGATGTTGGGAGACGCTAAGCTCGATGAGTTCTCATTTAATATGGTTGGAAAAACCACAAATGTTCTTTTTGAGAACGAAATGGATGGTTTCTGGGAAGGCTATAGCTCCAACTATCTTCGCGTACGAGTGAAGTCTGCAACACCACTTAAAAATGAAATCAGAAGTGTTCTTATCAGTTCTTACATGGGTGGAAAATTGAGCGGAGAAATTATTCGCTCATAGATCCCTGATTTTCAAGAAAAGATGATTTTCCTCACTGTTTGGCCCTTTAACTATCGCAGGCTTCTTCCGAAGAGCCCTTTAGTTTAGGAGCCTAACTATATGACACCAGTACAACACTTCCTTAATTTAACAGATGATCTCGTCTGTATTCTCAATACAGATGGGGAGATTCTGGAAGTTAACTCAAACTGGAACCAGCTCTTCCAAAATGGCCCTTCAACTCACAAAAACGATACTTTTATGGATCTCCTTCATGAGGATTATCGAAAAGAAATAAAAGATTTTTTACAAGGGGCCCAACGTCAGGTGATGCGCCTTCCAGAATGTCGTCTCATTGATAATGAAGGGAAAAATTATTGGCTGGATTTAAAAATACGCTGGATCCCAGATCAAGGTCGCTACTGGTGTCTACTCAAAGACATCACTCTTAGAAAAAATATCTTCTCTACCCTCGATCAAATCAGTGAGGTCTGCAATCTCGGGCATTGGGAATATTGTAGTGTTTCTGAAAAAATGAACTGGGGTCTGAAACTTTACGACATTTTTAAACAAGATCCTATTAGCTTTCAACCGACTTTAGACAGTATGGCAGAATTCTTCAAAAAAGAAGATGCAAAGTTCCTTCTTGAAGCCATTTATACGGGCGATGAGTTTTCATTCGATTTCCAATTCTTCATGTTCTCTGAAGTACAATGGGTACGTTTAACCGGTATTAAAGAAAATCTCCTGGATGGACAATTCATTGTGAGGGGGATTATTCAGAACATCACCAAAGAAAAAGTAAAAGAAGAAGCTCAGCTATTAGTGAATATTGAGCTGTCTAGTTTTGAAAAAGGCTTAGAGCAGTTCTCGATAGTAGCAAGAACTGATGCCAAAGGAAGAATCACTCACGCTAATGATGAGTTCTGCAGAATTTCTAAATATTCTATGGAAGAACTCATCGGCCAGGATCACCGAATTGTAAACAGCGGCCATCATTCAAAATATTTTTTCAAAGAGATGTGGGATTCAATCAAGCAAGGGAAGACCTGGCGTGGTGAAATAAAAAACAAAGCAAAAGACGGAACATTCTATTGGGTAGATACAATTATCATTCCGATTTGTGATACTGACGGGCAATTACAAGAGACACTAACTTTCCGCTTTGAAATCACCGAATTAAAACGTCAGCAGGAAGAAAATCGCATTCTACAAAATAAAATCAATCTTCTCACTCAGGCCCTCGACAGCGGCATCTGGAGCCATGACTTTATTTCGAAATCCATGTCATGGAATAAAAAGATGAAAGAAATTTTTACCGAATTTGAAACAATTCCTACCTTAGATTCCTTCGTTCGAGGTTTTGATAATTTTAATGAAAGAGAATATGAACGTTTTTTAAAAGACCCTGCCTGTTATGATTTTCAACTGGAGCTTTCTAAAAATTCACACACAATCTTTCTCCAAATGAAACTCATGAGAAATTATTTGGGAGATCCCGTCCGAATGGACGGTGTATGCTCTATCAAAAGAAATGAAGATCCGGAGAAATCCGGATCTTCATTTAAAATGCCTTTGAATAACTGTTCCAGAATATAAATTTTAGAAAAGCGCATTAGACGCGGCGTTGTTTTTCTTCTGCCTTTTTCTTCGGTAACAAGCTGGCCGGAGGTATCAAATGAAGAAGTTAAATATGATGCTTTTTATTATCTGCATCGGCTGTGGCAAAGCTCCTTCAACACCGCAGTGGTATGATGAAGTTGAATCTCCATCGGTTAATTTATCTCCTTACCAGGACATTGATAACAAATCGCAGCCAACTCTTAAGTGTGTGGTAGAAAGAAATTATGAAACCCTTGATCAGTTTGAATGGAACATTCCGGCAAAGCCCGAGATCATCAAAATATTAAAATACAGAATCAAAAACACTGAGCAGACTTTCACGTTTAAAATTCGGGAATATTACGCCAACGAAGGTCTAGTTGAGATTCTTTTTCGAAAAACCAAACGGAAAGATTTCCAGAATAATACTTTGGCGCAGCCAAAGAACTTTAAAAGAGCAGTCCTTCATGAAGGTGTTCCAACAGATGTTTACTCTTCAGATGAATTAGTTCACTGCCTTTTTAATAATCCTTAACCCTCAATAAGTTCGATTTTATAACCGTTTGGATCTTCGACAAAAGCAATTACAGTCGTTCCATGTTTCATAGGGCCAGGTTCTCTTACGACTTTATAACCAAGAGCTTTGACCTTCTCGCAGGTTCCTTTTATATCAGAAGTTCCCAAGGCGATATGGCCGAATGCATCTCCTAATTGATAGGAATGCTTTCCATAGTTATAAGTTAATTCTATGCATGGATCTTGTTTTGTTTTGCCATAGCTAAGAAAGACTAGTGTGAATTCACCTTCAGGATAATCATCGTTAGAGATGACATTCATTCCTAAAGCCTTGGTATAAAAATCGATTGATTCTTGAAGATTGTTAACTCTTAACATTGTATGTAAGTACTTCATCCTAACTCCTTAATCCCAACCTATGACTTGATAGCCTTTTTCGGCCAAACATTGATTCACAAAACGATGTTTCAATTTATCAGGAGAAACCGCCCCTGCAGCTCCGCCCCCCGCAGCACCCATGGCACCACCTCGCATTAAGCCTGTTCCCATATTACCACTAAACATGCCACCAACTGCACCAATCGCCGCGCCAATAGCGGCACCTCCTCCAGCGCCCTTGGCAACTTGTTTGCCTTTACTTGATTCAAGATAAGCATCCGCATCACTAATGCATTGCTCGATGTCTTTCTTTGCCGCTTCTTTTCCGACAGTTTTATATTTTTGATTAGGATAAAGTTGGGGCTTTGATGCACAACCAAGTGCTAACAAAACTAAGAAAAGATACTTCATATAACACCTCTGATAGGAGAATATTGTAGCATATAATCATGGGGATTTTATGTTTGAATTAACTGCTGCTAATTTTACCTCTCTCATCACCTTAACGGCGATGGAAACAGTTCTTGGTATCGATAACATTATTTTTATTGCCATTTTAGTGGCCAGGCTTCCCCAAGAGTCTCAGGCCAAGATAAGAAATATTGGTATTATTCTGGCCCTCGCCATTCGTATCCTCCTGCTTTTCTCAATCAGTTGGATTATGACTCTTAAGGAGCCGCTCTTTGCTCTTTTTGGACACACATTTTCTGGACGGGATTTGATTCTTTTAGGCGGAGGTCTTTTTTTACTCGGGAAATCAACCTTTGAAATTCATCACAAAGTGGAAGGAGATCCAAAGATTCATTTGCATGAAGCTCAGGATCTGGATAAAAAGAATAAGGCCCGTCCAGGAATGATGCTACTTCAAATTCTGGTGCTGGATATTGTTTTCTCGTTAGATTCAGTTATTACCGCAGTTGGAATGGCAAACGAAGTTTCTATTATGGTTGTCGCCATGGTTATCTCAATGATTGTTATGCTGGTTTCTGCTAACAGGATCAGTTCATTTGTCGAACAACATCCAACAATCAAAATCCTTGCCCTGTCTTTTTTACTCTTGATTGGAGTGATGTTGGTAGCCGAAGGAATGGGTGCCCATATTTCTAAAGGTTATATCTATTTTGCGATGACGTTTTCCCTTACGGTAGAGCTTCTTAATATGCGCTACCGTAAGAAACATATCGCAGCTTAAATTTATTGATATTCTTTAGGAAACAGATCGGCATTGAGATGCCTAAGAACCTGAAGTACTTTCGCCAAATGGAGATTTTCATCCCCGCCTTCAAGTCGTTTCAAAAAAGCAAGCCCCACACCTGATTGCTTGGCCAGCCTCTCTTGGGTGAAACCTTTTTCTTTCCTCTTCATGCGAATGAAGTAAGCAACAGTCCCTATTTCACGTACAATCTCAGCGTTTGTTCTGCGGACAACTTCCATGTCGCCTTCTCCCTTTTCTTATCTATTTTAATGCTAAAAGCATTTTGTGCAAGTACTGAGGAGAAGACTTAAAAGCTCAGGTTAATCAGCAAACTCCGAGAACTCCGCCGTCTCTGTTGCCTCGAGCGGTCGATCTTCCGGCTCGATCAGGGCCGAGTAGTCAATGATCTGATCCTTAGGAATTTTGCGTCTTTTATAAAAGTCAGGGATCTTCTTCTTCTTAGGGACAGAAGCAATTGATCGCTCCTCGAAGGACTCAGCAAAGGCGACTAAGGCCGCATCTTTTTTCTTTTTAAGAATATTTAAAGCAGTTAAGCCCCGGCCATCTTTTTTCTTGAAGTCTGCATTGTGCTCCTTCCAGTAAGACAACATCGGGAGACAATCATGTTCGGCAGCCAGGGTTAAAGGAGTAGAACCATCTTTAGCTTTTAGGTCCCAATTTAACTCCCCTTTAAGATGTAACGTTTCAGTTAGTTTGAAGGAACAAGCCGCACTCGCCAAATGAAGGAGAGACCATTCCTTTTTCCCGTATTTAAATTTGAAATCAGGGTTTTCCACAACTAGCTGGTTTAAAACTTCCGGATTATTCTTTGCTATTGTGATGGTCATGATATCAAAGTCTTTCTCTTTACTTTGATTGAGGTAAGGGATTTTTTGAGAATTAACATACCTCATAAAAGCCGGTCTTTCGAAATAGGCCATGCCCTCTGCGATAGTATAAATTTTTCCATCAATCATAGGTAAAGAGTCATGAACCTTACCTCCAGCTTGAATGAAACTTTCAAACGCTTTCTGATCATTCTTAATTAAAGCAAGCAAAGCTTCATCCGCCAGATTACGAACCGAGTTCGAAGCATCTGTGGTATGATCCTCATTCGAATTAATGATGAATATGCCGGAAGCGGCAATAAAAATCAGCAAACAGGCGGCTGCAACGGCAGTTTGTTTATTCTTCACAAGATCCCCCCATGGAAGTAGTGCCTTAATCCTAAAACGCATCTATTCTACGGCAGATACCAAAGGGAAATTTAAAATAATGATGAAATAATTAGAAATTCAAGCGCTTGATATGAACAATTCCATAAAAGATGGCGGAAAGTATGCCATGAAGAATTGGCAGTTAAAAATAATCAGATACAATTATTCAATGAGATATATTCTCTCTCTTGTTTGGCTATTCGCAAGTTACTCAGCTTTTTCTTCTCCCGCGGAAGAGAGACCTGAGGAAACGGTCTTCATTTTAGAGAAGGCCCAGGAGATTTTCGGAGCTCGCGCCAACCAAGTGGCCAACCGTTTAGATTCGTTCTTCGCGACTGAACGGGCAGATGATGAATTAGGTCGAAGCCGCATTCGTTTAAGATCTCGATTTGAAATCCGGGAACGAGAAAAGTCTGATTTCGACAATCAATACAGCATTAACCTTCGCCTCCCCAGCCTCGAGCAAAGGTTTAAATATGAACAATACCAATCAGATGAAAGTAAAGAGCGCTCCCGGGAAGAAAGAGAAATTGAAAAAAAGAACAGAATTAAAAGAGGCTGGATCTTCAATGCTAATATGGGTGTGAGTGCGGCCATCCCTCCTCGCCTTATTACCCGAGCAAGGTTAAGGAAAAGCTTTGTTACCGGTACTCTCATTAACCGCTTTGCTGAAGAAGTGACCCACATTACAGATGAAAGCGGCTTAGTGGAAGAAACCGAGCTCCTGTCCGATCATGTATTCAACGATAAATTCGTCTTCCGTTTTGTGAATATAAAAACCTGGAAAGTTTTAAAGAAAGACTTTGATACCACTCATGGTCCAACTCTCCTTCATCAACTTACTGAAAACGATGCCTTCAACTATGGCCTCACGATGCAGACAATTATCGATAACGGAATTTGGTACACGAGCAACTACCGGCTGGGAGTCAATTATCGAAGGAATCTCTACCGACAGTGGATTTATCTGGATGTCATTCCTGGACTCGATTTTCCCAAACAATGGTCTTTCAGAAGAACACCATTCATTAACTTCCAACTTGAAATCTTATTTGGTGGATAAAAAAAGGCCACCCGAAGGTGGCCTCTATGCTTTTCTTTGAATTAAAGAAGGGCAATCAAAGGAGCAACCAGTAGAGATACTACTGACATAACTTTGATGAGAATCGCGATCCCTGGACCAGATGTATCCTTGAACGGATCCCCAACCATATCACCAACAACGGCCGCTTTGTGAGTTTCAGTTCCCTTCTTCTCACCAGCAAGATTACCTTTCTCGATGTATTTTTTAGCGTTATCCCATGCACCACCGGCGTTTGCCATGAAAAGTGACATAGTCGCACCAACAGCAAGTGCACCAGCTAATAGACCTGCAAGAGAAGCTGGACCCATAAAGAAACCAACTAGCACTGGAGCTGCAATAGCAATAACACCAGGAAGAACCATTTCTCTAAGAGCTGCAGTTGTCGCAATATCCACGATTTTCTTTGGCTCAGGTTCAGCTTTAAGTTCCATTAGGCCTGGAATTTCGCGGAACTGACGGCCAATTTCAACAACGATCGCACCAGCGGCCTTACCAACAGCAAGCATTGTGGTTGAACCAACAAGGAATGGAAGGATGGCGCCAAGAAGGATACCGATCAAGATTTTTGGATCTGTAAGAACTAGCTCAACAGCACCAAGACCCGCTAGAGAGCGAACGTGGTTAATTTCAATGTTATAAGCAGAGAAAAGAGCAAGCACTGTTAAGATTGCTGAACCGATAGCATAACCCTTACCGATAGCGGCAGTAGTGTTACCAACCATATCAAGTTCATCTGTAATAGCACGAACGTCTGGGCCTAGACCTGACATTTCAGAAATACCACCGGCATTATCAGAAATCGGGCCGTAAGCATCAACAGTCATAACAACTGCAGTTCCGCCTAGCATACCAACAGCTGAAAGAGCGATACCGTAAAGACCAAGATATTTGTTAGCAAGGAAAGCAACAACTGCAACCACGATCATCGGGATAGCAACTGATTCCATACCTACTGCAAGACCTTGAATCACGTTTGTCCCAGCACCTGTTTTAGATGATTCAGCGATACGGGCAACTGGTGTAGAAGAAGTGTAGTAATCAGTAATAAGACCGATGATTGTTCCACCGATTGCACCGATTGTCATAATAGCTGTCACTGACTGGTCGATACCAAGTGAAGCCATGATGCCATATGAAGCGATAGCAAGAACTACCGGAGGTAAAATAAGAGCTCCGCGAAGAACCATCGCAGGATTATAATTTTTCATCATACGAGCGATGAAGATACAGATGATAGAAACAAAAAGACCAACAGCTGAAAGAACTAAAGGAAGTCCAACAGCGATGAGTTTGTTTGTTTCAAGATCAGCTGAAGCTAGAAGAGCAGGAAGCTCAGATGAAGTAAGAGCGATGGCCATAGCAGCAACAATAGCAGCAACCATTGACTCATAAATATCTGCGCCCATACCGGCAACGTCACCTACGTTGTCCCCAACGTTATCAGCGATAACACCTGGGTTACGTGGATCATCTTCAGGGATGTTTTCAATTACTTTACCAGCAATGTCTGAACCTACGTCAGCAGCTTTAGTATAGATACCACCACCAATACGGGCAAAAAGCGCGATTGATGAAGCTCCCACTGCAAAAGCATGAAGAATAGTTGTTAGTTTTTCGTGGTTTTGGAAATAGAGGTAAAGAACCCCTAAACCAATTGATCCAAGTGCCGCTACTGAAAGACCCATAACCGCACCACCATCAAGGGCAGTTAGAAGGGCAGCAGCACGAGAACCAGAGCGAGCAGCTTGAGTAGTCTTAACGTTAGCGTAAGTAGCGGCCTTCATACCAACATAACCAGCTAGAAGTGAAAGGATGGCACCAAGAGCAAAAGCTCCGGCAGCGATTCCGCCAAGCCCATAACCGATTAAAACGGCAACAACCACACCGTACACAGCAAGAACTTTGTACTGTCTGAAAAGAAACGCCATGGCACCTTCACGGATATAGCCCGCAATGCGTTCCATTGTTTCTGTGCCTTTTTCTAATCCCAATACGCGGAAATAGAAGAAGGTAGCAATGGCAAGTCCAAGGACGCCAAAGATCACAGGGGTCTTAACCCACATCAACCAAGATTCCATCATGCTGATCTCCCTAAAAATTGCAAAAAATAGTATAGAGCTTTGTACTAAATCTGACCTTTTTCGTAAACGTGAAATGACTCAAAATGGAATATTGGTGCCCACTGCATCAAATCAATTAAATCTACCACTTGACGTCTTTTATGAGCTGAACTACTTTCCCTCTCCATGACTTCTGTAAATCGAAGAGAAATATTAATTAAAAGAATGGAGCACTTGGAGTCCCAGGAAATGGGATGCCGGGGCTGCCAGGGAGGGTGTTGCACCTTCGAGGCGAACTCCATGATGCTCACACCGCTGGAAGCGTTGGAGATCATGACCTACCTGCAAGAAAAAAACCTGCTGAATCCTGATCTAAAGATCAGACTCCAAAACACGGCCAAGACCTACAGACTAGAACCCAAATACTTAAACTCCCGCAGATCTTACTTACGAAAAACATATACATGCCCATTCTTCGCTCAAACCGAACTCGGTTGTCCCCTTCCTCGCGAAGTTAAACCCTATGGCTGCCTGGCCTTTGATTCACATCACCCAACACTTAAGGCCGATTCAAACTGCTACTCAGAAAAACATCTCTTAATAGAACGCGAAGCTCTTCATCCTGAAGAACAAGAAATTAACGAAAAAATCAGACAGAAATTTAAACTCGATTGGGAAAAGTCACCACTACCTAATGCTCTCTTGGAATTGTGGGAGAAAATGATTTAAAGTTCCGGAAGTTCTGCGGCCAGATCCTGAATACTTTGTGGAACTTCAGCATCAGAAACCGGAAGGAAAATTTCCCACTTCGGAATGCGGGACAGAGTTGTTTTCCAACAAACGGCCCGAATGGCCTCGACTAAAGAACTATTTTCAGCACAAGCTTTGAAAAAATTCAGGGTTTCTTCCCGACGAGCAGGATCATTATCAGCGGCTTCTAATAGCTGTCCTATAAGGACGCCACCTTCATTAACTATCTCTGGAGTAAAATGAACTTCATCATCATGAAGAGTCTGTAGGTCCGCGATCATGGGTAATTTTTCCATCGCCTGAGTCAACTCTTCTTTCAATTGAGCGTCCTTAACCGAAACGATTTCAGGCTCAGCAACTACTGAATCAGGGGAATCTGCTTCCTGGGTTCGTGAAGTTTTTTTGATATCCGGACTCATGTCAGAAGAAGGAACATCACTTCCCTTAAGATAAATAGCTGCCCCGACAATCAGGGCAGCTATAAGAATAATGATTATTTTTGAAGATGTTTTCATTTCTACTTTTTAAGAGAGCGCTCCATCGTTTTAACTGAATCTTTAAGTGAAATTTCTTTATAATCACCTTCTGGTTTCGGATCCAGTGGAGAAATAGATGGTTTCACTTTTTCAAGAATCGTTAAGCGGGCCTGGAACTCTGTTCTCTTGTTTTTCACTTTGTTCATTTCAGCTTCAATTAAATGTACTTTATCAGGATACTTAGTAGCAAGATCTTCATAAGCCTTAATGAGTTCATCAGCTGTAGCAATCGCCTTTTTTAGACGATGGATTTGAGTAGCAAGGTCAGCATCAACCACACGGGCCATAGAATCAGCAGCTCTCACGCTTAGAACAGACTTATCCTTGGTTGAACAAGTTGTGCAGTTTTCAAGCATTTGGATTTCTGAAGCAGCACCTAATGAATAAGGTCCATTGTTGGCCTTCTCACAAGCAGCATAACCAGCGTAACCATGTCCTTCCGGGCAAGTGGCATGAACAAATCCTGTATGAGTCCCGCTACCATCACTGTGACGGGCTTCATGGAAGAGAGTTCCCAGACGAGATATACTGTTCGCATTTGATAAAAGTTCTTTATTAATGGCAAACTTCTCAAGGAAGAGACCACGTCCGACTTGTAAAATCCCCGCTCGTGGAGACTTGGCATAAACATTACTATTGTCGAGTTTAAGACCGAATAGCATATTCTCTTTTTTACCAATGATATAAACAGCAGCTCCGATATTACTCATAACTGTTGTGACTTCTTCAGACCCTGCAGCAGACTCAAATCCAGGTGGAAGCGGAGTTTTAGGGAATGAGTGAAAACGTTTCGTGACAATATTCTCATCAGTGAGTTCGTAAGTTTCGCCTACAATGTATTTAACACGATTAAGTAACCAGTTGTGCATGCTTGCACCATTAACGGCCGTCAGACCGCTCATTGATGAGAAGGTCGGATATGTTTTAGTCGTGGGAGTTCTATATAGATAAGTAAGATCTACTTTTAAAGCGTCAATTTGTTCTTTCGGAACAGAAGAGTGAAATTCAATTCCCGCAAAATGTTCAGCTGCATAAGCAGTAGACATAGTAAGAGCAATAGTTAGAGCAGCTAGTTTTTTCATCATATTCTCCCATTTAATTCCGCTAAAACTAACACGGCCCGAAAAAAACATGTGGAAAAAACAAATAGTGTAAAAAAATTACTTCCTATGGTCTTGAAGGACGCTGATTTTACCTGTCCGGGGATTTCGCGGGATCTCTCCTGGTTCAACTTCTTTCAAATGAAGATTACGCTTAAAATCCTGATACTTAAGAGTGTCTTTCAGGTCACGAGACCTCTGATAGAGATCAACCAGAACCTTTTCCTGATCTAAAGATAATGAATTTTTTTCATAATGAAGAGTCATCTCTTCCCGGACGGCATTGTCCCTAAGAGTTTCATGAATCTCTAATTGATAAGTAAGAATCTCATGGAGATTCATCACGCCTTCAATATCACTGAGAAGCAAGCGGCAAGACCAGATCTGGATCTGATTATCAATGCGTCCTTTGAGTTTAAACCGACGATCTGAACTTCCGCAGGAGCAATCAGAGATCCATTCAATGGAGTCACCTGTGCGGTAGTTTTTAATCCCCATGGATTCTCTCGCAAGACTTGTGACGACGCCTTCCCCATCAACTATTTTAAGATCGATGAGATCACTAAAGACGTGATGCTCTCCTGGACCGCAGTGAGAACACTGGTAACCAATGACTCCCCCATCGACGGAAGCATAACCAGCAGAAGCAATCGTTTTCGTTTTCCAGGTCTTCTCGAGAAACTCTTTACGTATTTCAGAAAGGCCCTCTCCGGCATAAAAGAGCATAGGAATCTCAAGCTCGACTCCCTGAGATACAGCATACTCTGCATTCATGATCAGCATGGAAGGAATTCCCATGACCCCATCAGGCCTGAATTTTTTTAAGTAGGTTAGAATATTATCGCTGGAACATAGTCCACCGATCGGCAGTTGAATCACTCCAATCTTTTCCAGCGCCTTATCCACACACAAGAAAGAAGACCACAGGTTTCCGGCCACAAAAAGATTGGCCACTGTCATTCCGGGTCTTAGTCCCTGCTGGATAAAATTATGGGCCAGCATATCACTCATATAATCGAATTCTTGATAACTAAAATGAAGATATTTTGGTTCTCCTGTCGTTCCGCCTGAAGAGAAGATATATCCTTTAGGATGAGGAGTATTTTCAAAATGCTTTCTTATATGGCCGCTATCTTTGAGAGATTCGCTCTCTTCTTCGAAAGGGCGCACTCTTTGTTCATCTCCGATAAAATGAACCAATTCCCTTAGAACAAATCTTCCATCATGAGGAGCGCCTTCCATTCCCCAGGTAATCGTTCCCAAAGGCGCCAGGCGTTTAATACCTGTCAGGGACAGCTGCTCCAGATACCGGGACCTTTCGTTATCACCAAGAAGATAAGAACAAGACTGAAGATAATAAGAAAAAGGTTCCAGGATAGAAACCAGCTCGTCAATCCCCTTAAAGGTCTTAACGATTAGTGAGCGGTTTAAAGGTGAAGGCTTTACTAAATTGTTTTTTTCTTGATGAAGAAGATAATCATCCCCTGTCCGAAGATTCCCATCCTCCATCAATTCCGAATAATATCCTCTGAATTTTTCCTTCAAAATTTCTATCGCCTCATCATCGGAAATCATTCCACGAGGTTCTGCCGCCTTAAAAGCTAATTCCAGAGAATTTAAAAGGGCATTTGTATCAATCCCCTCTTCGAGATAAAGGTTCTGAGGAGAAGCACATGCCGATTGATTCCAGGGCGTAATATCACTCACAATACTTTCAGCGACTTTTGTAACAGATTTATTCTCTAATCCCTTTTGAGTTATGACCTGAAGAGAAACTTTGGGACCGAAATCTAAAAACTTCACTCTGGCCGGCAAGTCTTTCTTATAAGAAGAGATCATCTCTTCCCCGCCCCAGGCAATAATTGTATTAACTTTAGCTTTTAGAAAAGTTTCAGGACCTGAATCTCCACCTTTCCAGTAAAGAATGGCGAATTTATCAGAAAGGATGTTTTCCTGATCAAATGCTTTTAATCGCTCAGCAAAATAGACTGGAAAAAACTTATTCTGACTGCTGACTTTCAGAAGGGAAATATTCTTGGTCAGAAAACCCATGATTAATGAATCAATGGAGCTTAAAAAAACATTTCCGGCAGTAACATGTAAGACAATCCCTTGAGAGACAGCTCGGGTTTTATTTAAAGCGCCAGGTAACTTTGTAAACTCATCTAAAACTTCAGGACGAGCAAATTCAGCTCTCACCCGCTTAAGAAGATTTTCTCTCTTAAGTAATTCCGGTAAAAGCCTGAGCGTTTTTCTGGTTTCATCTTCAGAGAAACCCGACTCTTTGATTAAATCAGGAAGTGCATTAGTGAAATCCTGTTTACCGAAAGCATCCAGGAGATTTACAATTTTATCCAAAGGTATAGAGGAGAACTCCCTTCGAGTTTTAGTCAAAGAGTCCCATGCCAAGTCACCTTGCCAATTAAAATCGTTCTCAACACTTTTACCAAACCAATACATCTATTTCTTCTCCACTAACTCTAAGGCCTTAAGAGCACAGCCCTTATGTTTGGATACTCCCGCCCGTCCTTCAAGGATGAGGATGTCACTTCCTTTACCGCAATCACATGTCCCGATCCGTCCATAATCAGTGGTAAGCAGGCTTGGAGCTGGATAACTGAAATTATAAGAACAGAGAAAATGTAGAAGTCCTTTTTCACCTCTGGATCTTAGTGAAAGATCATGCGGGGAACGGACGAAAACACGAGCGTAATTCGGAATATGGAGATTTCCCTTTGGGCAATCCACATAAGGAATTCCATGTTCCACCATTCCAAAAAGATCCCGCTGATGGGCTTCGGGAATCCCTAACCGTTTTTGAATGAAGGCCCTGAAATCTTTTTTGGGAATTTCTTTATCTGCTTTTCCTTTCCATCCTCCACCGGTTTGTAACCAGGAATCAGGTCCCAGATCGAGGTGCAGATCGTACTTTTCGATGACCTCATATAAGAGGGCGGGAAAACCTAAAATCCGCGTAGGAATATCCGAAGTGGCAAAGCGTTTAAGAGTTTTTACGACTCCTTCTTCGTTTAAGATGAAGTCGTTTTTCTTTGAGTCGAACTCTATTGCGTAATAAACTTCTCTTTTGCCCGTGAAATTTGTCAGGAGTTCGTCGGTAAAAGCCGTCCCTAAATCATTGGCAATTTTCGGATCATAGGTAAAACACAAATAGTTATACTCTCTTGAATCGGCCATCCCCAGAGACTTATGAATATTCAGCGCCAGCTCTTTTACGAAATGAAGACTTATCTGATTTAAAAACTGCTGGGACTTTTGTCCACCAGTCCCTGAACTTGTGAGGATAAGAACAAGTTCTTCTCTGGAAACTGAACACATCTCATGTTCTTTAAACAGGTGCACCATGGTTCCTGGAACATTCACAAGGTCTTCTTCACAACGAATCTGATCCGGGTGAAATCCCATTTTATCCCAATACTTTCGGGTAAACTCGTGATGCTCGTAATGAAAGAGCGCGTTCTCTTTAAAACTATTCAGAAAGAGATTTTTACTCTCCGAAGAAAAGTCAAAAGGGTCCGAGTTTAGTAGTTTTTGGGTTTCACTGGTTTTCATACATTAAGGAGTTTGGGATTAAGTGACATTCGTTTCCATGCCTTGAAGTACTCTTCTAAATAGACCTGGTTCATTCCTTTTAATTTAACGTTCTGGAAATCAAAGATTTCAAATGAACGGCTAAAAACTGCAAAATCATATCGTTTATCCCCAATTAACTGAAAGGCGGGAAAGAAGGCACAAGGAATGAATTTGGCACGGATAATACTCTCAAGAATCTTGGGTCTATCGGATCGAACAATGACCTCAATGTAGCGAGCACCGACTCCTCTTAAAAGCTTATTAGTCTCAAGGAAGAGTTGACCATAGTCCTGATCGTCAGGCATTTTTCCCCCGACAATCACACAGTAACCATCCGCCTCTGAAAAATAACAAAATACTTCAATCGCCTGATCCGGAGAAAGGATCATTAAATTCGGACGATGAAAGGGGAAAAACTCAAATTTAAGACGTTTTTCTGATTTTAATAAGTCATAACGGTAAGAAACAAATTTCTCCGATCTTATAACTTCTAAATCTCCGGCAAAGATTAAATCTTTTGACGGCTTATCCGGCACGATTGATTCAATTGGTTCAATTCCCAATTCATTCTGAACAACATTATAGAGAGAGGCCAGGTCGTGATGAATCTTATAATCGGTATGACGCTTCTCCAGCGCCTCTTGAGAAATAATGGCCGCCAGGCAATGGGTTTCATAGTCATTTGTCCGATGGGCATTAGGGAAAATTCCCAATTTTTTAAATCCCAATTTCTCAGTCAGGGTCTGGGCGGCTTCATTGACTGTACGGGTAGTTGAATAAAAGACATCCACTCCGTCAGTATGCTCTTTTAAGTAATTAATCCCATAAGAGAGGAGATCTTCCATCATCCCGTGACCACGGCATTCAACTCGAACAACCGCTCCAAATGCTTTGGCAATCCGGTTTTCTTTATCGTAGACGGCCAGAACTGAACCTACAATTTCTTGATTTCGGTTTTTAGTAATAAACCAGAACCCCGCATCCGAGCGGATAAAATTACGGATCAGATTAAAATCCTTCATCAAAGGCTCAGGATAAGAACCTTGATAAACATCAAAATAAAGCTGAGAAATCTGGAAAACATCATTCTCAGTGGCCAACTGTACTTTCATGGGCCGAGAGTACCATTACCATCAATCTGTACAAGCGTACCTGTTCCTTTTTACAAGGTATTTGACGGCAAAATCCCGGAAAGTGTACCCTCGTTCACCTGTTATGAAGAATATCCAGAATCCTATTGGTATCCATTACCAGTTTCCATTTATTGATCGAAAAGAAAGGGCCCAGCTCCTGGAGTGGCTGGAGACTCTCCATCCTCTATGGGAAATGCGGTTCTCGGAACATAATCCTCCTCCTGAGGGTGATGAACAACGTCCTCTCCTTCGACCGGTCTACTGGCTGGGGAATTGGCAATTTGCCTGCTTGGATTATTACCACCCGCCTAAAGGCATTCTCCATCGCTGTCTGAGGGCCGAACCATATCCCCCACTCCTTAGAAAGATGGTCGATCGAATTGAATTCATCACTAAAAAACGATTCCCCAAAAGTTTTATCCCGGAGAAGTGGAAGCTCAACACGTGCTTGATCAATTTTTACGGCGATAAATTTGAAGAAGATAAATGGGTAGATCGGGCAAGAGTGGGAGAACACAAAGATTTCGAACCAGGACCGGTTGGATCACTCTCCCTTGGAGACAGGGCCTTCTTTCAATTCGTGAATGGAAAATCGAGCTTAGGAGAAGACAATATTGTGTATTCTCAGTGGCTGGAAGACTCCTCCCTTCAAATTTTTGGAGGAGACAAATGGAAATCAAAAACCTTTCACCGGGTCCAGCGAGTTGAGAATAAAAGAAAAGAAAAACTCGGACCGACGATTAATGACTTCAATACTCGCAGAATAAATTTCACCTTTCGTTATGTTCCGGAAGAACATATCTATCCGTTGGATCAAATCCCTCTCCCCCAACGTCAGGACATCACTCCTTATTTAGAAACGTTGGCCCAACATTCGTTTTACTTTAAAAAGCTCCTAAACAGTTAAAAGTACTTATATCCAAACAAACAACTCAAGTTTTCCCAATACCTGACGAAAAGACTCTGAACGCAAAAAACAAAGCTAGGAGAGGGTCTTACCTTCATGTTGAAAGTACTTTTAGTACTTGTAGGGTTTTGCTGTATCCCAATTGCTGGGGCAGAACCTTCCAGGGAATTACTAAAAAATTTACGCCATCGAATTCAGGACCTTCCCACTGGTTCCGGGTCGTTGATCAAAAGCTTCACTGATCACAGCCAAAGCTACATCTATGATCAAGCGCTTGCCATCATAGCCTTCACTAAAGAAGGCGATAAAGAGCATGCAGGAAAATTGCTAAAAGGCCTGGCATCTCTTCAACACACCGATGGCTCTCTTTACTTTTCTTATTATATGAATGGGAAATCTCCTTATCCTATCGAAGGAGACAAACGCTTTGCGGGTGCAATAGCCTGGGTGGCCCTGGCCGCAACTCACTATCAGCACAAATTTAAAAGCAAAGAATATTTGGATTTTAATCAACGAGTCTTAAGCTATCTAGAAACTCAAATGCATCCTATCAGAGTCAATGGAGTTAAAACTAAAGCAGTTGTATTCTCCCCCACCAATATTCCCACCACTAGCTGGAATGAAAATGAGATTGCGGCCCTAGAACATAACTTAGATGCTTATTCTGCCTTCCTACATTTTGCTCAGATTAATCAGGATAAAAAACGGCTATCAACCGCCCAAGAGCTGGAAAAATTTGTTATCACTCTCTGGGATAAGAGTCAGGATCACTTTTGGTCAGGGGCGAACGTTAAGAATGGAAAAATTAATAAATCAGAATTTTATCTTGATAATCAAAGCTGGAGTTTACTCGCTTTGGATCAAAATCTGCTCAAAAAACTAAAACCTATAAAGGCTTTGAAGAAAAACTGTGACTCACTCTTTGTGAAACATCATGAAGTAGAGGGCTTTATGGATTCTAAACCAACCCGAAGGCCCGCTTCTCATAAGTTCGTCTGGTCGGAGGGAACTTTAGGTCAGGTTTTGGCGATGAATAAAGTTCAAAAGATTCACAAAAAAGAACTTAATTGTCAGGGTAAAAACTCGAACGACTATCTGAAGAATGTATTTAAAATGAAAAAGTCTGATGGAGGCATTGCCTACTCAACTCCCACACCTAATCCGGATTTCACAAACTCTTCTTCAGTCGCAGGGACAGCTTGGCTTTATTTTGCTGTTAATGACTTTAACCCTTTTCAGGTTGAAGGACTTAACTAAACTTCCAGATCCTTTAACTTTGTTTCATAACCTTGAAAGATTTCATCGTGAGTTAAAGTAACTTCAGTGAGTTCTTCAAAGGCTTCATCCACTCTTTTTTTAACCACACCGAGGCGCTGACCGATTTCCTGAATTTTTTTGGAATCGCCACTACTTGCAAGTTCAATGAGTGAACTCTCGAGAATTCCCTGCTCCGATTCAAGTTTCACGATCTCGGATTCCAGGGACTCCATCTTCTTTTTAAGAGGATTAAGTTCACGTCCTCGGGAAATAATCATCTCGGATCGCAGTCGTTTTATTTCCTGTCGATTGGGTTTTTCAACGGTCTTGACGGAAGTTGAAGTTGTTCCTTCCTCTTCTTCCCAGCCGATCTTCTTTAAGAAGTCATCATAAGTCTCGGGCAGGAACTCAACTTTATTATGGTGAAAAACAATAAGCTTCTGGGCCACTTCCCGGATCATCCCCTCACTATGGGTAACGATAATCACAGCACCAGGATAATTTTGAAGCTCAAAAGTTAAAGACTCAACAGACTCCTGATCAAGATGGTTAGTCGGCTCATCCAGAAGAAGGAGATTACTTGGTTTCGCGAGTAGCTTACCCAATAAGACTCTCGCTCTTTCCCCACCGGAGAGAACTTTGATTTTCTTTTTCGCGAGATCTCCGGAGAACATCATGATTCCTGCTATGGATCTGGCCCTCTGCTGTCCCATCATGGGATCAGCTGAAAGAATTTCTTCTTCAATGGTATTATCCAGATTCAAGCGATTAATATTGGTCTGGCCGAAGTGTCCGATCAGAAGATTAACGTTTTTATTAATCTCTCCTTCATTCGGTTCAAGCTCACCTGCAAGGAGATTAAGTAAAGTTGATTTCCCTTTACCGTTTTTACCGATAATGGCGATCTTGTCGCCGCGAAGGACAGGAAAACTTAAGTTTTTAATTAATGACTGCTCAGTGTAACCGAAAGAAAGATTTTTGATTTCCATCAGTACTTTGCCTGGACAATCCCTGTGATTAAATTCAAAGTCCAGGCTGGCCATCATGCTTAGAGCTTCCATCTCCGGCATCTTTTCTAAAAGCTTTAATCTTGACTGGGCCTGGACCGCTTTAGATGCCTTGGCACGGAAACGATTTACAAAATCTTCTAAGTCCTTTCTTTTTTTCTCAGTATTCTGACGAGTCTTCTCATAAATTTCTTCTTCCAGAAGAATTTGTTCAAAGTACTTACTTGAGTCTCCGGGGATTTTAACTAACTTTTGTCTCCAGATTCCCATTGTATGAGTCGTCACTTCATCCATGAAACCACGATCGTGGGTGATGATGATCATCTCACCCTTAAATTCTCTTAAGAATTTTGAAAGCCATCTCATGGAAACAATATCAAGATAGTTGGTAGGCTCATCCAGTAGCAAGCAATCAGGTTCAGAAATTAAAACTTTGGCAAGGTTAAGGCGAATTTGATAGCCACCGGAGAAATCTGAAGGAGGCCTCGAAAAATCACTGGTCTTAAATCCAAGACCCAGAAGCATTTTTTCAACCTTATATTGTTCAAAGGCAGCATTTTCACCTCTCAAGGCAGTTGCGCATTCTTCAAGGATCGTTGGTTTCTCAAAAACCAGATGCTGCTTTAAAGTACCAATCAAATAGTTTTTCGGAAAAATGACTTCGCCCTGATCAGGAGCTTCTTCTCCCAAGAGGATTTTAAACAAAGTGGTCTTACCGGAACCATTCCGTCCAACTAATCCGACTCGTTCACCATTCCCCAAAGTAAAAGTAACATCTTGAAACAAAACTTGAGTTCCAAAACCTTTTTCGAGACCTACAACTTGAATCATGGAGAAATACCTTCAGGGTCAAAGATTGGCTCCGGTTCCGGAGGAGGAGCAATTTTATTAATTTCCAGTCCTAAAACGAGTAAGCAGTTATTGGCCAATGCTTTCGCTGTCGGAGGAACATCACTCTTGGCAATGACTGCTCTTAAGGCATCTTCCCTGTCGTAGTATTCTTTTAATTTTTCTTCTTCAGGAATATTAAATCCAAAGGTGGTGGCGATACTGCAATTACTATCCTTACTTTTTGTATAAGCAAGAATAAAATTTTCCATATCAATATCCATCCACAGGGCCCAAAACTTTTTTAACATCTCCAGATTTTCTCCTTGCAGGATTTTGCTCAAATCAAGGATAAAATTCACGACTTCCGGATTATTATTATGGAGTAGCTCTTGCCAGCGAAAAACCTGTGACTCTAATTCGCGGTCAAGTTTATCCGTAAAGATAGTCGGGTGGGCCTTAAAAATCTCCATGGCTTTTTCACGGATGGTTGGCTCAGGATAGACGCGGAAACTTGCCAATAGAGCGAGGTAAGTTTCTCGGGGCGACTGCTGAAGGTTTTCATCTTCTGAGACAGGAATAATAATTCCCTGAGGACGAGTCAATGAGGCCTCAACTTCCGGAGGAGCAGGTGTTAATCTGATTATTACTTTTTCAATCTGGCCAACAAAGAAGTCGATCCGGACAAGAACGATGACTATCGCCAAAACGACTATATATTTCATGACAGAAGTTTAATCCAAAACGTATAATCTTACCATGATTTCTCATTCCACTTTATTGCAATTTCTCAATCTCACAGATTGGGTTGTATTTTTCATAATCTTATTACTCACTTTTGCCTGTGTTTATTGGGGCCAGTCTCTTAAGAATAAGCTCTCTGAAGAAGAAAAGATGAGTACCGTTGAACTTCTCTTAATGGGAAGAAAGCTGACGTTACCTCTTTTTGTGGCAACATTAGTGGCCACCTGGTATGGGGGAATTTTCGGAGTAACTGCCCTCACTTTTGAGAAAGGAATCTACAATTTACTTACTCAGGGGATTTTCTGGTATGGAACTTATCTGATCTTTGCTTTTTTTCTGGTAAAAAAAATTAGAAATTACAATGTTATGACTATTCCGGAGATGGCCGGAAAAATTTTTGGACCAAAAGCTGCAAAGATAACTGCCGGACTCAATTTTCTTAATCTCCTCCCTCTGGCCTATACAATAAGTTTAGGTCTTTTTCTTCGTAGTCTTTTTGGCGGTTCTTTATTTTTAAATACTGCTATTGGTGTTTTTATTGTCACCGCCTGGTCCTGGTGGGGCGGTTTCAGAGCTGTTGTTTTTTCCGATATTATTCAATTCTTCTTCATGATTCTTGCAGTTTTCCTGGTCGTCGTTTTTGCCTGGATGGATATGGGCTCCCCTATGGAGCTTATAAATAAACTCCCCGCCACTCATTTAGACTGGACAGGAGGAGAAGCATTAAGTGCAATTCTCATCTGGGGTTTTATTGCTTTATCAACTTTAGTGGATCCCAATTTTTATCAAAGAGTCCTGGCCGCAGACAGCGAAAAAACGGCCAAACGTGGAATCATTTTTTCAACCATCATTTGGTTTTTCTTCGATTGCTGTACGACTCTCGGGGCCCTTTATGCAAGGGCGGCTTTACCAGAAGCCAATTCCCAAGACGCCTACCTTTTGTTCTCGATGCAAGCGGTTCCGCACGGTGTACGAGGCTTAATTCTCGCAGGTGTTCTGGCGATTATCCTCTCTACGCTTGATTCTTATTTATTCAATGCCGCAACTTCTATTAGTTATGATTTTTTCAACTTTAAAGAGCGTTTTAAAGTTTGGCATCATCACATGGCATTGGCAGCAGTGGGAATTATCTCGGTTGTCTTTAGCCTTTATTTCGAAGGCAATGTCATTCTCGTTTGGAAGACACTTGGATCTTTTTCAGCGGCATGCTTATTGTTCCCAATTCTGATTGGTCAATGCTTTCCTGGGGCAGTTAGTGAAAAAAGTTTTTGTTGGGCCGTATCATTTGGCTGTATCGGCATTGTGTCATGGACTCTCTTGAATAAACTTTATGCATTTTCAAGCATCGATGAGTTCTATGTCGGACTTCTATTTACTAGTATTCCCCTCCTCCCTTCTCTCCTTAGAAAAAAAGCCTAAGTAGAGTCTTTTAAGACTCTACTTCAAGGTGGCTTTTCATCTAAAAACTGGTATCTTCCTCTTACAATTTTTAGCCATTTTGCTAACAAAAGGATGACGTGTGAGTACACCGAAAAATGAAACGACGTCGGCCGACGAGAAGTACCGCCAGGCCCTAGATTACCATGCCCATGGTCGCTCGGGGAAAATTGAAATCACTCCAACGAAACCATGCTTAACTGCGAGAGATCTGTCATTGGCCTACTCTCCGGGAGTTGCAGCTCCTTGCCTTGAAATCGCTAAGAATCCCGATGATGTTTACAAATATACTGCGAAAGGAAACCTTGTTGCTGTTCTCTCTAACGGAACTGCTGTTTTAGGTTTAGGAAACATTGGCCCCCTTGCCGGTAAACCAGTGATGGAAGGTAAAGGTGTTCTTTTCAAACGTTTTGCTGATATCGATGTTTTTGACATTGAAATCAATAACAAAACAGTGGAAGACATTGTCCGCACAGTAAGATCTCTTGAACCGACATTCGGCGGAATTAACCTAGAAGATATCAAGGCTCCTGAATGTTTTGAAATTGAAAGCCAGCTTCAGGACATGGATATTCCTGTTTTCCATGATGACCAGCACGGCACGGCCATCATTGGTGGAGCAGCTTTCGTCAACGCTTGCGAATTAACCAAGCGTGATATTGCAAAGACAACGGTAGTAGTCTCCGGTGCAGGAGCCGCTGCTATTGCAACAGCTAAGTTTCTACTTGAACTTGGTGTGGACAAAAAAAATGTGATTATGTGTGACTCCAAAGGTGTGATCTATAAAGGTCGTACTGATGGGATGAATAAGTATAAAGAATTTTTTGCCAATGATACGAAGGCCAGAACTCTAGCGGATGCTATGAATGGTGCTGACTCGTTTGTTGGTTGTTCTGCGAAAGGTGTTGTCTCTAAAGAGATGGTAAAAACAATGGCGAAGAATCCCATTATTTTTGCCATGGCCAACCCTGATCCAGAGATTAGCCCGGAAGAAGTTGCTGAAGTTCGTGACGATGCCATTATGGCCACAGGCCGTTCCGATTATCCTAACCAGGTAAATAACGTACTTGGTTTTCCTTATATTTTCCGCGGAGCACTTGATGTGCGAGCAAGAAAAATTAATGAGGAAATGAAGAAAGCAGCAGCTCTGGCACTAGCAGCTCTTGCTAAAGAAGAAGTTCCTGATGACGTTAAGCGTGCTTACGGTAACGAAGAATTCTCCTTTGGAAGAAATTATCTAATTCCAAAACCTTTTGATAAGCGCGTTCTCACTCGCGTAGCCCCTGCTGTTGCTAAGGCTGCAATGGATTCAGGTGTTGCTCGAATTCAAATTAAGGATATGCATGCCTATGTCCAGTCTCTCCAGGAGAGATTAGGTCAAACAGGGTCTATCATGAGAAATATCCGCTCTCGTCTTCCTTCAGCCGAAAAGCCAAGAATCGTTTTCACTGAAGGTAGCAATGCTCGTATTCTTAAAGCTGTTTCAATCCTTAGAGATGAAGGCTTGATTCGTCCGATCCTGATGGGTAATCAAAAAGTTATCCACGCTAAGATGGAAGAATTGGGACTTGAGAATCTAAAAGATCTTGAAACTGTTTCTCCGGAAGAATCAACTCATTACGATACTTACGTGAAGGACTTCTTTACTCAAAGACAACGTAAAGGTGTATCTTACGCTGCTGCCAAAGATGCTCTTAAACGCGTGAACTACTTCGGTTCTATGATGGTTAAGATGGGTCAGGCAGACGGGATGATAACCGGAGCGACTCAGAACTATCCTGATTGCATACGCCCGATCATGAAAGTTATCGGTACTCCAAGTAAATCAAAAGTTGCCGGGATTATGATGCTGGTTTTCAAATCCCGTGTCGTCTTCCTTGCTGACTGTACAGTTCAAATCAATCCGGATGCTAATGATTTGGCAGAGATTGCTCTTTCAGCAGCTCAACTTTATCGAAACGTTATGAAACAAGAACCACGGGTGGCCTTCTTGTCTTACTCTAACTTCGGTTCAAATCGTGATCCTGGAGCACTTAAAATGGCCGAAGCTTCCAGAATTGCAAAATCGAGAGATGCTAATCTTATTGCTGATGGAGAAATGCAGGCAGACGTTGCAACGAATACAGACATCATGAAAAATCTTTTTGATTTCTGCTCGCTGGATAAAGCGGCTGACGTTCTCATTTTCCCGGATCTGGCTTCTGCAAATATAAGCTATAAACTTCTCGCCCAGTTAGGTGGAGCAACTCCGATTGGCCCGATTTTATTGCCGCTTAAGTATGCAATTAACATTGTTCAGAGAACCTCATCTATTGATGAAATTGTGAACATGTCGCACTTAACAGCTTTAATTTCTCAAGAGATTAAAGCTTACAGACAGCTAAATCAGAAATAAGGAATAAAACAATGAGCTTTCAAAAGAACATTATTAATACTGATAAGGCTCCTGCAGCAGTAGGAACTTATTCTCAAGGTGTTTTTCATAACGGTGTTTATTATTTTTCCGGCCAGATTGGACTTGATGCCAAGACCGGAGAAATGGCTTCTGATTTTGATGGACAGCTTTCTAACATTCTAAGCAATGTTGATGGTCTTCTTGAATCACAAGGTTTGACTCGTGGGAACATCATTAAAACCACAATCTTCATGACTGATCTGGCCCAGTTCGGAAAAGTTAATGAAGCTTATGTTAAATTCTTCTCAACTCCATATCCTGCTCGCTCTTGCGTGCAAGTGTCTGCCCTTCCAAAGGGTGCAGTGGTTGAGATAGAGGTTATTGCGGCCAAGTAATATGTTTGGACCTAAGTACGTTTTCGAAACAAAATCAACAAGGCTACGCCGCTTAGTTTTAAGCGGCGTAGTTCTTTGTGGTTTAGTCGTACTTTTCGTTTCAACATTCATTGCTTACATTCCGATTTATGCGAGAATGCAAAAAGAGCGGGCAACTGATGCCTTCTTTGAACGCTCCCCTGATGCCATCGTCGTTTTTACCGGAGACAAAGGCCGAATCGCCTATGCGATGGAACATCTAAAAGAGAACCCTACTTCGAAGATGTTTATTTCGGGTGTTTATTCAACTAATTCCGTAAAAACCTTACTCAATAAACAAGTGACACCCAACCATCCGGATGAATTACCTCCTGATGATGTCCAGGTCGACCTGGATTATGAATCGAAGAATACCTTTGAGAATGTTCGCGAGACGGTTCAGTTTGTTCAATCAGATCCAATGCTAAAAAAAGTAATGATTATTTCCAGTGATTATCACATCATGCGCATTAAACTCATTATATCCCACTTCTTAGATGATTCAGGAACCGAGTTTTATTTTGATAGTGTTCCCAGCAGTTACTCATCTTGGTCGGGAAAAAGAAAGCTTCTTAAGGAATCAATCAAGATCGCCAGAACTTTTGTTCTGTTGAAAATTTTCGGGGAAGACGTTGTTAACGAAGATTAGATATCCAGATCCCAACCTGCAGGGATTACATTTGTGCAGTTCCCAGAATCAAGCTTAAAACCTTCAACATTTCGTTCGCGACTGAATCGGTAGCTTGAACTTGCCTCAATGGTACAGAACTTTTGAGAGTATTCATTGGCATCACTCCAACTGTCCGAAGTAAATTGAAACGTCTCGTGCTTTTTACTCGTTACCAGATTGCGAGTGTTTCCAATCTGACTATCATCTTTATTTTTAACTTTGATTTCACGTGAAAGTTCATATGAACCTAGAAACGCTGGAGCATTGAAATCGAAATTATAGGTATCGATAAAGAATTCTTTATTCGGAGCTTTAGGAAGATCGTACTCATTAGTAACTCTTAATGGACCTTGGTTGCCGGTTGCCATGACATAAGTAGCAGGACGATGACAGTAAAGATCTTTCAGATCATTAATGATCCGTTCATTATCTACGATCGAAAGCATGAGGAAATAATCGGAACTGGCCCTTGAATCAGAAACAACAAAATAAAGGGCATCATTTGTCTGCTTCCAGACTTTGAATTCAACGGTTTTAGTGACAGTTTCACCTTCCTTAAATTCATAAGTAAAAACATTCCCTCTTTTGAAAGATGAGCCTCTGAAAGAATCATCAGATTTCTTCAAGAAATTTCTAAAAATGGGTTCAGCTTTTTCTTTGCAAACGGCTTGCCCTCTATTGCGTATGGCCTCACGCTCAACATCAGTCAGCGAATCAAAGCCATTAACCTTTTCCTGGCAAGAGTAATTCAGAAGCAGGAATGGAAGCAATAAAAGGTGTTTCTTCAAAACTTGTATCCTCCGCCAATAGCGTATGTGATGACTGGGTCTATCTTAACGCTTTTGTCGGAAGTATCAATGAGTTCAGTGGGCTGACTGTCCGGTTGTGAAAAACCTACAGACTTTCTTTTGGTGATGTCGAATCTGTTGACAGTCCCCTTCATGAAGAAAAAATAGCCGCTGGAAGAGGTAAAATTAACTCCGGCAGCGAACTTAGTATTGAGAATTTGGTCGGTTACCCGCAATCGGTAAGCTTCTTGAACCCCACTAACGGTCGTATCATAGTTATAATTGATTCTATTGTAGGCAGAGGCAATACCTACACCAATTTCCACGTAGGGTTCGACTGTCATATAACTCCACTCATCTAAGAATGGATTCTTCGTCTTCATATCGAAAATAAAGCCAAGAGACTGAGAGGCATCGACTCCAAAAACCTGCCCTGTTCTTTTGGTAAAACCAATGTCCACATCATTATTATCTGAGCCAGCAGTGACATCTCGGGCGAAGAGAGTTCCTACGTAGTAGCCTTCCAGACGGGTAGTGGTATTAATACCGCCACCTAGATAAATTTCTTCTCCAATACCAAAACGACCGCCCCATAATTCCTGCTGGCGTTCAGAAAAGCTTTCTTTAGCACCTCTAAATGAATAAGGAACTTCGTAATTTAATCCTTCCATGCCAAAGTACATGATGAAGTGAGACTTATAGGGATTGAATTTAGAGTCATCCACCTCAGCGTTAGTCTGAATGACTTCAGCCGCAGAAAGAGAGAATGAAAAGAAGGCAGCAAGCAGGATTAATTTATTCATAGAATAATTATGCTTGCCACTACCAAGTATTGTCAAAATTTAAGCTTAGGCGCGACCGACGCTAATGACTTCTTCCATCTGTTCAACAGTACTGATGGTACGCAAGAGTTCCGAATAATCCTTAACTTCGACTTCAAATATAAAGCTACCTTTTTGATCAGGCATGGAACGAGCGATCGCAGAACGAATATTTATCCCGGCGCTATTAATCGATTTGGAGATCTTTGATAGAATCCCCGGTTTATCATGAGTTGTGACCTTGATATTCACCGGATGGCTGAAAGTATAGTGTTTATTCCATTCAACATGCACTTGGCGAGATTGCTCTATTTCCATTACTCGATTGCATTTTACTGCATGGACCGTAATTCCGCGTCCGCGTGTAATGATTCCTGTAATCGGATCTCCAGGGATTGGGTTACAACAGCGTCCCATTTTAACTACAATATCGTCGAGGCCATCAACAATAACAGCGTTATCATTACTGGTACTCTTACGAGCTGTTCTTTGAGTTCTGTTGTAGAAACTTTCAAGTTCCTTGTCTTCTTCCTTGAATTCGATTTCATCTGTTTCAGAGAAGTGGATTGAAGGAATCTCCACCAGGACATCTTTAATTGGTAAGTGGTTGGATCCGATGTTAACGAACAATTCTTCCATCGTCTTATAGTGATACTTCTCGAAGAGATCTCTAAATTCGTTCTTCTTATCCAGACTCTTAACCGAAGTGTCGAATTTCCTTAGGGCCTTATCCAGGATGACTTCACCAATTGCACGATGCTCATCACGTTCAATTTTCATCAAATACTGACGAATTTTAGTTATGGCACGGGATGTTTTACAAATTTTCAACCAGTCCTTAGAAGGAGTCTGGGTTTTTGAAGTTAGAATTTCAACTGTATCACCGGATTTTAAGCGGTACTTTAAAGGCACCATTTTTCCGTTAACTTTAGCTCCCACCGTCTTATTCCCGACTTCAGTATGAACGGCATAGGCGAAATCCAAAGGAGTGGCACCGTAACGAAGCTCTTTTACATCCCCATTAGGTGTAAAAATAAAGACACCACCAACATCAAGGTCGTTTTTCACCAGATCCACGAATTCAGAAGAACTCGATACGTTCTGGTTAAATTCCATCAACTCTTCTACCCACTTAAGTTTGGCATTAGAGTCGACTTTATTTCTTTCTTTATATTTCCAGTGAGCGGCTACCCCGCGTTCAGCAACTTCATGCATTTCAAAAGTACGGATCTGAATTTCGATACGTTCGGCCTTAGGCCCGATTACCGTCGTATGCAGAGACTGATAATTGTTTACCTTAGGAATAGCAATATAGTCTTTAAATCTACCGGGAACCGGTGTGAAAGCAGAGTGAATGATACCGAGAACTTTATAACATTCAGTAATATTGTTAACTAAAATCCTAAAGGCGAGAAGATCTTGAATCTGTTCAAAATCGACTCCTCTTTGCTGCATTTTTCTATAAATAGAGAAAAAATGCTTCGGACGTCCTGTGACCTCACCCACTACAGAATACTCAAGCATCTTGTCCTGAATGTGTCTCAGTGTTTCTTCAATATAAGATTCACGTTCGCGCCTTTTCATCGCGATTTTTTCTGCCAGCCTATAATAAATATCAGGATGGAGATAACGTAAGCAGAGATCTTCCAGGTCCGCTTTAACGGAGTTAATACCCAGACGTGAAGCCAGCGGAACGTAAATATCCAAAGTCTCCTGGGCCTTCGCCTGCTGCTTCTCTTTAGTCATATACTGCAGAGTACGCATGTTATGCATGCGATCTGCGAGCTTTACAATAATCACCCGAAGATCCTGTGCCATCGCCACAACCATTTTACGGAAGTTTTCAGCTTGGGATTCTTCTTTGGTCTTGAATTTGATTTTGGAAATTTTAGTACAACCAACAACAATTTGAGCGACACTTTGGCCGAACATTTTAGCAATGTCCTCTGGGTTAACATCGCAGTCTTCGACAGTATCATGGAGAAGCCCTGCCATGATTGAGTCCAGATCCATTTTAAGTTTAATCAGTGTGGCGGCAACGTTAAGCGGGTGGATGATATAAGGTTCACCCGAAGATCGCTTAACACCTTGGTGCATTTTATCGGCGAATTCAAAACATTTACGGAGAATCGAAAGATCCGTATCAGGCAATAGAACTTCGGCCCGGTTGATGAGTTCATCAACAGTGAGTCCAGCTTCATGGGAAAAATCAATTCTTTCAGTAAACATTGTTATGCTAAAATCCTTTCTACAATATTCTTCAATTTCTGATAGGCCCGATCAACGTCATCATTTAATATAAGATGATCATATTTTTCTTTTCGTTCTAATTCTTTTTTTGCGTTGTTAATTCTTTCTGCGATGACTTCTTTCGAATCAGTCCCTCGAACCATAAGTCTCTTTTCGAGTTCTTCAATTGAAGGTGGTTCAATAAAAATCACCTGGGCATCGTCACCATAAATAGTCTTCATGGCATCAGCACCCTGAACATCAAGGTCAAAGAGCATCTTCCAGCCCTTCTCCAGCCCTTCTTTTACAAAGCGCTTCGATGTCCCATAATAATTGGAATGAACCCGGGCCCACTCAATAAATTCATTGTCAGTAATCTGCTGTTCAAAAGTCTGAGGCTTGATAAAAAAGTAATCTTTTCCGTGAACCTCACCCGTGCGAATAGGACGAGTGGTACATGAAACCGACCAAACAAGATCAGGGATATCGGTTTTCAACCGATTTAATAATGTAGATTTGCCCGTACCCGACGGAGCACAAATGACGATCATATTGCCAGACATCGTTATTCCAAATTAAGCGCTTGTTCGCGTATCTTCTCTAATTGTACTTTCATCTCCACTACATGGGAGGAAATTTCTGAATGGGCAGATTTTGATCCCATCGTATTGGTCTCGCGTCCTAGCTCTTGGAGAAGGAAATCGATTTGACGGCCAATTTCACCGGAAGACTGAAGAACGGATTTAAGCTTCACCAGATGAATCTTTGCCCGATTAATTTCCTCATCTATTTCAAGTTTTTCCAGATAGTAGACGACTTCTTGAAGGAAGCGGGATTCATCAATTTTAATGTCTTTAAGTTTTTCATTCAGCTTGCTGGTAAGTTTATCCTTCATAATGTCAGGATAAAGCCCTTTAAGTTTTTCAACTTCCCCGAGACAGTTCTCATAGATGCTTAAGTGTTCTAAGAGCTTATCTACGAGTTTACGACCTTCCTGGGAACGGGAAGTTTTTAAAGCTTTGATCGCAGCATCTATAGAACTCATCAACAGAGGAGCAAGCTCTTGTTCTTTTTGATCATCCTCATCTTTATAAAAATCATTTCTTAAAAATTCAGTCGGGCTGACGTGAAAAGGAGTCTGAGATTTTTCAAAGATAGATTTCATTAAATTTAAAAAAGCTTCAACTTTCTTAGGATCAACTTGAAACTCAGTAGCAGCTTTTTCATTCTTTTTATAGCTGACACTGATATCAAAACTACCACGACGAAATTCCTGCTCTAGTTTTGATCTGAGATCAAGTTCCATCGAACTAAAAAGCGAACTCATTCTGAACTTAAAGTCCTTGAATCTATTGTTCACAGTTTTTATTTCAGTTGTAATCGTGAAATTGGTACCGGCCGCTTCGCCTTTACCAAAGCCTGTCATTGAATAAACGCTCATGATTAACCTTTTACTTCGTCAGAATTATCAATCGTTAAAGTAAGATTTCCCATCTGGCGGAATTTCTCAAAACGCTTCTGCATAAGAACATCCTGATCTTCCTTAAGTAAAGTATTCAGATTTGAGAGGATAGATTTCTTCACAATCTGATAAGTCATTTCAGGGTAACGATGCGCTCCCCCTGCTGGCTCTTTAATGATGTCATCAATAACTTTAAGTTCTAATGCTTTATTGGGTGAAAGCTGAAGCGAGTTCGCCGCAGTTTCTGCCATTTTAGGATCTGACCAAAGGATAGAAGCACAAGACTCCGGAGAGATTACTGAATAAACAGAGTACTCCATCATGAATACTCTATCGGCAATAGCAATACCTAAAGCTCCCCCTGAACCGCCTTCGCCGATCACGATTGAGATAATAGGAGTTTTGATATTGAACATTTCTTCAAGGTTCTCAGCGATGGCCAGGGCCTGACCGCGCTCTTCGGCTCCTATACCTGGATAAGCTCCCGGAGTATCAACGAAAGTCACAACAGGAATTCCGAATTGAGACGCCATCTGCATAATACGAATGGCCTTTCTGTATCCTTCCGGATTGGCCATACCGAAGTTTCTTTTAATTTTTTCTTGAGTCTTTCTGCCCTTTTCAATTCCAATGACTGCAACTTTCTTTCCATCGATATAGCCGAACCCCGTAATCATGGAAGGATCATCAGAAAATCTTCTATCGCCATGAACTTCATGAAAATCAGTGATGATATGCTCGATGTAATCAATGGCATGTGGACGAAGAGGATGGCGGGAAAGCTGAGTCCTTTGCCAAGGAGAAAGCTTTTTATAAATCTCTTCTAACATGTGATTTACTTTAGCTTCTAAAGCTTCAATCTCATGTGAAATATCAATGTTCTGATTTGAAGCCTGTTTTAATTCTCGAATCTGATTTTCTAGCTCAGAGACCGGCCGTTCGAAATCTAACGTAAAATCCATCAAAACCCTCGAGGTTCTAGTTGATAATTCAGGACTAGGAAGTGCCCTAAATTACCTTGATTAAGAAGAAAATGCACGAATTTCCTCTTAATTGACCTCGCTAAGCCACTGAAAATTCGTTATTACTCCCAGCCTTGGACTTCTCCGGCCTCAAAGTAGATGTATTTTGGAGTGCCATTCATTTGATAGAGCCATCTTTCATTCTCGAGGCGTGGATTTCCAGCAATGTCTACTCGCTGAGGTTTTCCCCAGGATTCTAAAACCTCATCCTTTTTCATTCCCAGTAAAATGTCCTGAGAACGAATCGCCAAGGTCCTGTCATGTTTGGTGTAGAACTCATTTTTAGGCCTCGCAACAAAGCCACGGTCCATCAAATAATCATTTCGTTCATGAGAGGGTAACTTCAGATAGTAGATTTTTTCTGAGATATTTTGAAATTTATGTCGATGCTTAAAATAGATTTCCTGATTCTCTTCGGTTTGAAGTCCTTCTAACTGGGCCAACTCCTGTTTGAGCGTCTGCCCCATCAGATCATTGGTCATCTCTTCTTCCGAGGCCGGCGTCCGAGCACGAAATTCTTCTTCAGAATTCCAATACCTTCCCGTATCCCCCGCCACAATCGGAAAATCTTCCTGGGGGTTGAAGAATCGGGAATCATCATGCTCCATTTGAGTGAGAAATGATCTGCCTGTATGAAATTGGCTGCAACCACTGAGGGAAATGAGAATAAAAGACATTATAAAAAGCTGACGCGACATAAAACCTTCCTTGCGACATGGCCGTCCGGACTTCCTATCGGTAGGAAAGTGGCCCAGAGTTTAGCCAAAGGGAAAGGAGGAGGCAGGATCTGCCCAAAGACCGACAAAAACACTTTTAGTTTATCTATCTCTGGAATCTGCCGAAAAGATGACTGATGAACTTCTTGGCCAAAATTGAAAATGCCATCAACTTTCTTTTGATTAAGCTCATAGAGCTGATCTTGAAATTTGTGCCATCTTCAGTAAAAAACTTTTTTTACAAAATGCTCTCTCTTCCCAGAGGGATTATTCCATTTTTAAAAACGATTCCTCAGAAGCTTCCGGCCTGGAAAACATATGTTTTGAAAAAAGCGACAGACCTCATTTCCATCAAAAGAATGAAGGAAAGCTTTAAAGAACTTTATCAAAATGCGCGCGAAAATTATGAAAGCCAAAAAGCAGCACGAGAAAATAAATTTCTTTCCATGGTGAAAATGCCCTATTTTATGATGGTCGCTTTGTTAAAGGGGCTTAGTTTTAATCAATCTGCAGTACTCATCACTTTCACTGTCGCTTCTGTTTTCGCCACCGTTCAGATTACAAATACCAGCATGAAACTGCTTAATCTTGAATCTGCCGTGGAACGAGCTCCTGCCAGTGCAGAAAAAGATCCTTATGACCGCCCTGAATACCATAAAGAAACAAAACGTCAGGTCATTTTTACGAGTTATCGACTTCATGTCTACGCCGGTGGAGTAAATGATTTAAAAACTGTTGATATCGATTTCACGGTGACAGTCAATAATCGTTTTGGACGACTGTTTCTCGATAAAAGGGAATTTCAATTACGGGATCATCTTATAAATAGAATTGAGCCGATTGAAGCTTCCTTCCCTCTTGAACTCGAAGGGAAGGAAATCCTCAGGCAGAAACTCATTATGGAACTTAATAATTATCTTATTAAGCACAAAGTGGAAGCAGAAGTTCAAGACGTTCAGATTACCTATATTCTGATTAATTAACCTTCTCCAATACCGCCTTCACTGTTTTTGTTGAAACCTGAAGTTTTCTGGCAGTCAGAGACACATTCCCTTCACACATCGTCAGAGCTTTTTTTACATAATCATCTTTGAAATCTTTTAAAGAAATTAACTCATTTGTTTCATCTAAATTCATCAGATCAGAACTCTGAAGAAGAAGTTCTTCATCCAGTCGATCGAAATCCAGCTTTATACTTTTAGTTAAAACTTTCTTCTTTTCAAGGTGTCCAAAGAGTTGTCGCAAATTGCCCGGCCAGGCGAGAGTTTCATAGAACTCTAAAACCCTATAGGAAAAAGATATCCCATTTTTTACGGCAAAGTACTGACAAGCTTCCCGGATGCGTTCGACACTATTCCTTAGAGGAGCAAGTTCCACTGAATGGCCAGACTTCAGGCGAAAATAAAAATCTCTGCGAAAATGTCCCTGGACCACTAATTGCTCCAGTGGACGTCCTGATGAAAAGATGAGTCTGGTATTGATCGTGTTTTCTTTCATTTCACCGACACGTCTAAAAGTATTATTATCAAGAAAAGTCAGAATTTTCGTTTGCAGTTCTCCAGGTAAAGAATCGATCTCATCCAGAAAAAGTGTGCCATATTCAGCAGCTTTAAAAGCTCCATTTTTTTCCTGAATAGCACCGGTAAAAGCTCCTTTTTTATGTCCAAAAAGTTCTGATTCTATTAATTGTGGATTAAACGATGAAAGATTGACGGCAATGAAAGATCCCACTCGTCCGCTCTGCTCATGGATCTTACGGGCCAGATGAGTTTTTCCTGTTCCAGTTTCACCTTGTATAAGTATTTTAAGACTGGATTCCATCAGATTCTGCTCACGCAAAACAGGGTGATCAAAATGACGGTTCATCATCTCTTTTAATCCAAAGCCATCAAAATTAATTTTATTATCATCAAGATATAATCGATCCTGCCTTTCTATGTAGGCTTCTCTGGCCGCCAGACCATTGATCCAAAAAGCATTGCCTTTAATGGTTTTTAAAACGAAACGACCGTCATTGGTTCCCTGGTCGAGTTCAAGACGATAATGGAATGGATTGATTTCACTCTTGGGAAGTTCAACGTAACTTTGTGATAAATTTTCCGGTCGATAATGACTTGAAATAAGATCGATACAGTTTCGATTTAAAGTAAAAGCTTTTTTATGACCATTTATGGGGAAAATGCTGCAACTATCTCCGATACGTAACCCGCTGGCAGCAATTTGTTTTTCCATTAACTTACGTTGAAACATGTAGACTCCTTTTTAAAATAAAGACGCTCTCCCCTTTTTCTGATAAAATGACTAAGTTAGAAAACTAAAGACCGGGAATGATGGATGAAAATTCAAAAAGGGAAAACCGAATTTTTGATGGGGATTGATACCGTCGAACAACTTCAACAATGGTTGAATGAACATACCTTCGCTAATGGAGTGGCCTTTATTGGACGTTCCAATGTTGGAAAATCTTCACTTATTAATGCCCTTTTCGGAAAAACCACCGCCAGAGTTTCCAAAACACCAGGGCGAACACGGCAGATTAATATCTTTGATTTCATCGTTGAGAATAAAGAAACTAAATCTTTGGAACACTTTTATCTTTTTGACGTCCCGGGATATGGACATGCAGAGGTTTCCAAGGAAATGGGGCAAAAGTGGCAAGTCCTCCTCGATACCTTCTTTAATTTATGCAGTGAAAAGATTTTGCTCCTGAATGTTCAAGACTCCAGGCATCCATTGCAGGATAGCGACATGGTTTTTCATGAATACATAAAAAGCTTTGACCTTGAAACCTACGTCTTATTTAACAAAATTGATAAACTCAAAACACAGAGCGAACGGGCAAAGCTTAAGGCCCATATGCCTGCTATCTATAAGAAGTTTAAATGGGTGAAGCAGATTCATTTCACCTCTGCAGAAAAAGGTGACGGTATCTCCGAGGTGGAACTCTCCATCATAAATTTCGTGAAACGTCATAGTGACATGGCCGGATTTAACTGACTTATTTAGTCTTGAAAGAATTGTTCGCTAGAGTAACCTCCCATCACGGGTTATCATCGTGATATGTTGAATTTAAAAAATTTACTCCTCTCTCCGGAGGATGATCTTAAAATAAATCGAATTTTCCATTATCTTCGCGAACGTTATAAGGATTATCAGGATCCATGGGGTCTTAATCTTGAAGTATGTGAGAAGGCCTTAAGAAAACTGGTCCCAGTATATCGTTCTTATTTTAAAATCCGGGTCTTTGGTGCAGAAAACGTTAAAGACGAAGCTTACATTGCTGTTTCTAATCACACAGGACAGCTCCCTATTGATGGAATGATGATAACTATCGCGTTTCTTATGGATGTTGATCCACCTCGAATTTTACGAGTCATGATTGAGCGTTTCATGGCCCAGCTCCCATTCATAGGCGAACTAAGTGCAGAAATGGGTGCCATTATGGGTGACCGTAATAACTGCAATTTTTTGATAGATAAAAAAGAATCCATTCTGGTATTTCCTGAAGGTGTTCCAGGAATCTCAAAAAACACGACTGATTATTATAAACTTCAGCCCTTCACTGATGGTTTCTATCGAATCGCCCTTCAAAAGCGAACTCCAATTCTTCCGATTTGCGTGATTGGTGCTGAAGAAATGTTTCCATTTGTCCTCCACTCCAAAAAACTTGCGAGATTATTTAAAGTGCCTGCACTACCAATAATGAGTAATTATTTTCCTTTGCCTTCACCGATAGATATTTATATCGGTAGAGAAATCCCTATCCCTGAAAATCTTGAAGCAGAAGCTACAGAAAAAGAAATTAAAGAGAATGTTTTTCACATTGAAAATACCATTAAACGAATGATGATCTCAGGGCTTAAGAACCGACGACCTTTTCTGGATCCTCTTAGAAGGCCAATATCACAATTTGTGATTAAAGAGTTTAAAGCGAAGAGAGACAGATGAACGAAGTAAAAAAAATTCTTATTATCGGAATAGCAGGTGGACTGGCCCAAATGACGGCCCGTCTAATTCTTACCGAAAATCCTCACTGGGAAATTATTGGAATTGATTCGAGAGATGTATCCACAGTCATTCCGCTTAAGAACCTGACAGCTCTCAGTATGAAGTACTCAAGAGGGAATTTCGAAAACCTTTTTCGAAACAACGAGTTTGATGCTGTCTATCACCTTGGCCGAATTAGTCACTCATCTAATGAACAGAATGTTTTGGCAAAACGAATCGATCTATCAGTCATGGGAACTAATCGCATCCTGGATCTCTGCGAACGTACCCATGTAAAGAAGGTTATCATCCTCTCGACCTTCCATGTTTATGGGGCCATGCCAGATAATTCAATCTTTCTTAATGAAGAAGCTCCACTGCGCGCAAGTATCAGGCACCCAGAATTAAGAGATGTTGTTGAAATGGATCAGATGTGCACAAGTTGGATGTGGAAAAATCAAAATAGCATTTCAGCAGTCGTACTTCGCCCTTGCAATATCGTCGGAACCCAAATTCAGAATTCCATGACAAAATTTTTATCTGGTCCATTGGCCATCAGCCCTATTGACTACAATCCTTTCTTTCAGTTTATACATGAATTCGACATGGCCAATATTCTCTACCGATCACTGGATTTACCAACCGGCACATATAATGTGGCAGGGAATGATTTCATATCTCTTCGGGAAGCATTAGATGTTGTTAATACCAAAGCCGTTCCTTTCCCGATGATTTTAGGGAGTGGACTGAATAAAGCTTTAAAGAAATTGAATATCAATGTCCCTGACTATCTCTTAGATTATTTAAAGTTCTCTTGTCTTATTTCTAACTCTCATCTAAAGAAAAATCTTGGTGATGATTTTCTTCGATTTAACATCAAAGAAACCCTGGAGTTAATAAAACTTCGTTAAGGGAGGAATCAGTCTGGTGGATGCATTAACTATTGTGATTGCACTATTCTACCTAGTGGGTTTATTCTGCGCTTTCCTCGCATTATGGAGATCGCGTACTCCTCAGGGAACAGTCGCCTGGATCATTGGTCTAATAACTGTTCCTATGGTTGCGGTTCCTTTCTTTCTGGTTTTTGGCCGAAAAAAGTTTATTGGCTATATCAAGCAGCGTCAGCATTACGATCGTGAAGCGAGCAAAGAAATTAAAGAAATAGAGGGTCTTCTCGAGACTAATTTACATGTCGCCCCTCTGCCCTATTTATCAAACCTCATTGATGAAACTCAATCATTAGGGTTCACCGATCATAATAAAGTTAATCTTTTAATTAACGGTGAGGAAACTTTTGAGAGCATGCTCAAGACTATCGAACAAGCCGAGAAGTACATCCTCCTTCAGGTCTACATCTTTCGGGTTGATGAGATTGGTAACCGTTTTGCGGATCTCCTCATAAAGAAAGCGAAGTCCGGTGTAAAAGTATATTTTTTAACGGATAGAATCGGGTCGAAATTGGGTACAGGATTTTTGAAAAAGTTAAAGAAGGCAGGAGTTCATGTCCACCTATTCGCAAGTTGGAAAAACTGGGGTGGCCATTTTCAAATTAACTTTCGTAATCATCGTAAGATCTTAGTGGTAGATGGGAAAACGACTTATCTTGGCGGGCACAATATTGGAGATGATTATCTAGGAAGATGGAAAAACATGGGTCCTTGGCGTGATACCCAACTTAGAATAGAAGGTCCCGCGGCCTTGTCGGCACAATTATCCTTTTTTAAAGACTGGCACTGGGCCAAGGAAGAGATCATAGATCTGGATTGGCTTCCTGACCCTATAACAGATGGAAAACAAATCCTGGTTCTTCCTACAGGTCCAGCAGATGAAAAAGAGAACTGCCTGCTTGCTCATCTTTCACTCATTCAAGCCGCCAAGAAAAGAATCTGGATCGCAACACCCTATTTTGTTTTACCAGAAAGTTTTTATTATACTCTTGCTCTCGCGGCGATAAATGGCGTGGAAGTTAAGGTTTTGCTCCCCTCCTATACTGACAATAAACTCATTAAATATGCTTCTGAAGTTTATGTTGAACGGCTTCTTAAATCAGGAGTTGAATTCTATCGATATCTACCAGGCTTTCTTCATCAGAAAGTCATGCTGATTGATGATGAAGCGGCTTTAGTGGGATCAGTGAATCTCGACCCTCGTTCACTTTTAATTAATTTTGAAATCTTTGCGGTATCTCCTGAAAAAGATGTCATTGGGGCCGTGGGTTCCATGTTGGAATCGGACTTTAATGTATCTCAGAGAATTGATCCGAAGGAGTATGAGAATCGACCTCTCCTCCAGCAGTTTCTATGTCGCGCGACCAATCTAATTGCTCCGATGTTGTAATTTCGATTAAGGTAGTTTGGAGGCCAGATCAGAGATTTCATGAGAGATCAGTTCGTCTGATAAAGGCATGGGAATTTGCCAAATGGGAATGAGTTTTAAAGTCTTATTAAGGCACACGGCCCGAACGGCCGGGACTAATTCTTGATCTTCAGCACAATTCTTAAAAAAATTCATGGCCGGAATTCTTTTAGACGAATCATTTTCAGCTTCATCTTGAATCCGTCCAATGACTCCACCAGCTTCTTTAACCGCTTCGGGAGTGAAATGAACTTCTTCCTCTGTCAGGTTTTTTAAATCATCTATGGTAGGGAGTGATTTAAATTCCAGATCCAGGAAATCTTGAAATTTGGATTGATCTAAACTTTGTTCACGAGTAAGAACCGTTAATTCCTGCTGAGAAGTCTCGCTCCTCTCTACTGTCTTATGGAGATGAATTTCAGAGGTTCGTGTTATCTTTTCATCTTCTGAACGAAAGATCAGGATGCCTTTCGCAACACTTATGAGTATTAAAATGATTATAAGAACGTCAAATTTCTTCATCACTATTTTCTTAACGACCGATTCATTAAAAGAGAAGATTCTTCTACCGAGGCTTCTTTAAAAGTCCCTTCCGGCTTTGCATCTAATTTTTGTGCTGAAACAGGTGTTCTTAGTTCCTGAAGCTGATCTTCGCACTCTTTAACTTTAGATTTCAGACGGGCAAGCTCCTTAACGGACATCTCTGAACCAGGATTTTTAACAAGATAATCAATATAAAAATCAATCACTCTTTGATAAGTCGCAATTTCTTCTAGTAGCTGCTTTTCCGTTTTTAAGTGCGAGCGAAGAACCACCCTTGAGAAAGCATCAGCAATGGTTACCTCAAGCTTCGTTTTATCTTCATTATTACATGTAAGGCAATTCTCTAGGAGTGTCTTGGTCGCCACCGCTTCTAAAGAATAAGCGCCATTAGCGGAAGCCTCACAAGCATCAAACCCCGACAAAGCGTGACCTGGAGGACAAGCATTGTGTATAAAACCTATATGTTCTGAATGACCATCACCATGACGAGCTTCGTGAAAGATAGTCCCTAATCTTTTAATCTTATTTGCTTCAGAGTTTGGTTCATTATTGATTAGGAGCCTTTCAAGGAAAAGCCCCTCCCCTACTTGCAGTATCCCCACTCTTGGAGATAGTGCAAAAACAGTTTTACCACCTAGCTTTATACCAGTTAATTTCTTTTCTTTTTTTCCCATCACGTAAAGTGATGCTCCGACATTGGACATAATGATAATGCCCGCAAACTGATTCGTATTATTAGCAAGAGAAGGAGGAAGCGGAGTCGATGGAAAACTGTGTCCTGTTTTTTTTACGATATTTCGTCCATACAGTTTATAAGACTGCCCAATAATGTGCTTCACCCGATTATAAAGCCAGTTATACATATGGGGACCATCGACTTTAGAAAGCCCGGCCATGGATTGAAAGTCCACATCAAAACCCTTAATCGGATTACTATACAGATAGCCCAGATCTTCTTTGAGTGTGCGTACTTGAGTAGCAGGTATTGAAGAATCAAGCTCAATACCCCCAAAATTCTCGCCGGCACCGGCCGACAGAGATGTTGTTAGGGCCAAGGTAAGTGCAAGTGTTCTTTTCATAGGCCCATACTAACTGGTAGAGAGAACACCAGGCATAAATACTCCCATTTTCTGTAATCTTTACAGGCCATAATTTGAATTTGCGCTACTTGTGTGATTGACAGGAGACGAGGCTACTTATTATTATAAGTGCCTATGGCCTCCTGACGGAATGGTAGACGTAGCGGATTCAAAATCCGCCGCTCGCAAGGGTGTCCGAGTTCGAGTCTCGGGGGGGCCACCACTTTTAATTTCCTCTACGCAGCCGCTGTTAAACCACCCATTTCCTCTAAGACAATTCCACTAATGTAAGAAGAATCTGCATCTGAGGCAAGGAAGACATAAGCAGGAGCAATCTCTTCCGGCTGGGCTGCCCTCTTCATAGGCTGACTTTCACCAAATTTTTTCATTTCCTCAGGGCCTTGTCCTTCATCGGCAGGATTAAGGGGAGTCCAAACTGGTCCTGGTGCCACAGTATTCACTCTGATACCTTTATCGGCCAAACTATTAGCAAGTGATTTAGTGAAGGCAATAATCGCTCCCTTGGTCGAAGAATAATCCAAAAGTTTTTCTGAACCTACGATCGCTGTTTCTGAACTAGTCGCTATGATAGAGCTTCCGGCCTTCATATGTTTAAGTGCCGCTTGAGTTAAAAAGAAATAAGAATCCATGTTGGTCTGAAAAGTATGGCGCCATTCTTCTTCAGTTATGTCGCTAATATCTTTTTTGCGATTTTGATAGGCGGCATTCGAAACTAAAATATCTAACTGACCGAGCTCATTAACAGTTCTCTGGACGACCTCCCGGCAAAAGTCAGGATCTGTTAAATCCCCTGCTATTGTTACACATTTTTGACCTTCATCCTCGATTGCCTTTTTAGTTTCAAGAGCATCCTGTTCTTCTTCTGGAAGATAAACTATCGCCACATCAGCTCCTTCGCGTGCATACAAATAGGCCACTGCTCTGCCAATTCCACTATCACCACCCGTGACTAAGGCCACCTTACCCTCGAGCTTATTTGCTGATTTGTATTTAGGGGCACGCCACTTTGGCTTCTGCTCCATTTCATGTTCTAGGCCCGGTTTTTCGAGCTTCTGAGAGGAGTATGGAGGTTTGGGTTCTGAAGTTACTTGTGGTTTTATTTCTGGATTTGCCATACATGACTCCTTTTTATAGGTAAACATCCTTAGCGGCGATGCCAACATCCAATTTCATGAGTAAAAGGGGTACCTTGTCCTTAACGATTCCAAGTTTCAGATATGTCTGTTCACTGGAAAGGCCATATGGTTCCGCATCGCTATTATCAAAGGCATAGTAAACGGTTTTAATATTGGTCATAAGAATTGCGGCCAGACACATGGGGCAAGGGTGACCACTGGCATAGATCGTACAGTCTTCGAGATTAACGTTTTTTTGTTTTTGTGTGGCCGAACGGATGGCCTCAAGCTCAGCATGTGAAGACACATCATGATTTCTTGCCATCCCATTCACACCGATAGATAGAATCTTTCCTTCTCTAACCACAACAGCACCAAACGGTCTGCCACCCTCGCTCTTATTTTTCTGGGCCAATTGAATAGCTTCGATTAAGTACTTTTGATGTGTATTAGCGATAAACCATCCCTCCATCAATTAATGGCGCCTGGCCCGTCATATAATCAGAATCAGGACCAGCAAGATAAGAAACAAAAGCCGCCACATCTTCTGGTGTTTCAGCTCTTCCTAGAGCGATGTTGCCCACATATTTGTCGTACGTTTCACCAATTTTAGCACCAGTAAGTTCTGAGAAACGTTTATCAATCTCTGTCCACATACCTGTACCGACGACTCCTGGACAATAGGCATTCACATTAATACCGAAGCTTGCAAATTCCTTTGCAGCCGCTTGGGTTAATCCTCGAACAGCAAACTTAGTGGAGCTATATACTCCCAGCATCTCATAACCTTCATGTCCGGCAATCGAGCAGGCACTGATAATTTTTCCTTTCTGTTTTCGCTCCAGAAATTTTTCCCCAGCGGCTTGAATGCCCCACAAGACTCCGAATACGTTTATTCGATAAATTTTTTCTAACTCTTCAGGGGTGACTTCTAAGAGAGGTTTTACTTGAGCGATACCAGCATTGTTGACCATGATATCAAAACCTCCAAGTTTCTCTTCCACATGGGAAACAGCTTTAAAAACTTCGTCACGAGAAGAAACGTCAGCACGGAAAATAGTCGCCTTCCGTCCTAAGGCTTCAATCTCTTTGGCCACTGCCATCATTTTATCTTCGTTCAAGTCGACTATTCCAATATTCGCGCCTTCTTTGGCGAGTCGTAGAGCAATGCCCCGTCCAATTCCTTGACCAGAGCCGGTGACAAGGGCCACTTTACCTTCAATATTCATCTTTTCCTCCTGGGTAATGCGTACAGCTCATTTTTCGATGCAAGTCTCATACCCAAGTAAAAAAAGATGATGCGAATAATATTAAACCGGGAAGTTTTTGACATCCTTATAACTTTTTTCTTCGCGTAAGGAGACTTTCCCGCTTACCTGTTTAGGAATGGCTGAAATTTTACCATTCGTTTCCAGAATAATGGCATCTACCTGGCTAAAGGTACTGATTCCTCTTTCACGAATGGAAGCAAGAAGTTCATCTTCACTCACCCTTTCCCTTGCTATGGCATCCTTAATAATTCTTCCTTCATGAAAGAGAATAGTTGGATCACTCTTAACGAGTTTATCGATGCGTTTTGACTTCATGCTAAGCTTTGTCACCGCATACTGCATGACAATGAGAAGAAACAAAGCGAAGAGCGTATCGGCCAAAGCGACGTTCTTATCAAGCAGACCGCCAGAAAAGGTTGATCCCATGGCGATAGTAATGATGAAGTCGAAACTATTCATTTGAGACAAAGTTCTGTTACCAGATAACTTAAGCATGGCGATCAAACAGATATAAGACAAAAAACCTATAACAAGAATTCGTAATAAACTATCCCATGAGGTGAAAAAGATCATATTAATCCTATTGTAAGTATTAAAGGTACGTGCCCTACATTGCAAGTCACATACCCATACGAAAACAAGATTAAAACATATTACTTTTAGTGGTACCGATAATAGAAATCAGACATTTAGTTTGTCTGCTGCCAATCTAAAGAAAACTCAACAGGAAGAATCCTATCCATTTTAAAACCAAAAAGTGAGGGGCGAACAATCCCATGAGCATCTAGATCTAATTTCAAACTTGCCTTAGACCCCTTATTCTTTAAGGTCACAGGATAAATCTTTTTTACCCCATGAAAGTCAATCAAAGCTTCAATTTTACCTTCTGCTGCGGCCATGATCTTCTTGGGAAATGTTCCACTGGCGGTCGCGACCTTAAACTTATCTGCTTCAATGGCAGTAAACATATTTAAATCACGATTTGAATCTTCTGTAGTGAATGTCATGATTGGAATGGCCAGAAGGTATTCGCAAGTTTTATTGCAATTAATTTTACCTTTCACCCCGGTGCTCTTGGTATCGACTTTTTTCAACATGACTTTGATTTCAAAATTGGCCTCACCTTTCTTGAGTTCATAGGTCTGAGCAAAAAGGGATGATGTCAGAATTAGCCCTAGCCATAAATATTTCATAGTTTCTCCTTAAAATTCGATCACCATCAAGGCCGTTGATAGAGCAAATGAACCATAGAGAACTCCGGCAAAAGCCGAGTGATTTTTAACGATTGAAGAATGTTTCACTCCATCTTCTTCATCTTTTTTATATTTATAACCAAGATACGGGACCAAAAGCATAAGAGGTAAATGCACCCAGGCCAAGCCTTTGTGCCATTTGATTCTGCCTTTATCCACTACTCCCATGGGCTTCGGAGCAGAAAGGGCAAGATAAGCCGTCGTGAAGTAAGAAGCGGCAGTGGCAACTCCCAGATACATATGGGTGTTTGAATCCATAGCACCTCCTCCCGTGAACATGGTGGCGGTCATTAAGCCAAAAGTCGCTAGCCCCCACATTTCATGGTTTTTAAGCTTCCAACTGCGTTCTTTGCTTTTCGCCGGATTTAATAAAGAAGATGAAGTGCCTGTGATTTGTTCAGGCTTAATCCCAAGATCATTTAATTGAATCTGAGCGTGAGCATTAATAGAAATTAACAAAAATAGTGAGAAAATAAATTTCATGCAAGTCCCCTTAGTGGTTACTAAGATCATTAAGGGGAAAAGCCATTTTATCTATCCGGCAAATGTACCAAATCGACTTATGTAGTTGAAAGTATATCCTCGAGAAAGAAAGCGGCTAGTTCCTGTCGTCCAGAAAGATTGGCCTTGCGGTAAATTGTTGTGGCCTGCTGTCGGACTGTTTTCTCATGAGTATTTCTTAGTTCCGCAATTTCTTTCATCGTCAGCCCTTTAATCAAAAGCAGAGCAACATCCTTTTCGCTGGCGCTAAGATGCCAATCAGAAAATTGTTGATCAATCATCCTGCGTATTTCATTCGCCGATTTTTTACTTTTGTACAGCCACTCTTTATAAGACTCTTTGGTTGCTAAAAGTTCAGTTTGAATAACCTTGATTTCTTTGTCCTTCTTAAACAAGAGTCTGAATTGCCATACGGCCCCTACAATCGCGGTAAAAAAAAGAATAATTTCATGCCAAAGATGCTTTAAAGGTAACTGATCTGCTACGTCTGTGTAGAGATCATATGAAAAGAAAGAGATTAGAATGACAAATATAATAAAGGTTATCATCTGAAAGTCTATTTCCCTGTCCAACTTACAGAATAAAGATCATGCCTTCTATCTTTAAGATTTCTCACCGTTCCGTTATTGCGTGCCTTAACCAGATCACCAATACTCAGATCCGCAATCGCCACCATCTCGGCATTAGCGTCTGTTTCCGCTGCGACACCGTCTTTAGCGAAAGGAAAATCTGAAGGAGTCAGAATTGAACTTTGGCCATAGTTGATATCCATGTTCTGCACGCGAGGAAGATTTCCGGTATTTCCTGAAAGGACAAAGTAACATTGATTTTCGATTGTTCTTGCCTGACAGCAGTACCTTACCCGCAGGTAGCCCTGTCTGGTATCAGTTGCAAAGGGAACGAAGATTATTTTTGCTCCTTGATCTACTAAGTGGCGGCAAAGTTCCGGAAACTCAGCATCGTAACAAATAAGTACACCAATAGGTCCTCGGTCAGTATTGATGACTGAAAGCTTATCTCCACCACTGATATTCCACCAATCCCTCTCACTCGGAGTTGGATGAATTTTTTGCTGTTGATGGATTGATCCATCTCGAAGAAAGACATGACAAATATTCTTCATCAAACCTGTCTCATCTTTCATCATATGTGTGCCGCCAATAATATTGATGTTATATTTCAAGGCAGCATTATTCATGAATTTTAAAAAGGGTTCGGTGTATTCATCCAGATGCTCCAGGGACCTAATGGGATCTAGCTTTTCATTTAAAATGGAGAGAAGAGACATCGTAACAAATTCCGGAAAGACTACGAAGTCGCAGTTATAGTCGGCCGCTACTCCAATAAAATATTCGGCAATTGACTGAAACTCCACCAAAGAAGAAATTTTTCGTTGTTCAAAGTTAATGGTACAAATCCGGACATTATCCTTAGCATCCTCAACATAAAAATGATTTCCCTTGGAGTCGTTTAAAGGGTTTTCCCAGCGCATGAGTATAGCGTAACCCATTGATTCGTTATCAGAAGGAAGATAGTTATTCAGAACCATTATTGGTTCAAAGCCATTTTTAATCTGAAAACTAACTGTCGGGTCTTTTATTTTCTTTGTCGTCACCGCTTCGAGATATTTTTCTGGTGTTGGATATAATTTTCTTCTCTTCGCGAATCCCGGAATTCTTGCACCAAAAAGAATTCCTTTGAGTTTCAAAGATTGGCACAACTTTCTTCTCTCATTGTAAAGACGTTCACCAATTTTTTTGCCACGAAAAGCAGGATCAACACAAATATCCATTCCATAGAGGAAGTCGCCCAATGGATCATGTCGGCTGGCAAAAGAAGAACCAGTTATTTCTTTCCAAGTATGAGGCTTCATGGCTTCAGCTTCAGTGATAATGAAGGTAATACAAAAACCAATAATCACCTTATTGTATTCGACAACCATCTGGCCTTCGGGAAAATGATTGATTTGTGCACGTAGAGCGTCTTCAGGATATGAAGGCACGCCAGGGTAACATTTGTTCACGATACTATTAATTGCGGCAGCATCCTGAAATGTTGTTTTGCGAATTATTATTTTTCTTTTCGACGTCGTTGGAACCATTTTTACTCCTGAATAATTATTTTTAACTCTATAGGTCTGAGTCTTAAATGGGAAGACGCAGCGGATTCAAAAAACTTTTAATATGGGCCACTTATGGGTTAATCTTAGTCTATTAACTGAGAAAGTTTTAATAATTAGTATAATTTTCAAAAGGTAAGTTTGTTGATCCTCTCTACCCGTCCCAAACTATCTGACCTCATCCCTTTAATCTTAGGGCCAATCATTGGTATCATCGTTTGGGTAGCTCCCCTAGATATGGTTCATGAAGCCAAATTATGCGGCGGAATTATCTTATGGGTCGCTTGTTGGTGGCTCTGCTCTTTAATTCCGTTACATGTAAGTGTTTTAGCGGGATTATTATTGGCCCATTTTTTAAATCTTGCTCCGTGGCCGGAACTTCTAAAACCTTTTTCTGATCCTATCATTTTTTTATTCATGGGTGGTTTTTTCCTCGCCCAGGCCGTCGAATATCATCGTTTAGATCAGTGGCTTGTTCAGGCGACATTAGCAAATCCGAATGTCAGCGGAAATTCTCAACGGCTTTTTCTCGGTCTTATTGGGATAACAATGATTATGTCCGCTTTCCTTTCCAATACAGCAACGGCTGCTCTGGCCGTTCCCATAGGAGTAGAGATCTTAAGACGGAACAATTTGGACATTACTTCACATTCTAAACTTCTCCTGCTCTTGGCTGCAGCGGCATCGATTGGTGGAACAATGACTCCTGTAGGATCACCTCCCAATATGATTGCTTTAGGACTCATGAAAAAGATCACTGGTACAAGACCTGATTTTGTGACATGGTTCCTCCACATGGCACCGCTATCACTTGCTGTTATGGGAGGAATTCTCGCTCTCTACTGGAAAGATTTAAAAAAGCTACCCCATGATCGCGGTATTAAATCTGTCAAAACTCCTATCACAACAAACCAACTCTTAGTTTCAGCTATTTTGATCATTACAGCTATTTTGTGGGCACTCCCTGGTATCATCTCAACTGTTGCTCCTGTTAATATTGCAGCATTCATTGTCCGTATTTTTCCTGAATCTGTAGTCGCTGTTTGTGCGGGTTTGATGTTGATGTTAACACCAACTTCAGATGGACCTCTCCTTCCCTGGAAGGAAGCTCAGAAAATAGATTGGGGAATTCTTCTGTTATTTGGTGGAGGATTGAGCTTAGGAGAACTGGCCTTTTCGACAGGACTCGCCCACGTTTTGGCACAACAGATTGATTCTTTCTCATGGTTATCGCCGAGCATCCTACTGGCCCTCGCTATTGTGAGTACGATTTTTTTAACAGAATTAGTGAGCAATACAGCAACGGCCAATCTTATTATTCCGGTTCTCTTAGCAAGCCCATTCTTTCTGGCCACCCCTGAGCGCACCATCTATGCCATTGTAGCGGCTGCGAACTTGGCGTTCATGTTGCCAGTGGGGACACCACCGAATGCTATTGTTTATTCAACAGGTTTAATTAAGTTATCGACTATGATGAGCCGAGGGTTTTGGGCCAATAGTATCTCAGCATCAATCATTATTCTGATGTCCCTTTTATTTTTCTAGGAGCTATTATGTTTTCTAACACTAAAAAAAATCTAACCCAAGCCGAACTGGTAGAAGAAACTCTCAGGCTGAACCTAGGTCAGCTTTCGTCTGGCGGAGCTTTAGTTGTTGATACGGGAAAATTCACAGGTCGATCGGCCAATGACAAATATGTAGTTTCGTGCCCATATTCGGAAAAGCATATCAACTGGGCCAACAACACCGCAAAACTTGAACGGGCCCAGGCACAGAAAGCAAAAGAAGAAATATTAAAGGCAATAGAAGAATCACCGGACAGTTATACCACGACTAAACAAGTGGGAGCGCACGCAAAATGGTGTATTAAGGCAGATCTTATCACTCAGAGTCCATCCCATGCCTTGTTTTTTAATAATATGATGAGAGACCTTGAAACAAAAAACTATCTTCAGGAATGGACAGTCATCCATGCCCCTTTTTATCTATTACAAAATCACCTTGCATATGGTGTAGAGAGGTCTACCGCCATCATTTTAGATTTCGAACAAAAAGAAATTCTGATTGCCGGCACTTCCTACGCTGGAGAAGTAAAAAAAGCTCTTTTCTCAGTTATGAACACGATCCTTCCTGATTATGACGTCCTTCCAATGCATGCGGGGGCCAGTATCAATGAAGATAATAACGTCAGTGTTTTTTTTGGACTTTCAGGGACAGGAAAAACAACTCTTTCAACTGATGTAGGTTTTAATCTCATTGGCGATGATGAACATGGCCTGGCCGATGATGGTATTTTTAATTTTGAGGGTGGTTGCTATGCCAAGACCGCTAAGCTTTCGGCCAAAGATGAACCTCAAATCTATGAAGCCGCAACCAAATGGGGCACTTTATTGGAGAACGTCGTTCTTCAAAAAGATCGTCAACCTGATTTCCATGATCTTTCTTTAACCGAGAATGGTCGTGCGAGTTACCCTCTCTCTTCCATTGAAGGAGTTCATCCAACTCAAAGAGGCCCAGTTCCCAAAAACCTCTTTTTTCTTTCAGCAGACGCATCAGGAGTTTTACCACCAGTAGCCTCTTTGAATCCCAAACAGGCCATGGACTTTTTTCTCTGTGGTTATACTTCCAAACTCGCTGGTACAGAACTAGGTATTAAAGAGCCTAAGAGTGCATTTTCCTACTGCTTCGGTGCCCCTTTCATGCAAAGAGCTCCCATTGAATACGCAAAACTTCTTGCCCGCCTCATGGAAAAACATAAGTTTAATGTTTGGTTAATCAACACCGGCTGGGGCAAGGGAGGATATGGAAAAACGGATCGTTTCCCACTGAAAGTAACTCGTCAAATAATTCGTAGTATTCAAAAAGGATCAGTGGATCCGAAGGCTGGATTAGTTGATCCCATTTTTGGATTCATCATTCCTCAAAATATTGAAGGCATTAATCCGGAACTTCTTCAGGTCTGTGATCAACAGGACGAAAAAGCACAACAGCTAAAAAAACAATTTGATGAACAATTAGAAAAGATCTCGGTGAATGTATGATTAAGTTACTTTATAAAAAGGCACTTAAGCCGGTCTTGTTTAAACTTGATCCAGACTTAATTCACACCCTGTTTGTAAAAATAGGTGTCGCCAGCGGAAACATAGCTCCCCTTAAATCCGTCATTAATGCAATTTATGGGGAACCATCAGGCAAGAAGACACTTCAAGTTGATGGGATCACTTATCAGGGTCCCGTTCTTCTATCAGCAGGGTTTGATTATAATGCCCATCTTTCCCACATCCTGTTTTCTATGGGCTTTGCCGGTGAAGAAGTGGGCTCAGTTACCGCCAGACCTTGTTTAGGTAATCCTCCCCCACGTCTAAGAAGAATGATTAAATCAAATAGCATTCAGGTCTATAAAGGCCTTAAAAATGATGGTGTAGATGCAATCATTAAAAGAATTAAAACCAAGAAAATCCCTCCACAGTTTGTTCTGGGAATTAGCATTGCTAAAACAAATGATGAACGAAATTCCAGTCAGGAAGAAGGGATTAAGGATTACTGCTACAGCTTCAAAAGATTAAACGAAGAGAACATTGGTGATTTTTATACCATAAATATCTCTTGCCCTAATGCTTTCGGTGGTGAAGATTTTGCGAAACCTGCAAGTCTCCGGCTGCTTCTAACCGAACTAAAAAAAATCCCTAGTACCAAACCTATGTATATCAAGATGCCTATTAATCAGAATTGGGAAGACTTTCAACAGCTTCTACAAATTATTGATGAACTAGGAATTCAGGGAGTCGTCATTGGAAACCTCAATAAAAAGTACGAAGACGCTGATTTTCCTTCTGAGGCGACTAAAGAATACCGTGGAGGACTCAGCGGAAAACCTTGTCAGAAATTATCGAATAATCTGATAGAGAAAACACGCCAACATTACCCCCAAATGACTATAATGGGTTGCGGAGGCATTTTAACTCCGGAAGATGCTATGGAAAAGATGAGACTTGGTGCTAATCTTCTCCAACTCATAACTGGTATGATTTTCACAGGTCCTCACCTCATGAATGATATTAACAAAAAGTTTGAACGCTCATGAAAAATATAATTCTATTCCTATTAATTTTCCTTACTACTAGTTGCCAAAAAAACACTGTGAAGCCCGTGAAGGGAGACATTGTTGAAGCGGTATATGGCCTCGGCATTATAAGATCGGAGTATACCTATCATGCGAAGGCTGCCATCGTTAATTCAGTGAAAAAATTCTTTGTAACGGAAGGTCAAGACGTGAAAAAAGGAGATCTCCTTTTCATCACTGACCAAGACACCATCATCAGAGCTCCCTTCGATGGTAAGATCACTGAAATACCAGTCACTGTCAGCGAGAATCTTTTCCCTCAATCAGTCATTCTCACTCTTGTAGATTTAAAAAATCTCTACCTCGAAGTTTCTCTTGAGCAACACGCGGCCATGCGTTTAAGGAAAGGGATTAAAGCAGAAATAACTTTTGAGTTTTTCCGGAATCAAAAACTATTTGGAGAGATTTCTAGTATTTACCCCAAGAATGATCAATTCGTCGCCAAAGTGTTATTAGATCGATGGCCCGATGCCATCCTTCCCGGAATGTCAGCTGATGTCGCTTTCGATGTTGCCAGAAAACAAGATGTCACATTGATTCCAACCAATGCTATAGCGAATGGACATATCGTCATTAACAGAAATAAAAAAGAGCAAAAGATCAAAGTACAGATCGGTATATCAGACGAAGAGAAAACAGAAATTCTGTCTCCAGAACTTTTTGAAACAGATGAGATTCTCATACCATGATGTTTTTGAGCATCCGCCAGCTAATGGCGAGAAAAAAACAAAGTCTTCTAATCCTTCTTGGGATTACCATTGGCTCCGCAGCTTATGTGGCCATTTCTGGCATGATGCTCGGATTTCAAACCTATATTCTTGATCAGCTAGTAAATAATGAAGCCCATATCCGAATTTCTGCCAGAGAAGAGATTCTTACAGCTGCTGATATGGCATCCTATTCTGAAGCGGCCCATGTTTTCTGGGAGATCCCTCCTTCCGGAAGAAAAGACTCTACTCGAATTGAATATCCACTCGGTTGGTTTAAAAAACTTGATGCTGATAAAGATGTTGCCGCCTACTCACCTCAAGTTGTTGCTCAGGTTATTTTCACTCAAAACAAAATAACTAAAGTTGGAAGAATCATTGGTTCACAATACGAGAGACAACTGAAGGTTACCAACATTGAAAACTACATGAAATCTGGAAGCTTCAAAGATATAGGTAATTCCGGCAATAGACTCATCATGGGAACAAGCTTGATGGAGCTGTTAGGAACACGTCTTCAGGAAACAATACTTGTTTCAACTGGCAGCGCTCAACCGCAGATGTTTAAAATAGTGGGTACCTTTGAGACAGGGATCAAAACTATCGATGAAGGTACCGCTTTTGTTTCTCTAACTGATGCCCAAAAACTCCGGAATACCCCTAGTGAGATTACTGACATTGCAGTAAAGCTATTTGATCCCCATCATGCCAGCATAAAAGCAGGTTTGTGGAAAAATAGTTCCCGGGATAAGATCCTTTCCTGGCAAGAATCATCTGCAGCAGTACTTTCTGTTTTTAAAACACAAGACATAGTCCGAAACTCAATGACAATCTCAATCATTCTGGTGGCGGGTTTTGGAATCTATAACATTTTAAGCATTCTGGTTAATCAAAAAAGGCGAGATGTTGCCATTCTTAGATCGATGGGATTTTCCCCTAAAGACATTATAAAACTATTCTTTAATCAAGGTATGATATTGGGTTTCTTAGGTGGAGCTATCGGTCTTATCCTAGGCTTCGTCATATGTGTCATCATGAGCCGCATCGAAGTCATTCCTGGCCGCATGAGTGGACCTGGAAACTATATGATTATTTCATTCGATATTATCATTTACATAAAAGCTTTTAGTATTGCGATAGCCACGGCCATCATTTCATCTATCATTCCAGCAAGGGCGGGCGGTCAGCTTGAGCCGATGGAAATTATTCGCTCAGGTGGACAATGATTGAAATAAAAAATATTACTAAACGTTTCCCTAACACGCCTGTTCCCGTACTTAAGGGGATAGATCTGAAAATCGAAGACGGTGATTTCGTCTCTTTAGTCGGTAAATCAGGTTCAGGTAAAAGTACTCTTCTCTATATTATTTCTACTCTTGATCATCCAACTGAGGGAGAAGTCATTTATGATTCACAAAATCTAAAAGATTTCGAACAGGAGGAAATTTATCAACTTAGAAACCATAATATTGGTTTTGTTTTTCAATTCCATTACCTCCTGGCAGAACTTACGGCAATTGAAAATATTCTTCTTCCTGCAAGGAAGGCCAAGGAAGTTGAAAAAAGAAGAGGCTTTGCGATGGAGCTTATAAGGATTGTCGGCCTTGAAGGTAAAGAGCATCGCTTTCCTGGTGAACTCTCAGGGGGAGAACAACAACGGCTTGCAATTGCTCGCGCCTTGGTGATGGAGCCCAAGTACCTTTTTGCTGATGAGCCTACAGGAAACCTGGATTCGGTTAATGGCAAAATTATAATGGATCTCTTCAAAAAATTTAACGAAGAAAAAGGTACGACGATTATCTATGTTACACACGATATAGACTTCGCAGCCATGGCCAGAAGAAGGATAAATTTAGTAGATGGGGTTCTTGAATAGGACAGTACCGCTTATAAAAACTTAACTTCTCCCGTTTCTATATCATAAACAGCGCCGATAATCTTAAGCTGCCCTTCTGCAACCAGTTCTTTTAACACCGGACTTCTTTGAGGAATCTGTTTTAAGGTCAGTTCAATATTTCGATAAACAACTTTATTAACAAAAGACAAATTAGAGCTATTTCTTACAACTTCATCTGTAACTAGCTCTACGGCAGGTTTAATTTTATCCAACATTTGTGTCAGATGTCCTAATTGGATGCCATCGCAAACACCTTTAATCGCCCCGCAATGAGTGTGACCTAAAACCACAATAAGTTTTGAGCCTGCGATCTTAGAAGCAAACTCCATACTCCCCAGGATATCATCGTTAATAAAATTACCGGCAATACGAATACTAAAGATATCACCCAACCCTTGATCGAAAATCAGTTCAGCTGGAGCTCGAGAGTCAATGCAACTCAGGATTGCAGCAAATGGATATTGCCCATCTCTGGTTTCATTCAGCTGTTGAAGGAGATTACGGTTCATCTTTAAATTGGAAACAAATCTCATGTTTCCGGCTTTTAGAAGTTCTAGAGCATTATCTGGCGTCAGTGCTTGCTGCATATCACGGGTAAGTGTTTTCATTATATTTTTTTATACTAACTTACTTATGTCGGCAATTTTTTAGATCAACGCATTAAAAAGAATCATGCCTCTTGAACTGATTTCAATAGCTTCATCTTAAATTGATTAAGTGTCGACTCATCGGCCATAACATGAAGCTTATCATTTCCACGAATCTGGGTCGAACCTCGTGGGACAATTGTTTTGTCCTCTCTCTCAATGAGGACGATCAACATATCTTCCGGGATTTTTAGGTCAATGATACTTTTACCGACTATATTTGATTCTTCAGAAATAGTTACATGAGAAATCCTTGCATGCGGATTAACCTCTGTTAAATCCTCCTGGGCCGGAACGATTAATTCTTTAGTATCTTCTACCTTCAATAATTTTGCCGCAAATGGGATAAAGCTTCCCTGGAAAATAAGCGAAGTGAGTGCCACAAAGAAAACTAAGTTAAAAATCAAATCTGCCTGACCTATTCCGGCGACTAGTGGAAAGGTAGCCATCACTACCGGTACCGAACCTCTGAGACCTACCCATGAGATTAATAATTTATCTCGGAAACTTATTTTATTAAAGGCGAGAGAGATAAACACACTTGCTGGGCGGGCCACGATCATAAGGAAGGCCGCAATCATAACTCCAGTACTAGTGACTTCAATGATCTTTGAAGGAAATAACAAAAGGCCCAGAGTTATGAATAGCGTGCTTTGCATGAGCCAAGAAATACCATCATGGAAAAGTGAAATCGACTTCTTATGGACGAACTTTGAGTTGCCCAAAACAACTCCTGCCACATAAACCGCCAGGAAACCATTTCCTTTAAAGGCTTGAGTGATGGCATAGACTAAAATGACGATGGCTAGCGACATGACTGCATACAGACCATCAAACTCTAATTTTATTTTATTAAATAAGATCGTGGATAATCTTCCTCCTCCATATCCAATACAGAGGCCGATGATCATCTGAGATACCAGAACTCCAATGAAACTAAGAGGAGAAGTTTCCGGATTTTGCATTAGGCTCAGGATAGTGGTCGTTAAGAAGACGGCCATGGGGTCATTAGATCCACTTTCAAACTCAAGTAGCGGCTTGAGATTTCCTTTTAAATGAATACTTTTAGATCTAAGAATGGTGAAAACGGCTCCGGCATCGGTAGATGAAATAATGGCGCCGATTAGCATCCCTTCCAACAAAGTAAAGTCCAGGACGTAATGATTAAAGAGTCCAACAAGAATACAGGTAATGAATACACCGAGAGTTGCCAGCAATGATCCTGGAAGCAAAATGGGACGGACTTCTTTCCAGTTAGTATCCAGACCACCTGAAAAAAGAATATAGGCCAGGGCAAAGATCCCTAAACTTTGTGCATAGTAGGCATTATCAAAATAGATCCCGCCAAGTCCTTCACTTCCTGCTAGAATGCCGATTCCTAAAAAAACAACTAACGTTGGAATACCTAATTTCCCAGAAACCTTACTGGCAAATACGCAGAGAAAAAGTAAAACAGCGGTACCAAGTAAAAAGAGTTCTACCGTAGTCATGAAAACCTCAAAAATGTCTGGAAATAGATCCAACTGTTTTTATAAAGTAGTCGGCATCCCTAGGACTATAGCATAAGATTAAATAAACTTCATTAAGATTCATCCTTGAGAGCTATAGACTAAGGAATGAAGGCCATCACAAAAAAAGTTACAAGAATGATTCCGTGGACGGCTCCCTGAAGCAAAGTGGATTTCCCGGTACCCAGTGTTAAAGTTCCTATGGCAAAGGTCATAAACATAAAGGCCATCCCTTTACCATCAAGTCCCAAAGTAAGTGGAGTGCCATTTAAAAGAGAGAAGACAATTACGAAAGGAATCGTTAGCGCAATACTCGCAATGCCGGAGCCTAGGGCGAGATTCAAACTTGTTTGCAAACGATTAGCTCGAGCTGAAATAACGGCCGCCCATGCTTCCGGAAGAAGTACAATCAACGCAATTAATAATCCCACGACAGATTTAGGTGCACCAAGATAAACGACGACCATCTCGATTGTAGGAGACAAGATTTTAGCAAGTCCTATCACTGTCACCAAGCTCACACATAAAGATAAGAAACTTAACCAAGCATCTGTCGTTGTGACTATATCATGTGAGATTTGGTCTTCTGGTTTTAATATACCAACTGCCGGCTCAAAATAACTCTTATGGGTTTTGGTTTGAAAGATGATGAACAAGACATAAAGAACTAAAAGGGTCCCTCCGATATAGATCATCTGATAATTCGAGTATGTGGCCCCAGCGGTAGATGTAGTGAAATTAGGCAAAACGAAGACGAGAAAACAAAGAGCTATCAGAACAACAAATAAACTTTTTGAACCTTGAACCTGAAACTCTTGCTCTTTAAATTTGAGACCCCCAAGAATAAGGCAGATCGCCACAATACCATTTGTTACAATCATGACGGCCGCAAAGACTGTGTCCCGTGCAAGAATACTTGCTTCTTCTCCACCTTGGCCCATCAAGGAAAGGATCAAGCCTACTTCAATGATTGTTACACTTAAGGCAAGCACTAACGTTCCCAGTCCTTCGCCAATTTTGTGTGCAATAATCTCTGCATGGTGAACGGAGGAGAGAATTGAGATTCCCAAAAAGACCGTAGACAAAACCGTAAGCCCAAAACCAATGTCTCCAAGAGTTTTAGTTACGAGGAAGACAGCAAGTGCCAGGATGGGAATAAGATGCTTTGTCTCTAAAGCTTTTTTGAGAATGAATCGAATCACGATACTCCTTATAGTGGTGTTCTATAAGGAATATATTAAAAAAAATTAATTTTCAAGAAAACTCTACTTATAACAGCTTAAAAATCTCTCCCACATTGTTTCAGCATCTCCAGAGTAACCGATGCTAAATCTCAATAGCCCTTCAGCAAGACCCATTTTAGCTCTTTCTTCTTCTGGTATTTCACTTGAAGTACTTTTTGCAGAACAGCTCATGAGAGTGCGGGAGAAGCCTAAGGAAACCGCATAGAGTCCAAATTTGTTATCCTGAAGTTTAGTAGCAAGGATTCTGGCCGCTTCAGCATCTTTACACTCCAGTGTGAGAATTCCACCGAATCCAAAATTTCCCTTACCCATCATTTGCTTAAATAAATGATGCTGGGGATGGTTTTCTAGCCCAGGATAAATAACCTCCATTCCTTCTGTTGCCATCTTTTGAGCAAAATAGAGAGCGGTTTCTGAATGAGCTTTCATTCTCACTCCAAGATGATCCATTCTTAGGTAAAGCTCGTGGGCCACACGGGGATCCATGACTGGTCCGGTTAACATGACACTTCCAAAATTCACATCGATTAAAGAAGCGATGAATTCTTGAGAGCCAGCTATAGCTCCGGCAATAAAATCACTTGAACCGGAGATGTACTTCGTACAAGAATGAACAACAACATCGGCCCCAAGGGCCAATGGCTGGACGATCATTGGCGTGAAAGTATTATCCACCACTAGTTTCAAATCGTGTTTTTTACTCACATCAGACAAGGCTTTGATGTCTGATACAGTCAAAAGAGGGTTACTCAGAGTTTCGGCATAAATCATTTTGGTTTCAGGAGTGATTGCCGCTTCAACTGCTTTAACATCAGAGGTGTCGACAAAAGTTACTTTGATTCCTCTTTTACTTAAGACATTTTTGAAAAAGGCATAAGTTCCACCATACAATGTCTGAGAAGCAATGAGATGACCGTTCAAATTTCCTTGATTAAGAAATATTTGTTCCACAGTACAGGAGATGGCGGCCATGCCACTTGCAACGCCTAGAGCGGCTTCTGCTCCTTCCATTGCTGCTATTTTTTTTCCAAAGATATTCACTGTCGGATTAGAATGTCGACTGTAGAGATAACAACCTTGTTTTTCTCCAGTAAAAGTCCTCTCCATATCCTGTGGGTCCAGGAAAGTTGAAGTCGAAGCCACGTCTATGACAGGGACGACTCCGCCCTCTTCTCCAAAGTGTTGAACATCTCTTATTGCTTGATCAGGGTGTAAATTTTTCATACCCACATGCTAGGACAAGTTGCTTGATAAAGAAAACTATCTTCTTCCCCTCTCTAACTCCTTACAATTCAAGCTCCTCGTGTCAAAGAAGAGGTGTACCTCGCTGTACCTTAATTGTTCTTGATATTTAGGTCTGGAAAAGTGGACAAACAGGAACTTTATGGCATTTAATACGCCCAAATTTCTTACACTTAATTATGAACAGGACCTTATGAAACTCTACAGTCTTCTCTTCGTATTTTCTTTGTTTACTTATCAACAGGCGGAAGCTGGCTATTGTAGATCAGAACGCACTCTCTCTGCGGCAGAACAAATTGCAAACCTTGATCCTAAATTTGATTTGGATCTGGTTGACCTTGATTTGTTTCCTGGAGGAAGTGTTGTTGCTGGATACGAGTATGAAGTTGAGCCGGCCTACACGGACGGCCTTTATTCACGAAGCGACAGCTGGCAAATCGGCATGAAGGCCATCCCTGGCCGAGATTTCGGTAGCACCCGCTTAAGCTTAGGCGTTCAGACAAAAACCGAAGCAACTTTCATTCGTTTTTTTAAAGATCCTTGTAAGGCCATGACTGCCAAGCCTTACTCGCCTAAACATATTCCTATGAATGCTAAAAGAGCATTGAGTTCAAGATTTGATGTCGGTGACTACTTCTTATTCCGCGGTTCAATGGGATTTGTAGCAAGCTCTGAAATATTCAGCATGCTCAGTTCTTCTTTCTGGGGGGCCGGCCTTTCAGGAAGCTATCTCATGGAAGGTTTCTACCAGCTTCATGTTGTACGATTAAATGAAAATGAAATCCGTCTGAAAGTCATTGCTCACAGAGGAAAAACGCTAGGTGCTTCTTTTGGTCTTGGATATGAAAATGAATTTACTGTCTTCGGAATTGAAATTTTGAATGATCAATTAGAAAGATTTGTTAATACAAAACCCATTAAGGTCAATGCAAATATAGGTCATGCTAAAGTCTTTATGGTGGACTATGTTCTTAATCTGACTGATCCGGAAGTGGCCGAAGCTTTCAATGAACTTTTGCCGCAAGCAAAAGA
>DISW01000024.1 GCA_002422605.1 Bacteriovoracaceae bacterium UBA6200 | reverse complement strand
TCAGTCGCGGGATGGAGCAGTCTGGTAGCTCGTCGGGCTCATAACCCGAAGGTCATAGGTTCAAATCCTATTCCCGCAACCAATTTTTCATTAATCATTTCATACATTTGCGGCACAGGTTGAATCGTTCAAATTGGTATTTTTCAATTACAAATTGGTATGGATTAACCATTCCATAAGTTCCATAAGTATTGAGAAAATCTCAATGGGGGTGGCTTTCGTATATGGGTTCGATACATCAAGGAGGTATCCTTTATGGCGCGAGCTAAGAAAGCCCAGAAGACCTACGTCGCTGGCACAAAGTTTTTCACCTGGTCACTTCTAAAAGAACGGGAACAATTTGTCATTCGAAGGTGGGTTGAGTATCCCACGGGTAAAAGAGAGTTCGAGAGACTTCCTAAAAAGAAATATCGAGACTTACTTTCAAATCCTAAAGCTCTTGATGATCTTGTCACAAGGTTGAATGGGAAAGACCCAGTAGAAGAAAGAGCGAAAGCAAAAATAAAATTCAAACATGCCTACATCTCCCCAGAGCTTCTTCAGGATTATATCGACAACTATCTGGCCCTTCACATTCCAGATAAGAAGGATGCAAAGAGTATGTTTGCCTATCTTACTAAGTATGGATTGACGTGGTTCATCGACAAGATGGGAATGGCTGATCCTTTGGAATGGCACAAACAGCAGTTTGTTTGGGGCAAGTATCTTTTGAATAAGGACAAGTCAGAGTTAGATGAAGAAAAAAGAATCTTCCCTAAGGGAACGATCATGTCTGCAAAGGTTCTTAGGTATACAGTTAATGAGATGAATCGATTCATGAAGTACCTGCACCTAAAGAGGCCGGAAGAAGTTAATCCTTTATTATTTGATCCATTGACCAAAGCTACATTGAAAGAGCATGAAGCTAGAAGAAAGATGGGTGATGTTCATGTGAGCAAATATATAACTCCTGAACATTGGAAGGTTATTAAGAAACACCTTGATGATAATGAGATTGGTTGGAGATTCTCAGCTTACCTTGCTTATTACTATGGCCTCAGAAGGAATGAAGCTATGGGTATTAAGAAAGGTGATCTTAAGAAAGCTCATTTGGCTGTTGAAAGACAGTTTGAGAAGATAGTTGATAATGAAATTGAGTATGCTCCTCTCAAATCAAGGCTACCAAGGAAAGTACCACATTGGTTCTTAAAACCTGAAGTTGCCTATGAGTATATTGAGGGTATGCACGATGAGACTTTCATTCATCCAGACACATTGAGCAACAAGTTCAGTGAGCTCATGGAAGTGCTTGGTCTACCTGAATACACCTTTCACGATATGAGAAGAAGCTTCATTACTAATGCAGTGAAAGTTGAGAAACCTGCTGAGGATCTTAGACTTGCAGTAGGCCATTCATCTATTGAGACTACTTATAAGTATTATGTGATGGATTCTAGAGAGCTGGATGATGAAGAGTGGACACCAAAGAAGGCAGCCAATTAGGCTGCTTTCTTTTTCTTCATAAGTTCTTTTATTTCTTTCTTAGAATAGGTCTTAACTGGCTTGGGAGGCTCAGCTTTGAATTGGGCTTCCAATTTTCTCTTTTTAGCTTCAGCTCTATATTCTTTTTTGAATTGCTCATCACTAGGGTAATCAAGATCCTGCTCTGGTTTGTTTTCAGGATTGTAATGATGGACACGGGAATGAAGCTTCCACCAGTAGTCTTGGCTTAACCCCTGAAAACTTCTTCTTAGATAAGCTCTCTTCTCTCCCACTGACTTGTATTGGTTATATGTAGCACTTCTAAATACCTTTTCAAAAACTTCCAAAGAAATATGTGAGAGATCATCCTTACCTAGTTTATTAACTTCTTCTAGGATGAACGAGGATTCACTAGGCAAGTCTTTACCAACGTCATCATACATTCTTTCAAGGTCTTTTCTGGAGAGTAATAGAGATGAATTTTGAAGTATTTCTATATGGCCCAAAACTTTACTCAGCATAATCTTGGTAGCTTCAAAAGGGGCAGAAGTTCTCATCTTTATAAAATTTAATCTTTGGTATTCTAGACATTTCTTTTGCGCTTCCAAATCAGTTAAACCGCAAACTCTTGTGGTAAGTGCCTCTACTATCTCCTTGATCTCAAGTGTTTCGGGTTCAGCTTCCATCGCTATTAAGTTTTCGATTAAGCTAAGGACGGATTGAGGTGCATTTCTAGCTTCAAAATAATTATATAAATCAAATAAACTATCCCAATTTCTTCCTGTATTGCCTTCGTAATCCAACTCATATTTTAGTTGCTCATTTACAGGCTTCTTAGGAGCTCCGTTCTTTCCGCCAGTAGGTTTTGCCATCTCATTCTCCCATAATTATGCCTACTTGTCGGAGTATTTCGCTCAATCTTTAATTCGGCTTTAACTATCTGGAATAACGTACTGAAATACAGCAGGAGGGTTTCGTAATAGGGGTGAAGGAATTAATCCTTCAAATTTTTAAGGAGAGTTGAATGAGTAAGTTGAAAACGTTGAGAGTGAAAAAAGCTGAACCGAAAGGAAAGGCCGTAGGTAGTCCACAACTGATTGCAGCCCAGATTATGAGTGATCCAAATCTCATGGAAGTTGAGATCAAATACAACAACATTGGAGGCACTCAGATTAAAGCCATGCTTGATACAAGTGAGGGATCTAAACTGATTCTAAAAGTATTTGAAGATAATTTGCTCGTACATGAAGTTGAAAAGGTAATTCCTCGTGATCCAAACTTAGGAGAAGGGCCTGCAAGTGATGAGTTTCAAGAAATTAAACTAGGGAGCGTGTGGTTATGAGTTCACCTAAAGAAGTTTTTGGAGTTGAAACTTTAAGCAACCCTAATCTCTTGGCCTGTGAGGTTTGGTATGAAAAGGGCAATGGTATCGAAGTTAAAAGTATAATTGAAGTTTCGAGTAATAAGAATTTCAAAATTTGCCATAAAAAAATGTGCCAGGGAAAGACAATCTTTGAATTTGATTTCGATGTCCCACTACACGGGAAGTTTGGAAACTTTCCTGCATTTCAAATGTTCGATGAGATCAAGCTAGGGGAGGTGAAGGATGAATAGGCGTAGCTCTAGACAGATAAAAGCAATTAGGAGCTATTTCGCTAATAAGAATAAAATTTCACGTCATAAAAAATGGAAATTTTTGTTAAGTCTTTTTAGATTATTGCAAATAGATGCTGGCGAAGGACTTAATTGGGTTAAAGCACAAGGAATTTATTACATTAAAGGTCCAGGAAAGATCGGGGCCTTCAAAGAGGAGGATCTATGAAAAACAAAACAATACAGAACATTACCCACCATCAGGGCAAGCATCCAGACCTTATGAAAAGAGTTTGGAGTATCGCCTTTGACATGGATACCCAGCTAGATGGAGCAATTCTTCAAAATAGTGAAGAAGCTAGATATGGTAATTATTACGAAATTAAAGCCATCTTTGATATAAGCGAAGGTAAGGGAAAGAAGTATCTTATTGTTCATCAAAGAAGACAAGAAGGAGTGATGGACTTCATGAAGGTGCAAGAATCTGACTTCGATGAAGTTCTTAACGTTACTGCTGCTTTTGGAATCTATCACTCAATTACATTAGGAAACCAAGGTCGTTAATTAACCAGCCTGCCTTTGTGTAACTCAGATTACAGGAGGCAGGTCTTTTCACTTCTTTTTAATAAATCACATCATGAAACAAGTCATGAAACACCCTATGAAAAGGGCCATGAAAGTGGCTATCAACTGGGCTATGAAAACACCAAAAAGGAGAGTAATTGTAATATGTTAAGCTGTCTTGGATACCCATATATACATCTATCCTATTATCTATCTATACATTCTTAGGGAGAGGAAGTTTAGTTTAGTGTTTATATTTTTTTAAGGAGTGAAGAATTTAATAAGACAAGCGACCTCGTCAAGGGATCGAGCCGCACTTAAATTATAAACTCCTTAAAAATATTCAACGCTCCAATTCACAAAACGAAGTAATAAAATCTCAACTAATGTCACAGCCGTAAGCATGGCTGATAAGTTCAATTGAAATAACTCTTTAACTAACAAAAGGTAACAACCATGAAACTCGACAAGCTTTTAGAGCTAACGAAAGAAAATTATTATTTGCATAAGACAACTTACCTATCTCACATACCCGAAGCTGCTTTCAGGAAGAAGCTAGTTGAATATTATAACCATGACTTGGAAGAAATTAGAATAATGGGTTCAGTTCTTAACTCGATCTATACTGAAGGCAAGACAACATTCCATTTCTCAAAGCGTTCATTAGAGAAACTCATTAAAAATGACACAAAGAATCTAGAAGGTAAAGGAAGACCAAAGATAAGTCTTGGAAAAGATGGCCACAAGGTTAACTTCTTTCGCCAGAAACTAGTGGAAATTTTTAAAAACACTGACTCCTTTGAAGTATTAAAAGAAGCATCTACCAAGCACAAGACACCCGCAGTAGTTGATTTCTATGATGATAAGTTATACGGCTTAATGGATGAGTTTGGGGGGATAACAAAAAAACTAAAGAAGCTATGGAAAGAAACGGCTTTAGATTCAGTTCTCCTTATTGAAAAAAAAATGGAGAGTGAGTCAGAATCAGCCCAGGTTGCAATTCCCAGAACTTCTTCTGTGTCATCTGCTTCTTCAAACAAAAAGAAAAACTTTAATGGATCCGCCCTTCAAAAAGATAAAGAAGTAATTGATGTCACAGTAGATCTTTCCATGGATTCTGATGACTGGGTTTATGACCACCTTAAGAGTATGGAATAGTATTTATGACTTAACTCTATATTTGTAAGACTGCCAATCCTTAATTTGTTTTTATGATGTGCCTTAGTGTTGCAAATTTCATTGGATGTAGATTTTCATCTTAAATGATGTAGTATTTGAAATAGCAGTATGTAGGATATCTTGTAGTTATTTAGAATTCGTTGGATTATCTATCTTTTTTGTCAAATCTATCCAATTCCTTCATCTGACGCATTCTTGCTATGTCTTCATACATTTGCTGTTGTTGCAATGTAGGTGGTGGAGCAGCAGAACCACCTCGTGAACCTTTCGCGTTTTTGATCATGCCAACAATAGCCATTATACAAACAATAGATACCAGAATTGCTTCACCTAAACCCATATAGCCTCTATAAGAAATTTCTCTCTCATTTCCATCCGCCTATAGATTCTTTACACTTCCTCGATTTAGTCTGATGTTGGTAAAAGCAGGCATACTCACGCTTATACTTCTTTTCTATATCTTTCTGTAAAGAATAGCATTTAGAATCATTAGTCTTTTTCTTTTGATAGAATGGATCTCCAAAGTCATCACCCATATCATCAGGTTTTACTTGGCTCATCAATTTATCAGATTTATTCCAGCAGTTTTCAAGTTCAGCTTTTAATTCATTAAGAGAGGCGTAAGCCGAAAATGAAATGAAGAAAAATATTAAATATCTCATTTAGTGCACCTTACTTGCTTAAGCATTTTTTCATTTCTTGGCCTAGAACATCGTGCAGTTTGTTGTTGATCATGAAAACAGAAGCCAAACTCCTTTTTTGACTGTTTGGTGGAAGATAAGTCATGGCGATAATCATATTATCTGGGTTTGAATCTTTTAAAGTTGTTACAAAGCACTCAACGACACTGCAATCAACGCGAGATTCCTCGAACTGTTGTTTTGCAATTGGATTCCTAAGTTTAGGATTATAAGGATACTCATTCTCGATTTTAGTAAATACTTCTTTGAGCATGTCATTTGCTTTCTCCCTATCCTTAGGTGAAATAAGGAAAACAGCCTTAAGAAGCAAGTTGGAGTGAGTAAATTCAAAACCGGCCATATCAAATATATTGTCTGGGTGCTCTTTATTAATACCTATAGAATTCCAGCTATATCCTTTTATGAATTTTCTATCGCATACGCCAGCTTGTGGATGAATGAATAATTCTGAATTTTTGAATTTTTTATGACTTAAGACTTTGTGCTTTTCATCACCAGGTCTTATGTCAAATTGGGTGGCAGAATTTTTAGTGGCGTTACAGCTAGTGCTTATTAACACAAGAAAGAATGGGAGTAGTTTTTTAGTCATAATTTTATTCCTTTAACTTCACTTTTCTGACTGTTATTTCGTAGAGACCTGTATGGATCTCGGTCTTTTCAAGTATTGAACCCAGAAATTCACGTGGATCAGGAGTTCCATATAGAAGTTCATGAACCGTTATCTCAAAGAAGTCGGCAATCTTTTTAAGGATTTCAGGACTACTAGGAAAACGGCCTTCCTTTCCTACCCATTCCTGGGCAGTCTTTGGACTAACATCAATTGCTTGTGCGAACTGTCTTACAGACATATTTTTCTTGTGAATAAGTGTTTCCAAAGTCTTTCCGAACATAGTTTTTTCCATTCTTTTATTATCGAAGGCATTATCATATTTTTTGACTGAATTCTGAATCATCAGCCATTAAGCTGAGATGTCTCTCGTAATGGATGAAGTACGAATCGAGTCTGTTTAGAGGACCGATCCGACAGTCAGTAGAGGTGTGCATGAGGGACTTGATTGAGCAGAAGAGAATTATTATTGAAGAGTATTTAGCAGGGCAGGGATATTCTCATGAGAAACTAAGACTTCCAACTGTGGATAGTGATTGTGTGCAATACCAGTGGCTAATTAAATCAGAGGATAACTTTTCTATATTCCTAATGCTTTTTGAAGAGGATAAACAAAGTTATGTATGGGTTGAGGTCGCACTATCTAAAAATGACTCCTATTCACCTGATCTAACCTTATTCATGTTAAAAACTCATTACTCATACCTACATCCATACAGACTTGCGATTTCAGAAAATGGATTTTTAGTTGTTCAATTTATAAGTCCTATAAGAAAAATCTGTGATCACGACTTTAGTTTGCTCCTTTCTGACCTCATTGGATTCTCAAAGTTTGTATTTGAAGAACTGAAGGATAGATTCGACCTTAAAAGCATTTCTTTCGAAAAGGGATCCATTACTAAAGTGGAGAGAAATAAGTAAGGTTGAACCGAGTAGAGCTTACCGGGCCCTATTAGAGAGGGAGCGGGAGCCCGTACTTAGTGGAAAGGAATAAGTAAGGTTCGACAGAGTGGAGCATACCGGGCCCTATTTGAGAAAGCGTAGCAGTGTCAACCTAAGCCTACAGACTCGAGCCCTGATTAAGAAGTAAGCGACCTGCTTACTAAAACAAGGAGTAGGGTATGTTCGGGAAAGAAAATTTAAAAGCAAAAGAAGAAGTTAAAGAACAGTCTAAGCCAACTGGAAAAGTTAAGCCGGAAAAGAAGGGATTAACTCAAAGAGAAGCTGTGTATCTTCGTGTGATCGAACTTTTAAAAGAGAACAACATCAAAGTTGAGAATGGAAAATCTACAAGGGATTATTTCACTTCTGAGCACCTTAATGCACTTACTGAAAGAGTTATGTCGGACTTCAAATCAGGTAAGACTAAATTTTTTGATACACCCCTGAATACGGAAAAGCTTCAAGATGACGAGAAACTTAAAAAGTACGTGATTGGTCTCTGCTCTAACTGGTTTCGCAAAGATCCACGTCTGAATGGAAAAAGTGCATAGGAAATAGACAAAGGGCCCCAGGGAAATATCTTGGGGTCTCTTCTCTTGGAACAGGGCCTGAAAGGTAACTTATTTTAGCCTTCTAGATTAATAATCAGCTGCTTAGTGAAATAGATTTCTCTATAAAATCCTTCGATAGGGTGATGTAGAGGTTAAGGTGAGGTATCAATCTTATAAGATGGGGGTTGTTTGTGGGAAGCTATGAGGTTCTGACAATAAATAAGTCGCTAGAAGAAATTAAAGATCAGCTTTCAAATTACTTTTTAGAATCTTTAAGTGAAAAGACTAGAACTGCATATAGAAATGACCTTCAATCTCTCTGTGACTTCCTAAAACTACCATCCATAGATGACTTGGCTCAATCATTTGTCAGTTTAGATCCAGGGAGGGCTAACCTCACTGTAATTGAATGGAGGAGCCATCTGAAATCCTGTGGCATGGCTGTCTCTTCGATTAATAGAAGACTAGCCGCGGTCAGGAGTCTAACTTCTTTTGCGAGGACTTTAGGACTCATATCTTGGGAACTAGAAGTGAAGAACTTTAAGTCGACTCCTTATAGGGATGTGAGAGGACCAGGACAAAATGCTTATGAAAAGATGTTGCATTACTTGGATAAGACAAAAACCAAGAAATCAATTAGGGATAAGGCCATGCTAGTACTCTTCCATGACTTAGGGTTAAGGAGAGCAGAATTAGCTTCATTGGATGTGGGAGACTTTAATTTTGGTGAGGCAGCGACGGTAGCAGTGTCAGGTAAGGGAAGGCATGAAAAAGAGCTTCTATCTATCCCAGAAGAGACAATGAGATGCCTTCATGATTGGTTGGAAGTCAGAGGACTAGGGGAAGGTCCCTTCTTTACTTCATTTGATAGGGCCCAGAAAGGGGATGGTCGTCTTACTTCTAATGGCATCTATGAAGTTATAAAGACTTTAGGAAGGTCTATAGGGATTAAGACTCATCCACATGCCCTTAGGCACCTTGCCATCACTGAAGCCTGCAAATTGGCCCAAGCGAATGGTTATGGTCTTGAGGAGGTCTTGGACTTTAGTCGACATGCCCACGTTAATACCTTAATGATTTACAGAGATAGAGAAAGGAATGTGCAGGGAATTCTATCTGGGTTGCTGTCGAGGCTAAAAAGAGGATAGCGTACTTTTTTAGTCGGATTGTGTTTGGTTTGTTCAAAACCAATGGTTGTTCTATGATGTAATGTAACAAAGAGATAAATCATGATGAAATGTTATATAAAAGAAGTTGAAATAATAAACTACAAATCGATACAACAAGTAGTTGTTCAACCAAATGAGGAACTTTCAGTTTTTATAGGAAAAAATGGTTCAGGTAAAACTGTTTTTCTGAATGCTATTCAAATTCTAGACAAACTACTGTCTCGTAGTTTTCACTGGGGACGAGAAAAACGTCATCTACCTGAAGGACAAGAAGAAGAATTTTCTGAAATCAGGTTCATCTTTTATATAGAGGGCACTGAAATTACATACTATGCGAAATTTAATGAAATAGAGAGTGATCACTCTAGGAGTGATGAGCTAGATGTTAAAGAGGAGCATGTTTCAATCAAAGGTTTTAAAAGAGGAAAAAAACTGCTAATTCCACTGGCTTTTATTTTTGAGTCTTTTTCCACAACATCAAGATCCCGCCACTACCACTATCAAGTGGTATATAAGACAGGACGTTTCGATTCTACACTACATAAAGATCTTGACAGCTTGGGTAAGTATAAAAACCAGCTAGAAAGTTTAAGAAACTTTGTTACAGGAATGAAATACTATTCTGCCACAAAATTTTCATCTCCATCGAGATGTCCGAATGTCTTGGAGTTTGATGAAAAAGGTAGTTCGGTTAATAAATTTTATTCTCGATCTTCAAGTCAGCATGAAAAGTTTTTAAGCGATCTATATCTACTCTCTGTGAATGATAATGAAGCATACGAAATATATTTAAAAACGGTGGGGCCATCTGTCCTTGATCTTATCGACGGTATTAAGTTCTCAGATCTCGATCTGCCATCTTACTCTTATAAAGTGAGTAGAAAGGGAAAAATTGTCCAAAGTGAGAGCAAAAGAAAGATCGTAGTTCCTATTTTTTGTAGAGGTCGTTTTGAATTATCACCTATGAATCTTTCTGAGGGAACATTTAAAACTTTAGCCTTAATTTTTTATATATTAACCGACCAAGGAGCCCTCTTTCTACTTGAGGAGCCTGAAGTCTGTGTACACCACGGTCTCCTAGCTAAAACCATAGATATTATTAAAAGCTATTCCTATGAAAAACAAGTGTTTCTCACGACGCATTCAGAAGCTGTTTTAGATAGTGTTGAGCCTGAATCAGTATTTGTTGTCACATGGGATGATGGTAGCCAAATAAATCGATTGAATAACTTTTTGGGTAGAAAAGGACTTTCGAGCTTGAAAAGATATCTGAAGGATGAAGGGAATCTAGGAGAATACATCAAGCATAAGGACATTCTTAATGAGTAGTCTTTATGGTTTTATTGGAGAAGACAACAGCGATGTCGATGCTTTTGAAGTTATTCTTTCCAAATATATTCCTAAGGAGAAATTTAAGCTTAAAAGGTTTGTCGGGAAAGGGCATGGAAAAATATCGGCTAAGGTTAAAGCCTGGACTGAAATTCTCCTTCAAGAAGGATGTAAAGCAGTTTTTATCGTGCAAGACCTTGATGAATATAAATTAAAGGATTTAAAACAGTCATTAGAAGATAAAATACAGTCACTAAATACAAAAAAAAATATTTTAGTAGTTATTCCCATAAAAGAACTTGAGGCCTGGCTTCTTACAGATCCCAAGGTGCTACAAGACGTATTTAATTTTCTTTCTCCTCCCAAGCTTCCTTCCAATCCTGAGCAATGTAAAGACCCTAAGAAGGAGATAGCTGACATCGTTAGGAAGCATAGACAGAACCATAGAATTATTTACACAAATACATCACACAATAAGGAAATTTTGCAGAAATTATCCCTTTCAAGCCTGAGAAAATGTTCTTCTTTTGAATTGCTGCACAGCTATTTAACATTAAACTTAACTGGTAAGAAGAAAACTCGTCAAAAGAGATGATTGTTTAAATCATCATTATAACCAACAAAATAATGGCTTTTATGAGATAACCTCCTCCACTAATTCGCAAAAAGCCTTGAGAGGCTGCTCTTTTATTTGGCCTGTTTCATACAGGAATAATACATGTTGAGGCTTTCTGTGGTCCTTGGTAGAAGAAATTTCTAATAAGGCTTCCAAGTCTTTAGGAATGGCCTTAATTTTAGTAGTATGTTTGACACAAGATTTTGATCTTATAAGCTCATTAATCTCTTTGTGTTCATTTTTGTCTTGGTCATCATCAAACATTACTGAATGAGAAACTCCTAGTTGTGAGAGTAATACCATGAAGCGGTGAATATTATATTTGCCCATGCAGTCTAAGATGAAAATGCCTAGATCATTATCTCTAATCTTCCTTTCACTAATGAGTTTATTGATAAATGCTTTCTCAGTAGGTCCTTCAACCAATAGAACATGATTGGAGAAAAATAAACCACAGCGTTCAGGGTTCAGCCATAAAAAATATTTTACGGCTTCCATCTCATGTTTACAGTCATCACTTTCCATTCGTGACCTCATGATTGGCCAATTCTTAGCAATATCCGTCAACTCTTGGTTAGAATTTGCAATTGTGTTCCAGTCATCTGCTTTTATTTGAGAAATTAAGACTATGCCTCTATCCCTTTTTACTCTAACAAGAGAATGTAATAGATAAGTGCTCTTGCTCACAAAATGTGAGGAGTGAGTTGAACAAATGACTTGTCTGTTTTCGACACTGCCTAATTCTTGCAAGCTTCTAGCTAGTATCTCTTGTTGAGGTGGATGTAAGAAGGCTTCTGGCTCTTCAAAAAGTAATAGTGTCATCACAGGAGTAAAATCTTTAGACTTTTTGACTGCCTTTTTGCTGACATATCGTGATGCTATTTGAATAAGTGAATATATAAAATGTCTTTGAAAGCCTGATCCAAACTGGTCAGCACTTTGAGGCTTTTCATTCATAGAGTCAGTAAAGCTGTGTGTAATAAATGACTTTATTAAGTCCGTGGTTGATGGAGGTGATATTGAGATATGAAATTGTGTATGCCAGTTACCTAATAAGGTATTTAGTTCATTCTCGAGACCCGTAAGTGACCTTCCATCGGTTGTTGCTTCAGTTTTTACTCCTTTTGAAAAAGTTGTAAAACTTTCTGTAAACTTCGAAAATGATTCGCTCGCTTCAACAACACTTTCTAAGACATCTGTTACCAAGTCTCTCAGTGCTGAAGGACCACTAAGTTTTGTATGCTCATCCACCTTACTAACTGCCGGAATGTAAATGAGATCCCCTATCTTTCCACTTTGAACACCCTTTGCACCATAGAAATGGTTTTCAGATAATGTTCCTTCTTTAGTATATCCAATAATGGAGCCAGACAAAGACTTGTTATCGCCACTTTTCTTTTCAGTCTGAAAGTATTTTCTAAGTTTCAGTCTTAGATTGAGAAGCTGATATTCCACTGCCAAGGAGTCATATTCTTCTTGGGTTAGATTATATTCAATGTCGATCCAGGATTCTTTGTCGGATGAGTTTTTAAATGGAAAATCTCTTTCAGCCTTAAATTTATAATCTTTTTCATAGAAGCAGCGAATTGCGTCTACAACAGTACTCTTGCCAGCATTGTTAGCTCCTAGGAGTAGAGAGTAATTTTCTAAATTAAGTGATTGCTCCTGAATTCCACGAAAGTTATGGATCGTGACTTGATGAATTTTCATTTATATGTGCCCTTTACTAGTAGTTTCTTTGTTTACTGTAATGGGGTGCGCGGAATTCTCAACTTAAGAATTCTTGGTGACTAAAAATGCCTTATTTGTCCACTATGGCGCGTGGCGCGAAAGCGAGAACCGTAAGTCTGAGTTTCGTATATGTCTATGAACGCTTATTACATTCCATACTTTTATCATTAAATATTAAAAAAATCGTGTTCAACATACCGAAATTTCGATATTTATTCATGGAATGGTTATAATCGTCGGGCTCATAACCCGAAGGTCATAGGTTCAAATCCTATTCCCGCAACCAAATTTTTCAACAACATACAGATCACATAGAACACACGGCTAAGCCGATGTGTGAATGATGTGTAAAACATTTTATCCATTAACGGTAAACGAGACATCATCCTTGCCTCTTTCGGAATTTAGGGGAGGAAGAGTCACGCCCTGTTTTTGGAGAAAGCATCTACAGAGATCACATCAGCTTTTTTGCCAAGATTAAGCTGAATAATATCTCGCACTCCTAAAAGATGCGAAGAACTTAAGTGAGCGTATCTTTCAGTGGTTTTCATATCAGCATGACCTAATACAGACTTTAAATCGTAGAGACTTCCACCATTCATCATAAAGAGACTGGCATACGTGTGGAGAGCATCGTGAATACGTATATGGCGTATTTCACAAGCCTCTAAGCTTGTGGCCCAGGTTCTGCTTCTAAAGTTGTTGGCATCAATTGGCCGACCTGTGACATTGCTGAAAATGAAAGAGCTTGTAGCTTTGTTTTTAATAAACCTTCCTGAGATGGAAGCTATCTTTGGAATCCTATGGAGTAATATTGGAATCAAGATTGTCCCTGAAAAGAAAGAAATTTATTTTGACCTAAAGGAACGACTCCGTTTCTTGCGTGCCAAGTTCGGCACTTCGAATAGAGGGAAGGCAGGCTAACGCCCGCCTCTCCTAGACAACCATCTGGCTAACGCCATTCAATCACAATCTAACGATTGTTCTTTGCACCTAACGGTTAACCGATTGGGGTCATCCTAATGGCCTCAATCGGAACCATTAACATTGGAGAGATCTATGAAGAAAGTAGCCTTATATTCAAGAGTCTCAACAGACAAACAAGAAAATGGATTACAGGCGCAAACTAGAAGTTTGCTTGAATACTGTAAAACACGATCCATTACCGAGTACGAAGTCTTTGAAGATTTCAATGTTAGTGGGAGTAAGGCTTCTCGGCCTCAGTTGGATCGTATGTTGACAGAAGTCAGAGAAGGGAAAATTGATACAGTCGTTGTTTATTCGTTTAGTCGATTTGCACGCAGTACCCGATTCCTACTTGAGTCACTGGAGGAATTCTCGCTTCTAAAGGTGAATTTCGTTTCCATCTCTGAATCTGTTGATCTCGGGAGTGCCTTAGGTAGAGCGATGTTCACTATTATATCAGCCATCGCAACTCTCGAAAAAGAACTTATCTCTGAACGTGTCCGTAACGGCATGATAAACGCAAAAGCCAAAGGGAAAGCTATTGGCCGCCCTAGAACAGTTCCTGATGAGTTGATACTGACTCTTCTCAAGGAAGGTTACAAGTATAGAGAGATATCGAAAATGCTAAAAGTCTCCCAAGGATCAATTACTGATGCAGTAAGAAGGAATGTACAGAAAGAAGGAAGTCCATCCATTAACAGACAAGATGCCAAGCCCGGATAAGAAATGTTTTATGTGCGGTTCTTCTCCTCCAAAAATTGCCAGTAATATATATCGACCTTAAGTCTTCGCCGTAATCACGGTTAAAACAATTATAAGAAAACGTCATCACGGCTAATATGGACTCAATAGCGACTTTCCATCTGGAATTTAACATTTCAAACCGATAATCATAATACATTGAGGTGTGAATGATTGATAAGAAGCTTAAAGCTTTATTAAAGACTAAGAATCTGTCTGTAACAGAGCTATCTAAAGCAACAGGTGTTCCTAAAACAAATATCCAACAATGGCTCACTGGAAGTTCACCTAATATAAATCAAGTGGACAAGGTGGCTCAATATCTAGGGGTGACATTGGAGGAGCTTTGCTTTGATAGAAAGCCAAAGAATTCACTGGAGGATTTGTTTCAAGAGATTTTGGTGCATTCTGGAACTTATAAAATTCAGGTTACTAAATTAAATAAAAAGGACGAGGGAGGCGAATAAGCCTTCCTCTGTCTATTTCATCAATGGAGGTACGTTATGCGATTTTTGATGATTATAGGTCTAATTGGACTGTCAGCATGTTCGAGTGTTCAAAAAACTGGAGATGAACAAACAGATGCACTCCTTAGGCACATGAGCCAAGAAACTAGGGTCATAGGCAAAGGATTTGATGAGAAATTTACTCGTGACGGTATCATTAACGGTCAATATGTAGCTGTAGGCTCTGCGACCTCAGCCGATTTGGATTATTTAGTTCGACCATTAAGGGTCAGAGCAGAAGCGGATGCCACTTCAAGACTTCTAAAATCTGCTCCTTCTGAATTTAAAAAAGTAATCATGGGAGCCATAGATTCAGCGAATGGAGATGAAGGGTCGGTACAAGAATCTCAAGTACAAATTACTGAGGTAAAAGCACTTGTCGGTATGAAATCGAATTTTGATGACATCCAGTGTGTTAAAACTGCCTCTCCTAATCAGCAAATGAAATGGAACTATAGCAAGGAATGTAGGGTTATCGTTCGTGTTCCTGCGAACGAGCTTCTAAAAGCATTCAAATACACCTTAGGTCGAATATATAATGTGCAACAACAGAATGACATTCAGAAGGTACTCTTAGAGGAATTATCTCAGCCTAAGCAAGTTCCTCAAAGTTCGCCCGTTCAAGCCCAAGTGAATCAATAAAAGGATTCTGAGGGAAGAGAATGAACAAGCTAATCACAATAATATTGTGTATCGCCTGCGGAGCTTGCTCTTCCCTCACTAAATTTGGTGAAAAAAGATACTTTAAGCAAAAAGTTATAAATAACTTAAATGGTCAGCATGTTACTCAAAACATTATGTATTACTCAACTCGCGATGACGACGACAGTAGGCATTGCTTTGAAAGTAACCCTGACAACAAAGAAATTATCACAGTGAATTCTAATTACCTTGAATTTGCAATAGATCATTTCTACAAACGTGTCTCCAAGATTAATGTAAGACACGTTTCCAGTTTAAGTAAAGTATCTGTGAAAGTTATTGCGACCGAAGAAGTTGATTTTGAACTAGAGATGGCTAGTTGTTTTCATAGTTATGGATCTAGAGTTACCTTACCGGTAGATCCAGTTACATATACTTCATTTCGATTAAAGAATTAAGGAGGGTACGATGGGATTTGGTGCATTTTTTCATGCTTTATCAAAGATCACAGATGCTGTTGAAGGCGCGAACAAGTACGAAAAGCTCATGGAGCAATATCGGACAGATCGAGATTCAATGAGTTCAGAAGAACTCCATTATCTCTATGGAAGCGTTTCTTTTCGGAGCAGGAAAGATAAAAATGATGCTGGATTAGCCAAGCTTGCTGAGGAAATATGGAAACTAAAGGAAAAGAAATATTACGCAGAAGAGTTTGCAAGGAATAGAGGGGCTTAGTGATCTTATGGCTTTAAAGATTAAACCGACATCACTCGAAGATGTAGAAAGTTTAATTAAAGATCTTGAGACGATCACGACTCAAGATCTTTTTGACCTGAAATGCTCCCAAGAACTACAAAATGAAATGATGTCGTATTTAGCTGAACTTGATACTCATCCAGACTGGTTCAAAGACCATGACCAGTGGATAAAAGTTACCAATGCCTACCGACTCTCTGTTTACCTAGTAATGCTTAAAGTTAGCGAGCTTCTTGAAAAAGAAGCTTCATAGCTTGGTATAAATTAAGCCAAATATAGTTATTCCTTCTCGTATTCACCTAGAGAATTCGATTTTGTCACTTACCTATTTACTCTTTCTACTTCATTGAAACCATTAAGGAAAATGAAGCATTCTTTACCATATTACGGGTTTGAATGAGTCATCCTTATAAAAACTTAAATCAGGAGGATTTATGAGAATTTTGTTTGTTGAAAGCGACAAAGATTTAAGAGCCTTTTTTGGCTCAAAGCTTAGAGATGAATTCAATGGAACAATCGACATGGTAGCCACTGGGAAGGAAGCTATTAAGCTTTTAAAGTCTGAAAGGCCCTATGATGTGATTATTAGCGATTATTTTCTTCCCAAAGGTTCAGGAGTCGATCTCCTCCACTTCAAAATCAAAAATGAGATTACTGGCTCTTTCATATTCTTTTGTTCCTCTAAAGGGGAGATACCGTACTTAAAGGAGGAGAATCAACAGGTGGATAAGTTCAGTTTTGGCCTTTTATGTAACGAGATTAGAAGAAACGCTGAGCGGCGAAAGTAATCTGAAAGTAGTAATCTTTGGAGGGCTGTGTTAATAGTTTCTTAACGGAGATTTTATGTTTTCAGATAGAGTAAGACTTCACATGGCAAGGCATTACACGAGGGAGTTTTTTGAGAAGCTTGTTAGTGACTTGCGAGACATTGGCTTTACTGAACAGAATATACTTCTTTCTCATAGTGTAGTTGGCTTAGAGAATGCCAAACTGAGTGTTGAAGATTTTCTAAGATTAGAAAGGAATTATCCCGCAATTATTTTCATCGCTCATTCAAGAGACAGGGATGAAACAATTAAAATCTTCTTTGTTAATAAAAATACAAAGTCAGTCTTTGCAGATAATACATTTCCGAATGCAGAGAGTGAACCGCCGCAGCTTTATATTCAGTCTCCTGATCCTGCCAGATTGTTTTCTCTAATGGGCTTCTTTAAGACATATCTTGAAAGACCAGCATTGGGACCTCACGTCCTATTCCTGTTTTTAAATCTTGCGAGCTTGATTTTTGTAATCTACCAAGCTTTCTATTTCCTAAAACTATCTGGCGTTGCATTCACAGAAGAGAATTTACGATGGAGTATTTTTCGACTCGTATGCGTTCTTGTGGCTCTTCTTTGTATGTTTAAATTTTTTGCATTACCTACGGGGTTATGGATTAAGCCCAAAAGAGAGTTGCGAGTTTTTTATTTAGTTAATATGGCTCTCAAGGGTGAGCTAAAAGATAATCCACTAGTTTCGTTAGTCGTAAGCGTGCTTGGTGGAGTTGTAACAGTATTGATTTTAAAATTAGTCGGACTAGGTTAGAGAGGTTAGGTTTTGGTTGTGTAGATCGAAATGGCAAAAGAAGAATCTTATAAAAAATTTATTTCAAGCTCGAAAACCGTGTACGCATTTGGAATGAGAGTTTTTCGTTGCTGCTGAGCTTTCCAAAATGGGATTTAACGAGGCATTAATATGGGAATGTGATGTTTATGTCTTGAATTCATGGACAATTTTATAACACTTAATTCTTAAGGTTAATGCCTAGGTCGGACCAGTTGCCCTGCGAGGCAGCATTGATTGACAAAATAGGCCCATAACTCTATGTTCCATTAAAATTTAACTTAGTAAGAAGGGACATCGTATGGGCTTCAGGGCTTTATCGGAAACAAAGCGTAAAATCTTCATATCCTTTCACCAAAAAGACAGAATACACGTAGATCAGTTAGTGAAAGATTATGGACATTTATTCACACCGAAAGTTCTGGGCGCAAATGATAATGATGACTTTATCAATAGCACCAACACTGATTATATCATGGGGCAAATAAGAAAAAGGTATCTCGAAGATTCTTCAATCACGATTGTCATGATGGGTGAATGTACCCATAGCAGAAGATATGTCGATTGGGAGGTCAAGTCTTCACTTGTCAGAGGCGATGGATTACCAAATGGTTTGATAGGATTAGTTGTTCCAAATACAAAAGTATCAATGCAACTGCCTAACCGCTTTGTAGATAACTGGAAATTTGGCCATGAAAATTGTTATGGTCGTTATCATTGGTACCCACAATCGTCTGCTGAATTCTCAGGATGGATTAATGATGCAATTGAAGCCAGAACAAAAAGGGCTCATCTGATCGATAATTCTCGGGATCTAATGAAATACAGCTCAAAATGTTCAGTCCATCAAGTTACGCATTAGGGGATCTAAGGTGAAAAATATGTTTTATGTAATATTAGCAGCAGTTGGTGGAGCATTCATAATGCTGTCAGCGGTTTACTTCTACCAAAAAAAAGACACCGTAGGAATTTTGACTGGCTGGTACTCCAAATATTACTCTACAGCCGATATTACTGTGCATCTGCCAGGTGGCTCTTTAAATCTTGCTGTTAATAGGCAGGATAAAGTATCAGCCTGGAAAATTTATAATCAAATAAACACTCGAATCGCATCAGTCGATTTTAACGAAGATTATGACTCTTTTGTAAATGTTAACAAATCGCTTTATGAACTTTTTAAGGTCATTAGAGAGGAGCTTGCGAATATTCCGGTTGAAAAAATCAAAGATGAAAATAATACGTTAGTGGATTTCTATCATGACCTCCTTAACAAAGGTATCAGGCCTTATCTGTCTAGATGGCATATCCCAATTTCTCATTATGTAGAAGCGAATAAAGGTGATGGTAAAAGATCTTTATTGGAAATTGAGAAATCGTTTCCACAAAGACAAGAGATGCTTAAGGACATGAAGGCTATGAATCTTCGAATGAAAGATTATTCCGCCCAATTGATGAAGGTCATTAGGAGCTAAGATGGTTTTCATTTCACATAAAAAAGAAGACGAGTCAAGCGCGCTTACCATTTTGAATCATTTTAAAAAAAATGATGTCCCTGCTTGGATTGATGTCCTTGATCCAGAGTTGAAGAAAAAGTCTGAAGGCGAAGTTACTAAACATATTCAGCTCCAACTTAGTAAATGCACTCATCTTCTAGCACTGTTTACAATTAATACGAAAAATTCCTACTGGGTTCCATTTGAGCTTGGAATGGCATATCAGCTAGATAAAAACATTGCGACAATTAAATTATCGGATGTTGAACATCCTGAATACCTTAACGAATTTCCGATACTGGGTAATAAGATGTCAGACCTTGATAAATTTATTTCTTTGTATAAAAGAGAAAGCTCTTTAACCAAATCATTAAACGAGAAGAGAGCTGTTTTCGGATCATACAAGAAAGCAGATTTATTTATTGAAACTTTGAAGCGTGAACTACGCACCAAGTAAGGATATGTATGGCTAAAGATATTCTCGAAATTATCTCAGAGGCAAAGATAGAAGCTGATAAGGACTTTACGACATTCTTTTTAAAGAACATCGCCATTTATAGACAATTACAGTGGAACCATGAGTACGACATTGATCTTTGGAACTATGAGCTAAGATGTATTTTGAGAGCTAAATCTACTCTTGGCCTTAGGCATTGGGAGATTCCTAATACTCCTAATAATGATTGGTTTGATCCAATGAAGCGCCCTGCTCAGTATGATTTAATAAGCATCTTCAATTTCATTGAAAATCATAAAGGAATGATCTCTAAATTGGGATTTGAGGTGTATTACCTCACAGAGGTGAATAAGCTGCACGAAGAAGTTTTTAGGCTCGGCCAGGAAGTAAAAACTCTAAAAGAGGAATACGCAAAAGTTCAGGCAGTTATTGATGATTTTAATAATCAGGAAGATTTACGTCAGGAACGAAGACGCAAAGAAGAGTTCGCTAAGGCAGAAAGACTTCAAACAAGGGTGAACGCAGCTCTTGCTCAGGGAGAGATTGAATCTCAACAAAAAGAATCTTTTAAGAAGTTCTATAAAGGTCTTGGATATGGAGCTAAGGAACATTTTGAAAGGATTGCTCCCAAGGAATACAAAGCATTATTTTCGTACTCACTCTATAATTCTTCTACGACGGAAATAGTTAGTCAGAATATGGAAAGAGAAATATGACTACTAAAATTTCTAAGAGTAATAAGCCACAAGTTATTAAAATAAAATGTACCGAATGTGGTGGAGGCGACCGCAACCATCTTGTTTTGAAAGATTATTCATACAACGATAGCGATGAACATGTTTCATACGGTGGAACTTATCAAATTTGCCAGTGCCAAGGATGTGAATCGATTAGATTTAGAAAATCTACATGGCATTCCGAGGATTTTGATTATGATTCAGACGGCAACATGGAGCCTAATTATGATGTTGCAATTTATCCGGATGAATCTGATCACAAACATTATTCTGCATTCAATTTTGTAATTGAACTTCCAGAAGAGATAGGACCAATTTATGAGGAAACGGTTAAGGCTATAAATATGGGAGTTAATATCTTAGCTGGGGGCGGGCTCAGGGCTATCGTGGAAGCTATTTGTAAAGAGAAAGCTGTTGGTGGTGTAAACCTCAAGGATAAGATTGATAATCTTAAGAAAAAAGACTTTCTAACTCAAGCCCAAGCAGATCTTCTTCATGAAGAACGCTATATCGGGAATAAAGCACTGCACGAAATTACTGCTCCTAGCTCGCGGGATCTACGGGATGGTTTAGATATTATTGAATCCATGCTTAAAACGATTTATGTGCTTCCAGAGAAAGCAGAGAGTTTAAGAAAGCGTAGGCTTAGCGGAAAGAAGTAGTTTTCAGTTGCTAGTCCGGACTCAGCTCTGTTTCTATCATGCTGAAATCACATACGGTCCTAATATATAATTCACCAATATTAACGTAAAATCAGATTGTTATCTCGCGTGTAGCGAATTGCTATTGATTTGCTAGCAATTTGCTATTATAATAATAGCAGGATTACCGATGAGTTCTAGGGCTTATCAAGGAGAAATTATGAGCAAGCAAATTAATATTCGTGTTTCTGATGAAATTCGTAACGAGATTGAGAATGTTTTAAAGGATGGTAAGAGCATCAATAAGTTCATTGCGGAGGCAATTGAATTAGCTGTTACTGTTGAAAAAAATATGGATAAAAAAGCACATAGTCGTCTGGTTATTGAGAATGCAAAAGGCCAACCGCAAGACTATAAGTTGTTGTTGAAAACTATCTAATGTCTAATACTGAAAACAAACAAGTAAAAGATAATCAAGTTGTTGAGGCTTCATCCGAAGCCTTAACAGAACTTGGTGTTGAAGCTGAATTCGTTGATGAAGCTGTGGGAGTTTTGGACGAAAGCCAAAAGGCTTATGCTGAAGCAAAATCATCATTGCCAGGAATATGGGTTCAGGCTAACCAATCTCAGCATCAAACGGTAATTCAAGATAATACTACAGTGAACAATATCTTTCGTGGAGAGCTGAAGGAAGATGCTTCTATTTGGAAGAAGATAACTATTGAGTTGCTATTGAATGTAATTGAACCCGATAGATTACTAAAAAATGCCAAAGCCGTATTCATAATATTAGCAGGTATTGCAATATTCAGATTTTTACCATCTCTCTCGTTTACAGAATTAAAAGAGCTTCTTCAGTTAGTGGTTCAAATCGTTAAGGGTTCATAGATAACGAGTGGGGTGATTGCTCCTTAGGACGATTTTAATGTGCATATAATGTGTAAATGAAGATAAAAACAGGTGGCAAACAGAGGTATTCAGTAGCAATCCAGAAGAGAGAATTCGTTTGTAATTACAAGAGATTGTCTTTGAATTCAGAAAGATACAACATTCTATTTTGACCCCTCATAACCCGAAGGTCGTAGGTTCAAATCCTGCTCCCGCAACCAAATTATTTAAAAATCAATAAGCCACCTTTCGGTGGCTTTTTTATTTTCCGAGATCCGAATTTTCACTTCCGCCGGCGAAAGTTATCTCTGAACACACTCAACAAGTTGGGCCACACCGTTCGAATTATCTTCGGCATGAACATATTGCAGGTGACGATCTAGCTTATGATTGTGCTTCCATTGCCCTCTTCCCCAACCATTAAAGCTTAAGTCAATTCGACCAAATTTTTCAGATTGGGCCATAAGTTTATTTCCATCATAGAATTGGCGTTGAATTCTATCTGTAACAAGAGCAGGGTAACTGACACCAGAGCCAGCTCTCTCCCATAGTTGAACTTGATTCGCCTCAAGATTAATGAGAACAAGATAATCGGCGTCGTTCCCGATCGAGCAGTCGATGACTTTTCCTCTAGTGGCAAAACTCGGCAGAGTAAGTAAAAGCGTGAAAGCAATGATAAAAAATTTCATAAACACCCTTTGATTTCTAGTGTTCGTAATATAGTCGAGATTTGGAATTTAAGAGTGATCAATGAAATTATTATATGTTTTTTTGCTTCTGAACCGTAATGATGTTCCCCAGTTTACGACAGCGATCCGCTTGTTCAAAAATATTCTGAGAAGGAATAGCAAAAGCCGTCGAGCCCCCACCGTCGAGATTGAGAGCAAGCTTTTGAGAAACTCCACACTTCTCACTTTCTACGAAATGGGCGTACTCATAAAGAGTCATCCCGCTCTTCTTGTCTTCGCCTCGGGCATCAATCGTAACCAGTAAGACTTCATTACTTTTAGCATCAACACCAATTGAGGTACGGGCCCGGCGAGAGTTGAGCACACTGTCTGTCACAGTAATGATTTGGTTATTCACTAAACGTGGATAGGCCTGAACTGCGAACTCATACTTTCTAGCTTCATCGCCTGAGATCACTGGGCCATATTGTTCCAAAAACTTGTCTTTTGTTTCTAAAAAATATTCAGAATTTAAAATGCCGAAAACCCCGGATGAGCTAATAGTCTGAGAGGCAATCTCGTCAGACCAAATAGTCTGATCATCTATGGCCAAGCCCAGAATTTTACCTGCAGGCATGGTAAAGAAATTGGCATTGATGGCCGCTATAACAGGTGCCTTACTTTCGTTGATGATATTCGCGATGTAGCGTTCGCTGGCAGGATTACAACTCACATGATGTTCGGGAGATAAGAAGCGAAGCTTATTTTTTGAGAGATCAATCTTGAGGGCCCGGACTGTCACCGAACGTGACATAGAACTCTGCCAAACCCGATCACTCTTGTTGTAAGGAGTGAAGGCCAGGTCAAATTTAGTCCATTGAACACCATCTGATGCTGTATTCCAGATTGGTGCCGTGACAGGAGCACAGTCAAAGCCCCAGCTGTTTAGGCTAAACATGAAAAGAAATACAAATTTTAAGTAGTTCATGGGCAGGAGATTTGTATCACTCATTTCGGGCGAGAGGTGATGTTTTAATTTAGACTAGAATTTTTTTCAGGGTTTTTTAAGCTCTAGCTCTTAGCAAAGTACTCATTCGGAACCTTAATCCCTCTCTTCGCAATCTTCTCCGTCATAATCGTTTCTTTCATAAGAAGAATCGAAACTAAATACGCGGCTGAATTTCCGAGAAGGAGTGGGGCCATTCCATAGTGGGCACCGGTGGCCTCAATTGCAAAAACGGTTGAAGTTAGAACGGCCCTGGTTGCTCCTGCGAACATACTCGACATACAAACGAGAGCAGTGATGGGAATGGAGATTTGCATCTCGGGAAAGAGATGTTGTCCAATGATGGCAATAATAACTCCGATACTGCTTCCGAAAGTGAGAAGAGGTGCCAGGGTTCCTCCTGAAGTTCCGGAGCTTAGGGCGATGGACCAGGATAAGAATTTCCAGAGTAATAAAGTGAGTGCAGGGATTAGTAAAAGTTTTCCTTGAAGGGCATCAGTGATGTTTAAGTATCCCACTCCCAGACTCTTAGGTTCGATGTAACCGATGATCCCGATAAAAATACCACCAATGGCGGGCCACCACATCCAATGGATGGGAAGCTTTTCGAAAAGTTCTTCTAGATGAAAAACGATCTTGGAGATGAGGCATGAGAATAATCCGGAAATAAGTCCGGCAGCAAAATAGAAAAAAGCACTCCACCCATGTTCGAATTCTACCACTCCAATGGGGAAAACAGGTCCGTGATGTCCGAAACTAAAGCGGGCAAGATAGGCAGTGGATACGGCCACAATAATAGGGATAAAGGACTTTGCGGTGAATTCAAATAAGAGGAGTTCGATGCAAATGAAGACCGCGGAGAGTGGAGTTCCAAAGATTGCAGTCATCCCGGCAGCGGCACCGACGGAAAGAAGAATCTTTCGATCGTAGATGGAGAAGATTTTGTGTCTTCCAATCCATGAACCAAGAGAAGCACCGGTTGCAATAATGGGTCCCTCTGCACCGAAAGGGCCTCCGGTTCCAATGGCTATGGCAGAAGAAAAGGGTTTTAAGAAAGTCATTCTTCTGGGGATTTTACTTTCTCCCACCAGAATTTTTTCCATGACCTCCGGGATTCCATGTCCGCGGATGGCAGAACTTCCAAAACGAGCGAGAACACCAACAATTAATCCACCTAGTATGGGAATAAGAAAGTGGTAAGGAAGGAACTCAATGTGCCCTAATTCAGCTTCATGGAAAGAGAAGGTTCCGAACCAGAACAGGTTAGTGAAGAGAGCGATTCCTTTAAGGAGAACTTGAGATACTAACGTAGCAAGTAGACCTATATTGAAAGCGAACAAACAAAGAAGCCATAGCTTCCTTCTAGAGAGAGCAATATTATTTTTCATCGTACCTCGGGGAGGAGGGCATACTAGTGATGCTTTTGGACATCAACAATGCGAAGGGTGTCGAAACGGAGCGTTGTTTAGGGTTTGATTTATTTGGGGCCTTCAATTATATTAAAGCAATGAAGTTATTGGTCTTCATATTAACGATCCTATTCTCTTACTCAGTCTTTGCAGATTGCTGTAATTCTGTTGAATTCGAAGAGAATTGCCAGATTGAGACACTGAGAGAGAAGGCCTGCAGTGATGCCGACCATAGTTCTACCGAACATAATGTTTCACATTGTTCTTTTTCCTGCGCTTCAAAAATCATTAAAAAACAAACCTCGATCACAGCTCCTTTTGTCTCCTATGCCTCAATTGAGTTTTATCCTTGTGTCCAAAGTCTCAAGGGAATAACGGTCAGTCCGGCGCTTCGTCCTCCTATCGGTTAAGTTACTCATCCCTGTATCCATTTAACATTTAACGTTGAGTTTTCTATGAAACTAATTATTTTAGTGTTGGTGCTTATGGCATCAATGGCTGGACAGGCCCAGGAGGCATGTCCGACACCTAATTCCCTAAACGATATCTTGGAATGCATGAAGGAGAGACATCAACTTGTTCTCTTAAAGGATTTAGAAGTTACGGCAACAAGTAACCTTAGCAAAGCACTTGGCCAAAGACCTAATCCGGTTCTCGGTCTTGAGACTGTTCATGCTAAAGGGGAACGACAGACTCAAATTACTCTTACACAAGAGCTGGATTTGGGTGGTAAAAGAAATTCTTTGCAGACAAAAGGATCTATAATTCACGAAGCTAAAAAGAACGAATTACGGATTACTAAAGAACAAATAATTGAAGAAGTCCTGCTGAACATTCACCATTTGTTGCATTTAAATGAAACTTTAGAGGTAAATAGGGAAGTCTCTGAGTCGCTTTCTGATGTCATGAAGGCACTTAAAAAACGCCCTGTTTTAGCTCCTGAGCAAGAAGCATCACTGTTAAACTTTCGACTCCAGCAAGCAGAAGTAAACAATATCATCGTTCTCCAGGAAGATGAGGAAGAGGAGATCCTTCTCTTCTTCTTGCTGAACGGTGGTTATAAAAAAGAAGATGTCTTGAGAGTCATGAAGGGGCACCACCATCCGCTAGAGGTTAATCGTCGCAGCCATAATTTATCATTAAACCTTCAAAGATTAGGCTTTGAGACAAAACTCGCCCAGGAAGAATTGAATTTTCAGAAGGCTCTGCCATGGGAAGGGATAACAATCGGCCCAATGTTTATGGATGATAAAATGGGTGGAGTATCGGAGAAGTTGTATGGTCTCTCGCTTACGATTCCTATTCCCGCCTGGCAAACAAACAAAGCCGGGAAAAGCTTAGCTTCGATAAATGTCTCCAACTTTAAAACCAAGTTTGATTTATTGAAGCGCAAAGAAGAACTCCAGAAGGATTCACTCGATGAGAGGATTAAGGGACTTAAGGCAACTTTGAGGAACCTCCCTTCAAACAAGGAGCTTTTGAAAACTCACGAGCGTATTGAAAAACTATATTCCCAAGGTCTCATTAGCCCAACTTCTTTCCTTGAATCCCATAGAATCTGGCGAGATGTCATTTCTTCCAAGTTAGAGCTTGAAGAAAAAATTCTAAGACTCTCAATTGAATATTATCGTCTCAGTGGGACACTTAACGAGGTTCATTTATGAAAATTATTTTATACGTTGTTATGACACTTCTTTTAAATACTGCTTTTGGAGCTGGAACTAAAAATGAAGATGGGTCTTTTAAGCTTTCTTCCAAGTCGCTAAGGACTATGGGGATCGAATTTCAAAAATTAAATGGTAATGGTCCCTGGTCAATTCCTCTGAGTTCACTGGTAAAAATCAAATTCACACAAGGCGTATACCGAAGATTTCAGGGCGATATAACTTTTGTCATCGTAAATGTGATGAAGGTAGATGGTGCCACTGTTTTGATTTCCTCGGAAGATCTGGAGCAGAATGATGAGGTGGCAGTCACCGGAGTTCATTTCCTGCGTCTTACTGAGGCTGATTTAAATTCAAGCACCGTTGATAGCTGTGCCCACTAGGATGATATATGCTTAATAAAATAGTTAACTATTGCCTTTATCATCCCATCCAGATTTTAGTCTTAACTCTGTGTCTGGTTATTTCTGGTATTCATGCGTTCAAAGGACTGTCCATTGATGCTGTTCCTGACATCACTAACGTGCAGGTTCAGGTTAATACTAAAGTTGAAGGACTAGGTCCTGAAGAAATTGAAAGGCTTGTTACCCTGCCAATTGAAATGTCCTTAAACGGTATTCCAGGTGTAGATCAAGTTCGCTCGATTACTCGCTTCTCGCTTTCTCAAGTTACGGTTAGTTTCGTCGATGGCACTGATATTTATCTCAGCCGACAACTCGTCTCAGAGAGATTACAGACCTTAAGGGGAGAGTTACCTTTTGGGGCAAATCCTATCATGTCACCAGTTACCACTGGTCTGGGAGAAATTTATCATTATGTTCTGGATTTTAGTGATCCGGCAAAAGATGAAAAGAGAATTTCTCAGCTGGCCGAACTTCGATCCCTGCAAGAATGGTATGTGAAACCCCGGATATTAACAGTTCAAGGTGTTGCAGAGGTTAATACTATTGGTGGATTTGAGAAGCAGTATTTAGTTTTGCCCGATCCTGGAAAAATGTCTTCCTACGGACTCGATTGGGAAGACATTGCAACTTCTGTAGAAAAAGCGAACCGAAATGTCGGTGGAAGTTATATCGAGCAAACTGGCGATCAGTTTCTTGTTGCGGCTAAAGGCCTGTTTGAATCCCTTGAGGACATAGAAGATATTCCTGTTAAAACTCTCGAAAACTTAAACGTCCTTAGAGTAAAAGATGTTGGGCAGGTTAAAATTGGCGAAGCCAAGCGCACAGGAGCAGCTCTTTTAAACGGAGAAGAAGTTGTTTTAGGAACAGTCCTCATGCTCTCTGGTGCAAATTCACGAGAAGTTGCAGCAACAGTTCATGAAAAGATTCAAGAAATTGCTAAAACGCTTCCACCAGGTATTCAGATCAATACCGTTTATGACCGATCAGAATTAGTTGATGAAACTATCAATACCGTAAATGAGAACATTATTGCGGGAGCAGTTTTAGTTATTATTGTACTTCTTTTATTGGTCGGGAACGTAAGGGCCGCCCTCATCACGGCCATTGTTATTCCTCTCTCTTTGCTTTTTAGTTTCATCGTGATGAAAAAACTTGGAATCAGTGGCAATCTCATGAGTTTGGGAGCACTTGATTTTGGGGTTATTACTGATGGTGCAGCCATCGTTCTAGATAATTGCTTAAGGCTCCTGAGCGAAAAGAAAAAGTTATTAGGTCGAAGCCTTACGGTAGAAGAAAAACGAAATACTATTTTAGATGCAACCTTACAGATAAGGAAATCAGCTGGATTTGGTGAACTTATTGTCGCTATTTCCTTTTTGCCGGTTTTCGCTTTCGTTGGGGTAGAAGGGAAGATGTTCATTCCCATGGCTTCCACATTTATTATAGCAATCCTTGGTTCATTGGTTTTATCTTTCACTTTCGTTCCTTCGATGTGCATGTTGATTTTGGGAAGAAATTCTGAAGATAAAGAGCCTTGGGTAATGAGGGTCCTTCACAGAACTTATCTTCCAATCCTTGAAAAGGCCCTTGGCCACAGTAAGGTCATCATATCAGGGATAATCATTTTCTTGATTGGTGGAGCGATACTGTTCTCCCGTATGGGTGGAGAGTTCCTTCCTCGATTAGATGAAGGTTCCATTGCGGTTCAATTCATACGGCCCGTTACTACGGGGATCTCTCATTCCGTTGAATTAGATAAGAAATCTATGGAAGTGTTGTTGCGAACTCCGGAAATAAGTCACGTGTTTTCCCGGATTGGAACAGCTGATATCGCTCTTGATCCAATGGGACCGAATATTTCAGACTCATACGTTATGCTTGATATGAGTAAAAGCAATCGCTCTAAATCACAGATCATTGATGAGATTGTAAAAAATTTAGAAGATGAGGTTCCTGGCCAGAGGCTCCTGGTGAGTCAACCCATTCAGCTACGATTTAATGAACTCATGGAAGGAACCAGGGCAGATGTTTCAGTAAAAGTATTCGGCGACAACATGGAACTCGCGACTGAAACAGCTGAACGAATTGAAGCTCTTCTGAAAACTATCGAAGGTTCTGGAGATGTTGAAGTTGAAGCGAAGGGGAAACAATCTGTTCTAGAAATTGTTCCTCTCAAAGATAAGATTAAATTATATGGGATTTCCAATTCAGAGATATTGGAAGCCGTTGGGATTGGCTTAGGCGGCCAGGAAGTAGGGAAGTTCTTTGAAGGCCAAAAGAAATTCGATATAGTCGTTCGTTTAAATGATCGTTATCGTGAAGACTTGAATGAAATCGCTCTCATTCCTGTTACAGTTGCAGGAAACAAAACAGTACCTTTAAGAGAAGTCGCCAGAATACGTTTCAAAGATAATTACAGCTCTTTTTCCAGAGAGCAGGCGAAAAGAAGAATTGCCGTCCTCATTAATCCGAGAGGCAAGAACACTGAAGACTTTGTTCATGAAGCCCAGGAGAAGATTGAAAAGGAGCTTCAGCTCCCGGATGGAATTTTCCTTGAGTGGGGTGGCAATTTTAAAAATCTTAAACAGGCCAAAGAACGCCTTTTTATTCTTGGTCCTCTCACTCTTTTTCTTATTCTGCTTATGATCCACGCCACTTTTGGAAAGGTTTGGCAAACAGCACTTGTCGCCTGCACTGTTCCTCTTGCCTTAGTGGGAGGACTTATTTCGCTTACTCTCTCTGGGCAACCTTTCACCTTGTCGGCAGGAGTTGGGTTTATCGCTCTTTGCGGAATATGTGTTCTCAATGGAGTCGTTTTAGTTAACTTTTTTAATGAACTTCAAACCAAAGGCATTTGGGGAAAAGAAGCTATCATTAAAGGGGCGGGGCTACGTCTTAGGCCAGTTCTCATGACTGCGATGACAGATGTTTTGGGATTTATTCCCATGGCCCTTTCCACTAGCACAGGTGCTGAAGTCCAAAAGCCAGTTGCTGTAGTAATCATTGGGGGGATTGTTGCATCAACTCTGCTTACTTTAATTGTTTTACCGACTATATATTTTTTAATTGAACCTAAAGTTAATAAAAAAGGATTATCATTATGAAGTATCTCTTTATCATTCTTGCCCTCTCATTTTCATCTGTTTATGCAGAGGAAACTAAGCCTGGTAAAACTGAGAATAGAAATAATATCCAAAACGTTTTAAAAGAAACGAAAAAGGATCGTAAGAAGAAAGTCGAGATGTGCCACGAGTGCGGAAAGCCTGAAGCTCAATGTGATTGCGAAGGTGAGGAGCACAGGAAGGATCATTAAGAGAGAAAAGAATTTTTTTATGAAAAGAAACGGTTTTAAAAAAATAATTACTTTTTTATTTTTTGTTATTACTTTTTTAGGTCTTCGCACCTGCTATTACGGTTCACCGATCCGTTCCTGCATCTAGACTGAGAAAGAAGTGGCCCTTTCAGAGGATATTAAAAATTCTAAGATTTATTTTGTAAAACCGGCAGTGGTCACAGTTGGGGCCACTCCGGAATATTCATGTCTTTCAGAAATGGGCGCCATTTCTAACCAACTGGTTGAAACAAAATACGCTTATATTTATAAGGAAAGAGAACAGCGAACTATCTCTCCTTCTGATGAATTAATTCTTGAACCAGTGAAACTGATCGCAGTCACAAAGCATGGAATCACTACAATAGACTCAGGCCCTGGTCCCATTCATCATTTAATTTTTAAAGATTCAGAGGGAGGACTTTATCAAGTAGCAACTGTAAGCCTTGGACTTAACAAGGGCGATGAATTCTTAAAAGCAGTCTCTGGTGAAGAGGAGTTTCTTTTGAGTCCTAAATTAGACTTTCTTGAATAAGACTATTTCTGGAATCAATCCAAACATTCACCGCCGACTTTCCAACTAAAAGTGTAATACCCAACCCCACATGCACATCAGGCCAGATACTTTGGGTATAAAAAACAAGAACACTCGCAGCTATAACCGAAGTGTTTGTGATGATATCGTTTCGGGAACAAAGCCAGACGGAAGAGAAGTTGATGTCATCGTTCTTGTGCTTTGAAAGAAGCCACAAGCATACGAGGTTGGCCACTAGTGCGAGAGCACTCATGATCCCCATTACTTCATGGGCAGGAACTTTCTGATTAATTAAAGTGAGAATCGCACGACCCAGAACAACTAGTGCCGTCAGCATCATAACTGAAGCCTTAAATTGTGAAGCTTTCACTTTCGCCAAGAGGGATTTATTAATAACGTAGAGACTGATTCCATAAGTCAGAGCATCTCCCAGCATATCAAGCGAGTCACCAGTTAATGAAACGGATTTAGATAAAATACCAGAGATAAACTCTGCAACGAAGAAGACAGAATTAATAATAAGTACAATCCAAAGTACCTTGGCCTGTTTCTTGGCCAGAGTGTCCAGATTTTTACTTTCGCAGCCGCAACATTCTTTACTCATATTTAGAGGTTATATCAGAAATTAATTTGCGGTTAAAGGATCAATAGACGTATAAATATACTTAATTGAATAAATTGAGGAGATGTAAGGTGGCAAACAAACCAAAGAATTTCTTGATAGCGCTCCTGTTTGTTTTATTTGGTGTAGTTACAGTTACTTCCGGCGGAAAGGCCTTATTTACAGAGGCTGGGATAAGTGCCCGAGGAAATATCGTGCCTCTCGTTTTATGGTTTAATTTTCTGGCTGGATTTTTTTACGTTCTGGCAGGTGTCTTAACCTTCAAAAGAAATACTACCGTTATCAAGCTTTCAACTCTTCTTGCTCTATTGAATATTTTCGTCCTCGTATATCTCTTCATTCATATTTATCAAGGCGGACTATTTGAAAATAGAACCCTTTATGCAATGAGCTTCAGGACTTTGTTTTGGGTTGTTTTTGCTGTCTACTTTTTAAAGTCGAATCACTTTAAGAAAATGAGTGAGACCTAAGATGAACTTTTCAGAAGCAATCCAGGAATGGAAATCAATCCTGACAGATGACTATGTCCAAACCTCATCTGAGTCTTTAAAACACGTAGAAACAGCAACCTTCCAAACAACCGCTAAAGTTCATGCCATCATTCTTCCTGCTAGTGTCCAGCAACTTAAAGAATGCTTGTATATCGCCAATAAACATAAAACTCCTCTTTATCCTATAAGTAAGGGGATGAATTATGGTTATGGATCAAAAGTCCCAAGCTGTGATGAAAGTGTCATTGTTGATCTCGGGCGTATGAATAAAATGATAAGTTTTGATAGTACCCAAGGGGTTCTAACGGTAGAACCTGGAGTCACTTTTCAAGAAGCCTTCGAGTTTTTAATTCAGCAGAAAACAAACTTTACGCTGGCAGGGACGGGAGCTCCTTTAACAGCAAGCTTAATCGGAAATGCAGTAGAGAGAGGGATCGGAAAAGGATTGGCCTCTAACCGAATTGATCATATTTGTAATTTCGAAGTTGTTCTTCCCACTGGCGAATCTTTCACCACCGGCTTGGGACGCCATGAAAATTCTAAAGGCATTGGTTTAACCAAATCAGTTCCAGGTCCTTTGCTTGATGGAATCTTTACCCAATCGAACTTCGGTATAATTACCAAAATGAGCTTTTGGTTAACTCCCATACCTGAAAATTTTCAAACGTTCATTTTTTCGGTTCAGGATGAAGCCAAGCTCCCTTTGATTGTTGATGCCTTACACGACTTGAAACAAAACGATGTCCTTCGCTCATCGGCCACTTTGTTTAACTCCCACCGAATGCTCGGTTTTACTGGGAAATATCCTTGGGAACTACATGATGGGAAGACGACCTTGCCAGAGAAGATGGCCTTAGAGGTACTAGGGAGGAGTATGCCAGTTGCTGCCTTCTGGTATGGCGATGGCGCTCTCTATTCAAATTCCCATGCTCAGGCGAGGGCCGAAAGAAAATTAGTAAAAAAGGCCTTGAAGGGCTTAGTGGAGAATTTAACCTTTTTCTATGAACCGAAAGTAACGGCTTTAACGTTTTGTTCCCGTGTCCTTGAAAAAATGGGTGTATCTGTCCCGTCACAAATGCTCGAGTTCTTTTTTAAGAAGTCACTTTATACAGGGCATTTAGTTCCTATGGAGATGACTTTAGGGAGTACATACTTCCGAATGAAATCACCTCGTCCTGCTCCCGAGAAGATGGACCCGTGTCTTGATAATTGCGGCATCTACTGGATGGGCCCGATTGTTCCCTTTGATGGAGTGAATGTTGATTTAGCTATAAAAATAATAAAAGAAACAATTACAGAGCATGGTTTCGAGCCGGGCATGACACTACAAATGATCACTGCAAGGCAAATTGATATTATTGTCTCTATCGCATTTGATCGTACAATTCCTGGAGAAGATCTGAAAGCAAAGACATGTCATGATGATTTGTTACAAAAACTTATTGATGAAGGATTTTATCCTTACCGACTTGGTATCCAATCTCAATTCCTTCTGCCATCCCCTGACGATGATTATTGTTTATTTATTGAAAAGATAAAAAAAGCTTTAGACCCTAATGATATTTTGTCACCAGGCAGATATGATTTCAGATCAAACTGGAAATAAGCTACGCTTTACCAGTGCTTGGTTCTCAATCCGTATTGAAGAAGCTTTGATCGCCTGATCTTATTTAATTTTGAAGCGCTCAAAGTTTCTTCCGTAAAAAACAATGTAGGCATAACAAATGATAGGAAGATAAAAAGCGACTCTTAATCCGTGATCATCTGCGATCTTTCCTGTTAGATAAGGAATGAAGGCTCCACCGATAATACAAGTGGCGAGAAGTCCGGAAGCTGTTTCTGTTGACTTCAAACCTTTGAGAGCAAGTGTAAAGATCGTCGGAAACATGATCGAGTTACATAGCCCTACAAGGATCAGTGAGTAAACTGAAAAAAGTCCTGTCGATTTGATTGAAATAAAAATGAGGACCACTGATAGAACAGCGTGAACTGAGAGAACATTTCCAGGCTTATAGTATTTTAAAGTGAAGATTCCTAGAAAGCGTCCGGCCATGGCACCACCCCAGTAAAGGGCGACTAAACTGGCAGCTTCTGCTTCAGTTATCGTGATGGCTTCCATGGCAAAATTAATCAGGAACGTCCCAATAGCTACCTCGGCACCTACATAAAAGAAGATCCCAAGCATCCCTAAAACAAGTCGATTGTTAGAAAGAGTTTCTTTCCATGAATTCTTTTCCTGATTCATTTGAATGCTAGGAAAAGAAATACGGGAAAGAATGAGGGCAATTACAATAAGAGATAAGGCTATGAATAAGTAAGGGATCTTAACGTTTCCGGCGTTTGAACTTTCCGTAAGATCTTTAAGAATGAAGTAAGATCCAAAGAAAGGGGCGAGGAATGTGCCTAGTGAGTTAAAGGCTTGAGTCATGGTTAAGCGAGAAGATGCTGTTTCAGGATCTCCCAATGCTGCTACGAAAGGATTCCCTGCCACCTGCAAAATGACAACTCCTATGGCGAGAATAAAAAGGGCCACCAGGAAGATGTAATAATTATGGATACTCACAGCTGGGTAGAAAAGTAAGCATCCCAAGGAAGCTGTAAAGAAGCCAAGGATGATCCCTTTATGATAACCGATTTTTTCAATGAGCTTACTGGCGGGAATTGAGGCGAGCCCATAGGCCCCAAAGAAGCTCATCTGGACCAGTGAAGCCTGGGAATAATCCAGATTAAAAACGGATTTTAAGAAAGGGACCAGAATATCGTTAAGACAAGTGATGAACCCCATCATGAAAAAGAGAATTGTAAGAAGTGCTAGAGGTCTTTTGTAATTCATATTTTATTCTTATTTTACGAAACCGCATCTCATCATAGCTGTCATGAAAGCATTGTGTGACCAAGTAAGCTCGTAGGCCCCTTGCATGTAACCATTTTCACGATTGATCTGTTCAGACATCTCTCCATTCTTTGCAGAGTGGAAGAGGGCCCTTTGAAATTGTTTCTCGAAATTTTTATTTTGAGAGAGGCAATAATACTCGCCCAAGGCAAGTGTTGTTAAAAACCAAGGATTACCTTCTCCATTGGTTCCATAACCGTCGTATTTATCTTCCGGATATCTTCCAATCGCAACACCAAGGTCTGGGTAGACGTGGTTGATAGTATAGATGCGAGAAAAAGTGCTTTTTAAAGTTTCGATATATTTTCTAACCATTGGATGGTTGAAGGAAAATAATTTCTGATAAGGGTAGTTATGAAGAAGCGCCAGGAGAGGGGCCACATCAATTCCAGAATTCTTGTAGCCTAATGCTGCTGTTTTATAAGTCGTCACTTTGATACCAATAGACTCATCCATGAAATTTTTAAGTTCCATCGCAATCTTTAGAGAGGTATTTCTGTAGAATTCTGATGCCCCGAAATCAGAAAGCTCATGAGCAAGTTTTGCACCTTCCTGAAGGGCCGTATGCTGGGCCAGAAGAGTATAGAAATGCATACCTTGCTCTTCTTCCCACAAGTCAAAACTCGGTTGAGTCCAATTATAAGCAGTATATTCTAAATCTCTTTTGATAAGAGAATCAGCTGGAAGAATTCCATGGTAGAGGTTTTTTAAAACATAATCGACTTCACCTTCTTTAATGAGTAGGCGCGCGAACTTGATTGCGGCAATGGCCCGTAGGGCAGGTCCATCATTTTGCGGCCGGCCCCATGGACCATTGAAGCCGCTTCCGTCGATATTGTATTTTGGTTCCCCAAGTCCTGAGATTGATGGCATCGTTTGACGAGTGTTCTCAGCATTGATCCAGGTAAGGATCATTCTTTTTACTTTCGGATCTTTCTTTAGCTCATAGTAATCGATCAGAGATCTCATCGTGAGTGCTGTATCCCGGACCCAATCAAAGTAATAATTTGGATTTTCGCGGCTAGGACTTGCTACTACCATTCCAGGTATAACGTCTGGCATGGTTGAGTTCGCTATGACTGTTGCGAAGCTTTTCTTAAATTGAAGCTCTTTTGAGGGCAGTGCTAAGGCCAATTGAGGCAAAAGAAGTAATAGCAAATATTTCATGAAATCATTCCTTTTTTGAATGATCCAGTCTTAGCATAAACTTCAGAGAGGTAAAATTTTTTTATGAACGTTCGTTTCAATTCGAAATGACGCTTAATCCTATTTTTATCATATTCCCTTACATCTTTTTTCTTCGCCTTGATTTATTACTTCCGGAAGGAGGTAATACTTAGATGAAAAATTTTATCTACTTAGCTCTTTGTTTTAGCTTCTCTGTAAACGCGTCATCTTTAACGCCATTCTATGAGGGGCTAAAAGATATTTTTTATCTGGAACGAACAGAACGAGGTTCGGATTTAGAACGGCACATACGTGTAATAAAATTTTCGAAACTTGGGCAGATTTTTAGCCCGGATGCCACTGCAACCTACAATGATAAAACCAATACCATTTCTCTTGCCGAGAATTTATTGGTTAAAAAAGAGAGGAAATATCATGTTCTGGATCCCAAAAAGATCATGGGGAATAATTTAGCTGGCTTTCCGCAAGTTTCGACCATCTTTCATGAGCTCGGTCATGCTGAAATTGATGTCTTTATCGAGAATGAAAAGACCCTCACTGATCTTGCTCTGAATCGGTTTTATGAAACGCGCCTTAAGCCTTTGTATAAAAAATATTTTAAAGGTTTGAGTCCTCTCGTTATTTTTCATGAGCACTTTTCCTACTATCGGACTGAACTTATTGACGCTGTCAGTATGGATATGATGGATGTTTTTATGTGGAACGGTTGGAATCCCAACACAAATAAATGCTACCTATCCCCCGTACTTAAGAAAAAACTGAATGAAGGCGTGTCTCTCGATGAATTCATGGAGATCTTTTCTCTTCAAGAGAAGTCTTACAGGGATGTGGCCCCTCAGTATATTTTTGTGAAGGGAAAAGATTTGAATTTGGGATCTATTCAAGGAGCAGATCTTCAGACTCTTAAAGAAGCTCATCTTTTATTTTGGGGATATCATCTTGAGTTTTACGGATTTCAAATGAACTTAGGGAAGCTTGTCCAGAAGATGAATACAGATAAACGCTACGATCAATTAAGAGAATGCAGGGTGAATCTTTATTATCAGCATTCACCCTGAAGTTGTTTATTAAAGTTTAGCGAGATCGCGAGTTGAAACAACAACAACGTTTGTTTTAAGAAGTGTTGAACTAGTATCTAGTTTCGCAAACGGATTTGCGCTTTCAACGAGGACTAAACCATTGTTGAAGATTGCCGTGATTTTAACTTTCTTCCCAACTTTCATGTTATCGACTTGTTTAAGAAGCTCAACTGTTTCACCTTTTTTGAAACCATCAACCTCTTTTGATTCAGCGAAAAGATTTTCTGTCTTCGCTGTATAACCTCCAACCTGATGACGGGTTGGACCGTTATGGGATACCTTCTTACCAGTTCTACAGCCAAGGTAGGCCATGCCATTTTCAAATATATTATAAGTGGTGCAAATGGTTTCGCCTTTAACAGTGGTTGCGGCCACAAATTCTCCCGCTTTCACTCCATTCATTCTTTGCTTCGTTTCTTTTGAAGCATCAGCAAGATTCACTTCAACTCGTTTACTTAAAGCATAGTCGTAATAGTATGCGGTACCTTTTGATTGGTTTTCGCCCATGAGTTCAACAACTTTTCCATCGGTGAGGATGTACTTATAGATGGGACTGATGAGAGCTGCTTGAGACTGAAGGGATACGAGGGCCAAAGTCGAAATAGCGAGTGTTTTAAAATTCATAAATTCTCCTGATGGTAATTAGGGGGAATTTATCATCAAATGAGGAGCATAAGGGGGGGAGAGAATTAATTACACTCTCTGTATAATTAAGTCTCAACCCTTATGTATTAATGATTTACAGTGATTCCAGAACTTGAAGTTCTAATTTAACCCCAAAATGAACATAGGCCTTACCAATGGCTTCCAGCACCCGCTTAACGTTTTGCGGACGGCATTGTTCACCCATCTGACCCACGCGGATGACGTTAAGTCCGAAGGCCCCTGAGATTTCCACGTTAAAGGTATCTTTAATGTAAGTAATAAGTTCTTTACTGTTAATGCCTTCCGGATTGTTAATCGCAACTACGGAGTTCAAGCGGCAGTCAGCGGGAGCGTAAAGAGTAAGTCCCATCTTCTCAAGGCTTGTTTGAAGAAGCTTTGAAGAACTTGCATGACGTTCCTGGCGCTTCTCAAGTGTTTCTTCGCAAATGAGTCTGAGTGCTTCATAAAGAGCATTCACACCATTTACCGGAGCTGTGTAGTGATATTCATGGTTACACCAGAACTTATTGGCGCGTCTTGGATCAAGACACCAGTGAGGCATAAGAGTTTCTCTGTTTTGCACGAAAGCATAAGATTCTTCCGAGAAAGCAATAAGCGAAACTCCCGCAACAGAGGAAAGACCTTTCTGGCCACCGGTCACAGTGATATCAATTCCCCATTCATCCATAAAAAAAGGCATGGTCGAAAGAGTACAAACTGTATCTACGATTGTTTTTACATTTTTAGATTTAGCTAGTTTTACGATTTGCTCAAGTTCAGTGTTTTTAATCCCACAAGATGTTTCACCTTGAACGATAGTCAGTACGTCGAAGCGCTCTTTTTTCAAAGCGGCGGCTACGTCACTGGCACGAAACGGTGAAGCAGGGGCCGGAAATAGTTCTACCACATCAGCACCCACTCCGCGGGCCAGTTCTGCAAAACGATTTGAGAATGTTCCAAGATTCAGAATTAATACTTTTCTTCCTGGATAGAGGAAAGAAGTGACGGCCATTTCCATCGCTGAAGATGAAGGACCAGAGATACCAAAAATCTTAGAAGATTTAGTTTGGAATAAATATTGTCCCATTTCCTGGATTTTCTTCACGATGGTGTTCATTGGTTCACCTAGGTGGGAAATCACAAGAGAGTTGGCCTTTGCTACTTCTTCAGGAATAGGAACAGGTCCCGCACCCATTAAAAGAGTAGGCTCAGTAGGAAGAATGTCTGATAATTTTTTTGTTACAGGAGGTGATATTTTCATGTCCGGGATCCTACAACATTTGGTGAAGAAGTTCATCCAAGATGTAATTTATATTTGCTTGATTTCATTAGGGCGCCAGAAATAGCTCCGCCCGCCATATGCCAATCAGGCTCATTCCAGAACTCATTCTCACAACATTCTGATCTTTTACGAAGGCTGTAGTAGGGGTCAGCTCCACCTGTAGATTACGGGCCAGATCACGGGCCTCAATGAAGACAAAGGGGAAGGAGTTTTGCCTTAAAAATTTTTTAATTTCAATCTCTCCTTCAAAAGGATTAACAGCTAAAATATCTGATGAAGAAATCTTGCCGGACTCAACAGATGATTTAAGCCGCGCCATCTCGATTTTGCAGGGACCACACCAGGTCGCCCAGAAGAGCAAAATTTTCTTTTCCTTTTCTTGAGGGAATAAGAGAGTTTCTTGGGAACCCTCAGAAAGAACTTTATATTCCTGAGGAGAAAGAAGTTTTCCTGTTTGCGAAAAATTATTCAGGATTGAAGGGCCTTGCTTGATCACGAAAGCAATGAGAATGATGATAGTAAGAATGTTGATAAAAGAAGGCCGTTTCATTCTGCATTAATCCTTTTGTATGACTAACTGTCATTATGTAAGATTTTGGTGGAGGTTTCTATGAATAAAGAAATTAATCTCTACCAATTTCAAGAACCTGAATCATCAACTTATACCTATATCCTGGCCGATGAGCAATCAAGGGAAGCAGTGATTATTGATCCGGTGATTGAAACAGTTTCTCGTGATGTAAGTTTTATTCAATCGATGGGTCTGACTTTAAAATACATCATTGATACTCATTTACATGCCGACCATATAACCGGCTCCGGTGAATTAAGGAGAAGAACAGGTGCGAAAATTACTCTTAGTTCTGAGTACCATCTTTCCTGTCCAGATATTGCCCTGAATGATGGGGATGAGCTTAGTTTTGGGTCATTCAAGTTAAAGGCATTGAGTACTCCCGGGCATACCGCAGGTTGCATGAGTTTTTATGTGGAGGGGATGATCTTTACCGGAGATTGTCTTCTTATTCGGGGATGTGGCAGAACGGACTTCCAGGAAGGAAACTCTAGAGAACTCTTTTATAGTGTTAGAGAAAAACTCTTCTCCCTTCCGGATGAAACCATCGTCTATCCGGCCCACGATTATAAAGGTAAAACCAGTTCAACCATTGGTGAAGAGAAAACAGACAATCCCCGCCTGAATCTGTCGGTTACCGAAGAAGCCTTTGTTACTTTGATGGAAAATCTGAACTTCGCTTATCCAAAGAAGATCCTGGAATCCATACCTGCTAATAAGCTCTGTGGTCATGGGGAACAAAGTTCTAATATTTAATAAAAAATTAATATTTACTATAATTCTTAGAGTATGAGGATAGTCCTTTGTCTGTTCTTTTTATTCATGTCTAAGGTGGAAGCCAAATTGTTAGGCGAAAGTCTCTCTGTGAATCCCTATGCCATGCCAGGAGATTCCGAAATGAATCATCTCACCTTACCCGGCATTCATTTTCATGAAGCAAACGATTATTTCGGTAAAACAGATAAGCTCATTTCTGGAGTTGGCAGTCTTTCTGTCATGGAAGTCTGGAAACACTTTAGTACTTCCCTTACGGTGAAGGGACGCTTTATCCAACCTATTCTTCAAACAAGATCAGATCAACCTATGTTAACTGAAAAGATTGGTGTCTATGCCGAGTCAATGGAAGTTTTCTGGAATAACTCTATTACACTTTATTCTAAGGATAGTCTGGGTCTTAAACTCAGTTTTGGTTTTGGCTACACTGATCTTGGGGAACATGGTCTGGTCAACATCTATAGGCAAATTCATGATGCCGTTGGGTCTCCTGTACAAGACAAGTTATTTGGGGAGAAGTTAAAAGATAACTTTAGAACCAGCAGCTATGGAGTTCATTTTGTTTTTCCTGTCATGGATAGAGTCAATTTTTTAATCGGTACAAGTGTTTTGAATTCTTCACCTTTAAGGGAGGATTCTTATGAAGCTTCTTTAATCGTTAGTCCCTCAAGATCATTCGCACTCTCGATGAAGTATATGTACGTTGATCAAGAACGAAGTGACTGGTGGAATCTTATGGAAGAACGTCAGCAGTTTATTCTGGCACTCAGGCTCTTTTCTATTTGGACGCCGTCTTTGATGTATGTTGGCCCCTATGTTAAAGGGGATGATTATGGACAGCTCTATTTGAGTCCCATTTCATTTACTTATCCCTTCTAAAACCATATAATCAAGCCATGAAAAAAACCATATTGAGCGGTAGTACAGTTACAGGAAATCTAACTTTAGGTAATTATATTGGGGCGATTAATAATTGGACCAAGTTACAGAATGAATACGACTGTTTATATTTTCTGGCAGATCTTCATGCCTTAACTGTTGAACAAGATCCCAAGGTTTTGAGAGAAAGAACTTATAGCTTCTTTGCTCAGTACCTGGCGCTGGGTTTAGATCCTGAAAAAAATATCATATTCGTACAGTCTCAGGTTCATGAACACACAGAGCTTTCATGGATACTTAGTTCACTGACTCCTTTGGGATATTTAAACCGAATGACCCAGTTTAAGGAAAAAGCTGAAAAACATTCCAAGAACATCAACACTGCTCTTTACACTTATCCGGTTCTTATGGCCGCAGATATACTTCTCTATCAAGCCGATCTGGTGCCGGTAGGAGAGGATCAAAGGCAGCACCTTGAGCTGACGAGAGACATAGTAGGCTTTTTTCAAAACCGTTATGGTGAAGGTATTTTAAAAATGCCTGAAGCCTATGTCGGAAAAATGGGGGCCCGGATCATGGCGCTTCAGGAGCCTGAAAAGAAAATGTCCAAGTCAGATGAGAATGAAAAAAACTTTGTTTCTATCATCGATGATCCAAAGCAAATTGAGAAAAAGATTAAAAGCGCCACGACAGATTCTGGATCGGAAATTAAATACGATCCTGAAAATAAGGCCGGTCTTTCAAACCTGATGACTATTTATTCTGTTCTTAGTGGGAAAACTACTGAGCAATTAGAAAAAGATTACGAAGGAAAAATGTACGGACACCTTAAAGTTGATTTAGCTGACCTGGTTGTCCATATTCTTAAACCGGTCCGCCAGAAGTACGATGATCTTATGAAGAATAAGGATTATCTGGATCAACTGATGAAGTCCGGAGCAGATCGGGCTTCAGAGAGGGCCAGACCAACCTTAGAAAAAGTCTATAAAACTGTTGGTCTCTTACGTTAATTTATTATTGAGTGGGGAAGTCATTCCCCACTCAAATGTTCTTAGAAACCTTTTCTTCCAAATGTTCCATAGAGTTTAATTTTATCTCTTCTAGGAACTTCGCAAACTTCATCACAGGCCCTGAGAATTGCAGATAAGAGACCATGACTGATAGTTGAGGTACTTGTCTTCAAATACTTTCTGGCCTGATACACAACTCTATCGCCAATTTCTTCACCTAAGGTTTCTCGCACGTCCCAGAGAACTGAGAGAGTGAAGTCACTCGTAGCATATCTATTTGATTCATCCCAATGACTATAAAGTCTTTTTTCTTGAGTATCTTTGGGAGCACTATTACTAAATCCTGCCACTTTCCCGTACACTTTTCTTTTCTTTGACTGAACGGCCGCAAAATAATCCGCCATTCCTTCATTGACCGGAGTGGAATGGGACATCTCAAGATGATCACTCAGGATAAGGTGAGCATACTCATGAGAGGCAATCTCCGGAACCATTGCCGTGTCTAAGTAAAAGTACTTATCGAGAAATAAATTATCGGTATAGCGGGAGCCATGAATGAATAACTTCATTAAAGCGTAGGTTCCCGCATATCGAATAATGTCTTCATGGAGAGGACGGTTGGTATATGCCGGAAAAAAGAACTCTCGCATAATTCTGTGATTAATCTGATTCTCCACATAATTAATAAGTGGCCTTTCCATCGCCATTAAAGAAGTGGTCAGAGGATTAGGACCCATTGGTCCCAGGTCTTTAGTTAAAACCTTCTTCTTAGGTCGGAACCAAATCTCTTTTCCCCACTTGTCTTGCTTATCAGCAGGAACCCAGGAAGGTGTCTCTCCAGCAGGAATGGAAAGGGCATTATTGTATTGTGGAGTTTTATTATCGTGAGCGTAATGTCCCAATTCATTAAACTGGTTGGTGATCTCCAGGCGAATGGTTAATTTGGGTAGAGATTCTGCTCGTTCGGATTTAATCTGATTCACCCAAAAGTTTCTCGCTTCACTTAGATGATAATAAACAGTCGCAGCTTTGGTTCGAATCCCTTCATCTTCTTCATCAAAAGAGATCGCCTCATTACTTTTTCCCTTAACAATTTTAAAATAGCTTCCATCAAAAGAAGAATCACTCTCAAGGTGAGATAGTTTCACATTGCTATAAAAAGTTTTATAAGAATGAGGCTGCCTCATTAAAACTCTGAATGAATCATTGGCGGCCATAGCTGAAAATGACAACAATGAAGCTGCGCTTAGTATAAGATAGTATTTCATATATCAAAACTCCTTAAATTATATAATGACATTCCAGTTATCATCAGGATTGGCTTCTTCATCACCGTAGACATATTTACCTTGGGCCAGAATCAAACCAATTGATCCGATAATATTCCACGGTGGAGGGAGATAGAATGTGGCCGTACCAGCAAGGGAGAAAGCAAAGTTGGCATAAGTTTTCCATTTAGGAATTTTGGGATTCCAGAAATCTTCAAACTTTAAAATATAATCTAATTCTTCTGATTTAATGAAACCGGTTTCAAAGGCTGCTGCAATCAGATGACTGTATTCCAGTTTGGTACCTTTAAATGCTTCTGACCGCATGATCTCGCCCATGTCTTTTCTAAGAAGTTTTAGTGTGGCACGGTACTGTTCCATCGGTGAGAAAATATAGACTTGAGTTTCACCATTGGGATCGTCTGTATATTGCCAGTTGAGAGTCACAAGTCTTGAATCCATTCGCTTGGCGGTTTTCTCAATGATTTGGGCAAGCATCATGATCTGAGTGCTGTTATAAGTCCGGTAGAGATTTCCTCTCTGAGTAATATTTTCTTTGCGAGAAATATATTCAGAACCAAAATCATTCGTGGCCTTTAATTCAGGTGCTTTTGTGAGCCGGTCTTTCGCATTATCAATGATGTCCACATAACGATTCAGATAAACAGGCCAGTTTAAAACTGATTTCCTTCTTAGTACTTCAAGCTTATTGAAAACTTCGGTGCTGATGACTTTTTTTGAATAGGCGATGTAATTAAGTTTTTGCAGCTGAAAGTCACGGTCGTTCTTCGTTTTCCAGGTGATCTTTTGAGAAAGCTGGAAATAAAAATCTAAGGAACATTTATTCTTTTCATCCGGCCAGGTTTTAAAATCTTTATATAATTTATCTGTATCTGCTTCTCTATTCTGAGCTGTGTATAAATTGCGGGGACGGCCAGAGACTGCGCTGGTCGTGGATACGCTTTCCAGAGCAAATTTCACAAGGGCCGCGTCCTTGAAAATCTTATAAAGAACATCATCAATTGAATCTGTGTAACGTAAGTAGATATTTAGTGTCAGGACTTCACTTTCTTTATTAATTATCCCCATTCTTAGGGCTTCATCCTGGAGCTTTTGAATAAAGCCAAACTCACAAGTCGAATCAATTTTTTCAAATTCGTTAAAGACTTCGGTGAGGGTGAGGAAGGATGCTTTTTTTAATTCATCTGCACCAAGTGGATGAGATTTGATCCACAATTCGATGTTAACCTTGTCTTGATTTGTCAGGACTCGGGAGAAGAGCTCTTTATTATTTGAGAGCTTTTCAATTTCGAATGCGTTTGCATTCGCCATGAGCATGAGTGCTCCCACTAATAACACCACTATCTTTTTCATTTTTACCTCTTAAGAAAAATTAGAAGTGTTTTATGCCTTAGTGAGAAAACAAATTAAATTCCGAGGGGCTTCATTTTAAAAAGGAATTATAAGAATTAAGTAACGATCACTTCATTTAGAGTATTTCAGTCGGGAACTTTAAGATGCTATTAATGCTGATTACGCAGTGAAAATCAGATAAGAAAACGTTGACGTTCATCTTCTGTAGGTAATCTACAGGTTTCTTTTTTTCCAAAAATCCGATATCTGTTGCTTGCCACCATATCGTAAATTCGATTTCTAAAAGATAAAGGAAGATGCCGACTTAAGGTCAGGAGTTTCCATGCTCCTCCTAGCTCTTCCATCACTCTTAATACTGCATTCGTTTTAGATAAAATTTCGCCATCAATCAACAGGACGACAGAAGTCAGATCTTTGGTATATTGGGGAGAAAGATGATTGGCGGCGTAATCACTTTGGAGAGGAGAGAAGAGAAAAATCTTTTCTTTATCTTGAGAAATAACGAAATCGACAAAGCCGTTACATAGACCGCATACACCATCAAAAAATATAACGGGACGATTTTGATTACTCATAATTTTCTTTAACTCTTTCCTCTTGGTATGTCATATTAATCCTATGATAGATGACAATGGTAATGAAATTGACCAGGAAATCTTAAATGATTTTCTTGAAACCTCTTTTAATGTGTTGCAAAACCTTAGGGAGTCTTTGCAAGCTTTAAATGGGGTGGAAGCCGCTACGGTCTTTGAAACCTTTGGTCAACAAATCGACCGTATCATGGGTTCAGCTTATACTTTGTCTTTAAATTCGGTGGGTGAACTAACGAAATACAGTAAAGAGCTTAGTTATAAGGCCAGCCAGGTAAATCAAATTGGAAAGCTTCTCGCTGTCCAAAGTCTTCTTTCTCAAGTCATTCGTATCATGGAAAAAATGCTGACCAAGTATCAACAGGGAATTAATGAGACGCCTGAAGAGCTTCCTGTTTTAGTCGAACGTTTAAAAATCGCCAGTGATCAATTAGGAGATCTTAGAACCTCGGTGAAGGTTTAAGATATGATTGATCCTCTCTGGGTTGAAAAACTTACTTTTCTTACAGATAAAGAACATCAGGTTCGAGAGGTTCTGCGAGAAACAGGAACTCTCAATGATTCCTATTCTCCTTCATTAGAAAAAGTCCATTTGGAAAATGCCCAGAAACTTTCGAGAATGATTGAAGAAATGGGATTTGCTGTTTTGAGTAATGCGGGTGAGAAGGGTGTTCATCTCTCTTGGTATATCATTTATCAAAGTCTTCCCTGGCCTGATTTTATGCGAGAATCCTTAATTCAAATGAGACTGGCCGCTGCTCAGGATGATTATCCTCTTGAACTTCTGCCATATCTTGATGATCGAATTTCTTACCTGGAGGGAAGAGGACAACTTTACGGTACTCAGCAAGGGCATATTATCGAAGACAGAAAGAGATTGGATTTAAGAAGAAAGTCTTTGGGACTTTTGCCCTTTTCTGAAGGGCCTCTTTATCCGGAAACTTCTCTACCTCCAAAGGACCCCGTAAAAAAACAAAGAGAATTTGAAGCTTTCTTAATCCGTGTCGGCTGGAGAATTCCTTAAGCTATTGAAATTCAAGAATTGTATTTTTTACTTCTCCTCGCTCTAAGTCTCTTAATAATGCTATATTCCTGCATCTATGAAGTTCATTTATTTACTTATAGTCCTTACTATCAGTCAGTTGTCCTGGGCCCAAAAGCAACAGGACATTGTCTTTAAGACCAGATTTGATCTTGAATCTTCCGAAGCATTTATTGATCAACTAAGAATCTTTCTTAGTAATACAGGTTTTGGAGATCCTTATTCACAAGATTTCTCGAAACCCATCGTCATCGATATGGCCAAGGTCATTAATGATATTCCGGTCAGTTCTCAGCGCTGGATTCAGGACTTACAAAATGTGCTGAAGATTAAATTGTTTGAATCAGATTACAGGCTAGTCGTTGAAAAGCTTGCCTATAACGTTCAACACTTTAACTCCGAATTCCGTCCTGGAACTTCCAGTAACAACCGCGTGGAGTATGTTACTGAAAATTATGTTAAGGGACTTCATCTCTCGGCTGAGCGGCTGGCCTTTGAAGTTGAACTTAAGCAGTCTCATAATGCCCAACCGATTATTTTTGATATTCAAATTATTGAACCTGAGTTTCTGATCAGTCCAAAGATAATGGCCGAGACCTCTTTTGGGTGGAGCACTTCAATCCTTGAAGACAATATTCTTCTCTCTTTGGAGAAAGTAGATATTAAGAAATTCATGCAGATGATTAATAAAAATCCTGATCTCATTATCCTTAATTATAAAGATATTCTGATCCCCGATGTTTCGATCAAAGTTGGAAACAAGATCGTTCGTTTTGATAAGAAGAAGATCAAAGATTTTCTTCTTAAACGCCAGAACGACATGAAGAGAGGGGTGCTGGATATTTTGCACGCCAATCTCAATGATAAGTTTGAGAATGTGATTGAAGGAAACCCTAAATCACTGATCCTGCCCAGGGGAGTCAGCTTTGACGGTGATATTAGCGGGGCGCTTCGAGTAGAGAATATGCAGACGAACAATACGGGAATTGTTCAATTTGATCTTGGCGGACATTTTTGTGAAGATGGGCCTTGTTTAATGAATGAAGGGATTAAGTCTAAAGATAGAAGAACGATTGATATTCGTACTTACCAGCGCTCACTTCGAGAGATGAACCGTAGTTTGATTGAGAAAAGTACCAATCTTTCCTTAAGTGTCAGCGAGAAATATCTTAATCAAATGGTTCAATCCACCATTAAGTTAGGTTTATGGGACGGGCCTCTCAGTGAAAAAGATCTGGTACTCGGTCCGGAAAAGGCTTTTGTTCTGGCAGAGGAAAAAGGGGACTTGTTCTCACTTTATATGGATGTGATTCATACTCTTTCACCGACTCAAAGAATTTTGGTAGGACGATCTCAAATCCGGTTCCCTATCAAATTCATGATTGCCCTCAATATTGAAGAAGTTGATGGCATCCCTCATTTCATCATCAAGGTGAAAAAGGTTGCAACAGATTCAGACCTTCTTCTCAAGGGATTGCCCCAGTATGGACTTACTACTGAGTTAAGTAATGTACGGTTTAAAAATAAAGTATTAAAGACCATCATGAAGGATGTGGGTTCTTTTGAAGGAAGAACGCTACTGGACTTCAAAATTGATGGTTTAAAGGGTACCTACCTCCATGAACTTAAATTTAAGTCTGATGGGTGGGGTCGCGGAACTGCAACGATTGGCTTTAAAAAATAAGGAATATATATGAAAACATTACTACTTTCTGCTTTAATTTTATCATCCCTCCCGGCCATGGCCGCAAGAGTGATCTGTGATGCTCCAGGGAGCCGCTTTATTGTTGATGGTGTCTCTTCCAACGATATTAGAGTGACCTATCTCAATGAAACCGTCCGTGCCGATGGTTATTTAGGAAGTGACGAAGTTGACCTCGTGGCACGCTTCAGCTCCATTGGGGAGATGACCCTGTTGGCCAAGATCGGAAAATCTTCTCCTGAGAATTATGTCTTCTTCTCAGGAAGAAAATTGTCGGTGACTTGCCGTTAATTTGATTCACTAAGTTATGCTTGTCGATTAAACTAACAGGGTTCAAGGAGACCCAATGACTCGTATTACCGTTACCCCATCAGAGCAATTAGCAGAACTTAAGAGAGGAGCTTTTGAAATCATTCCAGAAGAAGAACTCTTAAAGAAACTTACGAAGTCATATGAGAAGCAAAAACCCTTAATTATTAAATTTGGTGCTGATCCTTCAAGACCGGATATTCATTTAGGTCACACTGTTGTTCTCCAAAAACTTCGCCTCTTGCAGGATTTTGGTCACGAGATCTATTTTTTGATTGGTGATTACACCGCCCAGATCGGAGATCCATCAGGAAAGAATAAAACTCGCCCCATCCTCACTCCGGAAGATGTGATTGAGAACGCCCAAACTTACCAGGAACAGGTCGGTAAGATTTTAGATATGGCTAAAACTCACGTTGTTTTCAATAAGGACTGGTTGGGTAAGCTTTCGGGTCTTGATCTCATTAAACTTATGAGTAAATCCACTGTAGGTGCAATCCTTCAAAGAGATGACTTCTCTAAACGCTATAACAACTCGGAAGCTATTTATCTTCATGAGTTCATCTATCCTATTCTTCAAGGTTACGATTCTGTTCATCTTAAGGCCGACTTAGAATTGGGTGGAACAGATCAGACCTTCAACCTCATGATGGGAAGACAACTTCAATATGCTTTTGATCAGGAAGCTCAGTGTGTTCTCACGATGCCTTTGATCGAGGGCACTGATGGCGTCAACAAGATGTCTAAATCCATGGATAACTATATTGCTTTGACAGATACTCCGACTAATATGTTCGGAAAGTTAATGTCGATCTCAGATGAGTTGATGAAGAAATACTATCAGCTCCTCTGTCGTCGTCCGGCAGCCGAGGTAGAGGCGATGATTACTGGACTGGTTCAAGGAACCATCCATCCCATGGAAGCCAAGAAGGCCCTGGCTTCAGAAATCACTGGTTACTATCATGGAGAGGCCGCAGGCCGTGAAGAGCGTGAGAAGTTTGATGCCCGTTTTTCGAAGAAACAAATCCCGGATGATATCCAGGTTGTTCCACGCCCGGCCGGAACCATCGCTCTTCTTGATCTCTTTATGGAATTATCTCTGATTAAATCTAAATCAGAAGGAAGACGTCTGATTCAGCAGAATGCGGTAAAAGTTAATTTTGAGAATCACTCAACAGATACTCTTAATCTTGAGGCCGGTCAGGAACTTATTCTGAAAATCGGAAAATTGAGAATGATCAAACTAATCGGCGAGTAGTTTAGTAACTCGCCGTTGAAGTAATCCCTTTTAAAATTTCGACACCGGAGCTGGTTCCAAGTCTTGTGGCACCAGCTTCGATCATAAGCCTTGCGGTATCAATATCTTTAATCCCACCACTTGCTTTAACTCCTAAGCTTCCCACTATAGATCTCATGAGTTTTACATCCTCAATAGTGGCCCCGCTAGTTGAAAAACCCGTAGATGTTTTTACAAAATCAACTTTCGCTTTAACTGCTAGTTCACAGGCCTTAACTTTTTCTTCTTGAGTCAGAAGACAGGTTTCTAAAATCACTTTTAATAAACCGCCCTGTTGATGCACAACCTGAGCAAGTGAAGACATATCATCTAAAGCATACTGCCAGTTTTCAGACTTGATTGCAGAAAGACTTATCACCATATCTATTTCTTTAGCGCCTTCGGCCATTGCCTTCATGGCTTCAAAACGTTTGGTCTCCATGGTTGAAGCTCCAAGTGGGAAGCCTACAACAGTACAGACTTTAACAGAGCTATTCTGTAACAAAGAGACGGCCTGTTTTACAAAGTAGGAATTTACACATACGGAAAAGAAATCAAAATCTCTAGCTTCAGCACAAAGCTTTTCAATCTGCCTGGATGTTGTTTCAGGTTTAAGAGCAGTGTGATCGATGTATTTATTAATGTTCATGGACTTAGTTTCCTAGGGTTATTAAATCTTTTGATTATTCTAAAGACGTCCTGAAGACATGGCAAATTTTCACAGGAGTGACTAACTTTTAGACAATTTTATTTGCCTCGTACACCTTTTAAACAAATGTCTTTTTCAACTAACTAAAAATAGGTGACTATTTTTGGCACATTTCTTGGATGTAGAGAGTCATATCAAATTCCTGAGGGGGAAATAATGAAAACGACTCTTTTTAGATCAATAGTATGTGCTTCTCTTATAGTCTTTGCCGTTGGGTGCGGTAAGGATAATAAAAGTTCGGGTGGTGGTAATGGATATATAGGAGGAAATAACCTTCATTATGATCCAAATCATCTGGATCAAACGAGCCAGCAGGTTATTCAAGAATTAAATAATTGGTATAATGGTAATGCCGAAGGATCTCGGGGAACAGGGATTGTTGATATTCAACAAATCCAGTATTCACAAAGCTCTAATCAAACTTGTAAAAGCCTTGATTGGAATTTCATCACCATTCCTTATTGTTATGGAAGCTCTAGTGGATCTTCAAATAATGGAACAGTTATTTCGGAAAAGAAACAAGTGAATCTAGTTAGAGACAATGGGACTATTAATAGCCGGAATAATGCAGAATTAAGATCTATATTTAATGGTTCGGTTGGGGAGATTGTACAAGCAGTAAATCTTGGAAATAACGTGATAAGAATTTCTCTTCTGAAAAACAATATTGTCACTACTTATACAGTTGACAAGAATTACCATTCATTACTAAATCCAGTAGAAAAAACGGTTACTGGAGCACAGGGACCGTCAACGATTTATACTGATGCGTTTTGTTCTTTCTCCGTGGGTTGTACCCTCTAATCTGACATCATTTAACTTAATTATAGGCAGCTCCGGCTGCCTTTTTTATTTTCCCAAGTGTTTTAATCAACTTCATGTTTTTTTCTTCCGACCCTACAAAAAATCCTGTTCTGATGTATCCTAGAAGGACTTATTTTTTATTATTTAGGACAAGGAAGTACCTATGGGAAATTACAAAGCTGATATCCGTGACGTTGAATTTAATTTAACAGAGCTTCTCAAAGTTCAGGACTGGAAAGAGTTCGGTCTTGAAGACAACGATATTAAAGGCATCCTTTCTGAGTACAACAAATATGTTGAAAACGAAGTTTTCCCGACTCGTGAGCCTTCAGATCAAGTAGGGGTTAAGCACGTTAATAAAAAGGTGATCGTTCCTGAAGTTCTTCATGGAGTGCAAAAGTCTTTTTACGATAACGGCTGGTTTGCTTTAGGAATGCCTGAAGCTATCGGTGGGACTCCCGTTCCTGAAAGTTTATATGTTGCTTGTATGTCACTTGCAACGGGAGCTAACTGTGCCTGGACGATGTATCCGGGTCTTTCTCGAGCTGCACTTAATGTAATCAATATTAAAGGTGATGAGTTTATGAAAACTCACATCGTTCCTCAGATGATGTCTGGTACATGGGGCGGAACCATGTGTTTAACTGAAGCCGGGGCAGGTTCTGATGTTGGTGCTTTGAGAACAACAGCGAAACCTCTTGGTAACGGTAAGTTTGCGGTTCAAGGAACTAAGATTTTTATCTCTTCCGGTGAGTCAGATCTCTATGAAAATAACATTCACTTGGTTCTTGCTCGTACTCCAGGTGGAGCAGAAGGAACTAAGGGGATTTCACTCTTTGTGGTTCCAAGATTTAAAATCAATGAAGACGGTTCAATGGGTGAGAGTAACAACGTCGTTTGTTCTAAAATTGAACATAAAATGGGTATCCATGCTTCAGCGACTTGTGAAATGCAATTCGGCATTGATGGTCAGTCTGAAGGCTGGCTGATCGGTGAAGAATTTGAAGGTATGGCGACCATGTTCATCATGATGAATGAGGCCCGTTTATACTGTGGTATCCAAGGTGAATCACAAGCGAATCTTGCTTATATGATGGCCGAACAATATTCGAAAGAACGTGCTCAGTTCGGTAAAGAAATTATCAATCATCCGGATGTCCGTCGTAATCTTTTAAAGATGAGAGCTATGGTCCGTGGGATGAGAGCTCTTTGTCTTTATACTGCCAACCTCTTTAATAAGGCCAAAACGGATCATAATAAAGAAGCCATCATTGGTCTTTTGACTCCTATCTGTAAAGCCTACTGTTCAGAACAGGGATTTAACGTTTCTTCTTTGGCCCTTCAAACTCACGGTGGTTATGGCTACTGTACAGAGTACGGTGTTGAACAGTTTGTGCGTGATACTCAGATCGCCATGATCTATGAGGGAACCAACGGCATTCAATCAATCGACCTTCTGATGAGAAAAGTTTTAAAAGATGGCGGTAAGACTTTGACCGCCCTCACTCAGGAAATTGTCGCTTCGGTTCAAGGTTTGGATGAATCTAAGTTTAAAAAAGAAAAGGAACTCTTCGGAAAAGTTTTGATGAGTGCCCAAGGAGTCATGCAGCATATTTCCGGTTATGCCAAGAAGAATGAGTTCAATATGATTCTTCAAAACTGTACTGAATTTCTCAACTTTGCTTCTCAGATGGTGGTCGCTTGGCAACTTTTAGAGTCAGCTGTTCTGGCCGATCAAAAACTAGCCACAGCTTCGGGGGATGAAAAGAAATATTACGAGTCAAAAGTAACTGATTTCAGAATCTACTGTGCTCATTATTTAGTCCATAATTTGTCCATGGCCAAGACCATGACAGATTTTACTGAAGATATGACTTTTCTAGAGATTTGATCTCTCCCGTGTTAGAATAGGTGTAATTTAATTTAAAAGGTTACACCGTGTTAAAAGATAAAGTCTTTGAGTTGGCCCAGAAGTTTTCTGGGTCTACTCATGGCAGCTCCGCTTATGACAAAGATTCAATATATGTCAGAGGCAGTAGTGATAAGGAGTATATTCCCTATAGCTATCTTCAAAAAGAGTTGCCTGAAATTGAATCACTCAATCAGTTGAAGGGCGAAGGATTTGTCTTCAGCTCTTACGACTTCCTGGAAAATACAGATTTTGATCAATGGTACACAAAGCAGTTCAACAAACGCCTTGCTGTAAAAGTGATGAAGAACATTGGTATCTTGCACTTACCAGATCAGAAATCTATTTTTGATACGGTAGAAATCGTTCATCAAACTTTTCAAATACTGAAAGATCACAAAGTTCTGATGAATGGTAAGAACCTCCCGATTCAACTCGGAGAGTGGTATGCCAAAATTATTTTTGGACTTCACCAAATTAAATCTTCTTCCCAAAGAGGATTTGATTTCAAAACCGAACATGGAAGTACAGTCGAGGTAAAAGTTCACTGGCATGATTCCACTTCGCCGAAAGGTGTAAAGATTAAGAAATCTTTAGCGGAGTTATCAGATTATTGTATTATCATGTATGTTGCTAAAAACTTTACTATTAGAGACATCCTCTTTTTGGACTCTGAGTTTATCCTCCGGAAATTCGATACGAAAGGTCACACGATCTTTCTTAAAGATCAGGATGTCGCAGGGTACTTCTTTAGTAAGTCTGATAAACACTTCGATAAAGTGGTCAATAAAACGGCCCTTTTGAAATTTGCCAGTCCGACTCTTGCGATGAAGTTAGAAGATCGTCTTAAGTAAGAGCTGGGAGAATGATTTGAAAGCAGAAATTGCTTATATTGACGATAGTACAATTAATCTCGACTGTATTGGGCTCATTCTAGAGCAGGATTTTTCCATAAAGAATTACCAGTCTCCAGATAATTTTATTGCTACCTTTGGTGAGCAATCGTCTTATTCGGCCATTTTAATAGATATCCACATGCCTACAATGGATGGATTCACTTTATATGAGAAGATCGTAGAGCATCCTCATTATAACAATTGCCCTATATTCTTTATTTCTTCTGATGACTCAGATATGGCAAGGATCAATTCATACTCTCTGGGGGCAATTGATTTCCTTAATCGAACCATGAACCCTGAGGAAATGCTTGTTCGAGTGAAGTCGAAATTGGCCTTCTATCAAAAACATAGAAGCATCATTGAGTTCACTAACCTGAAAGTTAATCTTACGATCCTCAAAGCTTATTTAAATAATGTTGAGCTTCCCCTCACTTTTATTGAATTCAAGCTTTTGACTCTCTTTCTCCGCATCTTTCCAGAAATTATTTCTAAACCAAAAATGATTGAAGAAGTCTGGAGAACAGATCATGTTCTAGATGCCACTATTTACACTCATGTTTCGAATCTCAATAGTAAGCTCCAGGATTGGGATTATGAAATTAATGGGATAAAGCTCAAAGGTTTCCAGTTAAGTAAAAAAGAAAACCGATGAAGTGGACCATCCTTTATATCGATGATCAGGCAGATAATATCGAATGCTTTAGCGAGCTATTGGCCGAAAAATTTAGAGTTATAGGGACGACGGATGTGAATGAGTGCGAAAATCTTATTACCCAAAATTATCCCCACGCCATTTTACTAGACGTTCATATGCCTCAGAAAAATGGTTATGTCCTTTATCAGGAAATTATCAAGAATCCTTTATACAATAATTGTCCGATCTTTTTTATCTCAGGTGATCCAAGCGATGAAATTAAAATCCGCTCTTTTCAAGAGGGAGGAGTCGATTTTTTACCTCGAGATATAAATTGTGAAGAGATGATTGTCCGTCTGGTAAATAAAATAAATGTCTATCTTCAAGTATCAACGAAACTTAAGCTGGGAAATCTTTCTCTTGATTTTGAATCGTTAAAAGCTCAGATAGATGAAAATAATGTTGAACTTACGTTATTAGAATTCCGAATACTCGGAAACATCCTCCGCACTTTCCCCGCTAAAATATCCCGTCAAGATCTCATCTTAAAAGTTTGGGGAAATGTCTCCATTAAGCCAGGAACGGTGAATACTCATCTTACGAACCTCAAACCGAAAATTGCCGAATGGAATTATCAGATTAAGGTCCGTGAAGATTTTGTTCTTCTCTTGAAAGATCTTTAGTAGAGATCGTACTCAGCTAAACGACATTCAATGTCACCATTATGTAAAATATGTCGTTTAGAAGTTTTAAGACCTACAACTTTTAACATTTCAATGTTTCCAGTAAAAAGAGCCGCTCTATGGCCTTTGAAAGCATGCTTCCAGTGATCCCCAAGCCCTTTATAAAGTGCTTTGAGTTTTTCATCTTCACCGTATTCCAGACGTTCGCCGTAAGGAGGGTTACAAATGAAAAGGCATTTCTCTGTCACAGGTTTAAGAGCGAGAGCATCTTTATGTGTGAGTTCAATTAACCCATCCAGCTTTGCTTTTTTCAGATTTTCCCTGGCAGAAATAAGACTCATTTCTGAAAGATCGTTTCCAACGATTCGGCCTTTCATTTCACTTAGGCGTGCAAGTCCATCTTCTGTTTGTGTCGTGATTTCTTGAAGCATTTTATTGAAGTTTTCCATTAAAAGCTCATCTTTGGTAAGCCAAGGATAATTCTGAAAAGTCCAAAGTTTGAAATTGCTATTCTTCAGGTATCTCTCAACTTTTAAGTAGCTGGGAGGGATATTGGCCGCCATGAGTGCCGCTTCAATAGTGAAAGTACCAGAACCGCACATGGCGTCCAGAAGACCTTCTGTTTCAGGATTCCATTTAGCGATTTTTAAAATAGCGGCCGCAAGGTTTTCTTTCAGAGGAGCTTCAGTCTTGGCCAAACGATAGCCACGTTGATTCAGAGGATCACCACAAAGGTCATACATGAGCGTGACTTGATAAGGTTTTTCAACCCCACGATCAATGCGCGCCAAGAAGGCGACATCCGGATAGTCTCTGGCAACGCTTGGGCGAATGCCTTCGTGATGGCGGAAATAATCAACAATCGCATCTTTAAGTTTTAAATTGGCGAACTGAGAGTTTCTGAACTCTTCGCGTTCAGAAAGAAGATCTCCAAAAATAGTTGTTAACCTGAAAGTGTTATTTACATCCATTAAGCTCTTCCACTTAATATCAGTGGCTTCGAGATAATAGTCTTTCTCGTTATTCACTTCAAAATTATAGAGGTATTTGAAAACTCTGCTCGCCAGTCTTGAGTAGAGGATCACTTTTAAAGCGATTTCATGGAAGGATTCAAACTGAACTCCACCTCTGACGGCCTTGGCCGTTTTGGCCCCCAAATCCAGGATTTCCTGTGTCAAAAGCTCCTCTATGCCAGTGGGACAGGAAGCGAAGTACTCAAAACGGTATTTTTTCATTTTTAGACCTTGGATAAACCCTTGATATGCCCTTGTTGCACTTGAGCCATTGGGCAAAGAGTGTTAGTTTTTAGGGCAATTATTGTCATTTTCGCTTATTTACCAGACCCATAAGGTTTTAGGAAAAGGAATTATAAATGAAAGCAACTTTTTCAGAGGGTACTTACGGAACCTCTACACGTTTAAAGTACAAAGTTAAAGATATCTCTCTCGCAGACTGGGGCTGCAAGGAAATTAAACTTGCTGAAGCAGAAATGCCGGGTCTTATGTCCCTTCGTGAAGAGTTCGGGAAATCAAAGCCACTTAAAGGCGCCCGCATTGCTGGTTGTCTTCATATGACCATCCAGACTGCTGTTTTAATTGAAACTCTGGTAGAGCTAGGTGCTGATGTTACCTGGTCTTCATGTAATATTTTCTCAACTCAGGACCATGCTGCTGCTGCCATCGCTGCTGCCGGTATCCCTGTTTATGCCTGGAAAGGGATGAATGAAGAAGAATTTATGTGGTGTATCGATCAGACTGTTTTCTTCGGCGAAGATAAACAACCACTAAACATGATCCTTGATGACGGTGGTGACCTTACTCAACTTATCATCGACAGATACCCTGAGCTTTATAAAGGCATCAAAGGAATTTCTGAAGAAACTACGACAGGCGTTCACCGTCTTTATGAACTTGAGAAACTAGGAAAACTTCCTGTTCCATGTATCAACGTAAACGATTCAGTAACTAAATCAAAATTTGATAACAAATATGGTTGTCGCGAATCTTGCGTAGATGCCATCCGTAGAGCTACAGATGTCATGATCGCCGGTAAAGTGGCCGTGGTTGCTGGTTTCGGTGACGTAGGTAAGGGGTCAGCTGAATCTCTTAAGGGCGCTGGCGCACGAGTTATCGTAACTGAAATCGATCCTATTTGTGCCCTTCAGGCCGCAATGGAAGGTTATGAAGTTAAGAAGATGTCTGATGCTGTAAAAGAAGCAGATATTGTTGTTACGACAACTGGTTGCCGTGACATCATCACCGGCGATCACTTCCTTTCTATGAAAGATAAGACTATTGTTTGTAACATCGGTCACTTTGATATCGAAATCGATATGGCCTGGTTAAATAAAAACTACGGCCACTCTAAAGACACCATTAAACCTCAAGTAGATCTTTACACTCTTGAAGGTGGCAAACAAGTAATCGTTCTTGCTGAAGGCCGTCTGGTTAACCTTGGATGTGCTACTGGTCACCCAAGCTTTGTTATGAGTAACTCTTTTGCTAACCAAACTTTGGCACAGATCGAGCTTTGGACAAATACAGCTTCTTATGAAAAGAAAGTTTATATGCTTCCTAAGCATTTAGATGAGAAAGTGGCCCGTCTTCACTTAAAGAAAATTGGTGTTGAACTGGATACCCTTTCACCGACTCAATCTGAGTACCTTGGTATTTCAGCTTCAGGTCCATATAAGCCTGAGTACTACCGCTACTAATCACTTAAAGGCTTCACTTCGGTGGAGCCTTTTTTTTTGAGAGTACATTATGAAAATTTACATCGCTTCAGACCACGCAGCCTTTGATGAAAAGAATAACCTCGTAGAGCATCTTAAAAAAGAGCATGAGGTTATAGATTTAGGAACCAATTCCTCTGAATCAACGAACTATCCTGAATGGGCCAAGAAACTGGTGGAGAAGGTGAGAGCCGAACACGTTCCAGGAATCCTTCTCTGTGGTTCAGGAATCGGCGTCAGCATGACAGCGAATCGTTATAAAGGAATTCGTGCGGCCCTTTGTCGGGATGAAGAAGATGCGAAGATGAGCCGCTTACACAACAATGCCAATGTGCTTTGTTTATCAGGCCGTAGAACCCCAATGGATTTGATTGTTAAGATTACTGATACTTTTCTTGCAACACCATTTGAGGGCGGCCGTCATCAGACAAGAATCGATCAATTTGATCAGCTGGGAGAGTAAGTTATTCTTTCTCAGCTTCTAATTTTCCCCAACCAGACCTGCGATATCGGTTCGAAATAATATCAAAAATCGGTGTTTCAGGTGAGTTGTTTACATCCGCCTTACTGATGGCCTGCTCAGCGAAACTAAGAACTTCGGCACCACTGGCGGAATCAGCTTCTCCTGTTTTAGGAAAAGCAAAACCAAAATCAGGGCGCTCTGATTTCGGTTCATATGTAGAACCTCCACCACCTTGGCGATAGTTCGCTTTTATTCTGGTATCAGCAAGCTTTTCTTTCATTGAAGAAGGAAGTTTACTGAGTGCAGAAGCTGATTTGGCGGAAGGATCGTTAACTCCACCAGAATAGTTTGAGTTTGAAGCTGCAGCGACGCTAGCGAGAGGCGCTGGTACATAGTTCGCAAGTTCAGCCGCCATCTTTTTTTGTTCATCATTTAAGGCCACTTTAGGAATAGACCTTGAATTAAGTTTACCTTTTACTTTTGAAGCCATGGCCCCAGCGGCATAGCTAACTGCCGAGACTTTACCCTCGTCGTACATACCGCTATTTAAAAGATCAAAGGCCTTGTTTGCTTCATTCATATAATTTGTAGCGACGTTGAACTTAGGATTGACCGCCTTAAAATTACTCTTCATGCACGAATTGGTTTCTTTACACTTACATTTTTCATCGAAAGTAAGTTTGCCACCGACAACTGCACCACAACCGGTTGCGACTTTCGGAGTATCAAAGTTACCGCCGTTTAAAACACATACTTCTTGATAATTGGCAGGGTACCTTTCTTTAGATGTTGGTTCACTACAAAAACATGAACTCTTAGTCCATGGGTTACACTCACCGGCCTTAGGAAGTGAATCAATCACTAACTGAACTTTTTTGGAAGCTTTGTCATGCTTATTGGCCTTTTTAATATAGAGGGCCGTAAGGGCCGTTGCTCCACCAAGCTTTGCCCAATATTTCCAATCTGTGGCAATTTCTCCTGTGAAGGCCATACCGACATAACAAGCGGTCACACCACCATAAATGGCCGACTGCCAGTTGGCGGTAGTCTTTCTCGCTTTATGAGTTTCTTTGAGATTTAGGAGGGCCTGTACTTGAATATCTTGTATTTCAGTATTCTTCTTTTCAGCTTTTTTCTGAAGGTGATCCTGAATGACTCCTCCCAGAGTTTCATAACCCATGGCCACCATCATACAATAGTCAGGTTGTGTTTCAGCTTTTTCAGCACCTTTGGCTGCGGTATCAG
>DISW01000017.1 GCA_002422605.1 Bacteriovoracaceae bacterium UBA6200 | reverse complement strand
GCCGTTAAAGCGGTATTAAGTAACATCTTAGACGATCTGGAAAACGAAGGTTTAGAAGTTAATGAAACAAATCTAGCTTCAAGACTCTCAAAAGTTACTAATGATTTTGACCAAGCTATTAAAACTGAAGTTGCATAAAGGAGCAAACTGATGAAATCAACGGAAGCCCTCGCCTCTCTTTACCAAGTTATCCATCAATCTTCGGGCCCTGTTGATGCCAAGTACATGCTCTCTGATACAATGTTTAAAATTATTACTGACCTTCATAATGAAGGCATCCCTGTTACAGCTCATGCCATCGAAGAAAGAATCTTAAAATTCACTCACGATTTCATGCGCTCGACTCATCCAAAAACTGAAGCGGCATGACCAAATTTGATAAAACCTATTGGGAGAAAAACTACTCCGATCCCATGTCGATGGACGGAATAGGTAATGCTAAAGAGCATACTCGCTATTTAAAATCCTTCCTCTCGGTTGAGCATGTGGAGATCACCTCCGTCATAGACCTGGGCTTTGGCTACGGTCATCTTTTTCGTGAAATGCTTAAGGCCTTTATTCCCTATAAAGCAGTGGGAATTGAACCTTCTCCTTACGCTTTTAAAAAAGCTAAACCAGATAAACTGAGACCGGTGGAGTCCACTGAACTAAAACTCTACGAGGAAGATCTCGTTACCTGGTGCCGGACCGAGAGAAAAAATAATATTTTCGATTTAGGAATCTGCACTTCGGTTCTTCAGTATCTGACAGACCAGGAATTAAAAGAAGTCCTACCGATTATCTCCCAGAGAGTGAGATACCTGTATCTCACTGTTCCTACCGACGTGGAACTGGGTCGTCAGGTCTCGGAACTCGACTTTAAAGATGAGTACGCCATTCACCGTACCCGAGAAAAATACCAGCGTCTCCTTAGACCTCACTTCACTTTCCTCTCTAGTCGAATCCTCGAGAGTAAGCATTTCTTCGACGAAGAAAGCACCCTCTTCACCGATCTTTTATTTCGCTATTAATATCCTCAAGTATTTATTTCTTTTTCCGATATGGATCAACGTGAAAAAAATATTTTATATAACCCTCAGTGTATTAATACTCCCAACGGCGACTCATGCGGCCTGTCCTGACGGCAAGACCTATCCCGTGCATTTTACCTTCGATGATGGTCCTCACCTGATCCTGACTCCAAGGGTGCTGGAAATCCTGAAAGAAGAAAAGGTACCGTCTACCTTTTTTGTCTTAGGGAAGCACTTTGCTGGCGGGAAAGGGAATGCCGCTAATAAACCGAAGTATGCTCTTCTTGATCGAATGAAAAAAGAAGGCCACCGCATCGGTTCTCATACCTATGAGCACATTAACCACCCTCAGTTTTCTGCGGCCAAGGTTAAAGAAAATATTATGAAGCCGAATCCGCTTCTAAAAGATTATCTTTCCCCGGTTCTGAGACTCCCTTATGGTGGCGGTTCATTCCGTTCTTCTAATCCTACCACTCAGGCGAAGAACAACATGGTGATGAAGACCGTAAAAGACGCGGGCTTTACTCACGTCGGGTGGGATATTGATACCAACGACTGGGATGCTAAGAAGCGCCCGACTCTCCTTCCAACCATGCTAAAAGATATCTGCCGTCAAAAAGGTGGAGTGGTTCTTTTCCACGACATTCAAAAATTTACAGTCGATAATCTTCGAGACTGGATTCGGGCGGTTAAAAGAGAAGGACATACCTTCGAACCGATGGAACATTTTATTCCGAGAGCGGCGGAACCTCTTCCTCCTGAAGCTTGTGAAGAAGACAGCATGAAGCCGGTTAAGGCGCTACGAAAAGAAGTCGATGACGTTCTTGAAATGATTAAAGAATAATTAGGAAAACTTATGAAAAACATATCAACACTTGCTCTTGTTTCACTTTTTTTCACCTCGGTTGCCTGTGCGCAAGCCCCGGTGTTCACCACTCTTAGCTCAAGCGGAAAAGATATCTTTGCCGGCGTGAAGCTTGAGGCCAAGGGCATGGAACCTGAGACTTATCTTTTGCAAGTGAATAAAGATCTCACTTCCAAGAAGATCGCTCTTCCCACTGAACTGGCCCACCGTGAAGTGATCGCTCTCTTCCCGGCCGAAAAAAATCAAATCGTGGTCATGAGTCAGCGAACAGTTGAACAAGGTGATAATCCTCAATTCCATAGCTATAACCCGGCCAAGAAAGAGTGGAAAAAACTCGCTGAAGTTAAGTGTATGACTTTTGCCAAACTCAAAGTCGAAAAGTCTGCAGTGACCGTCAACTGTCTCGAAACAAACGAGAAGGGTGACGAAGTTGAAACTCAGAAGAAAGTCGCTTTAAAAGACATCACCCTGACTCAACCTGGCGACATTTCACTTCCGCTGGCGAAAGTAGAAGATAAATCGGTCAAAGCTGAACTTGTCGGCGACACCTTCGAATGGAAGGAGCTGAAAGTAGGTGTCGACAAAAAAGAGAAGGTCTTCCGCCCTTAATGCTCGAGAGGTAGCGTCTACCTTTTTGCAATCATGAAGTTATCGACAAGTATTCAACGAACAATCTATCTAATCTTACCTTCTTAGATTATTGGACCTCTATAGGGGTTAATATGGAAGAGATGATTGCAAGGTGGATTCGGGAAACTCTCTACGAGCTAGAAAAAGCTAAGAAAAGTGAGAATTTGTATAAAATGTATGAAATGACGCGATTACATCTTGCTTTAAAGGCCATGAGGGAAAAGTTACATCAGAATTAATTATTTTAGACCTTCTACCGATAATACCCAAAAGGGCATTAAATGAATTCCTCAGAATCAATTGAAACTCTATACAGAATAATCCTCGAGCTTAAAGGACCTAGAGAAGCTAAACGATTCACTTCAGATGTTCTATTTGGAGTAATTGATGATCTCCAGGAAGAAGGGAAAGAAATCTCAGCATTTGCCATCGATCAAAAACTGGCCCAAATAGCTACCGACTTTAAACAGGTTGCCGATAAATCGAAAGACGTTGCCTGACCTTTCTTGACAAATAGCACCAAAAGAACGATTGTCCGCCAATGCTAAAATTTAATGAACTGCCTCTTCTTGAGACGATCCTGAAAAACCTCCAAGAAGCTGGCTATGAATCTCCCACTCCCATTCAGGCCCAGTCGATTCCTTCGCTGATTGAAGGCAAAGACTTGTTAGGGATTGCTCAAACCGGCACGGGTAAAACCGCCGCTTTCACCGTCCCTATGCTTCAAAAGCTAGCGGGCCGTGATTTCAGCCTGACACCGATGCGTCCCCGCTCGTTGATCCTGGCACCCACTCGTGAACTTGCTTCGCAAATTAAAGAGAACCTCGATAAATACGGTAAAGACTTAAAACTCAAAAGTGCCGTGATCTTCGGTGGTGTCGGCCAGGCCAATCAAGTGGCGGCCCTTCGTAATGGTCTCGATTTTTTGATCGCAACTCCCGGTCGCCTTCTGGATTTAATGAACCAGGGACTTTGCCACCTCGATAAAGTTGAAATCTTTGTTCTCGATGAAGCTGACCGCATGCTTGATATGGGATTTATCCATGACATTAAAAAAGTCATCGCAAAACTTCCTGAGAAAAAACAGACCATGCTTTTTTCGGCCACTATGCCGAATGAGATTGTAGGAATTGCCAACCGGATTTTAAAATCTCCGGTTCGAGTGGAGGTCACTCCTCCTTCCACAACGGTTGAGCGCATTAACCAGAAGATTATTTTTTGCCAGAAGGCCCACAAGTATCAACTCCTTCGTAAAATTTTAGGGGAAGAAGACGTGGAACTCACTTTGGTCTTCACCCGTACAAAACACGGGGCGAATAAGATCGTGGATTATCTCGCTCATTATAAAATTAATTCCGCTGCCATTCATGGCAATAAATCCCAGTCTGCTCGTGAAGCCGCCCTTGAGAACTTTAAGTCGGGAAAAATCAAAGTACTCGTTGCCACTGATATCGCCGCCCGCGGGATTGATGTGCAGGGAGTTTCTCACGTGATTAATTATGATCTTCCTGTTGAAGCTGAAAGCTATGTTCACCGAATCGGCCGTACTGCTCGCGCAGGGAAAGACGGAGATGCGATTTCTTTTTGTGATGAAACTGAAAGAGACGCTTTGGCGCGCATCCAGAAACTGATTGGTTTAAAACTTCCCGTTGAGACTTTTGTCGGAGTCGCTGAACAATCAGTGAAAGACACTCGTCCGGCCCGTCAGTACCGAGATCCTCGAGCGAAGCCGAAGAATAAACCAGAATCCAGACCAGAAGCCAGATCTGCCGCTAAGCCTGCAGCGAAGCCTCAAGGCAAAACCGACGAACCTAAAAAGCAACCGACTAAAGTTGGATTTAAATTCAGGAATAAAAGATGAAAGACTATAGCAACCTAGCTGTATTAACAGACAAGAAACTCAGAACTCTCCGTAACAACATCAATAACCGTTTGGAAGCTTTTTCCAAGGGTGGCGAGAAGCACCTTCCGCCAAGCCATATGCTTCATGGTCTCGACCAAGCTGATTGCGAAGCGCTGAAAGAACGCGTATTTATTGAAATGAAAAAACGTTCGAAGGCCTAATCGATCATTCAGAAATGAAAAAAGGTATCAGCTAAAACTAAGTTCTCTTCAAAAAAATACCCTCCTCAGCTTATAAGTTTTTTGACCTTAAAGGAGGGTATATGAAATTAGTTAGCTTATTAGCAGTGCTTGCTCTTTCCGTTTCTTGTTCTAGCAGTTCATCTCAAAGCAAAATCAATTCACTAGAAATTTCAGAAAAATTAGTGAAAGGCAAAACGACTCAAACCCAAGTCTTAGAAAATTTCGGAACTCCAGATATTGTAGAAAAAACCCCTGAAGGAGATATGTGGGCCTATGGCCGTCACAGCAACGAAAGTAAAAGTGTTGGCGGAGGTGTCTCTCACTACATTACCTCCGCGGCCCTTTGGAATTGGACGGGTGTTCATTTAAATGGTGAGCAAAGTTCCTCCTCTACAAAAACGGCTTCCCTCGTACTTTACTTTTCAGGTGATAAGACTCTGAAAACATACACTTTTCGAACTGAGAAATTTTAACCTCTAAGACCACCTCTTTTGATATATACTAATAATATATACCCAAAGGAGGTGTTCCATGGATAAAGCGAAAATCTTTATGAATGGTAAAAGCCAAGCAGTACGTCTTCCAAAGAAATTCAGATTTGATTCCGATGAAGTTTTAGTTCAAGAACATGAACTAGGCGTTCTTTTAATAGACCCCACAAAACGATGGAAAGTCTTAGAAGAAGTTATGGGTTCTATGGGCGATGACTTCTTTCCTAATGGAAGGGAGGATGATGAGTGGACTGAAAGAGATGAAATTCTATGACTTATATTTTAGATACTAATATTTGTATTCAAATGCTCAAAGACAAGAGTTTTAATATTTTGAGGCATGCCAAAAATAAAAGACAAACTGAAATATATATCTCATGCATTACTGAAGCGGAACTATGGTATGGTGTATGGAATAGCACTCATAAAGAGGCAAACAAAGAAACTTTAAAAAGGTTTCTACAATTTTTTCCAAAATTAAAGTTCGAATCTACACATGCGGAAAGCTTTGGTCAGTTAAAGGCTGAACAAAGAAAAAATGGAAGAATCTTAGGTCCTAATGATCTGTTAATTGCAGCCCAGGCCTTAGATCTGGATGCAACTTTGGTGACAGCAAACGAAAAGGAGTTTAAGCAGATTAAGGGCCTTAAGATCGAAAACTGGCTTCGTGCCACTCCATAAGCCTCCCCATCCCCTCTTCAAATCCAATCTTAGGCTCCCAGCCTAAGAGTTTTTTTGCTTTAGAAATATCGGCCCAGGTGACATCCATATCCGCTTTGATTCTCTCTCCAAGATTAAGCTTCGCTTTTTTGCCGGAGAACTTTTCCAAGAGAGCGATCATTTCAAGAAGGGTGTGAGGATTATTCCCACCACCAAGGTTAATGATCTCATAGCCCAGAGGCTTCGCCGCCAGAATAGTTCCTTCTGCAATATCATCCACGAAAGTAAAATCCCGGGACTGAGTGCCGTCACCAAAAACAGGTAAAGGCTCGCCCTTAAGCAAACTATCCGCAAAGATATAAGGAGACATATCCGGACGCCCAGCTGGCCCGTAAACAGTGAAGTATCGGACAACAGAAACATCAATGCCGTAAAGATAATGATAAGTATAGGCCATCACCTCGGCCGACTTCTTAGAAGCCGCATAAGGAGAAATGGGTGTATTCACCGGCAGATCTTCTTTAAATGGCATCGCCTGACCGGCATAGAGAGAAGATGTGGAGGCCAGGATAAACTTCTTCACATGATGGGCCCGCATGCACTCCAGAAGATTTAATGAACCAACCGCATTGGTGGACATGTAAATATCCGGGTTTTCCATAGAGTAACGAACACCGGCACGGGCGGCGAGATTAAAAACCACATCAAAGTGATGATCTTTAAAAAGTTTATTTAAGGCTTCTTTATTTTCGATATCTAATTCTAAGAAATGGAAATTTTTATTTGTAAGTTTTGAAAGGCGTTCTTTTTTGAGAGAGACTTCGTAGTAGTTATTAAGATTATCAATCCCTATAACTTCTACACCCTGGGCGAGTAATTTCTCAGCAGTTTTCGCCCCAATAAAACCCGCAGCACCTGTCAGTAATACTTTTTTCATGGAGAAATACTAGCACTGACATCGGTGATTTCAAAGTGATCACCTAAGTATTTGAAACGGACATTAAACCCGGCAATCGCCACTCCGTATTCTTTCTTTGACTCATGATCCTGGCCCGGTCTTGGATCCAGTGCCACTACCTTTTCAATCAAGTCTTTAATCTCGGGAGCAGCACATGACCAAACAACTTTGTGAAAAATCGGTGCTTCATTAAAAGGCGAACGTGCCTCTAAGGCGTCCGTATAAGGAACATAGGGTTTGATATCAAAAATGGGAGTCCCAGAAACTAAGTCCACACCTTTTACATGGAGTTTGATCTCATGATCTAAAACTTCCAAATGCGAGAACTTCACCACCGACAAACCGATTCGATTCGGCCTATGAGGGGTTCGGGTGGCATAGACCCCCATTTTCTTTTTGTTATGAAAACGCGGCGGTCTGACTAATCCATTAAAGGGACCTTCCACTTGATGAAACTCAAAAACCAGCCACAGATGGCTTGAGTCCTCGATGCCTCTGAAGGCTTCCATAAAAAAATCATTCTTAGGAAAAGTCATCACTCCCCAGGCCTCTTCAATTAAGAGCGGCTGACGGGGAACCCCAAATTTTTCAGGAAAAGGAGTTTCAATATGAGTGATGGGTTCAATTAATCGAATGATATTTTTCTGCCTTTCTTATGGGCTTCGGCCTGATAGTCACTTAAGAGATCGCGAACATCCATATGAACACGAAAGGACTTCAGGCCATAAAAATGAACATGCTTATCATGAGAAATATCACTCAGGATTTTATGGATTTTGGCCTTATGAAGAAATGAAACGTTTTTGACAAACTTCACATGAACTTTGCCGCCGTCATCTTCAATCTCTAAGCAAGAGAGCGCTGGTTTCTTAAATTCAAATACAATGGCAACGAAGAGCCCGATAAAGATACCAATCAAAAGATCCGTTACAAGAATGGCCGCAATGGTAGAGCTAAAAATCACGAACTGATCCCAGCCTCTTTTATACTGGTGAATGAAGTACACGGGCTTAATCAATTTATACCCAACTGTTAAAAGCACACAGGCAAGAGTGGCGAGCGGTATTAAATTCAAGAGCCCCGGAATCAAAATCACACTAAGAAGAATCCAGAAACCGTGAAAGATCGCTGACATCTTGGTCTTTGCTCCCGAATTAATATTGGTCGAACTTCGGACAATCACTGCTGTAATAGGTAGACCACCCAGAAGGCCTGAAAGAGAACTCCCTACTCCTTGAGCGACGAGTTCTCGGTTTTTATTTGTTTTGCGTTTCTCCGGATCAAGTTTATCGGAAGCATCAATACACAGAAGAGTCTCAAGAGAGGCCACCACCGCAATGGTAAATCCAATCTTTAAAACAGTGAGATTCATCCCACTGAGTTCAAGAATTTTAAAATCCGAGAAGATCGCCGTGGGAAGATTCACTAAGAAGTTTCTATCAACTAAGTTAAAAACCTGGTTAAGGATAACGGAAACAATCACCGCCACCAGAGGTCCCGGAATAATCTTTGAAGGAACTTTATCCCAAAAAATAATAATCCCGAGTGAAACAAGAGAGATGATATTTACACCCATCGCTTCTGGAGAGAAGGCATTTGGAAGTTGATTAATAATCAGAATAAGACCGATCGCCCCCAGCATGCCTTTAATCACCGCCGTGGGAAAGTAGTCTCCGATTATTCCACCCCGAAAAATTCCAAACAGGACCTGAAAGAGACCGGCCGCTAGCACCGCCATTCCGAAGGCCTGGAACCCACCCAATTCTGCGATGCCGTTTATGACAATGACGGTGAGCCCCGCAGCAGGACCGGACACACTCACATGGGAACCACTTAAGGCCCCAACGACAATTCCCCCAATAATTCCAGAGATAAGACCCGATGCTAAAGGGGCGTTAGAAGCTAAAGAAATCCCTAAGCAGAGAGGCAACGCAACAAGGAAGACAACTACTGAGGATTTGATATCGTCTTTAAAATCTAACACTTTCATACATTCCCTTATTTGTGTTGAAAGGTTACCAGTCATTTGATTTGATTTCCCCACAAATTTTTATTAAACCCTTGAAATCATTGAGTTATCAAGAACTTAGCTGGTATCGAAGTGGCACCGAAATAACGGCACAATGCTTGCTAATTACTAAGTGACCTTACTTCCCAGGATGGGAAAACTCTTTCAAGGATGATGGTGGAACCTTATGACAACCTTAATTGATTGGACCAACTTTAACTCTAGCCTTCTGATTGAAGTCACAAGACCGCAAGGTGTTTTCACGAGCTCAGCGGTGGCCATCAATAAGGATACACTCTTAACCGCCGCCCACTGTCTTGAAGGCGACATCCTAAAAATTCGTGTGTCACTAGACTCCTCATATAATCCAAACGGTAACTTCTACGAGGTAGAATCTTTTGACCTGCATCCTGAATATGATTCTGGGAAATCAAACTACCGCTATGACCTTGCAAAAATCAAATTAAAAAATGCTCTTCCCTCTGATATGAAGTTCTACCCGATCATTAAGAAAGATAACGAGCTTAATGGAAATTTGATCCGACTTGGCTTTGGCGCTCGTAATAAACAAAATACCCGTACTCTAATCAATCCTGAGTTCAAAGATCTTCGCTCTCATGAAAGAGTGCTTGAACTCAATGATAAGTATTCCTATTCAGGTGATTCAGGTGGTCCAGTCTTTGTTCAAAATAAAGGTCAGATGTATCTGGTGGCCATTCATTCTACGCTCTCACATGGCCCACAGGGACGATTCTCTTATAACCCACTGCTTTCCTCTCACCGCGAATGGATTAACGCATAAACTGCTGTAGTATGGGGTATGAAGTTTTTCTTATCCCTTATGGTGGCACTAATGACGATTCCGGCCTTCAGCAAAAACAAAGATTGGGATCAGTTTAACTCCAGTCTTTTAATCGAAGTAACACGACCCAATGGAGTTTTTACCTGCACAGGAGTTGCAGTCTCTTCCGAAATCATCATGACTGCCGCTCACTGTCTGGAGGGAGATATCTTAAGTGTTAGAGTCTTTACTCAAAGCACTTATAATCCTCAGGAAAATTCGCTCACGATTTCAAACTATAAAATCCATCCCAAATATAATCCTAAAAAGTCCCGCTACTTCTCCGATGTGGCGAAGATTAAAATGAAAGACAAACTCCCGAGTTTTATAAAAATTCATCCTATCTTTTTTGGTGAAGAATTTCTGGGAGACTTTTATCGCTTCGGCTTTGGAGCAAGAAACAAGAAAAATTTGAGAACTGTCATTACTCCGACTTTTCGGAAAGTGAATCATGAAGAACATGTTCTGGAACTTAATGATGAGTTTTCAAGATCAGGAGATTCGGGTGGACCGATCTTTTTAAGCAGTGGAAAGGCGACATATATACTGGCGATCCATTCTACTTTTTCTCATGGCCCTGAAGGTAACTTCTCTTTAAATCCACTTCTGGGATTCTACCGTGACTGGATTTTTGAGAACTGATGAAGTAAAATCCCTCCATGGATAAAATAATTTGCTTAGGTAGAAATTACGCCGATCATGCCCAGGAAATGAATTCCCCCGTTCCTGTTCGTCCCCTTCTTTTCATCAAGCCACCGAGTGCGATGATTGAACCTCGTGATCAAGGTCAAGTGCCTCTTCCGTGGACTCGTGGAGAGATTCACTACGAATGTGAAATCGTTTTCAAACTGTATAAGAAAAATATTATTGGTTTGGCCCTTGGACTCGATCTTTGTTTCCGTGATCTCCAGGCGGAACTAAAAAAACAGGGACACCCGTGGGAGATGTCTAAGACTTTTAAAAATTCTGCCATCGTGACTCCCTTTAAAGGTCTAAAAGATTTTCCGTCCGACTGGCAAAACACTCCTTTTACTTTAAAGATTAATGGCGAATTGAAACAAGAAGCGAAGCTTTCTGATGCTCTTCTTCAGGCCGATCAGATTATTCATTATATTGATGGTTTTTTTCCGATTAATGACGGGGACCTGGTTTTCACAGGAACTCCTAAAGGCGTGGGTCCTTTGAAGCCCAATGATCTGATTGAACTTTCTTTTGGTCCCATTCAGCATTCCTTCAGGCTAGTTGATAATGGATAAGAGAAAATTATCCCATGACATTCTGAACATGATTGAACGCTTAAGAATCATGCACGATCTGGTGAAAGACGAGAATTACACATCGATTTCTAAAGAAGAGATAACTCAGGATTTAGCTGAAACATTAAAGAAGCTTGAAGAAGATTTCAAAAATCTTCTTCAATAGTCGTCAATATACTCGTCCGGAACTTTGAAGCGAAAAACCGGTGTATCGATTTTAAAAGTCTTTCCTTCCTCATCCACCATATTGAAAAATCCCCACATCTCTCCTTCCAAAGTTGGAAGCGGGCAGAAGCTTTGATACTCAAAAGATTCACCGGGTTTTAAAAAAGGTGTTTGTCCAATAACCCCAGGTCCTTCAACATGTTTCAGTTCACCCTTGCCGTCTTTGATATTCCATTTTCGTGAAATCAATTGGGCCGGAACCTCGCCAGTGTTAGTGATCAGGATGGTGTAACTAAAAAGATAGTGAAACTGCAGAGGGTTCGACTGGTCGAACTCAAAATTTGTGTTTACTTCAATCTTAAATTTGTTGGAAATAGAAACGAAAGGATAGTCCATAGCTACTTTTAATCCTTGGCCGGAACAAAGTCCAGAGATACCGAATTAATACACCAGCGTTTACCTGTAGGTTCAGGACCGTCGTCAAAGACATGGCCTAAATGAGAACCACACTTGGAACAGAGAACTTCCACCCGATGCATATTGAAGGCGTAGTCATCTTTTAAGGTCACATTTTTATTGTTTTTAACATCATAAAAACTCGGCCAACCCGAACCGGAATCAAACTTGGTGTCTGATCCAAACAGCTCCTGTCCGCAGGCCACACAATTGTAAGTCCCTTTCTCGTAGTGCTTATTGTACTTCCCCGAAAAAGGGCTTTCGGTGGAACCCAACCTACAAACGCTGTACTGTTCAGGGGTTAACTTATTTTTCCATTGGTCTTGGGGATTACTCATATTTTTTTCCGGGTTAGAGGAGCCTATTAAAGTTAGGATTCCTGCGAAAAATGTTTTCATGGAGCTATTATACTCTTAAGATACGGTCATTCAACAAAGGTAAAAATGCTTGAGTTCGTTTGAAGTTTATGCCTTGGCCATCGGTGCAAATCTCTGTTACTCCTCTGCCAGCATGGTCTTCACCCACTATGCAAAACGCTTTTCTTCCTTGTGGATAAACCAAGTTAAAGTCATTACGGCCTTTATCGCTTTTATTGTGGCGATGGTCTTTTCCGAGCAAATTATTTCACTCAGTCCTGGAGTGCAAGGGCTTCTGGTTTTAAGCGGCTTTACCGGTATGTGCCTGGGAGACGTCTTAATTTATAAGGCCTACACCACCTTGGGCCCTGCCCGCACCTTGGTGCTTTATAGTTTTCAGCCTCTTCTTCTTGGAATCTACGGCTTCATTTTTCTTAATCAAATTTTTTCCATCAACCAGACCTTCGCTGTTATCTGCATGCTCTTTTGTATTTTTATTTTCATGCTGGAGCGAAATAAGTTAACCGGACAGTGGGATCTGCAAAGTTTTTTATGGGCCTTCTCTGGAGTCACCTTTGATGCTATAGGAGTCATGATCACTCGTACCGCCTATGAGTTAAATCCAGACCTTCAAACCTTTCAGGTGAATACCATTCGCTGTATAGGAGCGCTGGTGGGCTTCTTTCTTATAAGTCCCAAGAGCTATCTCACTCTCCCTAAAGACGTATGGTCTCTTCGTAAGCGGGAAATCTCTCTGGTATTAGGGGCCGGATTTTGCGGTTGTTTTCTTTCCCTCGCTCTTTACCTCGCGGCAGTTAAGCACGCTCACGTGGGAACTCTTACGGCGATTTCCATCACAGGCCCGATATGGGTATCCCTTTTAGAATGCCTTTACTATAAGCGCCTTCCCAATAAATACTTAGTGGGGGCCTTCGGCTTTTTCCTGATTGGTTTTTTTCTGATGCTCTAGAAGAGAGTTACTGCTTAGTGGCGCTTCCGGATTTTTTATTTTTAAAAGCTTTCTCCGTGCACTTCATAAATTCTTTCTTATAACCTGAGATGGTAAGTTTAAATCCTTGAAAGGGTTTAAACTTCGCCTGATACATATTGGTGAACTTATCCGCATCCAGAAGCTCGTAGGCCGCAGCTTTCAAAGCTTTGTTCTGATATTCTTTTTCATGATTTTTATAAAGAGATTCAATTCTTTCCAGATACCCCGGAGTCATGCGGGTGACAAATCTCTCATTAAGATCCGTAGGCTTAAAATCCGGGCCCGCAAGTGTCGCTTTAAAACTCATTTCTATTTTAGAATAATCAGATCTAGCACCTTTCATTTTCTCCAGAACTTTTTTTGCAAAGAAGGCCCGCTCCTGAGCAAGCTTGGCGTTCTTTTTCTGACTGTCTGGATCGATCACCTTTTTTCCGTCTTTCATTATATAGAAAGGAACTTTAGATGAGCTGGCCGTTACTTCTAACTCAGTCACAATCGTTTCAGGATTGTTTTTAATGTAGTCCTCAATGTACTTTTTGAGAGGATCAACCTGGTCTTCACCCACTGACGAACGATCTTCAAAATCTGTCGGAATGAATTTTTGTTCGAGCACCATCTTGTCTTCCATGCAATCAGAAGGAATTCTTCGGGCAGGATCATCTTCCGGATTTAAACCTTCATAATACAACCCAGGATCATTGATATTAAGACCGTATTTATAACGGGAATCTTCCTGGCAAATATGGAGGTTCGACTTATCCTTGTACATGACAGTCTGAAAAGTTCTTAGAGTGGTATTATTCTTAATCACAGTGAGTTCATCTTTATAAGTCCCGATCCCATAGGCCCCGTAATTTTTTGGTACCGACCTAAGGTCTTTAGAACGAAATTTTAATTCCACTTCGCATTGAGAATTCATGGGAGATTTTCCCGATACATAATTCTGACAGCCGGGAATATCAGGACGCAGACGTTGATAGTAAAAAAGGGAAACCGTAATAAGCCTGACACGGCAATCATTCCCAGGTCTCTGACAATTGGAATCTTTAAGAAGAGTTTCCATGTCTTTTTCCCAGGCGATTTTAACTAAGGGGTTTTCTTTAAAGGCTCGCGAGTAGTCCTCGTTAACTAACTTCCTTACCTGCTGGACATATTTCTTCATCTCTTCTTGCGGGATAGGTTCCTGCAAAGCCTTTAAGCTGGAGCAGCCGTTATAAATAATCTTTTTATAATAATCGAGGCCGGTCTTTTTATTCTGAGGGGAAAAGTAAAAGGGTTCAGCGTAACTGAATGTCGAAGTGAGGAGCAGAATGATCAAAGCATAAATGACATTCATATAGCTTTCTTATCGGTATCTTGCGGGATCTCTAAATATATTTTAACTACCTGATTTCACGAGTTTTTCCTTGACTTTTTTGCTAAACAAATTATACACTAGAGTATTCACCATTGAGGAATCATTTTATGACATTGCAAGAGCTCTTAAAAACCCGCGTTCTCATTCTAGACGGTGCTATGGGTACCATGATTCAAAAGTACCAGTTAAAAGATGAAGATTATCGAGGAGAGCGCTTCAAAGATTGGAAGCATGCCCTTAAAGGCAATAATGATTTACTGGTCCTGACTAAGCCTGAAGTCATTAGAGAAATCCATAATAAGTATCTCGAAAGCGGCGCCGACATTATTGAGACCAACACTTTTAGCTGTACTCGTATTTCCATGGCCGACTACCACATGGAAGATCTGGTTCCTGAGTTAAATCTTGAGGCCGCAAGAATTGCCAGAGAGTGTGCTGATGAATTTACCAGAAAGGAGCCTTCTAAACCACGTTTTGTAGCGGGCTCTATTGGACCGACGACAAAAACCGCTTCCCTTTCTCCCGATGTGAACAATCCCGGAATGCGGGCGGTAGATTTTGATCAACTGGTCGCGAACTACTATGAACAAACGAAGTACTTAGTGGAAGGTGGGGTTGATATCCTTCTGGTTGAAACAGTTTTTGATACCCTGAACTGTAAGGCCGCTTTATTTGCCATTGCCGACTACTTTGAAAAAGAAAATAAAACTCCCCTACCAGTCATGGTTTCAGGGACTATTACGGATGCTTCGGGAAGAACTCTCTCAGGGCAAACCATTGAAGCCTTTCTTTATTCAGTTTCCCATTACCCTCTTCTCTCGATTGGAATCAACTGCGCTTTAGGGGCAGAACTCATGCGCCCATATATCGAAATCCTTTCGAAAGAAGCTCCTTTTCATATTTCAGTTTATCCCAACGCGGGCCTTCCCAATGAGTTCGGTCAGTATGATGAAACTCCATCACACATGGCCTCAACTTTAAAAGAATGGTTTGATAATAAATGGATCAACATCATTGGTGGATGTTGTGGAACAACTAACGAGCACATTAAGGCAATTGCCCAAACTGCTCAAGATGCGACCCCACGTCCGCTACCTAAGATAGAGCATCATCCTCGTTGGGCAGGCCTTGAGCCACTGAAAATTTTCCCAGGTTCTAATTTCATTAATATCGGTGAGAGAACAAATCTCACGGGCTCCATCGCTTTTAAAAAACTTATTATTGATAAGAACTTTGAAGAAGCTCTGAGAGTCGCACGCGAACAAGTGGAAAACGGGGCCCAGATTATTGACGTCAATATGGATGAGGGCATGATTGATTCAGAAGCCACGATGGTTCAGTTTCTGAATCTCATCGCCAGTGAGCCTGACATTTGTAAAGTTCCGGTGATGATTGATTCTTCTAAATGGTCAGTCATTGAAGCGGGTTTAAAAAGAGTTCAAGGTAAGGCGATTGTCAATTCTCTGTCTCTTAAAGAAGGGGAAGAAAAGTTTATCTCTCAGGCCCGATTAGTTAAAAAATACGGGGCCGCCATGGTTGTCATGGCCTTTGATGAAAAAGGTCAGGCCGATAGCTTTGAGAGAAGAATTGAGATCTGTGCCCGGGCCTATAAAGTCTTAACCGAGAAGGCGGGCATTCCACCGGAAGATATTATTTTTGATCCTAATATCTTAACCATCGCAACTGGAATGGAAGAGCATAATAACTATGCGGTTGATTATATAAAATCGGTGAGCTGGATAAAAGAGAACCTTCCTCACGTTAAAATCAGTGGTGGAGTTTCAAACCTCTCCTTCTCTTTCCGAGGAAATAATACTGTTCGAGAGGCGATGCATTCAGCTTTTCTCTACCACGCCGTTAAGGCCGGTCTTGATATGGGGATTGTTAATGCCGGAGCCCTGCCTATTTATTCTGATATTGAACCCGTTCTTTTAGAGCATGTGGAAGATGTGATTTTTAACCGTAGACCAGATGCTACAGAACGAATGATCGAGTTTGCAGGTAAAATTAAATCCCATGGTAAAGTTGAAAAGAAAGATGAAGAGTGGCGAAGCCTTCCTGTGGAAAAACGCCTTGAGCATGCTTTAGTTAAAGGTATTGTTGATTTCATCGAAGCCGATACTGAAGAAGTCAGACAAAAAGTCGCTCGCCCGCTGGATGTTATTGAAGGCCCTCTGATGGCCGGAATGGGTATCGTGGGAGATCTCTTCGGTGAAGGAAAAATGTTTCTTCCCCAAGTGGTTAAGTCCGCACGTGTAATGAAAAAGGCCGTGGCCTACCTTCAGCCTTATATTGAAGCCGAGAAGTCTGGCACTGCTATTAAACGTGCCGGAAAAGTGTTGATGGCAACAGTTAAGGGTGACGTTCACGATATTGGAAAAAATATTGTGAGTGTGGTCTTAGGTTGCAACAACTATGAAGTCGTAGATCTTGGAGTCATGGTTCCTTGCGAAAAGATCCTGGAAGAAGCTGAAAAGCAAAAGCCGGACATGATTGGGCTCTCGGGTCTTATCACTCCATCACTAGATGAAATGTCCCATGTTGCTCGTGAAATGGAACGGGTTGGGCTTAAAATCCCACTCTTAATTGGTGGCGCTACCACTTCCCGCGTTCATACCGCCGTTAAGATCGATCCCTTCTATCATGGAAGTGTGGTTCATGTTGCTGATGCCTCAAGAGCTGTGCCGGCAGTGGAAAAGCTTCTTAACGAGAATACCCGCGATAAGGCCCATGCTGATCAGAAAGCTGAGTATGAGAAGATGAGAGCTGCCCATGCGGCTTCTCAAAGAGAAGAAAAATACATCTCAATAACTCAGGCGAGAGAAAATAAAGTAAAAATCGACTGGGAAAAGACACAAATTAAAAAACCCATTAATCTTGGGATCACAGTTCTTGATGATTACCCTCTTCAGGATATTATTCCATACATCGACTGGACTCCTTTCTTCATGACCTGGCGTATGCGAGGAGCTTATCCGCAAATTTTTGATGATAAGACTTATGGAGTTGAGGCCAAGAAACTTTTTAACGATGCTCAAAATCTCCTTAAAGAAATTGTGAAGAATAAGTCTCTTAAGGCCCGTGCCGTCTTCGGTCTTTTCCCAGCTAACAGCACGGGTGACGATATCGAACTTTACGGTGTCGAAGATAAAGTCCATGAGTGGAACTGCGATAATCACGGAAAACATAGTAAGACGTTAAAGGTTGGGAACAACCAAAAAATCGCAACTCTCCATATGCTGAGATCTCAAAGACAAATGGAAGAAGCGACTTCCCCTAATCCAAGTCTTGCCGACTTCATAGCTCCTAAGGATTCAGGTAAAACTGATTACATGGGTGCTTTCTGTGTCACTACAGGTATTGGTCTCGAAGAACTCTCGAAAAAATATGAAGCCGCTCAGGATGATTATAATCATATTATGGTCAAGGCCCTGGCAGACCGACTAGCGGAAGCCTTTGCAGAGAAGCTCCATGAGAAAGTCCGGAAAGAATACTGGGCCCACGCTCCAACCGAATCCTTATCTCGAGAAGAACTGATCCGTGAGAAATATGAAGGGATTAGACCAGCTCCCGGCTATGCCGCTTGTCCGGATCACCTGGAAAAAAAGACACTCTTTGACTTACTTAAGATTGAGAAGACAATTGGAGTATCCTTAACCCACTCTATGGCAATGGTTCCTCCTTCATCAGTCAGTGGATGGTATTTCTCTCATCCTGAATCACGCTACTTCAACGTAGGAAAGATTGGACGGGATCAACTTGAGGATTATTCGAAGCGGAAAGATGTTTCCCTTAACGAAATGGAAAAATGGTTATCAGCTAATTTGTAGAAAAGGTATTTATGGCAAAAGTAACAGATCATCTAAAGAACGCTCAATCGACCTTGTTCTCTTTGGAAATCCTTCCACCGAGCACAGGTGAGAGTATCCAGAGCCTTTTTGATAACATTACTCCTTTGATGGAATTTAAACCTAAGTTCATCGATGTGACTTACCATCGTGAAGAATTTGTTTATAAAAAAATGCCCAATGGCTTTCTGGAACAAAAATCCATAAGGAAGCGTCCGGGGACAGTTTCAATTTGTGCCGCCTTAATGCATAAGTTTAATGTGGATACCGTTCCTCATATTATCTGCGGGGGGTTCACTAAAGAAGAAACTGAATACGCTCTGATCGATTTAAACTTTCTTGGTATCGACAACGTCTTAGCCCTTCGTGGAGACAGCATCAAGGGACAGAAGTCTTTTGAACCCACTTGCGGCGGGCATAAGTATGCCGACGAACTAGTTTCCCAGATTAAAAATATGAATAGCGGCATTTATCTTTCTGACGAGTTACAAAACCCTACTCCCACTAAGTTTTGTATCGGAGTGGCGGGATATCCGGAGAAGCACTTCGAAGCTCCTAATCTAAAAACAGACATGAAGTACTTAAAACAAAAAATGGCCAATGGTGCTGAGTACGTTGTGACCCAGATGTTTTTTGATAATAAGAAGTATTTTGAGTTTGTGGACAAGTGCCGCTCTGAGGGAATCACCGTTCCGATTATTCCAGGTCTGAAGCCAATAACTTCTAAAAGTCAGGTGGTGAATCTTCCCCGTAATTTTTATATCGATATGCCGGAAGATCTTATCGATGCGCTGGAAAAATGCAGAAGTGATGAGGATGTGAAAAACGTCGGTATCGAATGGGCCATAGCCCAGTCAAAGGAACTCATTAAAAATAAAGTTCCATGCCTTCACTTCTACTCCATGGGCAAATCGACTTCAATTCAGAAAATTGCCGAAAAACTTTTTTAATCTTATTCGCGAGGGCACTGTCCGCAAGAATCTTTTTTTTGGGATAACTCTCGCAACTCTTCTACCTTCTGGTAAAAATAGTCTTTAACCTTTTTGCCTTGTTCATTTTCCAAGAGCCACGCAAGCTTTGAAACACCCGGAAGATTCTTAACCAGATAATCAACGACTTCTGGTCCGGCCAGGATCGTTTTATCTGCTGTCAGCATATGAACTTGATCAAGACATTTTTCTTTTACGAGTTCAGGAAAATTCTGATAGACCTCATCTTCTCGCGCCGAGACAAATGTTAAATTTTTGTCCAAATATTGCAGGCCTTGTTTGAATCTCAGACACAGAGGACATTCGGGATCATAAAGGATGAGAGGTAATTGGTATTTCATTCCATCTTATATTATCATGGTTTAAAAAAAATCCCAGAGGTCAGTATGAATAGACGTGAATTCCTTCAGTTCCTTGGTGTATCCGGCGTCCTCGCAAGTTTACCCGCATGTACCACTCAAACTTCTAAAATTCCTCCCGTTCTGCCTCATCTCCCCCCCATAACTGAAGACAAAGTCATCACTGTCAGTGGCCTTGATTATAAAATTCTTATTCGCTGGCAAGATGCGATTAATAGCAAAGACAAATTCGGTCATAACAATGACTTCATCGCCTTCCATCCCCTGGAGAAAGACCGTGGGATTATGTGGGTTAATCATGAATATGTCACTCCTCTCTTCATCCGAGGCACAGCACGAACCCGCGCCAATATTGATCAGGAAATGACAGAGGTGGGAGGAAGCCTGCTGGAAGTAAAAAAAGAGAATGACCAGTGGCAGGTGGTTAAAGATTCAGCTTACAACCGCCGCCTCAATGGAAATACTAAAATCCCTTTTGCCTGGAATACTAAAATCCGCGGCTCTACCCATGGAATTGGGACGATGGGAAACTGCGCCGGTGGATACACTCCATGGGGAACTTTTCTTACCTGTGAAGAAAACTACGACATGTTTTGGGGGGAAAGAACCAGTAATGGAGTCATGGATCCCAACTGCTGGCTCCAGTGGAACAAGTATTACCCAAGAGATCCCGAGCATTATGGTTGGGTGGTTGAAGTAGAACCTTTGACCGGAAAATCTAAAAAGCTGGTTTCACTTGGTCGCTGTGCCCATGAATGCGCGGCCGTCACAAAAGGCAAAAACGGTAAAGTCGTTGCCTACACTGGTGATGATGCGGCTTATGAACACCTCTATAAGTTTATTTCGGACTCAGAAGACTCACTTGAAAAAGGAAACCTCTACGTCGCTAATCTTGAGAAGGGTCAATGGATTTCACTTCGACGGGAAGATCATCCGATTTTGATGAAGAAGTTTAAAAATCAAACCGACATTCAAATTTATGTACGAGAAGCGGCCAAGCTTGTTGGAGCGACTCCCCTCGATCGTCCGGAAGATATTGAATTTGATCCTTTAACCGGAAATGTGTTGATTGCTCTGACAAATAATAAAACAGCTAATAATTATCACGGATCAATTTTAAAGATAATGGAGGAAGGGAACGACCCAGCTTCCCTCACTTTTAAACACGGAACTTTCTTGACTGGTGGAACTGAAACCGGGTTTGCCTGTCCGGATAATCTCCTCTTTGATCCAAAGGGTAATCTATGGTTTACAACCGATATTGCCGGAGGCAGCGCCAATAAAGGGCCTTATGAGCCATTTGGGAACAATGGTCTTTTTGTCTTCTTAAGAAGCGGAACTTTTGCAGGAGAGGTTATTCGTGTTGCATCAGCACCTACAGATGCTGAATTCACCGGACCTTGCTTTTCTCCAGACTATAAAACACTCTTCTTATCTGTCCAGCATCCAGGGGAATACAGTGAGTCTCTGAACAAGCTGAGCAGTACCTGGCCTGACGGAGGCATTCCCAAACCCGCAGTGATTACAGTGGAAGGCCCGTTACTGGATAAAATCATTTCCGGAAAACTATGAAAGAAGAAAAATTAAAATCCAAAATCCAAATCTTTGTTTGTAATCACAAAAGGGATGACAGTGAGTCCTGCTCTGAGAAAGGGGCGAAGGAACTCACTGACAAACTCAAGAAATGGGCCAAGGAAGAATGTAAGGGCGAAATTAAGATTTATCGTAGCGGCTGTCTTGGGAAGTGCTCTGAAGGCATTGCCATTGCTTGTTATCCGGAGAAAAAACTTCTTTTGGATGTGAAACAGGATGATTATAAAGAATTAAAAGATATACTCAAAGATGCTCTGAAAGGTTAGACCATCATCTCTTCCATTTCTTTTTTGTAAGGGGCTATCTTTTCTTCATTATATCCAACTTTTGCCATAGAAGATAAGAGAGCCTTCATACAGTTTAAATCTTTAATCTTTTTGTTATAGAGATCCAGACCAAGTTTTATAATGTAATTATGATCATCAACCTTACGACTATTCACTAAAAAATCACTCACCAAGAAATCTGCAGCATCCCGCGTATCCGAAGGAAATCGTGCCAGATACCTTTCAGCCTCTTCAACCATTTCATGCTCTATAAGGAGTGAAATAATCGCCCTCGGAAATTTGGTGAATTCAGGACATGACACTGCCACATTATCAAAACACTTCAAGGCATCCTCTTTGGAGTTAACAAGGAGTGCGTGCTTGCCAGCAATATACAATCCGGCACCTATATAATTTTTCAAGACCGACGCTCTCTCATCTAGTGTCGTAAAGATTTCATAATACATCTGCATATCTTCAAAGTTTGAGGTCTTTATGGCTAGATGGACGATTTGGGATAAGCGGTCAGGATTGGCCGGAAAAAATTTGGCGATTTTCTTAACAACAAAATAGGCTTCATTGAATTTCTCTTGTTTGATAAAGATATCAAAAAGCCCAACCAGGCATTTATAATGGATGCTACTTACCGCTAATCCTTTTTCATAGGAGTCCTGAGCTTCACTCGCCCGGCTCTTTAAGTACTCAGTTTGCCCTATATAAAACAAAGCCAAAGATGGTTTAGCGTTAAGGTCCAGGGCCTTCGTAAATAAAGCGATGGCTTCATCATAATTTCCTGCGGCCATTAAAGTTTTCCCTCCATCAATTGTTTGAATGTATTCAGATGGGAAAACTTTATTTGTCAGAGTGGTTATCAGATTCTCCTGAATACTTTGGACGGTATAAGGTTTAATGATAAATGAATCAACATCCTCTTCCGCCGCCTTGGCCACAGCTGATTGAGAAATATTTGAAGTAACAAGAATAAGACAAAGTTCTTTGTTATCACTTGATCTCTCTCTTAACATCTTAAAGAGATCAAATCCTGAGCCTCCACAAATAAAATAGTCAGAAAGAACTATCCCTATTTTTTTTGTAGCAATGATTTCTTCTGCTTCACTTAAACTGCCGGCAGTATGAATAAGATGTCTCTTGCTTCCTATATCATACATGGTCTTAAGCAGCCGATTTCTGGAACTCGGATTTTTATCCACGATAAGAACTTCAGTTGATTCGAGATAGGGTTTTAATAGAGATTTGTTAGACATTAATAACCCTTCGCCTGCTTAAAAAAATGATTGATATTATTTTGGCGAATTTCGAAAAGTTTCATAAATTCAGTAACGTCATTGATATTTTTTTTATTAACCTGAATTGTCACGTAATTCATACCTTCATAATCCGTCTCTACTGATAAAACACTCCCTTCTAAACTAACTTCTGAGTCTTTCTTTGAATCGTTAAAGTTCATATTGATTTTAACGATTTCCTGAATTTTAATTTCTTTATCCGAGGTACTGAAGATAATCGTCTCATCATAATAATCATTGAGTTCGCAAATAATTTTTTTGTTATTAAGAAATAGGGATGAGGTAATTCTGGTATTTGCTATGACTTCTTCAAGCTTTTTATCACCATCAGAGGAGGGTACGAGTTTTAATTTTGTCTTTGCCTTAACCTCTTCAAGTTTCCTTTGTAATATGACTTCTGCTTTTTCTAATTGCTCATCGCTATTTTTAGTTTTTCTTTCTCTCTGGATTCTGGATATTTTATGCAGCAAAGCCTTTTCTTCTTCAGTGGCTTCTTCCTGAAATTCTTTATCATGCCCCCGATATAAGCTGTCTAATTGGTCGGCACGACTTCCAGACTCTTCTTGGTTCTTATCGTGAGCTCGTTTTTCAGTTTCTTTTCTCTCTTTCCTTTCTTTTTCTGCCGCTTCTTTCTCTGAAGCTTTATCATGGCCCCGGTAAAAGCCATCCAATTGATCGGCTTGATTTCTAGTATCTTCTTGATTCTTATCATGAGCTCGTTTGTGAATTTCTTTTTTTTCTTTTTCTGCCGCTTCTACCTCTGAAGCTTTTTCATGGCCCCGGTAAAAGCCATCCAATTGATCGGCTTGAGTTCTTTCTTTTTCTTTTTCAATTGCTTCTTTCTCTGAGCCTTTATCATAACCCCGATAAAAGTCATCGCGAGATTCAGGTTTCCCTTTAGCCGGATCAATGCGACCAGAGAGTTTTCCTTCACTACATTCTGACTCATAACTATTCTTATTTTTCCAATAACTCGCTTCGGGAGATGTGCCTTCTGCTTCCCCTGCCAATTTATTATCTACATAATTGGTTGAGCCCTTTCCTTCCATGTCATTTAAATTCTGCGCTTCTTTTTTAAAAACCATTTCTCTTTCAAGCTGCTCTAAGATCAAAGGCTCTTTGGTCTTGGCGTATAAAGAATTTTTACAGATTTTTAATAGCTTGTTCCGGCACAGAAGTCGTGAAGCTATCTGATCTTCGTCTTTATAGAAAAGTTCAAAGTTATCACCTGTTATGAGCCAGCTATTCTCTTTCCAGACGAAGTCCGGTTTTGATTCGCCAGAAAAGTACCATGAGCCTTTACCCCCAATATACATTTCCTTTTCATTCTCTTTAAAATCGAAGCGCCACAGATTGCTTTTAATTTCATTCCATTGGGCCACGACTGGTCCTGGCCCCGTAAGTTTAATCAACCACCGATTTAAGATTTTTTTACAATCCAGTTCACTTCTCAAAATCCAAATGTCATCTTCCAGGGTGAGCGGCTCTAACCATGTGGGACCTGTACTCTGAGGTAAGGCCCGTTCCTGGGCACGGAGGGACTTCATCCAAAAATCAATTTTGAATTTTAGCCCCTTGGAGTTAATCCGTGGTTCAATTTGATCCTGTATACCAAGCTTGCTAATGGCCTTTGAAAACTTATTATCCCCGCTTAAATTGAAGACTACGATCTTATAGACGGAGTTTTTAGAAGACTGTCGAGCAAGCTTCATGAAGGTAGCGATCTGAGCAAAATGCTCTTTGTTTTGTAGGTAAGCAATAATAAGTACTGACGGCTCTGTTGAAAGGAAATTCGCTAATTCATCGGCTCGGTGAATGGATATTGCTTCATAGGAAGGATTTGTGCTTAGCGTCTCGTTAAAAACGCTAATCTCCTGATCGATCATGAATTTAACTATTGGAATACCAGCAGAGTTCATTTATGTATTTGCCTATTAGTTAAAATTTTACAACAACTTATCGTCCTGATTAGGCTATCCTTAATAAACCACAATAAAATTAAGCTAGTCTTTAGGGTTAGCAGAAATAAACAAGGCTAAATCTTTTAACCTATAGAAAAGATTGGCACTGTAGTAATCTTGGGAAAGCATGACTGACGAAAAAGAAGAGACCTTAGAGTCTGAGAATCAGGAACTCCTCCAGGACCTTTCCGAACAAGGAAAGACGGAAGAACTCGTCGAGATGTTCGAAGAACTTCCTACGATGGACGTTGCCGAATTCATGGAAGAAAAATCCACGGAAGAGGTCATCGACTATCTTAAGCAACTTGATGTGGAAGATCAGGGTCGTATTTTTTCCGACTTCACTTTAGAACTTCAGTTAAAACTTTTCCATAATCTCGATCGTCGTTCCTTTGCTCTTATTTTTGGCCAGATGTTTTCAGACATCCGAGCCGACTTATATCAGGAATTAACGAAAGAAGAACAGATTGAGCTACTGCCCTATCTTGATAAGCGTGTAAGAGAAGACGTTATTATCCTCTCAGCTTACCCTCCGGAAACGGCGGGTGGTATTATGAATACGGATTTTGCGACGATCTTCGCCGACATGACTGCTTCGGAATCACTTGCAAAAATTAGAAAAGATGCCCCTTCAAAAGACATGATCTATTACATCTATGTGGTAGACCACTCGATGGTCATGAAGGGTCTTGTGACTCTGAAAGATCTGGTGATGAGTGAACCTCAGATTAAAGTTACTGAACTTTTAAATGAATTTTACGTTCATGCTGAAGTTAATGAAGACCGTGAATCAGTTGCTCAAAAAATTGAGAAGTACGATCTCGTGGCCCTTCCGGTGCTTAATTCTCTCCAGCAACTCGTAGGTATTGTTTCCCACGAAGAAGCCATTGATATTATCCGTAAAGAAGAGACAGAAGATTTAGAGAAGTTCATGGGGATCATGCCCTCTGAAGATGATGAGGACTACATGTCCACTCCCGCCATTCAGCATTTTAAGAAACGTGTTGTATGGCTAGTGTCTTTAGCGGCGATAGGAATCTTGTCCGGTATGATCATCAATGAATATCAGTCGATGTTAGAAAGTTTTCTCATCCTCGCCATGTATATGCCTATGATGGCGGCCACCGGTGGTAATACTGGATCTCAGGCCGCAACAGTGGTCATTCGGGCCCTTTCTCTTGGAGAAATTGAAGACGGAGATTGGTCTAAAATTCTTTGGAAAGAAATCCAGATCTCTTTCATGCTTTCCATTTGTGTGGCCACTCTAACTTATTTTAAAATTGCTTTTCTCTCTTTCCATGCATTGTTGCCTGAAGGCTTCACGATGGGACATATTGGAGCAGTGATTTCTTTGGCCATCTCCATTCAGGTTATGACTTCAGCAGTTATAGGCTCAGGCCTTCCGTTAATTGTGAGAAAGCTTGGTGGTGACCCTGCTGTTGTGGCCAGTCCCGCGATTACGACCATTGTCGATATCACGGGCCTCTTGATATATTTCACAACGGCTACTCTTATTCTCGGTATTTAATAAGGAGTTTTTCGTATGCAAGTTGTTATCCTCTGTGGTGGCTCTGGAACCAGATTATGGCCTATCTCCAGAACTCTTTTTCCTAAACAATTTGTAAAACTTTTTCAGGATGAATCCCTTTTTCAAAAGACCGTAAAAAGAAATCATAAAATCGCCGATTCTTTTTGTGTTGTTATTAACCAAGAACAATACTTCATGGGACTAGATCAACTGGATGAGCTTAAGCTCTCAAACCGAAGCACTTTTATTCTTGAACCAATCGGACGCAATACCGCTCCTGCCATTGCCATGGCCGCTATGGCAGCAGATCCGGAAGAAATACTTCTCATTGTTCCTTCTGATCATTTGATTGAAAAACAAGATGCCTATGAAGCCGCTGTGCTTAAAGCCCAGGAGCTCGCCGGACAAAACCGTCTGGTGACCTTCGGGATTAAGCCTCACCATCCTGAAACGGGTTATGGTTACATCGAAGCTAATGGCATTGAAGTTAAATCTTTTAAAGAAAAACCAGATCGCGCTACCGCTGAAAGCTATCTGAAATCAGGGAACTATTATTGGAATAGCGGAATGTTCTGTTTCAAGGCCCGCGTTTATCTCGAAGAATTAAAAAAGTTCGAGCCTGAAATTTACGAGCAAAGCTTGAAAACATTCAATCAAGCTCGCCGTGAACAAGGCATTCGTCTTCAGATGGATGACATGAAGGCCATTCGCTCCGAAAGTATCGATTACGCCGTCATGGAAAAATCTCAACTGGTTAATGTTGTGCCGGCCGATATTGGATGGAGTGATCTGGGTTCTTTTGATTCACTTTACGATACTCTTCCGAAAGACAATGATGGCAATACTCTCTCAGATAATACCATCCATTTGGGATCAAAAAATAATCTGGTTCTGACTCAGAACCGACTTGTTTCAACCATTGATGTTGAAGATCTGGTGATCGTTGATACTTCAGATGCCATCGTGATTGCGAAAAAAGGTTCCACTCAAAAAGTGAAAGAACTCGTCGCTGAAGTGAAGAAAAGAAATTCCGAGATGACTAACGTTCACACCACGGCCCATAGACCTTGGGGGACTTACACGATTCTGGAAGAAAATCCAGGCTATAAAGTAAAACAAATCACTGTCCGCCCGGGAGCTAAACTTTCCCTTCAGTACCACCACCATCGTTCAGAACATTGGATCGTGGTCAGTGGTGTAGCGACAGTTACTAATGGGGACAGCACTTTCGATTTAAAACAAAATGAATCGACTTACATTCCTAAAGAGGCCAAGCACCGGTTAGAAAACAAGCAAAATGAAGAACTTGTTCTGATTGAAGCTCAGGTCGGTGGTTACCTTGGGGAAGATGACATTGTGCGCCTACAGGACGATTACAAGCGCAACTGACTGGATTTTGACACTCTAGACTGAATGTAGTGAAACTTGATAAATTCAAAGAGAACACACATTCCAGAGGGTTTTATGATTCGGTCAGTTTTGATCTTAATCGCATTTTGTTACGTCGTTACTACGTTAACTGAATTTTAAAAAAAGGATTGGTGAAATGGACTTCACCCCACTCCTCTCAACTCTCTCTTCATTTTTTAAACCTTCTCATCTCATCGTAAAAGATTCTGTGCCCTTTACTGTGATGATTCTCTCACCACATCCAGATGATGAATCGATTACTGGTTCTCTGGCCTTACGTCTCTCACAAGAGAACAACGCTCACATCGTAAATGTGGCCGTAACAGTCGGCTCAAATAAAGAACGGCAAGAACAAAGAACCATCGAACTGAGTGAAGCCTGTGCACTTTTAGAAATGGAATGCTTATATCTACATGACAATTGGGATAAGAAAGCCGACGAACTTGTGGGCCTTATCGAAAAATATTCACCTGACCTTATCATCGCTCCTCATCAGGAAGATTATCATCCGGCCCATATTAAGACAGGTGAACTTTTAAGAGTCGCCTTGAGTAAGCTAGAGGGCTTCAGGACTCTGATTGCCTGGAGCGAGTTCTGGGCCCCTATGACTGCACCCAATATTCTCCTGGAAGTTCCGGTAGAAATTTTAGAATTACAAATGAAAGCGTTGGAAAAGCATGTTGGTGAAATAGAACGAAATCCCTACCACCTAAGACTTCCGGCCTGGATGATGGACAATGTCCGTCGCGGTTCCGAAATCATTGGCGGGAAAGGGGCCCAGGGAGCGCAAATGCCCTTTGGAGTTCTGTATAAACTAGAACTCTCTTCGCAAGGTAAGTTTTCTACTCCTGAAATACCGTCAGTACTAACTGCGGAACAAAATCTCGCTCAAATATTTAAATTAATACTTGAAGCCGCTTCTTGATCTAAGACCACTGTAAAGTGAGGATGATTCTTTAAGAAAGTAGCAGGACAGTTTAGATCATCATGGTGATTTAAGAGATGCTTAATGACCTGAGCTTTCGATTTACCGGTTGCCAGCATCACCAGAGACTTCGCCCTTAAAATTGTTCCTAATCCCATTGATAAAGCTTCTTTGGGAATGAGCTCATCTACAAACTGATCTTTGTTTGCTGCAATCGTTTCTGGCGTGAGAAGAACTTTACGAGTTTCGGAATCCGGAAGAGAACCTGGCTCATTAAAACCCACATGACCATTAGTCCCTATGCCCAGAAGCTGCAGATCAATACCACCAGCTTCTTTAATACTTTGTTCGTAATGAGTGCCACCATCCTCGGCGTGAACCGGAGGGAAAGCAAATTGACTCTCTTTTAAGGCCAGAGGTTCAATCACATGCTTCTTTATAAAATATTTAAAACTCGATGGATGACTGTCAGGTAAACCGAAGTACTCATCAAGCATGAAGAAAAAAGCTGAATTCAAATCCACTTCAGATTCAAGGGCCAGTTTTGCCAGCGATTCATAAACCGGAATCATGGTTCTTCCCGTGGCGAGCCCTATGACTGAACTTGGATGAGCACTCACTTTTTCAGCAATCATGGAAGCCACCACCGCTACTGCTTCATCCTTAGAACCACATTGAATTATTCGCATAAAACGCCCTCTTTCTAATTTTCAGCTAGATAGTATGACAGCCTTAAGCCCTATTCAAGAACGACAATGTAAAATATTCGGATTCCGAATCCATAATTTGAAATCGGAATAACTTCTCGTTAAAAGACTCCAATGAAGTCCAAATTGTCATTCCTCATCATCGAAGATGATAAATATGCTCGCCTAAATCTCGTCGAAATTCTTCGACCTTATGGCGTTATTGATGAGGCCGCAACCTTTGAAATCGCTCAGGAAAAGGTGTCTCAGAATTATTACGACATCGTCTTAACCGACATTGAATTGGGCCAGAGAAATGGTGTTGATCTTATTGGAAACATTGTAAAACGGAACGCTCACTGTATCGTGGTGAGCTCTTACGAGGGTGAAGAAGTGATTGAGAAGGCCTACACCCTGGGCGCCAAACACTATCTTTCAAAGTTCAAACTCAAAGAGCAGCTCCCCGTCTATATCCAAAAATTTATTCACTCCCAGAATATGAAATTCGAAAAGATTCTAAAGGAAGAATTCATTACTGAGGACCAGGATCTGATTGATGGATTAAGACGCCTGTGTGAAGTAAATTGGAAGAATCAAACCCTATTTATCACCGGTCCCACTGGTACCGGGAAGTCCTTTCTGGGAAAACTCATTCATGAATTTACCCATCCCGAGGCCAGGCTGGTTCATTTAAACTGCTCAGAAATAGCAGAAAACCTTCTGGAATCAGAGCTTTTCGGACACGAGAAAGGGGCCTTCACCGGTGCCGACCAGAAAAAAGATGGAAAACTCAAACTGGCCCACGGAGGAACCCTCTTTCTGGATGAAGTAGCGACGATGCCGCTTTCCATGCAACAAAAGCTCCTCAAGGCCTTAGATGAAAAAACCTTCTATCCTGTGGGCTCCTCAATACCCGTTAAAAGCGAATTCACCTTAATCACTGCTACTTGTGAGGACCTGCCTAAGAAAATCGAAAATAAAGAGTTTAGAGAGGATTTATACTATAGGATTAGTGGCTTTCATTTTCCTTTAAAGTCCTTAAGTCAAAGACCTGAAGATATAGAGCTCCTGATCAGGCATTTCCAAAAAAACTCTCCCCGCCGTTATGTCATTAAGCCAGAAGCCTATGAAGTCTTAAAAAAATACTCCTGGCCCGGTAACATAAGAGAACTCAGGAAGTATTGTGAGCGCCTTTCCCAGAATCAATCAGGAGTCGTAGACGCTGATCTGGTTAAGAGCATGCTCCCTCAGGAAACGTCCTTCCCGCAATCAAATCAAGACTGGCAGGAGTTCGTCTTTAACCATGGTCTTAAGGCCTATATCTCCCAACTTGAAAAGAAAGCGGTAGAAGAAGCATTAAAGAGAAATAACGGAAAAATCACCGCTTCTATTAAAGATCTGAAAATATCCAGCTCCGCTTTTTACAGAATCATCCAGGAAAACAAGCTCCATTTCTAAATTGGCATGACCTTTGCTTAAGCTTCTCCAGAAACATTAAACATGGAGAAGATCATGAGATTAGAAAATAAAATCATTGAACGTTATCGCCAATTATTTCCCAAAGAAACTCTTAAAGAGTCTTCGGCCAGAACGGGAATCCAAATTACCCGCGTTTACCGCCTGTTCCTTGGTAAACCAATGAAGGTTCACGAGCTCGAAGCTTTTGAGAAGGCGATCAACGAAGGAATGAGCACCAATCCCAATCATTCACGCCTGACTTATGTCTTAGAAGAAGCTTCGGCCCTTTTGACCAATGAAGAACTGGGAAAACTCGCAGATTATTTTGAAAGACGAGTTGAAAACAAAAAGTTTGTCAGAAGTTATATCCGTCCACTATTTCAAGAAACGAACATCGCTTAAGGAGACATATATGAGAGGTTTATCATCACTAGAAAGAGTTGTGCTTGAATGCATCGGTAATCAACATTTAAGTTATGAAGAAATTCTTTTCCAATCAGGGCTTCAAGAGAATGTTTGTTTTAACATCATTCAGGCGCTGATCATCAGAGGGGTCTTAAAATCTGTCAAAGGCCAATATCTTATTAATGAAAATATCTCTCCCCTGATGATGGAGGAGATGAACGGTTTAGAAGCAAGGAAAGCCGAATCCCTGGAACTCATGGAAGCGGTTCTTGAGAAAGATTATGATAAAATTTTTCGTTTCCAGAAAGTTGCCATGGATGAAAGAGACACAAAAATTTTTAAGGCCATGCTGTCTAACCTTGAGTCTTTCTTAAAGGATGCTCATCAAAAAGCAGAAAAGAATATTCCTCTTAAAAACCGTCACATCGTTTTCTGGGGCATGGGTGAACTACTTCCTATGATGAATCAAATCATGAAGGGGAATTAAGATGAAATGGCTTATTCTTATTTTATTCATTTCTTGCGGCAAACATGAATCCCCTCCGCCGATTGATTTAAGGGATGAAGATGGGGATCAGATCCTCAACTACATGGAAGCGTCTCAGGAACAAAAGCATATCGCAAACTTTGAAACTCTGGGGGCGATTAAGGGAAATCTCAAGATCCATCATTCAACTCCAGTTGAAATCAAATTCTCCAATGAGGCGAGCGAGAAAACCAAGGCCCTCAAAACGATTACCGGCAGGGACAATGATCTTTCCCATAGGGATTACTTTTCTGAATGGAATGATCTGAAGCTCAGAGAATCCATAGATTCATTGAATCTGGAACAGAAAGTTTATATTCTTGATTTAAATTTTGATTCTCCTGACGTGAAACCAGATGAACTTTATCTTGTGGATGGGTATGAAAGAACCTTATTAGGGAACTGGATCCAGTCAATGAGAATTACTCTTCCTCATGACAAGCTATCAAGAGTCCTAAGCGGTAAATCGTATTTTTCTCTCAAGAAGAATCTGCCTGAAGTCTTTAAAGACTACATGACTCCTGATCAATCGATTAAACAAAAAACTTACCGAGTTTTTCTTTTTGATGGAAAAAGATCCAATGTCTTTTATGTATCGAAGGATCTTTCGTTTGAAAACTTTAAGCAACTAAAGGCGATTGATATTGCTCATCCTTATTCCGAGGAGGAAATCTTCTTTAAGGGCAGCAAGATCAATCTTCAAACTTGGTACGAGCGAAAATTCAAAAACGGCGACCAGGCCATCGTCTATTCCTATCCTCACCAACTTAAAGAAACTCTCCTAACCCGTTTCCATTACAAAAAAGACATCATCCAAAGAACCAACGGCATCCCCCATGCCCCTCTTACTATCTCCAGCTCGAAAGGTAGCGTCTACCTTCGAGTCAAAGGAATGAAGACGAAAAGACAATTTAAAGAATCAGTCCATCCAAGAAGATATCAAAGAGGAGGAAGCTTTAAGGAAGAAGGTTATTATGCTTATTGTGATCATTATATTAGAGAAGTAAGTTCGGAGTTAAATTCTCCTGTGACCCTTGATGACTTTATGAATGAATTAGAAATCACGGCGGGCGAATTTGAGAGAATAGAAGAATATGCTTTTTCTAAAAGCAAGATTTGGGAATTAAAACTTCGCTCATACAATCAAGAGTCAAGTTTAAATGTTCTCCCACTACCCTCTACTAATAATGTCATAATTGGAGAATATAATACGCTATGCGGGAATAATGAAGGAGCTGGAGTCTTAATGCCTCCAAAAAAGACAAGTATTGAAGGAAATTTAGTTTTTGAAATTGAGAGCTATGTTGAGAAGTATCAGGATTAGGCATACAATAACTAAATGAATGTGAAGATTATTTCCTCAAATATACGCTTTGATAATCCAGCCGATGGCGACAATTCATGGTCTCATCGGCGCCTTCAATTGACTGAGCTTCTTCTCACTCACTCGCCGGATGTCATCGCGACTCAAGAGGGCCGGTTTGATCAGTTGAAAGATTTCGAATCACTCTTAAAAGATTTTACCATTATTGACCACCACCGTTCCTGGATTAAGGAGCGGATGTATCCGTCCTTCTATTTAAGAAAGAGTGCTTTTGAAGTTTTAAGAAGTGGTGATCTTTGGCTCTCAGAAACTCCGCAAATCGCAGGCAGTAAATCCTTCGAAAGTGCATTCCCCCGTCTTCTCACCTGGACCGAAGTCCAATTAAAAAATTCTGAACATAAAATGTTTATGGTGAATACACATCTTGATCACATCAAGCGCGAAACCAGAAGCCATCAAGTAAAAGTTCTCGCCCAGGAAGTCAAAAGAGAATGGGATGGCCATTCCCATCTAATTATCTTTGGAGATTTTAATGATGCTCCTGACAGTCCGGTCCGACAAGTCCTTATGGATGACTTCCCTCATCTAGTAGATAGCTGGAAGCTATTTAATCAGGTCGAGGAAACTTCTCATCATGCTTTTAATGGTGAATGTCAGAATGGTTCACGAATTGACTGGATACTGGTTGATAACAAACTCGAGATTAAGGCCTGTATGATGGATAAATCTAAATCTGAGGGACATTATCCCTCAGATCATTTTCCCGTCGTTTGCACCATTAACATTTAACGGCAACTTCTGTGCCTAAGTGAAGATAGGTTTCTAAACCTTTTTCGGTGTTAGTGATAATGTCCTGAGATGGTTTCCACGCGCCTTTCTCACCTACGACAACCACTGTAGAGCCTCCGAATAAAAAGTAACCCTTCTCTTCTCCACGTAAAAAGTTCTTATTCCAACGGTGAGTTTGAACAATCTTTCCAACACAGATGGCACCAACTTCAATGTAAGCAAGTCGACCAAAGTTTTCTGTCTGGAGAATGGACACGTGTCTTTCATTTTGAATAAAAATTTGGTTTTTATAACGAAGTGCAAATGGATTTACTGAATCGTAAGCACCAGGCACACGGAAGTTATCCAGAACTTTGCCATCATCTGGATAATGGTAGCGGTGGTAATCAACTGGACACAGGCGGGCAATGAGTAATGGTCCGCCTTCAAAAATTTTACCAACCTGGGCGTTTCCGATTAAATCCTTGGCCAATAAGTAATGACCCTTAACTGGATAGAGACCCTTCTCATTAATCGCTTCAAATCCTACGTAGCGGGCCTCAGCGAAGGCGGCCATACGATGGGGCTCAGTTACAAAATTACGTTGACCCATTTTGAACTTACGAATAAAAAATTCATTAAAATTACGGTATGAATCACGCGGGTCAAGTGCCGGACGTGTACCGGGTTCATAGTCATCGATAGGTATATTAAATTTATCGATGAATGGACGCACTTTGCGATGGCTTGAAGGTAAATCCTGGAAAGCCCCGTAAAGCTTACTGAAATACTTGTTTGTTACGAGGTTGCCAATTCTTTGTCCTGCCACGGAGGTATAAAGAAATTTAATGAACTTATCGCCATAAACTTTCTCTACTTCGGGCCGACCTGTCATACGATTAAAATAATTAATTTCAGGGGGATTGCTGACAGTGGTCATTCGGGAATTCCTCTTGGGTGTTAATTTAAAACATATTATACTTTTAGGGCCAAGTTAGTCAAAGTAAGGAGTCAGGTATGAGAGTGTATCTATTCATCGTATTAAGTCTATTTTGCACGATGAGCTGGGCGGCGGATTTGCTTCCCGTCGAAACTAAAACAATTGAAATTTATCGAAAAGCGCTACCAGGAACAGTCAACGTTTCTAATATTAAACTAGCGCGAAATTTTTTCTATGGAGAAGTCGAAATCCCGCAAGGTGCCGGTTCTGGTTTTGTTTGGGATGACCAGGGCCATATCGTCACAAATTTTCATGTGGTTCAAGGTGGTAATAACTTTGTCGTAACATTCCATAATGACCCTAAACAATACAGGGCCAAACTTGTTGGAACTGCGCCGGAAAAAGATGTAGCGGTTTTAAAACTCGAAGAAAAGCCCTCTAAACTTCAATCTATTGCTCTAGGATCTTCTAAAGAACTTCAGGTGGGACAATATTCCTTTGCCATAGGTTCGCCTTTTGGACTGGATTATACCCTGACAACAGGAGTGATTTCGGCCTTAGGACGTAAGATTGATGGAATAGGTGGAGTTAAAATTAATGACATGATTCAAACTGATGCAGCCATTAATATGGGTAACTCAGGTGGCCCTCTTCTGGATTCGAGTGCACAACTCATCGGGATGAATACAGTCATTTTCTCAACTAGTGGCTCAAGTGCAGGGTTGGGTTTTGCTGTTCCTGTCGATACGATAAAATCAATTGTTCCACAAATCATTCAACACGGTCGGGTGATCCGTCCAGGTTTAGGGATTGGCATCGTTCCGGATTCTATGAAAGCGCGAATCTTAGGAAAAGATAAGGGCATAATTGTTTCATATGTGGATGAAAAGGGTGGAGCTGCCAAGGCCGGAATTCAGGGGATGACTCAGGATAAATACGGCCGGACTTATCTTGGGGATATTATCCTGAGTGTTGATGGTCAAAACGTAAACAGTCTGGACGATATCTATCAGATCCTGGAAACCAAAAAAATTGGAGATGAGGTTTCTGTCAAATATCGCCGTGATGGAAAGAACAAAACAACAAAAATTAAATTACAGGCCTTGTAAGTTAAGTGCTGCTTGTTTTAAGGTCTCGTCTTTTTTTGCAAAACAAAATCTTAAATACTTCTCACCTTCAGTGGACTTTAAATAGAAAGCTGAAGGTGGGACCGTTGCCACTTTAAATTCTTTAATCAGCTTCATGGCATACTCAACATCTTTTAGTTGAGTTTTTCCGGAAAGAGGAACCATCATAAAGAAGGTGCCTTTAGGGATAGGAAAATCAAATCCAAGTTTTTTAAGCTCACCATAAAAAAGATCGCGCTTTCCCTGGTAGAGTTCAACAAAGCCTGGCAAATATTCCGGCAGACGAGAAAGACCTGTGGCCACCGCTTCCTGAAGCGGAGTTGCGACAGCAAAGGTAATAAATTGATGAACTAACCGACAGGCATTGGTTACTTTTTCATTGGCACAAAGCCAGCCAATTTTCCAACCAGTCATACCAAAAGTCTTGGCAGCACTTGAGATGGTGATGGTTCTGTCATACATCCCATCAAGAGTTGCCATTGGAATATGTTTTACGCCATCGAAAAGAAGAAATTCATAAGGTTCATCAGACATGACATAGAGGTCATTCTTTTGGGCCACATCCGCGATATCTGAGAGTTCTTCCCTGGTCCAAACCTTACCGCTTGGATTATGTGGATTATTGATGATAAGCATTTTCGTTTTAGGAGAAGTGGCTTTAAGAAGTTCCTGGCGATCAATAGAAAAATCTGGTGCATGCAGAGTTACCGGAACAGGTATTCCTCCGGCCATTTTAATTGAAGTCAGATAAGAATCATAAAATGGTTCGAGAATAATGACTTCATCACCAGGATTAATTAAGGCCATGACTGCTACGTAGATTGCTTCAGTAGCACCGACTGTCACTGTCACTTGAGAGCCGGGACGATAACTTAGTTTGTAGAATTTATTATAATAGTTCGAAATTTCTTCCCGAAGATGAACCGTTCCAGCAAAGGGAGCATATTGATTATGCCCTTCCTGCATTTTTTTATAGGCGGCATCTTTCAACCATTCAGGTCCATCAAAATCAGGAAAGCCCTGACCTAAATTAACTGCATTATGTTCTCTGGCAAGACCTGAGATGACACCAAAGATAGAATCTTTAAAACCTGAAATACGAACAGCAGTATCTTTCATTTTTCTAAAACCTTTTTATTCTTTTGGATCCATAGCATCCCTCACCCCTTCACCAATAAGTGAAAGCATGGTCAAGGAAAGGAACAGGGCGAGAGACGGATAAGCTGCCAGCCACCAACCTTCAGTAAAATGCTTCTGGGCCTGATTGAGAAGCTCTCCCCAACTTGGAGTTGGTGGAGTTAAACCAAATCCCAGATAATCCAAGCTTGCAAGTGCCGTGATATTACCAGCGATAACAAAAGGTGAAAATGTAATAATCGGCGACAAAGAGTTTGGCAGAAGATGTTTAAAAAATATGCGACCATGTCCAGCACCTAAAGCAATAGCGGCTTCTACAAATTCTTTTTTTCTATTTTTTAGATACTCTCCGCGGACATAATAACTAATAGTGATCCATCCGAAGACACTTGAAAGGAGCACGAGTAAAAGAAGTGTCGGCTTAAAAATAGAAATGATAATGATAAGGAGAAAAAACTGTGGGACTGTGGAGAGAACTTCTACCACTCTCTGACCCCAGAAATCTGTGCGTCCTCCGAAATAGCCCATGATACCACCTAGAACAGTGCCTACACCAAAGGTAAGAACCCAGACCATAATGGCAAACGAGATTGAATAACGAAGTCCATAGAGAAGTCTCGTAAGAATATCCCTTCCCCGATCATCTGTTCCCATCCAGTTATCTCCCGAGGGAGCCGATGGATAAGACTCAACGGTTTTGTTCGATTCATAGGGATCCCACTTAACGATTGGCCATAGTGCCCAATCGCCTCTCTCTTCATTAAGCTCGAGTTTTCGATAATTAGTTACAAGCCTATCTTTATCCCCAAATTCAGAGGGATGGTAGTCCACCATAACGGGGAAAAAACTTTGCCCATTGAAGTTTAAATAAAGAGGTTTATTATTGGCCCAAAATTCTGCGGTGAAACTGAACATGCAAGCAATGAGCATAATCCAGCCTGACATAACGGCCAAACGACGTGATTTAAAACGACGCCACTTCTTTAAGCTATCTTCATTTTTTATAAACCGTTCAATCATGTGAAATCAATCCTTGGGTCAACCAATACGTAGGCAAAATCTGAGAGGACGTTACCGATTAAGAAAAGGGCGCTTTGAATAAAAACGAGTCCCATGATGACGTTATAATCACGGGAGAGAATGCTTTTGTAACTTAAAAGACCAATACCATCGAGCTGGAAGATTGTTTCCAAAAGAAGTGATCCAGCAAAAAAGACGGTAAGAAATCCACCTAATCCAGTGACAATCGGAATGAGAGCATTTCTTAAAGCATGTTTCATGTACACAACTTTCTCATCAAGCCCCTTGGCCCGAGCAGTACGGATATAGTCCTTTTTAATCTCTTCCATTAATGAGTTTTTCATGAGGATAGTTAAACTCGTAAATGACCCGATGGTGTAGCAGATTAAAGGCAAGGTGAAATGATGAACCCGATCAAGAAACTTTTCCCAGATTGTCAGTTCATCATAAATTTCTGAATGAATCCCACCGACTGGAAAGATCTCAAGGAAACTCCCTCCGGATAAAAAGACAATCAGGAGAATCGCCAGCATAAATGAAGGAATGGAATAGAAAACAAAGAGCAAAAAACTAGATGAGAGATCAAAGACACTTCCATGCCTGATCGCTTTCAGAATTCCAAGTGGGATGGAAATGAGATAACTCAGAATTAAAGAAATAATACCGAACTGCAAGGACACGGGAAATTTACTGATGATCACATCAATGACAGGTTCTTCGTAAGTAAAACTTTCTCCAAAGTTTAAAGTCGCGATATTTTTAAGCCATAAGAGATAGCGCATATGAAGAGGTTTGTCGAAACCGTACTGCTTCTTAAGCGCCTCCATCACCTCTTCTGAAACACCATGGGTATTACTGGTATGGCTTCCACCCCCACCCTGTGACTCAGAAGCAAATCCTCCGCCAAACCGCATCTGTTGAAGTTTCTGCTCAATGGGGCCGCCCGGGGCCATATTGATAATAATAAAGACCACGACTGTAACCCCAAGAAGGGTCGGAATCAGAATGGCCATTCGTCGTAAAAAATATTTCAACATATTATTTTAACTTCCAATATTGTTGGCCCAGGCCGTATTTAAAAGTGTCTTTAGGTTTATCGACTCGCTTAGAGTGGCCATAAAGAGTGAATTTGCTGTTGAACCAGAAAACATAAGGGTAATCGTCAGCGATAAGAGCGTGGGCCTTTTGGAGTAAGGGCTTTCTTTCTTCCATGCTATAAAGCTTTCTTGAAGCATCGATCAGTTTATCGACTTCAGGATTGGAGTAGCTGATAAAGTTTGAACCGCCCCCTTCAATGGAACTTGAATGCCAGATTTGTTTTAAATCAATATCAACGCTTCCTCCACCCCAGGCAAGCCTTACAGCTTCAAAGTTTCTTTCTTCCAGGAGTTTAACAAAAGAGTTCCACTCAATATTTTTAATATTGATTTCAACTCCTGCTTTACTGGCGTCTTCCTTAAAGATAGTCAGATACTTCATGGCTTCCTGAGTAGGCTCCATGATCGTAACTGAAAGCTTCGTTTTTTTGCCATTGATAACTTTATCTAGAAGGCCGTCTTTATCGGTGTCCTTCCAGCCCGCCTGGTTGAGAATTTTCAGGGCTTCTCCCGGATCGTACTCTAATGGTTTTAATGATTGGTCAGCATATTCTGACTGAACATAGATTGGGCCGGTAGCATATTCAGAGAGATTGTATTCGAATTTATCGAGCATCAGCGGGCGATTAAATAGCATCGCCAAAGCTTTTCTCACTTCGCGGTCTTTAAGGATAGGATGTTTTAAATTCCATCCGATAAAGTTATAGCCCTTGGGAGTTTTGTTTTCGGTTTTAACTTTTACAATCTTTTCTTCCCAGATATCCCCAACAGTCTTTTTAACAAAGCCGTCTGGTCTCATTCCCAGGAAGTCGATATCGCCTTTCTTCAAAAGTTCCAGAGATACATTCTCTTCAGATACCATTCTCAGGACAATTTTCGGAATGACGTTGGTATCTTTCTCAGTCTCTACATTACGTCCCCACCACTCAGGATTCTGCTCTAAAGTGATTTTCTGGCCCCTGTCATACTTAACCAGTTTGTACGGTCCTGTACCGGTGATGACCCGGTTGAAGGATTTTTTATTTTCCGGATTAGTATAAAAATGCTTCGGTATAATCTGTAAGGTGGCACACACATCGAAGTTTCTGAAATAGTCATCTTTCACTGTGAAGCGAACTGTGTCCTTATCAATCACTTCCACGGATTTAATAGATTCATAATAAGGTCTGACCTGAACGGCCTTGAAATCATCCGAAAAGATAACATCGTAGGAATACTTCACATCCTCGGCCGTCAGAGGAGTGCCATCATGCCATTTAACTCCTTCGCGGATCTTGAAATCAAAAACTTTTTTATCTTCTGAAATTTTCCATTCCGTTGCGAGGGCGGGTTTCCATTCATAAGTGTCCAGGTCTCTGTCCAGTAAACCTTCAAAGACATAGCTATGCACTGACGTGGTATAACCATCGGTTCCGGACAGAGGGCTCAGAGTTGTGGGCTCTCCTCCGATATTATAATAAATGGTGGTGCTGGATTTTCTATTTTTAGCATTACAAGCTGCCAGGGAAATAATAAATAGCAACATGATTAATCTGGACAGTTTAACCGTCATAAGAGAACTCCTTAAATTACTTATTTCCTAATGTAGAGGGCAGGATCAAGGGACCAGCGGTCGAGCTTAAGATTGTGGTCTTCAACCCGGTAAGCCTCAAGCTTGGTATCAATCTCGTTCAGTCGAGCTTCTGAGTTCTTGAACTCAGTGAAAGAGCGGGCCTTATCTTCTTCTAAAAGTGACAGTTCTTTTTGCCATTCAATCTCGAGTTTTTGTCGAAGTATTTCATAGCGCTTATTTACAACATCAACTTTCTCCACATGACTGGATAATTCTATTTGATGGCGTTCTTTTTTTGCCTGCATGGCCAATCTTTTCTTCAACAAGATTTCCACCAGTTCCTTGGCAATCTTCACATTCTGGGCCAGATCCTCACTCTCAAAATGTAAAAATGAGCCGGTTGTAAAATGAACTTTAGTAATACATGTGTCGTATTGAGAAATCTTCAACAAGAAATAATCGTTGGTTCTTCCTTCGATTAACCCCACGCATCTCATGTCGGGATAAGTCTCATTCCAAAACTCTACGCGGTCTTTTCGATTTAAAAACTTGATGTTATCAAAATCAGTCCGAATCCTTGCCAAGCGGGCCTTACTATTTAACCGAGAAATTCTTCCGGTGAAATGGTTACCGCGCTCATCCGTAACGGATTCCTGAGTCTGCCCCAAAACTTGAGCAACATGAAGAATCATGAAAATAATTAACAACTTGGCCATAATAGGATTATGCCATGGCCCTGATTATTTTCGAGAAGGAATTATTCTTTTCTGAGGATAATACTTGAGCGAAATTCTTTTTCGTGAAGGGGCTCTTCGTACTTGAGCACTCTCATCGCTGGAAAAAGCTTGAGGAGTTCTTGCTCATTGAGATAGGTCTCTTCATCCGAAACTTTTTTATTCTTTTGTTTCTCGCGGGTGGTGTGTGCTTCATAAATCAGAATACCACCAGGTTTAAGCCAGGTTTTAATCTTCTCCACCAGGTCACGATCAACGTAATAAAAGCAAATGATGGCATCAAACGAGGAAGGAGCTATTTTATAATCGCTCAAAGATGCTACAACACCTTTGATTTTGACTCCAAATTCCTGGGCCAGAAGATATGATTTTTTAACTGCGACTGAACTAATATCTACCCCAGTTACTTTATAGCCTTTTTGGGCCAAAAAAACCGCATTGCGCCCTTCTCCCATTCCCATGTCAAGAACAGAACCCTCGAAAGGAATGTACTGATAGTTTTCGGCAAGAAACTGTGCCGGCGATTTACCATAAATGAAAGTAGGTCTTGAGTATTTTTCGTCCCATTGAGTTTTCGAATCTTGAGAGGTTTTAACACCAGTCAGATGTTGAAAGCGATTGCCAGAAATGGGATCTCGGGCGGCCAGAGCAGATTGAGAAATAAGAAATAATACGACGAGGATGATCTTCATACTTCTTGGGGTGTATCATCATTAGGCTCATCTGAAAAGTCTGCTAATTCAGGCTGATCGATATAAGCCGTTTGAACTTCCATGACGGGAAGGTCGGTATGGATTCCAAGCTCAGCATCCAAATAAAGATTTAACGAAGCGAGAATTTTCCCCATACGTGCAATCTTACGATTGATATAGTCTTCAACGGTATTGGGCATATCTTCTGTTTGATAAAGATACCAACTGGTCTCCTCTACTAAAATATAATACTGATCAAGAGTCGTTATCAGTTCCGTACTACAATGAGAGAGATCCATGATGGTTGTACCCTCGTAGCGATTAGTAAAAATTCGAGGAAAATGTTCACGTGTTCTTCTTAATGCAAATATTTCCAGATATTCATTTTTTCTATCTTTTATTCTATTAAAAAGATTATTTGCATCTAGCTTTAAGAGCAGGAGCACTCTTTGAGTGACCTCATCATTCTTACTTTTCATGATATAGCACCAACTCCGGCCCGTCTGCCACCTGGCCAACGTAATACGTTTTGTTCGGATTTTAATTCATAATAGCGCGTAATCTTCTTAGAAAAAAGACCGGCATCAATTGGATACTTCATAAAATAATAATTTTTTTGTTTGAAATAAATTTTTGAATCACTCAAACGGGAAAAGCTGGATAATAGCATAAAGGTTAAGCGCTTAGATTTTAAAACGTACTTAAGAAGAGAGCGAACTTTTTCATTATACTGTTTCATCTCTTTGCTATCAGTGACAGAAGAAATAACGACAATCTGAGTTTGTTCACTTGCGGAAAGTATGGATTGCAATTGGTCGATCCGGATTGGCACCAACATAAATCCCAAATCTTTGAAATGCTTATTAAACGTATAAAACGTAGTTGGCAAACTTTCACTTAGAGTGAGATAGAAAATAAAAGATGTAGTTTCAGATGGTTTCATAATCTCCTTGTCGGAAATTAGAAACGAGACTTAAACCACCCTACTATCTTCCTGATAAAACCAATCAGGATTCCAAGTCCCATTGAGAGAAAGGCATTTCCACCCATGGAAGACGCGGGCCCAATCGTCCCACAACTTAAGGCCTGAGCCTCAGTCGTCTGCTTATAGGCCAGAGGTGAAATATAACGCGTTAATTGTCGCTCTTCTGTTTGAGCAGTTACCTCGGCCATTCCCATGACATCGTCTTGATGGATTCCGGTATAGGGATCCTGTAAAGTGGGGGCCATAATGGCATAATAATTTTCAGAATGATCCAGTCCCATAGTGTGACCCAATTCATGGATCAAAGTCGTTCTTAAATTTTCCTGGTAACTATTTAAAGGGTGCTCGCCATTAACGATGATTTCAGTACGGGCAAAATAAGGACCGTTGGTGTAGCGAATCGCCACAGCTAAAACCGAAATAGGATCCATCTTGGTTTCTTCTCTGAAATTGGTGGACCAGCGTATGATGTTGCTTGATCCTGAACCTGTAAGGTCCCAAAGTGCCAGACCAGTATGTCTTTCCCACTCAGAAATAGATTCCTCTGCTAGCTTAGTTAACACGTTCTTCATTTTCGAATCATTTGCTTCCACAACGACATTGATAGGCAGGGATGCCCAATAGAATCCATTGTTGAAGTCCTGGGTAAATTGATATCCCCAGGCCGGCATTGCCATTGAAAAAATTATCAGCCATTTGATCCACATGATTTTTCTTCCTGAAAAACGTTGTTACTTCAAATCTTCTCAATCCAGCATAATTTCCCTCCACGAGCGAAAACGCGATACTCTCCATCGGATTCCACTTTGAAAGGCCCATTCCGCAGGATATCCACTAATACTGTCTCACCGGGTTGCCCTTTAATGGTATGAAGGTTTTCAAAAACCACTTTGTTGGCAGAAAAAAATTCTTCGGCCCCCGCAGGTTCAATAATTTCCTTCACTCTTCCTTCGAACTGATTCGGGCAATCCTGTGCACCGACAGTCACCACCGACTTTGCGGAAAAAGAAGAGACCATTAAGAACACAATAAAAGCTTTTTTCATGCCTGACTCCCTGGCACTAAAGTGATCTGCCAGCGTCCTGCCAGCGTTTCGTTCCCTCTATATTGCACGGAAGATGCCAATGGCTGAGAGAGGCTAAAATGTCTTAATTACTATCAGGAGTTAATCAGTCAGGGACAAAAGGTAACTATCAGAAATAAAAAGGGCACCACTGAGGGTGCCCTTTGTCGTCAAACATTTGCGTTAGGCAAAAATTACATCATTCCGCCCATGCCGCCCATTCCACCCATGCCGCCCATGCCTGGAGCGCCGTGAGAGTGATCATCTTTCTTAGGAAGATCAGCGATCATAGTTTCAGTAGTAAGCATCAAACCAGCTACAGAAGCTGCATTCTGAAGAGCAGAACGAGTTACTTTAGTTGGGTCAATAATACCGGCCTTAACAAGGTCTTCGAATTTATCTTCGCGAGCATTGTAACCAAAAGCTGCGTTTTTAGATTCAACGATTTTGTTTACAACTACAGCACCGTCCATACCGGCATTGAAAACGATCTGACGAAGAGGTTCTTCGATCGCACGACGGATGATTTTGATACCTGCAGTTTCTTCATCGTTAGCACCTTTGAGGCCTTCAAGAACAACAGCAGCGTGAAGAAGAGCTGCACCACCACCAACGATGATACCTTCTTCTACAGCAGCACGAGTTGCATTTAGGGCATCTTCAACACGATCTTTCTTTTCTTTCATTTCAGATTCAGTTGGAGCTCCAACGCGGATAACAGCAACACCGCCAGCTAGTTTAGCCAGACGCTCTTGAAGTTTTTCTTTGTCGTAGTCAGAAGTTGTTTCAGCAATTTGAGAACGGATAGCTGCAACACGTGCATCAACATCTTTCTTATTACCGGCACCGTCAACGATGACAGTGTTTTCTTTGTCGATTGTAATTTTCTTACAAGAACCAAGATCCTGAAGAGTTGCTGTTTCTAGAGACATGCCAAGTTCTTCTGAGATCACTTGACCACCAGTAAGAGTCGCGATGTCTTTAAGCATTTCTTTACGACGATCACCGAAACCAGGAGCTTTAACAGCTGCAACGTTAAGAGTTCCACGAAGTTTGTTAACAACTAAAGTTGTAAGGGCTTCACCTTCAACATCTTCAGAAAGGATAACAAGCGGCTTTCCAGATTGAACAACTTTCTCAAGTGTAGGAAGAAGCTCTTTCATTGAAGAGATCTTCTTGTCTGTGATTAAAAGATAAGGATTTTCGAAAGTAGCTTCCATTCTTTCAGGATTGGTTACAAAGTATGGAGAAACATAACCACGGTCAAACTGCATACCTTCAACAACATCAAGTGAAGTTTCAGCTGTTTTAGATTCTTCAATTGTGATTACGCCTTCTTTACCAACTTTAGACATGGCTTCAGAAATAAGCTTACCAATTTCAGCGTCATTGTTAGCAGAGATTGATCCAACAGAAGCGATCTCTTCAGTCGTATCAATTTTCTTAGACATTGCTTTCAATTTTTCGATGATTTTGGCAGTAGCTAGATCGATACCACGCTTAAGATCCATTGGATTGTGACCAGCAGCTACCAGCTTAACACCTTCACGGTAAACAGCCTGAGCAAGAACAGTAGCAGTCGTTGTACCGTCACCAGCATCTTCATTTGTTTTTTGAGCAACTTCTTTTACAAGTTGAGCGCCCATATTTTCGAACGCATTTTCAAGTTCGATTTCTTTAGCAACAGAAACACCATCTTTAGTGATTGCTGGAGCACCAAAAGCTTTCTGGATTACTACGTTACGACCTTTAGGTCCAAGAGTAACTTTAACAGCGTTAGCAAGAGCATTGACTCCCGCTAAAATAGAGTTACGTGCACTTTCAGAGTATTTTAATTCTTTAGCTGACATATATTTCTCCCTTTAGGATGAATGAACAATTATTGAAGAATTCCAAGGATCTCATCTTCTTTCATAATGAGGTAATTCTCGCCGCCGACTTTAACTTCTGTGCCAGAGTATTTGCCGAAAAGAACTTTATCACCTGCTTTAACATCAAGTGCTTTAACAGTTCCGTCTTGAAGACGATAACCGCTGCCTACGGCAACAACTTCACCTTGAGCTGGCTTTTCTTTGTGAGTGTCTGGAATGATGATTCCACCAACTGTTTTAGTTTCTTCCTCAAGTCTTTTGATAAGAACTCGGTCTTGAAGTGGTTTTACTGTCATAGATCCTCCGTAAGTAAATTTTTGCAACGCAAAACTTTAAATTTTAAAATTGTCACGATTGTGCCTTCCAGAAGGTGGGTCTGCCAAGAAAAGTGTCAAGGTTTGGGCCGAAAAAAAATTCTATCTATTGAAAAAAACAAGGCAAAAATGACTCATCGAAAGGTAAATCTCCTCTAGTATCTGAATTACCGGCAATTTTTACCATATTAAGTTCTCCTAGCGAGCACCGATACAGAGGAAAAGGTATAATAACGTTAGGCATTCTCAAGGACCGATGATGCTGTTAGCTCTGACTCGAAAATTTTGTCCCCTTCTCGGCTTAGCCCTAGCGACGGTTGGTTGTGGTAAGAAGATTTCTGAGGCCGACACTCAGCCGGCCAATAATACAGAAAATCAAGAATTGCCATCGACCTATATCATCCAGCTCGACGGTTCTTTGCATTCCAAACAATCCTTTATTCTTCCCAAGAACGCTCTCTTTCAATTACCTGATAGAATAAAAGTCCGCTCAGGCTCTACTCAAAATAAAGTTGTCGATATTGTTTATGACGTCGATCTTTATGATCCTGATGTATTTGACTTTAAATGCTCTTATGTAACTTCATCTAATCCGTCAGAGATGATTTTAAATTATTGTGAAAATGATAATGGAAATGATTTCTATGATACGACTTCTTATTTTCCTCTGAAAGAAGGTCAGCAAATCATGATGAAGTTCTCAGGCGCCCCTTCTCCCGACCTCTTAGTCGAAGCGATGTATTTCATGAGATGGAAATAATTCTTGTAGTCTTAATTTAAAAAATAAAAAAATGAAACTTTATTCTCGATTCTCATTTGAAGCAGGTCTTCGACTTTGATCATGTTCTCTTGAAATATCCTGTTTATAAGAATGACTCAATTCTTCAAAACGTTTCGCATTGACCAAAAGACGATAGCCATCCGTAAAATTATTATGGGCAGTTCTCATTAAGAGTAGATAGTACTCTTCATCAGACAAGAAACTTTCGTAACGACTATAATACGTTTCAAAAAGTTTATAATCTTTGAGCATGGAAATATAAGAAAGGGTTTTGCCCTTATCAGCTCCCTTCTCAATGAAATAATCAATCAAGTGAGGATCATTCTTTTTCACAATAAAATACATTAAGCTTTGCTGTACAATAAGCGGTTTTGAATTAATATCCGCTACCAGGTCTTTTCGGGCCTTAATTTCTTCAACTGATGCATAATGAATGAATTCGATTTGTTCAAACCCTTTCTTTATGCTGACCACTCCCAATGCAAAGACCACTCCCATCGCAGTTATTGTAGGGACTGTAATTCTCCACTGTACAAAACGTCCAAGCCATTGACGGATCTTCTGAGGAGTTGAAACGTAATAGTTAAACGGTAGTCCTGACAGCATTTTGTGAGAGAGGAAACCCATCCGATCTTCCAAACTAGGATGAGTAGAAAAGTTTCTGGTAATCCATGCGGCCAGCCAGTTCTTTGGCTTTTTCTGTCTTTTTAGATATTCTGGCAGCTCTTCTGTATTGGTAAGTTTTAGTAAGGCAGAATGAAGAGCTTCATAACCAGCTCCAAGCTCCATTACGGCAAATGCATCAGCTTCAAATTCATGAGACCGAATAGTATCAAAGAAAAGTGAGTAGTTAAAAAATATCCAAAATATAGTTACTGAAGCCAGCCAAAAACTTATAGAAGATGAATGTACGAAAGTATCCTCACCCCAGTAAAGATAGCTGCAGCCAAATACAAATAACATCAAGAAAGATATCCCAAAGAATACCACAATGAAGTTCTTCATGAGTTCAATAACTCTTTTATGTATATGGCGATTTGCTATATGGGCAACTTCATGAGCGATCACGGCATCAAATTCATCAATAGTAAGTGTCTTCCGCAAACTACGCCCGATGAACATGGTTTGATTTGAGAATCTGAGAAGTTTAAGTCCCACAACAAAGGCATTCTTAATGTCCGTTTCAATCCAGCGGACACGCATATTCTCCATTCCAACCTGCTTGAGCCGTCTGTCAATGAGATTCAAATATTCAGTTTCTGTGATCTCCCGATTCGGTATCAAGCGGAGCATTAGGATGACTGAGCATGCAATAGTCAAAACTGAGACAAAAATAATGTTTAACATTAATCCGAGAAGCCACCAGTTGCCCCATTCCTCATACACACTGTCTTGGAAAGCATAGTTAATGAGAGAGTAAACCAATATAGGAAGAAGGATTACAGCAAAATTCACTCTGAGATCTCTTATCAAATGCGCCTTAAAGGCTTGATATAAATCCAGTCCAGTCTGCCTTTCTACATAGCGAATAAAAAATTTATAGAAAGAAAACCCAGTAAAGATAAGAGCTATATAAATTATTCCTAAACCAAAGACTCCAATCTCTGCTGCCTGATCAGAAATCAAGTGAGCAACAATCATCGCCAAAAAACCTTCAAACACAAAAATGTAAAAGTGATGGCTTAAAATCATTTCCCGATGACCAGGATTTTCGGCTTCAATTAATGATGATAGGAATGCGCTTCGTTCCTTAATGAACTTTATCCAGTTGAAAACAATGGCTAAAACCATGAATAAAAAATAAAGCATGCGCTTGACTCTCCAGTAAACTTATCGGAATTTGAGGGGAGAAAAATAAGCGAAAAGACTTAAGGAGATATTTATGCCGAATAGAGAAATGGGACTTGAAGAATTGTATAAAACCCTTCCTAAGTTAGGGAAAAATGACGTAATTCTTGATGTTCGTGGTCAGGATGAATTCCAGGCAGGGCACATACCAGGAGCGGTAAATATCCCTCTTGGAGAAGTTGCCAATCGTACTCAGGAATTAAACAACTACGAAACCATCTACATTCACTGTAAACGTGGTGGACGGGCCCAAACTGCTTTTGAAGCATTAACCCAAGCAGGACTAACTAATCTTGTTTGTGTGCGTGATGCCGGCATGGATGCATGGATTGAAAAGGGATATCCGGTTGAACGCTAATTAGAAACACAATTCTTCGTGGCTGATGACTTGAATAGTATCGGCCACATTCCCTAGCCCTAAGTTCCCTAAACTCGCCTTTACTCGTACCGGATACTTTGCAGTCGTAAGGCCGGTACAATTATAACCCAAGGCCTGTTGATTAGTTAAAGTCTGAGTGTAGCTCGCCAGTAAAGCATTGAGGCGAGACTGAGGCATATCTTTTTCGAATTGATCCAGACAAAGCTTTCGGCAGACTCTTTGGTTTCGTAGTGAATAAGAGCTGAATTCTTCTAACTCGTAGGTTTTGAGAACAGTTTCAGACATATTATGAGAAGCAGTCAAGGGAGCGTAAACTCTCACTTCACAGTCACAGCCAATAGCAAAAGCCTTGGCACTCATAAGTAGCAGTCCAACTAAAAAATTCTTCATGCCATTCTTATCGGCAAAAGTCTCAACTACTTAAGATCGTACCAGTTTGCCCCCATACCCATCTCAACTTTCAAAGAAACACTGAGGCTCACGGCCCCTTCCATTTGTTCCTGGACCAGGATCTTCATTTCTTCTAATTCTTCCGGCACAACATCAAATATCAATTCATCGTGTACCTGAAGAACCATCTTAGTCTCGAGCTTTCTTTCTTGAAGAATCCTTTGAATGTTAATCATCGCGAGTTTAATGATATCAGCTGCGGTTCCCTGAATCGGACTGTTAATGGCAACCCTTTCGGCCATGGCTTTTACCTGGCGATTTGTGGACTTAATATCTGGCAGATTTCTCTTCCGCCCAAATAAGGTTTCAGCGTAACCGGTTTCTTCAGCCTTCTCTTTCAAGCTATCAAGAAAGCTTTTTACACGGCTAAATTTCTGAAAGTAGTTGGTGATATATTTTTTGGCTTCGCCTTGTGAAATATGAAGCGTTTGAGAGAGTCCAAAGCTTGTCTGGCCATACATCAATCCAAAGTTAATGGCCTTCGCACTATTACGCATCTCTTTTGTAACTTGATCTAAAGGGACATCAAAAACTTCAGAAGCTGTCTGACGGTGAATATCACGGTCATTATGAAAGGCTTCAAGCATATTCTTATCTTGGGAAAAATGGGCCAAAAGACGAAGTTCAACCTGTGAGTAATCCGCTGATAACAAGACTCTTCCCGGTGAGGCAACAAAACCTTTTCGTAGTTTTCGTCCGTTTTCTGTTCTTACCGGGATGTTCTGAAGATTGGGATTATCAGAAGAAAGTCTACCTGTAGCGGCATTACTTGGTTGAAAGTGAGTATGAATTTTTCCTGTTTCAGCACTCACCATCAGCGGTAAAGCTTTCACATAAGTAGAAAGAAGTTTTTCTATTTCTCTATAACGTAACAAGAGTTCCGGAATAGGGTTTAAATTCATAGCTGCGAGTTCACCCAAAACCTCAGCATCGGTTGAATAACCGGTTTTGGTTTTACGGATCACTGGTAACTGTAACTTTTCAAAAAGCAGTTCACCCACTTGTTTAGGTGAACGAAGATTAATTTTATCCCCTGCTGCCTGGATAACTTCATTTTCGATTTCATCAACCTGAGAAGAGAATTCATTTTCCAGCTGTTTATAAAATGGTATATCAAGAGTCACCCCTTCAAGCTCCATCGCTGCCAGAACTTTAATCAGAGGAATATCCAATTCATCGTATGGTCTTTCCACATCAAGTTCTTTCATTTTGGCCCTGAGAAGCGGATAAAGCTCTAGAATGGCTTCAGCCTTTTCTCCTTGAAACTTCAATTCCTCTTCCGAAGCTCCCCCGAAAAGATCAGCTTGACCTTTAACAGCAGGAGGAAGTTTATAACCAAGGTATTCCTCAACAATGGTATTAAGGTCATGGCGGTACTCTGGGCTTAAAATGAAGTGGGCCTGAGCAAGATCAAAATATTTAAAATCCGGTCTAACCTTGGCAACATAGGCCAGCTGAAGGAGAGGTTTTGATTGATAACAAACAACTAGTGGGTTTGCTTCGTGAAGGATATCAACCATCGTTTTTGCTTCTTCACTGCTCAAAAGAAGGTAACCAACTTTCTTCCCAGTCGCGATGGCCATTCCTCGCCAGCACTGGTGCTGGTTTAATTCATCATCACAAACATGAGTGAGAGATATGACCTTTTCACCCTGAATATTCTTTTTAAAGTCTTCCAAGGTCCAACTTTCGACCACTTTATTAATTGTTTTCTCAATATTAACTTTAGGAGCGGCGTCCGCAACTTTGAAGCTTTCAAGTTTAGCAAGCCATGATCTGAAACCCAGTCTGTTCAAGAAGTCTTCCACCTCTGAAGAGACTCTTAGCCGGTAGGAGGTGTCGATTTGTTTTAAATCAAGCTCGCAAAATATTTCAACTAATTTTTTAGAAAGGGCCGCCATTTCGGTATTAGCAGTCAAGGCCGTTTGAGATCTTTTATTTCTGATGTTCGAAACGTTCTGAAGAATATTTTCTAAGTTACCGAATTCTTCTAAAAGATTCTGGGCACCCTTAGGTCCAATACCAGCAACTCCCGGAATGTTATCAGAGGTATCACCGACTAATGAGAGGAAGTCCACGATCTGTTCTGGATAAACGCCCATCTTATCTTTGACATCTTCCCGGCCATAAGTTTTTTCTTTCATGGTATCGAGCATTTTAATTGGCCCGCCCACAAACTGCATCAGATCTTTATCGCCGGATGCGATGAGGATTTCATCAAAATCATTCTTCCACTGCACACATGCTGAACCAATAATGTCGTCGGCTTCATAATTAGGCATTTTGATTTCTGGCAGGCCTAAAACTTTAACTAGTTCATCCACCAAAGGAAACTGAGGAATGAGCTCATCAGGAGGCTCCGAGCGATTGGCCTTATATTCAGGATAAATATCCTTTCGAAAGGATCCTTCTTTCGTATCGCGGGCAACAAGAATATGAGTTGGCTTATATTTCGTAATTAAATTATGAATCATTGAAAGAACGCCATAAACAGCATTCACCGGTGTTCCATCAGGAGCATGTAAAGGTCTTATAGCGAAGTATGCACGAAAGATGTAATTCGAGATGTCGATGATAATTAATTTTTTCATTTTATCCTATGGAAGTGGAACCGGCGGAGTCTCAAACCAATTAGGCTTAGTCTTACGTAAATCCAATCTGGTCCCATCGTTAGCAATAACAGTAGTGTCGGCCATGATATCTCCAAGCCGGTGAGCGGTACTTCCTTTAAACAGCAAGTAAACTTCCATCATTGCCAGTGGTAAGGCAAAGACGGCCGAAAAAACCCATCCCCAAAAAGGGAACACTAAAAAAAATAAAGGTACGGTGAAAGGTAAATTACGAATGAAGGATTGAAAAGCAGAACAAGGACTTCCATCAATTAAAGAAACAACGCCAAAGCCCATTAAGCGTTTGCCAATACTTTGACCATCATACAGAGAATCTGAAATACAAAGATAGATTATTCCCAGGATCAAACCCATAGGATAATAGAAGATGGCCCCCAGGATAACCAGGCCAAGATCAATACTTTTAGCAATAAGTCGAAACCATCTCGCCCTTTGCATGGGGCCAGACATAAGAGACTTTCTATTCATCCGGAACATTGTAGCTAAAAAATTGCAGGTTGAACGTATTTTCATTAATTCCGGAGTAGGTTTATCAAGCGTTCTTCTGCTATACTTGTCTCAAAGCTGAGCTTAAGTTAAAGTATGGCATAGCCTAACAAGGCCTGCCGCATAAGGAGTATTTATGGCAAATCTAACAAGTGTAACTTCTGCGAATTTTGAACAAGAAGTTATGAATTCTGACAAACCTGTGCTCGTGGATTTTTGGGCAGAATGGTGCGGTCCTTGTAAGGCACTCTCACCTGTTCTGGATGAAATTGCTACTGAAATGGCAGGAAAAGCAAATGTCGTTAAAGTAAACGTTGATCAAGCATCTGATCTTGCTCAGAAATACGGTATTCGCGGTATCCCAACTTTGATTTTCTTCAAAAATGGCGAGGTTAAATCAACTTTAGTTGGTAATCAGCCAAAAGCTGAAATTGTTAAAAACATCACTTCACTTTTATAATTTAGGTGGGCGGATTACGATCCGCCCATAAAAACTATGAGCTTTATCCACTCTTCCCTACTTGAAGCACAAACTACCCTGAACAAGTTCATTGAAGATGAACAAAATATAAAAAACATCGAATCCGCCATCGGGTTATTCGTTGATTCTTTTAAAAACAAGGGAAGGGTTTTTAGCTGCGGGAATGGCGGATCAATGTGTGACTCGCTTCATTTTGCCGAGGAACTAACCGGTCGCTACCGTAAAGACCGCGCCCCACTACCGGCCACAGGAATCTCAGAAGCTGGACATATTACCTGCATTGCTAATGACTTTGGGTTTGAACATATCTTTTCACGCTTTGTTGAAGCCTGGGGACAGTCCGGTGATTGTTTACTGGCCATCTCTACTTCGGGGAATTCTGCCAATGTTATAAAAGCTGTTGAAGTAGCTAAGGCCAAGGGAATGAAAGTTGTAGGTTTATTGGGTAAAGACGGAGGAAAGCTTAAATCAATGGTTGATGTGCCGCTGATTATTCCTTGCCCCATTACAGATCGTATTCAAGAAGTCCATATCAAGTGCATCCATATCTTTATTGAAGGCATCGAAAGAGCGCTTTTCCCTGAGAATTATCTGTAAATTTTACACAAGTTCTTTACGGCCATGGCCTTAGAATTTTTGGTTTCTTATAACCCCCTCACATACTGAGGAGTTTATATGAACATGAAATTGTGGGTCACGCTGTCTGTTTCCCTATTATTTTTCCAGAGTGTGGCCAAGGCCGACACTGTCTTCACAACTGTTTTTAACGTTTTTGAATCTGTTAAAAACGAGCGCCTTCTGGTCCTTTCAGGAATAGACGGCCGCGTTTATAAAACATCAAATGATGAAGAAAATTTAAAACGCATCTCTTCAATGATCGGCCAGGTTGTAAAACTTGATTACCGACTATCTGGTGAAGAGGCCATCATTACTAATATTCGAGTTGCTTTTAATAATGAAGTAGATTCAAAGACTCTTGATCTGAATCATTTTCAGTATGATCAACTAAGAACATTCGCTCCAACAGATCTTAAAACATATGAGAAAGCAGTTGAGGTCTTCAAGAATATGCTTAATGATGGAGATAAGAATCGTTCTCAGTGTTTCCAGCGCGCCCATATGTGGTCATATGACATGTGGTCGAAGTCTAATATTTTCTCAGAGAAAATTTTCGCCTTCTACACCAAACGTTTCCAAATTCTGGAAGACTGGAACTGGTGGTTCCATGTGGCACCCCTCGTTACTGCTGGTGGCGTTGAATATGTAATGGACGGAACATTTATGAAGAAGCCAACAGAGGTTCAGGCCTGGCTTAACTTCTTCCTCCGCACTGATAAGATTACTTGTCCTGAAATCACAAATTATCAGGAATTCGAAGAAGGTCATTGGAAGCGTCTTTGTTACATCATGAAAGTACCGATGTATTACCTTCGCCCACTAGACATGGAAAATCGTGACAAGAAAGGTGAACAAAGAAATCACTGGATACTTGAAGAATTACAATTTGCTCGTAAAGCTTTCAAAGGTTGGGAAAAAACTTATGAAGGTTTAGATACTGGTAAAAAAGACGTTAAATACTAAGAGGTAAATATGAAAAATATAATATTAGGCTTAATGCTTGTAACATCCCCTTTTGCTGGAGCTCATGAAATTCTTGGAACACAAGTTCTTGAAGGATCTCTAAAAACTAAAATTATGGTGAATGGTGTTGAAACCACCTGCAAGGCCAAAATCAGCAAAGTAAAAAATTTAATGGAGCAAGATTCATACGGCAATCCTGCCTATAAGATTCTTGTAAACATCGATTTAAGCGGAAATGATTATGAACGAGATATCAAAGTGAAATACGGAAAGCGTTCCTGGATGAACAATCTTTTTAAGGTTGGAAACAAAACAGAAGTTCGTGACTTTGATTATTTTGCTGAAGATGGATCTACTTTGAAAATTAATGGTCAAGGCCGTTTAGTTTCTACCAGTGTGATTTATAATAACAAAACTGTTACCTGTACTTTTTAATCAACTAAAGCGATAGGGGCAGCAAAAGCTGCCTCTTTGCTCTATCTCGCTGATTTTTCTTTCCCCCTCTCAAATTGAGCATATAATGTAATTACATACCTTTATTTTTTCCATGGAAGGGGAATTTATGACGTTAGTTCAAGATGCTATCCGCTTTATTTCTGAGGGCGGAGTCTTCATGTACGTGATCCTGGCAGTTTGGGGATTCGCATTGGCAGTCGCACTCGAAAGATTCAAAAAACTTTCTTACACATATGATGTTGATGGCCCATCATTTATGAATGAGCTTCAGCGCTATGTACTCTCAAATGATATTCAAGGCGCAATCAGAGTTTGCTCTGGATCTCAGGCAGCTCTGCCACGAGTTTTGAAAAGTGGTCTAAAGCGTGCAACACAATCTTCTGAGCAAGTTCAGAACGCTATTGATGCTACTGCCTTAGAAGTCATCCCTAAAATTGAAATGAGACTGCCTTACCTTCAGGTTGCAGCGAACCTTTCAACTTTATTCGGACTCCTCGGTACCATCCAGGGTCTGATCCAATCATTCACTGCTGTATCTGCCGCAGATCCGACACAAAAAGCCGAAGTTCTGGCAATGGGTATTGCAGTTGCAATGAACACCACTGCTATGGGACTTCTTTCTGCAATCTCAATTATGATGATCCATGCTTTTCTAGCTGCTAAGTCTGAAAAGATCGTTTCAGAAATTGATGAGTTTTCAGTGAAGCTTCAGGATCTTCTTGGCACTAAAAAAGCAATAGACGAGTAAGGATTAGCTTATGCTAAAGGTCCCTACCAGTCGTAAACGTAAGAAACCAGAAGAGAAGCTAAATCTAGTTCCAATTATGGACTCAGTATTTATCTTTATCTTCTTCCTTCTCATGTCTTCGACGTTTTTAAAAATTTATGAAATCGGAAGTGATGTTCCTATCGTTTCGGATTCACAACCTCCGAAAGAGCAGAAGGATCCATTGGCCTTGACTTTAATAGCCGAGACTAATGAAATTACTCTCTCCAGAGGTCTTCCATCACGACCGTTTAAGAAATTTAAACGTGCCGCGAATGGTGAATTCAATTACGAAGAGATTCATGCCACTTTGATTGATGTAAAAAAAGATCATCTGGATGAAAACACCATTATCTTTGAACCTGTAGGTGATATCACCTACGAAGAAATTGTAAAGATTATGGATGCAGTACGCGTTCTGAATAAAACCGATGAAGCAATATTCAGAAAGAACAAAGATGGAATTGAAGAGAAAGTAAAAGAACTCTTCAGTAAAATCATTTTCTCCAATTTACATAGTTAAGAGGATATATGGCACGCAGAGCTTCCAGATTTAGTGCGAGAAGAAAGAAAACTCAGGTTTTCGATATTGATATCACTTCCCTACTCGATATCTTAACGATCCTACTTGTTTTCCTTCTTCAAAATTACAACTCCTCAGGCGTCGTGATCAATGTTCCAAAAGAGATTGAACTTCCACGATCCGCTTCTGAAACTTTGAATAACTTCGGAGTAAATATTCAGGTCTCTAAATCCCATATTTGGGTGGATGATGCAGAAGTCGTAAACACAGAAGATAAACGACAGGTCTTCGACGAAGGTGGGCGTCGGATTGTTCCTCTTTATAATGAACTCGTAAGAATCAAAGAAACGATCAAACAATCAGAAAAGCTATCTCCGGCAGCAGCTAAATTCTCCGGTGTCGCAAACCTGGTTGTAGATAAATCACTTAAATATGATTATCTAAAAAGAGTTATGTACACCTGCGCCTCCGCCGGCTTCAAAGAATTCAAATTCGTCGTTCTCACCGGCTCCAACTGAAACTGCCTTACTTAATTGGTGTTAACCTATAAAAAAAGGGATTCGTTAGAATCCCTTTTTTTTTACTCCACGCTCCAATCACAGTCATATCTTAAGCGGTTATCCACTTTAGAATTGCCTTTTGATTTGCATAAACAAGAGCATGAATACATTATGTCCAAATCTGAAATGCACATTTCCCAAATCAATCATCCGTGACGGGACTTTCCGTCGCCGGGAAGATGCAAAAGTAATTCAACGTTATCGGTGTAAGAACTGTGATCGTCGCTTTTCACGGGCAACCTTTTCAGAAAACTATCGTCAAAAGAAACGACGTATCAATACTCCCCTTTTAAAGCTTTTATCTTCTGGTATGTCATTAAGGAGATCTGCACTTATTTTACGAGTTAATCGCAAAACTATTGAAAGGAAGCTTCCTTTCCTTGCCATGAAATGTCGCCGTTTGAATAAAAATTATCTTAAAAAGTATAAAGGGCGTATCCATAACATTCAGATTGATGATCTCATCACTAAAGAATCTTCTAAACTCATGCCGCTTTCAGTTTCAATTGCCGTCGATGAAAACAGGAGAACGATTCTTGCAATGGAAGTCTCTCAAATTCCAGCCTTCGGACACCTTTCAAAACTTGCTGTTAAAAAATATGGAAAAAGAAAGGATGAGCACTTTGAAGGATTGACGAGACTTTTTCAAACCATCACTCCGATTGTTTCCACCGAGGTTCAGGTAAAGACAGATGAGCATCAATTGTATCCAGGATTTATCTCGGCTTATCTTCCCAAGGCCAGGCATTTGACCTTCAAAAGTGAACGCGGCTGTGTTGCCGGACAAGGTGAACTAAAAAAAGTCCACTTCGATCCACTGTTTATTGTGAATCACACATGTGCCCTACTGAGAGCAAATATCAATCGATTGATAAGAAAGACCTGGTGTACAACGAAAGATCCGAAACGACTAAAGGACCATCTGGATGTGTTTATGTATTTCTATAATCACTACCTACTGAATGGTGCCTGAGCACCATTCAAGTAGGGCAGTTTTATATTTTCTTAGGATAGAAGTTCATTGGTTGTTTTACTTCTACAGTTCCTCCGCCCATTGGTTCAGGGAAGACGATACCGCGAAGGACATTCAAGACACATCCGCTTACATCACGAGGAAGAGGAGTCGACCCATCGATCCCTTGTTGTGAAACGTGACCTGAAGATCCAATCACGAAATTGAGTTTAATTGTACCTGTGGCATCGGCACCTCTTCTTTCAAGTTCGCGCTGGTAACAACTTCTGAACTGAGGTAAGAATTCTAGAAGACGCTGGCGAATAACGTCAGGATCCATTGATCCTAAAACGATTGTGTTAGAAGGGATACCTGCAGTGAAGATGGCCCTTTTAGCAGAGAGGCCTTCAGCTCCCTTGGATTCCCCTAGTTCACCGACAGTTGCTCCAACTAAGCTTCCTTGGTTGGTTGCCATGTCAGCGGTCTTAATGCTTCCAGTTCCTGAACTTACTCCTGAAACTGCGCCCACCATTCCGCCGCTTCCAGGGCTGCCCCCAACAGATTTGGTTTGTACGCCAGTCAGTGATCCACCTTTGGCGACTAATGAACTGACGGAGCTTGAGAAGTCAGCCGATTTATAAACTTCAACATGACCTTGGGTTTTGGCCTGATACTGCGACTGAGCAACAGGAGTTTTAGCAGATGGCATTTTCGCTTGGGCGGTTTGTGTTGTTTTAGCAGCAGGTGGAGCGGCTTTAGGTGCCGGAGTCTTAACCGGCTCGGTTCCCTGTTTCACCACTTTTTTCGTAGTTGCTGTTTTCTTTCCTGGATCAGGTTTTTTGGATTGATCCTTAGTTTGGACTATATCAGGTTTTTTTACATCTGGTTTCTGTTGGGTATCAGATGATTTCTTCACTGCCGGACGGTCAGGAGCTTTCTGGGCAACTTTCGGAGTATTCTCCGTCTTCTCAACGGCTTTGTTCTTAGAAACAGTGAGCGGCTGCTTATAGAGGATTGTCGCGAGACGTTCCGGGGCGAGTTCTTCTTTTTTCTCATCTTCCGGAATCTCAATTAAGTTCATTCCTACAGAGAATAGGCCAATAAAGATGAGAAACATTGCCAGATATTTCCTGAAGTCTTCATCGCGTTTCAAAATTGGAGCAGGTGCGACCTTGGGAGGTGCAGCTACATTTCTGACAAATATTTGTAAGTCATCTTTTTGCAGTCTCAATAAATCTTGGCCAGTGAGTTCAATACTTGCTCCTACATGGCCAGTATCTTTCTTTTTATCTGATAAAAGAAAAACTCCAAACCCTGGTACTGTGTGAACAACAGCGGAACCGCCGCGAACATCAACGAAAGGGAACTTTTCAGTTTTACCCAAATAAGGGAATTCTAGTCCGTCATTCTTAGTGAGAACACCAGAAATGAAGTATGTAGATTTGCCTTCTGGAAGGTAATCAACACTAAAGATCTGATCCTTAAAAAGGATGATAACTTCAACGGCTTGTTTGGTTGATTCATATTTAAAGATTGGATAAAGTTGATCCTGATCTTCAAAAATATATTCGGAAAACTCAGCTTTGGGATCAGATGCCAAAGGATAAATGATAGAAGGAACATCTGAAGTTACAGAAGGAGCTGTTTTGGGTAGAGCTTTTGGTACCGCCGGAAGAGCAGGCATGGCCGGTGGAACTTTAACAGAAGCAGAACCATGAACGGGCTCTAAAGTGTCTAAGACAGGAGGAAGAGCCGCTTCAGGAATATAGGCTTGAAATTCAAATTCAACATCGGCCAATCGAAAGAAATCTCCCGCATGAACTTCCTTAACAATTACTTTATCATCGTTAACGAAGGTTCCGTTAGTAGAGTTCATATCGTAGATAACAGCTTTATCATCAAAGATCTCTAGAACAGCATGAACGGCCGAAACTGAATCATGGTTAACAATAAGATCGCAGCTCTCTGTTCTTCCTAAGAGATACCGGCCTTTACCAAAGACTCCACCTTGAGTTTTAGCACTGGCCCCGGTGAATCTTAATTCAAACATTCCGGGTTTTTTATTTTTTTCTAATTCCACAGCTATCCCCTAGCGAATGCCTTCAATGGCTTTATTCATTTCTTTCTTAAAATTTTTACGTTCAGGAAGTTTATTGGAGAATTCCTTTCTCAACCGGGGAGAAATAGATATATCTCCCGGTGACCCAGCTTCTCCTTCAACGCCGATTTCTTCAAAGTCGAATTTCTCAAACTTTTTATATTCGTAACGGACGTTAGGCTTTTGTTGAGCAAAGACGAACGCCGTCGATAATAATAACATGATTGAAAATAAAATTTTCATTATTTAGCCCCTAATTGAGTTCTGACAACAGCGTAGTATTCCTGAAGTTCCCTCGTTCCAGGTTTAGCAATATCTTTGAAAACCTTTTGAGCGCTATCCTCATTATTTAATTTCTTAAGAGTTAAGGTCAGATTCAGACCAATCTCGGCAGCACGCCATTGATTCTGGGGGATATTTTGGTAGTAGTTCCAGGCCTGTCTGTAATCAGATTGTAAAAAATGAGCAGTCGCAACTGAATTCAATAAATCCACATCTCCGGGTGTTTCTTTAAGAAGACTCTGGAAGATTGGTAAGGCCAAATCAACTAAACCATATTTAAGATAAAGCTTTCCCAGATTGTAGCGAGGAGTTTTAGCAAATTTATTTTGCTTATTCGCACGCTCAAAAGCAACCTGTGCTTTCTGATCCTGTCCCTCTCGGGCGTATAGAACCCCAATGTTATTCAAGGCCGGTACATAATTTTTTTGTACTTCAAGGGCCTTGTTATAAAAAAGGAGTGCCTTACGAGGTGAAGCATTATTTAAGTGGCAATTCGCCAGCTGATTCCAATAAGTGGGGATCTTTTGATACTTATCGAAGTTATTATTTGCTACGGCAAAAGCTCCGTCGAAATCACGACGAGCGCATCTGATAGCTATTTCGATTAAAGGATCGCCACTTGTATTGACAGATTTTAATTCTTCAACGGAAAAACGATCCAAAGTTTCATCCTGAAGAGCAGGATTCAATCCGGCCATGGAGCCAGGGTAATAATCTGGCAACTGTGCACGGGTCAGAGCTTTTTCTTTCTTAAAAGATTCATTAGTAATGGAAGGCTTCGATTCCTTCTTAGAACTTTCTTTAGTCGTTGAGCAAGCGACGAGAAAAATAAGTGGTAGGATTGCTATTTTCATTGTTTGCCCCCTCGATCCATGAGGACTGCTTCTTTTTCGGTAATATATCGTTTAAAACTTTCTAATTCAGAATAGAGAACTGAGTAGTTAGATAATGAGAGAATATTGTTTTTATAAATCAAATTTTTAATTTCTCTTCTCTGCTTCTTAGCATTCTCTAGAATTGGACGGTGAACATCGGCCATTGCCTTTTGAAAGCTCGCCACGTATTCAGGTGCTTTACCTTCTGGGATGAAGGATTTTAGCTCATTACCAAATTTCTCATAAGCTTCAATGACGTATTTGTAAGCTTCAACTATACCTTTTCCAGAACCAGTCTTTTGAATGGCGTTCACATCTGAGGTCATCTGATCCAGTATCTGTAATTTTTGTTTTACAGCAGAATTAAAAATACTTTCAGGAAATTTAAGTTCAACTTTCTCTAATCGCGCCTTTTTCTCGAGAACGGACGAGAGCATTCTGGAAGATATCAAATCCAGGGCTTCAACAGGTATATCAAGTTTTTGAGAACGGGCCTGTTCATAAAAGCGAGTTTGTTTTCTATAAACAGCATGAGCTTCATTCTCGCTGCCGATTGCAAGATACTGGGTTCTAAGTTCTTCATAAGGAACGATTAATAGAGGTGCATTTTTAGAATTCTTTTCTAAATCAGCAATTGTCTTTTCGTAAGCTTCCCAGCGACGCTCACGGGCCAAGTCTTTTAAAATTTCAAAAGACACTTCTGAAATAGCATTATCCTGAATATGGCATTGCTTGCCATAGTCCTTAATTTCTATTGCCTTACTTACTTCTCCATTAGCGAGGGCAATGAAGACAGCATTTTTATAAGCAACTACTTTATTAGATGAGTTCTGATTACAGAGTTTAGCTAGCATTCTATGAGACAGATCGGAAGATTGAGCAAACTGTTGTCGCAAGAAAAGTCCTGCAGCAATACTAAGAAATGAATCAGAGAATTTAGCCACTTCAGATACTTCCATGTCTTTTAAGGCAATGGTCGACCACTGATAGCTTTTTTGAGTATCACCTAATTCATAATAAAGAGCTGCCAGGTTATAAGAGGCATTAGTTTTAGCTTTGGGAGTACTTTCAGGCGATTCATAAATCTGGTGATATCCTTGAAGAGCAACGGCTTTATCACCCTTATCTAGAGATTGCTGAACGCCTTCAATTTGGATTTTCGTCATGAGACTTCTCAGAGCATTAGCGTACTTTTTAGATACTTTGAATTCTCCAGCATTGATTCTTCCGACATAGGCCTTAACAGCTCCGTAATCTTTCTTCTTACGGTAGTGCTCCATGACCTTGGCCAACATGGCTTCTTGAGTTTTAAAGTCCCTCGGAAACGACTTTGCATATTCAGCAAGTGTCTGTTCAGCTGCTGTAATGTCTTTTAAGTCATACTGGGAATTAAAAAGTTTTACATAAATAGTCTTTGCCCGTTCGGATTTCTTATCAACTGATAAGTAACGAGAGTAGACCGGTACATAAAACTTGTTTGCCGTTTTTTTACTAAGTGATGGCTGTCCAAGTGCCGAAAGCATACCCTCAAGGTTCTGGTTAACCAGTTTGCTGTTATTAGCAGCTTTGGCCCCATCAAAAGATTCTACGTAGAGAGCTAATGATCTGGAATAAAGGCCCGTTGCATAAGCTGTTTCGGCTTGATAAAAGATTTTTTCTGGACGCTCTTTTGGATCTAACTCTGCGGCTAAAGCGAAGTAGGCCATAGCTTCCTTAGCCTTCTGTCTTCTGGCCTTTGGAACACTTTGGTAGACTTTAGAAGTCGTGGCCTTCTGAAGTTCTGCCGCTTGTTTATTGACTTGAAAAGAAAGTCTATCAAATTGAGACTTTTCTAAAGGTGTTTTTTTATGAATGGCAACAAGCTCTTTAGAAGCTTTTAAATGCTGAGGAGTGCGATTAAATTTCTCAAAAATATTTAATTGAGCGAGGATAATTTCATTAATCCGGTTTTGGTCTTTTTCAGTTTTCTTTACCTGTTCCAGAAGTTTTTCAGCTTGTTCAAAACGACCTTGAGCTACAATAGCGTTAGCAATTCGAATAAACTGCTCTGTGTAATTAAGGTTAATTCCTTCATAGAATTTTATGGCATCATCCATTCGTCTAGCGTCGACATAGAAAATACCAATATCCCTTTCTACGCTGGACCTCATATCGACATATTTCCCTGTTCGACTTTTTTGATGAACTTCGAGCATTATGGAAATGGCTTTATCATAATTCCTCAAGCGGTAGTAAGACCATGCCAGATTAAATGCATCACGGGTCCACCACTTTTCATCCAGTTTTCCGACTGATGCCTCATAGAGAGGAATGGCTTCTTTATACTTATGATCATGATAGTAATAATCGGCCAGTGCTAACCTGGACTTCGCCAGAATTTTTGGATCTTTTGATGAGCGGGAAGCCAGTGAGAAATACTTTTGAGCAAGCTTTTTATTACCGAGCTCTTGATAATTGTAGGCCAGAATATAATGGACATCGCCAATGTTTCGGTATTTCGGAAAACGTTTTTCAACTAATAAGGCCGCTTTATTGGCTTCCTGGAAGAGCTTTGATGACCTTTCAAAGTATTCGTTCTTATTAATAGTCTTTCTTCTATCAACAGGAATCGATAGATACTGCTCGTTTTCCATCTCACGGTATAGGCGTGCTTTTTCCAGATAAAGTTCGGCCATCCGGAAAAGAGTGTCCGGAACCTTATTACTCTGCTGTTTTGATAAGCGAGTAACCTCTGACAGTTCCTCATCAACAATACCAATAATTTTTCTACGACGTTCATCAATAGAAAGCTTGGCTGCAAAAGCGGATTGAAAAATGATCAAAAACAGTAAAAGGTGCTTTAACATTCAGACCTCAAAGCAAAGACATAATCACCTAACTCATCTGCCCAGAACTCGCCATTGAAAGTCCAGAAGTACTGCTTATCGTTTCTTTCAATGTACTTCACATCTCCGCGTTTTTTCCCGGGAATCACATCTGTTTGATAAAGACGCTCTTTTCTTTGCGCCAATACTTCAAGTTTAATGTAACTCATGCCCTGAAAAGCGCTATAGAGTTCGGCATACTTATTAACCATACCTGCACGAATGTAGGCACCGAGTGTTGTACGATACTCTTCAGCCAAAGTTCTTACGTTCTTAATAAGAGCTTCCCGCATGCCACTTTTTGGTTTTTTTCTGATTTCATTGTATTCACTGAGAGAAGCCAACAAGGCTCCCTTCATTTCAATAAAGGCTCCATCCCTTCTAATCGATTTCAAGATATGGTCAATTAACGGTTGATCAGAAGCTTTGTTCTCTTCATGATCCGCCATGAGATTATAATAAAAGCGGTAGTCTTTCGTACGTGCCAGGAGGAACCTTCTTAAGTCCCGTGATGGTTTAAGGAGGTCATTGTAGAAATCATCTACAGTTTTGTTAGCATCTTCATAGAGACACATCTTCATATAAGACAATGCCTTAAGAACTTCTGTTTCTGGCTTAAAGATAAAATCAAAAATCGGTGCTTTATAAGAGATTAGTTTTCCTAAAGTACGATTATAATTTCTCTGATAGTAACTATTCCAGGCTTCCTCAAACAGAATTTCCGGCCATACAAAAGATTCTTTAGGGATATCGAGATAAGTAAGATCAGCTTTTTTATAATCCTTGGAAGCGAACTGAACCCGGGCGAGACCTGCAATACAATAGTCATGATTAATGATTAATTGCTCTTTTTGAGCGTTTGATCCCTTATTCATTCTTTTCTGAGAATAGGCAATGCATTCTTTGAAATTGCTCTCAGCCTCCTCAGGTTTGTTCAGATGAGAGTAAAGAGTGCCTTTTAGGTGAGCAATAAAAGGATATGCCGTGTGATCAGCACTAACACCAGAGATCTCTTTTAAGGCCTGATTATATTCTTCCTTCTTTAAAAGTCTTTTGGCGAGAATATACTTAATATTGCCGGATCGAGATCGACTCAAAATACTTTCCGGTAAAGATTCAAAAGGTTTTACACCTGTATGATAAAGAACTGTATCAAGGGCCGCTTCCATCTCTGAATCAAGGCTCTTCTTATTCTTTACAATGTAATCCTTGATCCATGGAACCACCGAGTAATAGTGTCCACTGTTTACTAATTCAATAATGGTTCGGCGATATCCACTTAAAGAGATAGAGCCTTTACCATACTGACGCTCGGCCGATTCATAAGACGACCAGGCAGTAGGAATAATTAAAAAAGAAGCTAATACAATTTTTGAGAACATCCGTGTTCCCCTTTCTTAAAATGCGTAGTTTAAACCAAGACCAAGATCGTAATTATTATAAAGCTTTTTAGCTTTGCTGGTTGGTCCTGTGTCACCAATTCGTTTTGTCTTCTCAGCATTATAGGTCTGCCCTGTCAGATCCAAGCGAAGACTCCAACTTTCATTTATATAAAAGCGAAAGCCCGTATTCCAAAGGACTCCAATTGTACTTTCTGTTGTTAACTGATCAGAAGGAGGAGACTGAAATTTATTTCTATTATCTTTAGTGGTGATACTTCCAGCACCAAGCCCAAACATCCAATCAAAATAGAAAACTCGATTGAAGGTATTAATCTTAGAGTAAAAAGGCGACCACATGACCATAACACCCATGAATGAATCAATTTCTCGATAGAAAGGAACAGTTCCCTGCTCTTTCACGCCTTTGGCAGTATCATTTTCAGAGTTAATATTTTTACCGTAGAGAAATTCTAATCCCCAGTCTTCTCTGAAGAAGTAACCCGCGCGTACTGTCCCACCATAAGCATCGAGAAAATCTTGACTTAAATTATAAGCAAGAGTCCCACCGACATAAAAGTTTCCATCTTTACGAAACTTTCTATTTTGAAGAACATAAATCTCTTTGTCTTTATCGAGCCATGAAAAATTATAAAGAGATTTTTCGTCGGCATAGACGAGGCAGCTCATCATGAGCGACATTAGGATAAGAGCAATCTTTTTCATTTTCACTTCACTTGTTAGAACGTGGTCTTTCCTTCAAGTCTAACATGCTCTGTAAGGGGTGCAAGTATTCGGATTAACGAGGGCAAATGCTACCATACGAACACTGACTGCAATGATCAGGATTTGTTTTCCAAGGTTCATTCTGCGATCGCCAAAGTGGATAGAGTTTTGAAACACATTGTGAGTACTCAACACTTTCAGTCAGAAGCTTCTGTTCATCTACGAAGCAAAGGACCAACTCAATTTTAGTATCAGTTTGAATACGTCCTTGCTGATATAAAGCATAGGCGTAGAGGGAAAGCTGGAGCCAATAATGGCCGAGATTATCCTGAGTAATTCGACCGGTTTTGAAATCCCAAATTTGGGCCACTTGATTATTCTTCGGCATGAGCAATAAATCTGGTATCCCGGAAATCATAAAGTTGAAAAATTTGAATTTAATCTGTTTTTCCGGAATAAGATCATAATCCAGGCCCTTGCTTTTCAGTTGTTCCAGTGCCCATGCAATAGGGGCATCATCTTTGCCCCCAAAGCTTTCTCTGGGAACTATAAAATTCCTTTCAATACCTTTGGCAATTTGAGCATGAATCTGTGTTCCTCGATCTGCTGAAGAACGAATAACGGTCGCTAATTCCTCTTCATCAGATGGGGCATGATAAACTTGGCTTTTTTCTTTCTCCGGTTCATTCAATTTAAGAATGTTTGCAAGATAAAATTTCCGAGGACAGTCGATCAAAGAATTCAAACGCGTAACACTTAATTCAGCGACAATTCCTAACTCGCTCATCCCCTCCCCTTTTGAAATGATTCCGGAAGAATCATGAAAGAATAAGGGAAGTTGTGGAAGAGACTGGCCTTTTAAGGTTTTGCGCCAGTCAAAATCCGGGATTTTATTCTCCAAAACATTTTCATTAGAACGTCCATTTTCTAACCAGGCCCCAAGACCATCAATCCAGCTATTCTTTGGAACATTAAAAAGTTCCTTTGAAATATTGAAATCAACCCAAAGCAGTTTCTTCTTGGCGCGAGTGCAGGCCACATAAAAAAGCCGTTTAGATTCTGAAAAGTTCTTGTACTTAATGAGTTCTTGTTCATAAGTGTAAAAAGGTGATTCTTGTTTTTCTCTGAGAGATAAATCTTTATACCACTTGAAGCTTCCCGGAAGCTGGCCAAATAATGGACCTTCATTATTGTCCCTTCCATTTGTATAAATACCACCCAGATAAACATTATCGAACTCAAGTCCCTTGGAGTTATGGGCCGTCATGATCTGGACCATGTTGGACATTTCTCCAGAACGAAGTTCCATACTAATACGTTGTTGATTGCCATTTGTGAGCTGAACCATGATGGCTTCCGGATTTTGATGATATATTTCCGACATCGTCTCCAGCATTTGCATATTAATATCAGAATTCTCATTCGTTAGATTTAATCGATGAAGAAACTTACGATAGGCCGCAAGAAGCCCCCAATATTTAATATTAGAATCAAATTCTTCTAAAAGTTCATTTGTTACATTTGCTGGAATATCCAGAACTTTTAAATAACTGGTAAGAATGAAGAGAGGATACTTGTCCTTGGTTTCTATATTTGAATCGAATTGCCGGCGAAGCAAACAAATAAACATTCCTATAATCGGATCATCTACTAAGTCGATTTTAAACTGAGCAGTAAAGCCAATATTTCTATTCATGAGAGCACGTATTAATTCAGTACTTGGACGAAGTTTACTGTAAAGAACCGTACAGACATTTCCAGGGTTTTGCTCCCGATGTTCTTTAATCGATTCCGCAATTAAATGAGCCTCTAATCGATTGATATCTTCATTTGAAAATTTATCTTCTTCTTCGGTAATTTCTAAAGGAGTAGAAATAATTTCAATACTCCCAATCTCGTCAAAATTTACCTCAGCAGGAACATTCTGATCTTCAGATATAACTGTAAAAGCATCTTTCCCGCTAAAGCCTTGGCCTAATGGGAATATGGTTTGGAAGAGAGAATTATTGAAGTTGATGATTTCGCCCAAAGATCGGTAATTATTGGCAAGAGTGCGAACTTGCAACAAATCTGCACAATCTTTAAAGACCTGAAGTTCTCCGCCTCTGAATCCGTAGATGGCCTGCTTTGCATCACCCACGCAAAACAAACGGGAATAATCATCACCGATCAGTCGTTGTATGGTTTGAAACTGAAGAGATGACGTATCCTGAAACTCATCAATAATAAAGTAGGTGTAAACTTTATGGATTCGTTCTCGTATTTCTTTATCTTCCAACCCCATCGAAACGAAGTAGGCAATATCGCCGAAAGTCATCCCCTGATTTGGGTCTAGTCTCTCATCTATCCAGTTGAATAGTTCCTGGCAAAGTTTAATCCAGGGAAGGATTTTACTTTCAAAATGAGTTGTATAATCCTGACAGACTTCAAACCAGGATTTTACCCATTTACGAAGTCCTTGTAGTCCTTCATAGGCAGCATCATGAGCAGGAGACTTTTTATTGGCAGTCCGCTCCCCCATCAATTTCTTGCCGTCAAAAAGCTTGAAGTAAATTTCGAGCTTATCAACATGATCAACTTTAGGAAGGCCCGTTTCCTGGGCCAATCCTACAAATTTCTCAAAGGCACTGCGTTCTTTCTCAACCGGTAGATCCAGGGAATGAATTTTAAATAAGCAGTCATCGATATTATTTAAAACCGAAGATTCCTGCAAAACTTTAGAAATAACATCCGGATGAACATCATCAAGAGTCAGATTTTTCCAAGATAGCCGTAAGCTAGGGTCATTAAAAATGCGGTTGAACGACTTAAGAAGATCACTTTTTTCCCGGATCAAAATATCCAGGATGTCACCAGGTACTGAATCAGATCTTTTTTCAAACCAGTCCGATAAGAACTCACTGACCTGATCTAATCTCTCAGTATCAAAAATAATTTTAGCTTCAGTGGAAAGATGAGGAAAATAACCAGCTGTGATCAGTTTACGGCAAAAGCCGTCAATGGTCGTAACCATCAATATGGGGACAACTTCGTTTGCTATACTCCAGAGGTCCTTTTGCTCTTCAGTTTGAGAGAGCTCCGCAAATTTCTCCGTCAGACGGATACTCATTTCCCCCGCAGCTTTTTTAGTAAAAGTCATCATCACAACTTGAGAGTATTTATGCCGGAGGAAATCTTCAAAACTCTCTTGTGTGGTTTCTTTATATTCACTCATCCACTTACGGGTAAGATAAACGATATGCTCTACCAGAACAAAAGTCTTACCGGAACCGGCCCCCGCTCTAAGGAGAATACCTCCCTGATGTTCAATCGCCAGAACCTGTTCAGCATTAGGAGACCTACTCATTAATCATCTCGCTTTTTACACAGACTTTAGAGAGTTCACAGAATCTGCAAGTTGTATTCTTACGAGGTCGGGCGAGAAATTTTTTCTCTTCCTGAATCGTGTTCACTAAATCGTCCATTTTCCCAAGGGCTTCCTGAAATTTCTCGATAAATGGTTCTTTCAGTACTGCGAACTTACAAAACTTGTTTGTTTTCAAGTTTACTTTCAGATCTTCATCAGTAATTAAAATATTTGATTCTGAAGGCTTATCGAGTGAGACATACCCTAATACAATATTCTTTTTTGCGAAATCATCCACTAAGGTGGAGGCAGCTTTAGCGTATGTCCAAAGCTGCAAACTATCCATATCGAGAATTTCAGTATTGCTTGAGGCTGCAGATGCCGTTGACTTAAAGTCGATCAGAATCACAGAACGATCGCTGACACCCATGCAGTCTATTTTACCGGTAAGCTTGTAGCTTTCGTTAATAGTAAATGCCCGCTCGAGGGTCCAAACAATCTTTTCATTCATAACGGATTCCAGATCTTTTAAGAATTGAATCCCGTTATAAGCTCTATGATTAAAAACAAGCTGGTGCCTAAGATAAACCTCTCTGGGAAGAGTCAGTTTATTTTTTAAAATAAACTCTCCCATAACTTCTTCAACAAGCTTCGGCAATTCTTCGATACTTAAATTCCTCTTGTGAAACACTTCAATAATCTGGTGTGAAATCGTTCCGGATGTCATGGGGTCAAAATCATTTTCCTGAGTAATCATTGGAAAGATTTTATCCACATAGTTAAAGTAAAATTTCCGAGGGCAATCTAAAAAAGACTGAAACTTACTTGCGGAGAAGCTTCCTGAAAAACCAGTCTTCGGGATATCCTGAAAGTGATCCCGCACAATCTTGCTTCCTGAGTTAGAAAAAGTTTCATCTTTTTGAAGATCAATATTCTGAAATAGCTTTTTCCAGACTAAACTATGCTTTAGAGTTGATTCCGACATCATGACCACTACTTCTGCTTGAGAAAAGAGGTCCGTGAATTCCCAACGTTTGAAATGAAGCTCTAACTCATTCCGTTTCAGTGGTCCTAAGGAAGCAAGGGTTTTTTGAATGGTTTCGGTATAGTTTTGTCCTAAACTTTGAATTTCTTCAAAGCGGTCATCAATACATACAATAACCCGACGATCTCTTTTAACATCTTCCAGGCTCGACATATCCTTAAGCTCAATGGTGAGTTCTTTAGGAGATATTGGAGTATAAGAGGTACGAGGTTGATTCAGAGACACAACCTCATTTAATAATTTAAGAAAAAAAGCATCAACGGTGATATTATCACCGGTTAATTCTTTTATTTCTTCCACTGCATCCTGGTAGAGTTCGATGGTTTTTAACATTTTAAATGAAGGAGATTCAGACTTAAGTTTTAACAAGAACTGATCAAGAGTCACCAGATCAGTTTTTTCTCGAAAAGCTTCTTTAAGATCTTCAACCAGCTCTTTAATTTCACTTTGTAGCAACTGATGAGGAATTTTATAACTCACTTCCAGTGAAGGAACTAAATCTAAATGCAACGGAGATAATTTAGATACTCCAAGAATAATTTGATCATGTTGATGGATCAAAGACTTTAAATTTGTTGCCAGCTCCCGTGAATTAACAGGAATCCATCGGGCGGTTGGATTTGATTCAATCTCAGGGAGTACTATTTCTTTTACCCCAGCATCTTTAAGCCAGCTGGGCCAGTCTGAGTTTTTTAGTTTTTCTTTGAGAGATAAGGGAAAAGGAATGATGACGTCATACCGTATGGCCAGGGCCTTTAATAAATCTACCTGCTGGCCGTTTAAATGCTGAAAGCCCCAGAAGATGTGGATCTTTTTAAAATCATCAATCTCTTCAGAGGATCTCAAAGCCTCGGTAATTCTTTGATAAGTACCATGCTCGTCAAGATAGCCCGTTAACTCTAAAAGCTTCCAAAAAAGCTGAACGGCCGACTTTATTTCATCAGTTTGTTCGTCCAGAACACCACTCAATGTTCCCTCGTCCAGGGTAAAACTTCGTAGATCTGAAAAAAGATTATAGGCTTGGGTGAATTGCTCATACCCAAGAGTTGGAAAATACTTGTTCTTTAAAATCCCGAAAATCAGTAAAAGTTCAGATTTTCTTTTAACTGAAGGCTTTTCTCTTCCTTCCCATAAAAACTGAACCAAATGACCCGTAAATTTCGCAATTGTTATAACGTCATAATTGCCAGGAAAGTTAATGAGTCTTTCCCTTAGTCCGTCAGCTTTTGCAGGACTAGGCGTAATAAAGATTTTTTCGCCTTGATAATCATTGAGTGCTGTTAAAAACTGCTCTTTTTGGGAGAAATATACTATCTGCATCATAAGTAAAATGATTCTACCTTTCCCTAGGAGAAAGATTAACAAAAAACCGTTGTTGGGTTATAAATTATGAATAAAAATCGCAAGGAGTCCCGAATGCTAGCTGAGAGCCGTTTATATAGTTTTTTAGACCACAAGAATGGCTTCAATGTTCATTTCCTTGAAGGTCAAAAACTCATACACGATTTGGTTCTCCTTCATCCTATGCAAGGCTCTGGATTCGCTTATTTCCGGGATACTTTTTTAGGGCTTCTTCCGATTGTTTTCTTTCTTAAACCTGGTGAATCACTTGGTCTCTATATCGATTCTGAGGATCCCTATTTCCGTCTTAAAATAGAAACAAACAGCGCTGGTCACACCCGAACTCTTTTACTCCCGGAGGAATTTAATCAGTTTCCGATGAAAATTACCGGGAAAGTTCGTGTAACGAAAATCTTTCAAAATCAAAAAGCTCCTTACACCTCCGTCTTGGATCTCAAAGAAGTGGATACTCGTGAGGTTATCAATAAAATTCTTTCTGAATCCTATCAGACCAACTCGGAAGTTATTGTAAGTGAATTAAGTGACCAATCTGTCATGGTAACGAAACTGCCTCCGATTAATGTTAATACAACTAACAATGAGGAAACTTACTCCCGTCAGGAGTATATAAAAAAGCACGCAAAATTCTTCCATGAAGTTTTTGAATCGGCTCCGAATGATATTGAAAAAATTGTCAATCTCTTCGAAGCTCAAGGCTTTTCATATCTCGCAAGCCGCCAGATCAATTTCTTTTGTCCTTGTTCTCAAGACCGCATGGTCATGAATCTTCGTGGTCTTTACGCTGGAGATCTAGACGAACTCTTTGATGAAAATGGAATGGTGGAAATTAAGTGTGATTATTGTCGCAAGATCTACAACATTAACAAATCAGAACTCATCAATAATTAATCCGTTCTTATTTAAACGGATTAATTATTTTAAGCTCAAGTCCTTGTTGCTTAGGTCCAGATAGAATTCTTTCGAAGACTTGGGCATCATCATACATGCCGCAAAAGTTCTCGGCCCGTGCTCCAGAAGCAAGGACCATATTAGTCAATTTCGTTCTCTTGGCCTTGGCATTTTTGAAATCTTTTTCAAATTCATACCAACCTCGTCCCTGATCCGGCATATCCACAAAGCGTGAGTCTCCGGTAGTTAACAGAACCAAATAATCTGAATTATTAGTATATTTTAAAGCTTCAGCATAAGTGCGTTCAAGGTCAGCCAGAATCTGACGGGCCTGTTTAAAATCCCCTTTATCAAGGGCCCTTAGGTAAGAAAAATCCCGTACGATAAATAGGTGTTTTTGAGAATATTTTTTAAACTTCTCATAGATCGATTTGAAATCATCTATGATCCTTGCTCCACAATCATTTTCCCCGCATGTACGGTCATAACTAATTTGATTTGGCTTGATATCGATATCTTCAGAATAGTGAAAAGTTGCTGCCCCTGGCTCTGGTCGAGTTCTTGCCCAGTAATGGAGTGAGCTTAAAAAAACAACCCCTTGTTCGCCACAAGTATTAAAATGAGAAAGTCGCTGATCAGAAGAAGCTCCACTTTCTAAAATACCTGTATTGTAACCATTGCCATAAATATAATTCCAAATAGGACGCATAGCCGCGTCTTCACAGGAGTTTTTTATATTTTTTTTGCCTGTAATTTGAGAAAGGAAAGTCGCCTGAGCCGTGTTTCTTAGATCATAGAGATTATAATTCCAGGTTTGGCCGACACATATATTGTCTTCAAAAGAAGTGTATTTTTCACTCGTTTGTTGAAAACGAAGCATGGCCAATTGCTCTTCTTCAAACCCAGCTACCTGAAACCAGATTATCTTAGTGGGAAGTAAACCGAACTGGTGTTTTTTTAAATTGAGGCTCGTAACTTGAGCACATCCGAATAAGGATAACAGCAGCAACCATTTCATGAAAGAGCTCCTGAACTTTCGGCCTGAAATTCATCCACCATGGCACTGATACCGAAAGTCTTCTGAAAAATAAAAAAATAAAACAATGCCGGCAAAAGGAATAATTCCCCTAGCGCGTAAATCCAATACTGGTTAACTAAGATGCAAAGACCAAAAAGGCTTAGAAATAATACCATTTTAAAGAAAATTCGCTTCTGGTAGCGGGCTTTCCCTACTGAAATGGTAAGGAATAAAGTGGCCAAAATAAGGGTGATAGAAACAAAAACATCTGCGTAAATTGAAAAGAATGAAGAAACGATCAATCCGCCCAACAGCGGCATTCGCGAGAAGATTTTTTGTTGGAAAATCCCCATTTGGCCCAAAGTTGTAATGATCTGTAAAAGTAACCCAATGCTTCCGGCCACGAGAGGAAAACTTCGCCACTGCAAGTAGTAAACTGGCGCGACTAATCCCAATCCAGTCGCAGCTTTCAATGAAAAATAGGCCGTCACACTTAAAGTAACCAAATAAAGCGTAAAGCGCGCCGGGTGGTTTGGTAACCCGAACTGCACAATCATTTTAATAAAGGCCACCACACAATACAGTGCTAAGAGAACGTTGACTGTCGTAAGAAAATAGCTACCCATGAAGCCTTCTAGCGAATAAAATATTAGTCTTAGTATAAACATTTTTATGTAAATGTCTTAAGATGTTTCTTTGCATAATTGATTCGGCGCAATTTTAGGAGGCCAAATGGAAATAGAAGCTACTCGGCAAATCTATTGGATGATTCCAACATGGATGACGGTGTTAATGTATGCCCTCTTGCCTGTTGCTACAATTATATTTGTTGCCGGTCTCTTACCGAAATACCGTTATCTCACGGCCAATGGAAAGAATATAAAAGATCTTCTCCCTAAGAATCTAAACTTTGGGAGTTTCTTTACAACCATTTTCTATCAAGGAAAAGTTCCTCGTAATTCATATGTTAACGTTTTCCACTCAATGATTTTTTGGGGATTCATCGTTCTTTTCATAGCTACTGAATTAGTTGCCATTCATGCAGACACTCCCTTCAAAGTTTTTAAAGGGCCAACTTATATTATTGTCTCTTTCCTTGCTGATATCGGGGGAATTTTTGTTTTGTTAGGAATTGGTCTTGCTTACTACCGCCGTTATGTCGTTAAGGATCCAAAACTTTCGGCTACCCGTCCTAATCAAGAAAAATTCATGTACGCCATGCTTATCGTTCTGGTCCTTATCGGATTCTTACTGGAAGGTATTCGGATTTATGTCACCAATATGCCGGAAGGCGAGCGTTTCTGGTCTCCCATTGGTTACTCCTTAGGGGGCCTGATTGGTTTAATGGGATTTTCTCAAGAGTTTCTTGCAGGCTCATATAAAACCCTTTGGTTGCTTCACATGGTTAACACCATGGCCTTTGTTGCAAGCTTATCGTACTCAAAATTTTTCCACATTCTTGTTCTTCCGATCAATGCTCTTATGACTCCTTACCGTCGTGGAGCTGTCTTAAGTCCAATGAACTTTGAAGATGAGAATGCCGAAACTTTTGGTTTAGGTAAAACCTCTGAAACAACGTTGAAAGAGCGCCTTGATACTCTGGCCTGTGTAGAATGCGGTCGTTGTACAGTTGTTTGTCCTGCAAACCTTGCTGGTAAGCCTCTCGATCCTAAACTCATTGTTACCAAAATGCGTGACGTGATGTTTGCGAATCCGGGCACAGATGTGGATCTTTGGGGTGAAACGCCTGTTTATGGTTCACATGAACTCGATGCCTGCACGACTTGTGGTGCTTGTATGGAAGAATGTCCGGCCAATATCGAACATGTACAGATGATCATGGACCTTAAACGTTACAAAGCCCTGACTCTCGGCGATTTACCTCCGGCCGCTGCCGATGCCGTAAATAAAATTAAAAATAACGGGAACCCTTGGGGGATCTCTCAGGATGATCGCTTTGCCTGGGCACAAGGCGAGGATGTTCCGGTTATCGAAGCTGGTAAGAAAGTTGATTACCTCTATTACGTTGGCTGTGCCGGATCATACGATTCTTCGAATCAAAAAGTTGTAAAAGATACGATTGCCCTTCTTAAAAAAGCCGGTGTTTCATTCGCAGTTATGGGTAAAACTGAAAAATGTAACGGGGATCCCGTTCGTCGTTTCGGTGATGAGTACTCATTCTATGAGATCGCCATTGAGAACATTGCGAATATGAGACAATACACTTTTGATAAAGTTGTAACTCACTGTCCACACTGCCTTCATACCATCGGGAAAGAATACGCCAAATTTGAGGATGGTGTTTTCGAGACTGTCCATCACACCGAACTTCTCTCTGACCTTCTCCGATCGGGTAAACTTAAGGCCCTGAAGACTGTTGCTGATGAACTTACTTTCCACGATCCTTGTTACCTTGGCCGTCACCATGGAGAATATAATGCTCCAAGGGATATCCTCACTGCTATTCCTGGAATTAAGCTCATCGAAATGCAACAAAATAAGGACAAAGCCCTCTGTTGCGGAATGGGTGGAGGAAACATGTGGTATGAACTTCCAGAAGGGAAGCATCTGGCAGAAAATCGCCTGGAGCAAATCGGCGAAACGAAGGCACCAAAACTTGCCACATCGTGCTCTTATTGTATGATTAACTTTAACTCCTCTAAAGGGACTGTAAAAACAACTGAGGAACTTCAAGTTGAAGATGTTGCCTCCATTTTGGCCAAATCCGTTTTATAAAAAATTACTGGGCACAGTCCTCTCCGGACTGTGCCTTTCTTCCTTTGCTCAAACCACTCCCTTACAAACTCCAAAAAAAGTCGAATATCCAGGCATCGTTCAAACTTTTGAAAAGCTCATTCAAATTGATACTGAAAAGTATAATAAACGACAGGATTTATTGATTAAGAATGGGCGCATTTTTGATAATGCAAAAAATGTTACGCAGTTGGAACTAGAGCCTGATTTTTTGAATTCTATTATTCTTCATTCTGATCCAGGTTATCTAAGAATGGCCGGGGCCGATAAGTGTCGCTTTTACGAAGCTATCCTGACTGACCTCCTTAAAAGTGCTGAAGGAAAAATTAATAATGTCCTGATGACCTATGTTGAGAACGATATCCGTCAATCGGCCATCATGAATAAAAAAGATTTTCTAAGCAAGGTTGTAAATGAGGAGTGCCCGGAAACTCAAAAAATGATCCCGATGTTTCAAGTTAAAACCCTCGATGGCACACTAAAAGAAATTGATTTTAGTATTCCAACAGGTATCGATCAATGCCGGAATATTCATTTGGGCTGGGTAAATAATCCTAAGACTCCATTCCTTTGCCAGATTTATGAATATGTAAAAGAAGCAAAGTCCGGAGGAGGCAATCCGAATGATCTTCAGCAACGCCAGGCGGTCGCCAAAATTCTTGAATCAAAGCAAAGTCTTTTGCAAAAAGATTATATTGAAAATATCTGTAAGCATTTGGACGATGAGGATCTCTTCTGTGAAGAGTTTTTGAATGTTTCTTTCTGGACGAAGGTTTCCGGCGGTCAGAAAGATAAAATCTATGCTGAGGATATTTGTCGACAGATTCTTTCAAAAAGAGAACTTTCTGATCCTCAGTATTCTGCCTGTCTTTCACGTCTGAAGAAGGAACCGGATCTTTGTCTTTATCCGACTAATAAGAATAGTGGTCTACGTCCACAACCAGACTGCGATCAACTCTCTCTGGCCCTCAATCATTCTTCTCTAAATGCTAATTATCGTGATTGTCCGGGAAATTCAGACCAATTGATTGCTACCAATCTTGGTCGGATTCTTCATCACTTCGGTAGCGGTGGATCTGTCCCTTCAAGCGGAGTATGCTCAGTCCTCTCTGCCGGTATGACCTATAATTTCAACAAAACTTTCGATAATACTGAAAACTGGCAACTCGAAGCTTGTTACCACGATAAACTGGTTGATCGTGAGGTTTGCCAACAAACATTTATTGGTCAATATGGTGTACTTCCCGAGTCATATACTTATGTGGTGGCCAATATCCTTCAGAATACTCGTGGGGCGGACCAGAGTTTAAAATGTGAGATGCTCGATTCAAATGAATATAACCCTCTCATCCTTAAATATAAATCTGGTTGTTATATTGTTTATGAAAGGGAGCAATGCTTTATTTCTGAATGTAAGCACAAAATTTTATATAACAATAATCCTATCAACTTCATTAAATTAAAGAATAAAGTGCAAATTGATTATTTCCCTCGCACTGTCAGAGAAGAACGTTTTTCACAAAACTATCTCTTAACTCATGACTTCAAAAAGAAAGGTCAATTAATTAACACTCTTTCAAAAGTTCAGAATTATTTCAAAAAATCGAAGAGCAATATCGTTCACGGAGTCGGTTGTGCTGAAGACTTATTGCCTTCATTTTTCAAGGCTTCCACTCTCAATCAATGCTCTCCCCTTCCGTTCATTATAAGTGGCATTCTAAATAATAATGAAAAAACAGTATTTGTTGTCCGAACTTCTGCTGATTCTGTTCAGGCTCCAAGACTCATAAGCTGGAGCAATGTTTATACGGCCGTGAAGAATTATCAGCGTACTCATCCTCTTAAACTTTGGACCTTGTATGCTCTGGATTAGCATTTTATTATTTGCCATTAGTGCAAATGCTCAAGAACTACCCCACTTTCTTACGAAGCACCCTTCTGACATGCTGAGATTTATCAGTATGGATGGACGATATGCCTACCTGAAAAAGAAGCCAGGGGTTCTCGGCTTTGCCAGCAACTTCCGGAGTATGGATTTTTTGAATGAGGGACAACAGAATGAATTTATCGTTACAGGATCCCGTCATAAAAATCGTCTGGCCATAGAATCGATTCCTAATCCTCATACGGTAATGAATCTATTAAAGAAACATAGGATTTTCGTGGTGGATTATGGCAATAGTGTACCGAGATTGGTTGGAGAGGGAAGAAATGCCCGTCTTCATCTGGGAGATGAATGGATCACTTATTTTGATCCTATGGATAAAATCATTCACATTCAAAATCTCGTCACTCAAAAAAGATATGAGATTAAACTAAGTAAAAAATCTAATCCATTTTTTGTGCCCGATATAGAAATGCTGGGCGCTGATATGATTTATTACAATGATATAAATGAAAGCGGATACTCGGCCCTGGTAGCCTATAAACTCTCCACGAAACAGAATAAAATCGTCTATAAAAGTTCTCAATCTGCTACGAAACTAGAATTGTGTTCCGGTCCTGACTACCTTGCAGTAGGTGAATTTCCCTATGATGGAGTTAATAGAGGCAGCAGTATTCAGTATATTAAATTTCAAGATACCGTAGGTTCGGCAGGTCTTACCTCCCTTTATAGTTCGATCGAACAGGATACAGGAAATATTATATGCCGACCTGATTCTCTCTATTTCATCAAGACTTTCAACTGGGACAAGGAACTAAACTATAAAGTTAGTGATGTCGTTAAACTTGATATTAAGACTAAAAAAATCCAGGCGAAGTCGAATTTAAAACATGTCACTCAGTTAATAGAAATGGATGGCCGGGTTCTTATTCCAATGAGAGGCGAATTTTTTGTTCTGGAAGGGACCTCTAATCTCGGCGAAGATATCTTAAAAGCTGTGCCAACCAGAGAGGAGTTGCAAATTGATTTATAAAATTATTTTGCTGCTTATTTTCTCTACACAGGCCTGGAGCTTCGATAAAGACTTCAAGACAGTTAATGATAGAGTACCCCTGGAATTCAATCACCTTTTTGAGTCTTTAAAACTCAGTACCAAGACATCAGCAGAAAAAATTAAATTAATTGGTATCTGTAAAGATCTCGATGAAAATCTTGGCTTTTTAGGCAAAGAGCACATTTTTATGCTGATGAAATCAGAAGTTATAAAAAATGTTCTTGAACATAAATTTATCAAGGTGAGAAGCTTCGATGTGACAACCTTCCTTTTGGAACGGTTGGAATCGAGCTTTAAAGAAAAACAAAAGTATCTGACCCCTTTCTCTCAATGGATCTGGCGCTCAATACTGGCCGAATTAAATTACCGGAAGTCTCTGGGACTCCTTACCACTCAAAGTTTCAATCCCGCTAAATTTCCGGATGCCAAGAAGTCTCAGGCGATACGTTTTTCACGCTATTTGAATTATCTCCTTCCCTGGATCGATAAGATGGATAGCCTGGATACAACGGAGTTCAATCAGCTGGCCAAGGATGTCTCGTGGATCATTCTAAAACGCCTAAATGAACGCTCACTTCTCTTTAAAAGATACGCTTCAAGTGCCGAGACTGGGACAAAAGTGACCATCTTTAATATACCTGGAAAGCTCCTCGAGCTACATCCTGAAGAAATTAAGCGCATGCAGCAAGACGATATTCCTCTGTCATTAAAAGAGCAGTCAGAGCAGGCCAAAACGGAAGCTCAGGAACAGCTTCAAAACTTAGGGCCTGATGACTTAAGTCCGATCTCCGAAGAACTGTCCAAAGAGTTAGAAGAGAAGGCACCATAACACTATAAGTCATCGAGTCAAAAAGAGTATACTGTCACTCGCAAAGCTGCAGACAAAAGGACACGTATGGCACTCACTAAACTCCCCTATCGCGGAACCCGGGATTTTTTTCCTAAAGAGATGCGACTAAGAAATTATATCTTCCAAAAAATGGCAGAAGTTTCAGAGCGCTTTGCTTATGAACCATATGATGGTCCACTTCTGGAAGAAGTTGATCTCTATCTTGCAAAGTCTGGTGAAGAACTTATCAATGATCAGATTTATTCATTCACAGATCGTGGTGATAGAAAAGTGGCCATCAGGCCGGAGATGACTCCAACTGTGGCGCGGATGGTGGCGCAAATTCACCGTGAAGTTGCAAAACCTCTTCGTTGGTATGCAATTCCCAATCTCATGCGCTACGAGAAACCTCAAAAAGGAAGACTTCGTGAGTTTTGGCAATACAATGCCGACATCTTTGGAGGCGGCCAGCACGGCGAAGTTGAAATCATTCAACTTGCGGTTACTCTCTTAAAAAGTTTTGGAGCTTCATCCGAGCATTTCGAAGTTATGGTCAACGACAGACGTTTTGTTGATCTGGTCTTTGGTGAACTTATCGGACTTGATCCTGTGGCCACCAAAAAACTTTATAAGTTAGTTGATGCAAAAAATAAAATGCCGGCCGAGAAGTTCAGTGCTGAAGTTAAGGCCTTAACTGCTGATGAAAATAAAGCACGGGTTTTTGAAGACTTTGTGAATCTAAAAACGATTGATGAGGTTAAAGCCTTTGCCACTAAGTATGTGCTTCTTGAAGAGATGATGACCCCCCTCTATGGCTTCTTCGATAAGATTGAAAAGCAGGGTCTTTCAGAATATGTAAAATTTGAGCCTTCGATTGTACGAGGACTCGATTATTACACGGGTGTTGTTTTTGAAATTTTTGACAAGCATCCGGATAACCGACGGGCCATTGCAGGAGGCGGATCTTATGCCAATCTTTTACAAATTTTTAACGAACCAGCTCTAGAGGGTGTAGGCATTGGTTTAGGGGAAGTCCCACTTACTGATTTTTTAACCAGTCATAATCTTATGCCAGACTTTTCGAGACCTGATTTGGACTTCATTGTTGCCTATGTGGACGCTGCCAGTGAAGGAACGGCAATGAAGCTCGCACAAAAGCTAAGAGAGAGAAATCAAAAAGTAGAACTCTACTTAGGTGAAGCAAAACATAAAAAAGTCTTTAACTACTCAGATAAGAAGGATGTTACTTACATTGTCTTTGTTTCAGAAAATGAAATAAAGAAAAGAGATGTTAAGGCCAGAACCGAAATCACAATTACTTTTGATGAAATCTTAGAAGGAACAAAATAATGGAAATCGAAAATAATCTTCCAAAAACATTTGACCCCAAAGCTGCCGAAGATAAGTGGTATGCCAAGTGGATGGAAACAGCTTCTTTCAAACCGAAAGCCGGAAAGCAAAAAGAAAGCTTCACTATTCTTATGCCCCCTCCCAACGTGACAGGTAAGCTTCACATGGGTCACGCCCTCGATGCCACAACTCAAGACGCTCTTGTTCGCTTTAAGCGCATGAAGGGATATGAAACTCTCTGGATTCCAGGAACTGACCATGCCGGTATCTCCACTCAGGCCGTTGTTGAAAAACTTATCTGGAAAGAAGAAAAAAAGAATCGTCATGATTTGGGTCGTGAAGAGTTCACCAAACGTATCTGGGAGTGGAAAGAAAAATACGGTTCAGAAATCGTAAACCAACAGCAAAAGATGGGTGTTTCCTGTGACTGGGACTACTCAACCTTCACTTTAGATGACATCCCTAATAAAGCGGTGAAGAAATTTTTCGTTATGATGTATAACGAAGGCCTCATTTATCAATCGGACTATATCGTTAACTGGGATCCGGTCTTGCAATCGGCGATTTCTGATGCCGAAGTTGAGCACAAGGAAGTCAAAGGTCACTTCTATCACCTAAGATATAAAGTAAAAGAAGATCCGAATATTGAACTCATCATCGCGACTACCAGACCGGAGACGATCTTTGCTGATACAGCTGTTGCCGTAAATCCGGAAGATGAGCGCTTTAAAGAACTCATCGGAATGACGGCGATTGTTCCGATCTGTAACCGTGAAGTTCCGATTATTGGTGATGAGCACGTTGATATTGAAAAAGGCACCGGATGTTTAAAAGTAACTCCTGGACATGACTTTAATGACTTTGAAATCGGTAAACGCAATGGTCTTCCGATTATCAATATCCTCAATAAAGATGGTACTTTCAACAAGAATGCCCCGGAGATTGAAGGACTTAAAGCGAAAGATGCCAGAGCAGAAGTTGAAAGAGTTTTAACAGAACTTGATGCCCTGATAGATAAGAAAGATCACGTGCACCCAGTGGGACATGGCGAGCGTTCTGATGAAATCGTTGAACCAATGGTATCTAAGCAGTGGTTCTTGAATACAACTGAAATGTCCCGAGTGGCAGTTGAAGCTGTAGAAAATGGTGACATGACTTTTTTCCCTAAGGGATGGGAAAATACTTATTTTGCCTGGCTCCGAAATCCAAAAGACTGGTGTATTTCACGCCAACTTTGGTGGGGCCATCAGATTCCTGTTTATTACTGCCGCCACTGCAATCATCAGTGGGCCAGTGAAGAAACTCCATCTGAATGCATTGAATGCCGTGACACTGATATTTTCCAGGATCCAGACGTTCTCGATACCTGGTTCTCATCTGGTCTATGGCCACTCTCAACTTTAGGCTGGCCTGATCCTGAAGCTATGAATGAGAAGGGTTTTGAGAAGTTCTATCCAAATACTACCCTGGTTACGGGTTTTGATATTATCTTCTTCTGGGTTGCCCGGATGATGATGATGGGAATGAAAGTAACAGGAAAGGCCCCTTTCAAAGACACCTATATCCACGCCATTGTACGCGATAAGCAAGGTCGCAAGATGAGTAAGTCATTAGGAAACGGAATTGATCCTCTCGATATGGTTTCTCAGTATGGCGCTGATGCGATGAGATTTACTCTTGCCGCGGGTTCTGGTTATAACCGGGACCTAAATCTGGATCCTGAAAGAATTGAAGGCTACCGTAACTTTGTAAATAAACTCTGGAATGCTTTTCGCTTTATTTATCCTTACCTGGATAAGGCACAAGACGAACTGCCAGTGAAATCTGAATGGCATTTACATGATAAATGGATTTTAGCTGAGCTTAATACAGTCGCAAAAACTATGAACGAATCACTGGAAGTTTATCGCTTCGATGATGCCAGTGCCGCGATTTATTCATTTGTTTATGACAAGTTTTGCTCTTGGTATATCGAACTTTCAAAAAATATTCTTTATGGGGAAGACGAGAAGGCCAAGATTATCAGGGCTACTATGCTGAAGTATTGTTTCAGAAAAATTGTTAACCTGCTTCATCCAATCGTACCTTTTATCACGGAAGAAATCTGGTCTCACCTTGAAAAAGATAAAAATAACCTGCTGATTGGCCAGGAGTATGTGGAATTCGATTCATCATTGGAAAATACTGATGTTCAGGAAATGATGAACAAATTTATCGATGTCACAACCGGCGTGAGAAATATCCGCTCTTCAGTTAACATGAAACCCAAAGATGAAATCGATGTTAAACTCTTCACCGATGACAAAAAGCTGGCAAAATTTATTTATGAGTCTCGCCACTTTTTAAAGGATTTAGCGAACGTTAAATCGGGAACAATCAGAAACAAATCTCAGGAACGCCCTAGGAAATCAGCATCTCTTGCCACAACTCATACTGAAATCTTTATTCCATTAGAAGGATTAATCGACATCACTGAACAAGTGAATCGCATTAAAAAAGATATGGAGAAGACACAGAATGAGTATAAAAAAGTTGAAGGAAAGCTGAATAACCAAAACTTTATGAACAATGCTCCTGAAGAAGTAAGGACTGAGGTTAAAGAGAAGGCCAGAATGTTCCAGGAGAAATTGCAATCCTTGAACCAGATCTTAGAAAGTTTTATGTAAACTAAATGCCCTCTTCGGAGGGCATTTTAAAAATTAATCCTAATTAGAAGTTCAATTGTAATCCCGTCTCCAAGCTTCCAGCAGTGTTAACTTGATCACTGTCGGTCATTTTGTAAGCAGTTTCAAACCTTGTTACTTCATTGAACCAGACCACATCCTCGTTTAACTTATATTCCCAACCAAATCTCAAAAGAAAGTTTCTTTTAACTCCCGGATTAATTACAGCTCTGGAAGCGTTAAAACTTAAAGCTTCCAATTCTGAAGGATCTACGATTTGTGAGAATCCAATGCCGGCATACCAACCATTTTGGGGATCAAGCTTTTTTAAGAAGGATAACATACCACCAAATTCTTTAACGTCTGAGGTAGCAGTACCTTTTCCCAGAGTCAGAGCTCCAATGTTACTTAAATTCTGTCCGAAGTAGAGTTCGCTCTTTATTGAGAAATCCTGGAATCCTTGTTCATAGAAGGTATTGAGCCCATAGGCATCATGTCGTTGATTATTAACTGCGGTGTATTTTAAAGTACTGTAAATTCCAGAAAGACCAATCCTACCAGCTTGTAATTTGTAGCTACCTCGTACAGCATAACTTGGGGACTTTGTGGCTTCAAGATCAGTTTCTGCTATTCCAGGGTTACTCCCGGCCATGCCTAAAGCTCCACCCCACTCCCAATTTCCCGAATCTCTTAGAACTTGAATTTGTTGTCTCACAAATCCGGAGTTTCCTGCCATAAAATACATTCCCACATGGGAAGCCGTGAATCCATTTACCGGTGAGAAAAGATCCCAGTCCTGGCCAAGGATAATTTTATAATTATCCTTATTATAAGCAATAGAAGCGATTCTAAGACGTGGATTCATCTGGGTCGTAGGAGAAGATTTGGCAGTGTCAAAAAAATCTATTTCAAATCGCCCCGTTATATCTTGATTCTTTTTTAATAAGACACCAATTCTGCTTTGCTGGGTTTGGAAAGATAAGCGAGAAGCAGAACTTAAATTATTTATATCAGGTGCTGCTTGAGTTGGTGCTGTTTGATTTTGATTATTGAAACTTGCAAGACTTTCCGAAGAAGCTATCGCAGCGGCTTTAATCCATCCGTAAGGAGTGAGATCCCAACCCTTTAAGGTTTCCGCTGATAATGTAGTGGTAATAAGAGAGGCTACAAGAATAATTTTTTTTTTCATTTGCTTCCTATGTATCAAAGACAGGAATAAACTTACTCTGGATTATTCGAGATTTCTAACAATTTCATCAGCAATATTTTCTAAAGAAACTACTTTTGAAACTGCATTAATCTCCTGAGCTGCTTTGGGCATTCCAAATACTACTGAGGATTTTTCATCTTGCCCGATCGTAAAAGCACCCGTTTGCTTCATTTTCAAAAGTCCGCGCGCACCATCATTTCCCATTCCGGTAAGTATAACACCTAAGGCATCCGCTCTTAATTCCTTAGCTGCCGAGTTAAATAAAACATCAACTGATGGGATGTGCCGATTCACTCTTTCTCCAACATAAATTTTAACTTTCTTTATATCTTTTTCTATTACTATCTCCATATGTTTTCCACCAGGAGCAACGATGACTCTTCCTGGAAGAATTTCATCGCCATCTTTCCCTTCGATGACTTCAAACGGACATAATTCATTTAAGCGCTTGGCAAAAGCTTCAGAGAAAACTGGAGGGATATGCTGAACTATTAGAACAGGAGGAATATTTGCAGGAAGCCTTAAAAGTACTTCTTTCAGCGCTTCAGTACCACCAGTTGAAGCACCAAGGACAACAATTTTGCTGGTTTTATTAATTAATTTGTTCATAATTTTCAAACTTGGGTGGGATTGTGCTTTTCGAGTGATCACTTTAATAGAAGATGCTGTTAATACTTTTTCTCTAATATGTTCTGCTTGAGTCTTTATTTCTGCCAATGTGGGCTTTTGTATATAATCAACTGCTCCCAATTCGAGAGCTCTGAGTACGAGACCGCTTTCATTCATATTAATTGAAGAAATCATGACAGTGGGTATAGGAAACAAAGGTAAAAATCTTTCCAGAAAACTAACGCCATCCATCCCTGGCATATGAATGTCTAGCGTAATGACGTCTGGTTTAAGCTCTTTAATGAGCTTCTCGGCTTCAAAAGCATCACTTGCCGTAGCTATCACTTCCAGATCCGGGCCAGTAAGAATTTTCCTTAAAATTTCTTTAATTGTTTTTGAGTCATCAACAACTAGAACTCGAATTTTTTTCTTCAAATTAAACCCGGCAAGATTCAAAGCTGTTTTGGTTTCAATATGAGAAACTCTTAAACGGCCGGAATCAGAATAAAAGTAAATCTTTCTTCCAGCGCTGCCTCCCACATGCTCACCAATGATAGGAATCTTTAACTCAGCAAGAATTTTACGGGCGACTTCAATATTTAACTCTCCAATATTAAAATTCGCTTCAAAGTTATCTATAACAGTAGCTCCCCCCACAATTTTAGCTTTAAGATCACGATGTTTAATACCCTTGATTTGCATTATATTTTCATACAAATATCTAATTGCTAAATCTCCAAAATTTAGTTCATTTCTCAAACTGTTCTGAGCATGGCTCCGGTCCGGAATGGCAAAATGTATAATACCGCCAACTGCTGAAGCTTCAGAAAATAAGCAAACAGATACGCAAGACCCAAGAATAGTTGTAATAACTGTACCCTTGTTAGCAATATAAACTTCTCCAATACCTAGGTTATGTATTTTATGGTTCAGAAGAGATTTCCTTTTGCATAAATAGATGGATAAAGATATCTCCATGAAGTTTTTACATTTTGTAATGATTCTGAATGAGAAGTAATGAGGATGGAATTATTTGAAGCTTGATTAAACAGGCCTTCTGCAACTTTAGTAATTGTTTCACTATTAAAATAGATGAGAACATTTCGGCATAAAATCAAATCATATGTTTTTTTTAAAGGGTAGGGAAATTCAATTAGATTCAATCGGTGAAAAGAAACTGGTGCCTTAATTTCTTTTCTGACTTTCATCCAATCTGATATCTCTTTGGTTCCCAGGCAAAAACCAGCGGCATGAAATTGTGAAGGGACTTGCTCAAGTCTGGATTTCGGATAAACGCCATTCTGAGCGATCTTTAATACCTTCGAATCGATGTCTGTGGCATCAATACTATAAGAAATGTCAGTGTCTTTTAAAGATTGCTTTAGTACCAATGATAGCGTGTAAGGCTCCTCGCCTGTCGAACTCGCCGCACACCAGACATTTAAATGATCTTTTTTTTCTTTCATCCATTGAGGTAAGAATGTATTTCTAATGAAATCAAAGTGCTTAGGCTCACGAAACCAATCTGTTTTATTAGTCGTTAACAAATTAACGAAGATTTCCCATTCGTTACTATTATTTGGCTGGCTTTCCAAATAATGGCGGTACTCCTGATAATCAGAAAAGCCTAACTTGATGACTCTGGTCCGCAAACGAGCCTGAAGTAAATCAAATTTGGCCGTAGACAGAGAAATCCCGGCCAAATCAAAAATTCGTTTTCTAAAATATTCAAATTGCTCAGCAGTTAATAGAGGCAGTTGCTGAACGGAATCATTCATTTCGCTCCCAAGACCTCTTCAAAACGAGGCCGCTTTCAACCCGTATAGTCCCAACTAATCCTACGATCATTTATGATTTCGCACGAGTTATATTTTTGGTTAATAGTCAAAGCCAGTACCAACCCTTTATTAAAAAGCTCAACTATTTTAGAACAAACTGTCTTCCCCCCTTTTTTGAAACATTTAGTTGCTGTAAATTGTCAACGAGGTTTAAATATTAAGTAACGAAGGATCAAGGTATATGTTCAAGTTATTTCTAGTAAGTTTCTTACTCTTTAGTAATAGTTCTTACTCCCAATCTTTAACCTGCCTTGATAAGTTACTTCCTTACAATAAGCACTCCGGTCTTCATCAGGTAACCCGCGAGGAATGGAATGATGGTAAAGAGGCTTTGGATAATGAAAGCGCGAAGAATGCACTGATCTTTTTAACCAATAGTCGACTATTATGCCGAAGTGATGAAGTCATTATCAAAGTGGCACCAAGCTGCACTTTACTGTTAGCCGATTTGCCTCAGTCTCAAACTTGTTTTGCTTTCACCAACCTAGGTTATTTTGTCATTTCTCGAGACAACGGCAGAAATATAAATTTTATTTTCAGCAAAGATAAGAGATTTTCAGAACGCTAAATTTTAAAAAACTCACAAGCTTTTTCAAAAACCTTTATCATATCAAAGCTCACTCTTTTCTTTAAGACATCCTTGGATTTAATTGAATGAACCAGTGTTGGATCATTCACACCCATAATCGCCACATCGGTCATAAAATAAAAAGGGCCTGTTCTTTGAGGGTTTTCATTTTCGTAAAGGATGATAGACCTTGCTCCTACATAAGAACTTAAGGCCCCTGCCGCTCCAGAATAAGTAATGACCCCTGCAGAGTGAGCGAGCATCCGGGCAAGTTCGATCCAATCATAATAAACGAAATCCACGTACTGGTTTGTATTTGGTAATCGAGCTATGAAAGTATCCATGAGAACTTTTACTTTTACAGGTTCTTCAGAAGCAAAGAAGACAATTTTTTGATCAGAAAAAAGCGATACCAGTTCGATCCATTCTTCTTCAATCACAGCTTCTCGAAGGGGTGAGAGATTAATGGCTATATAAGGAGGAGGCTCTGATTTCTCTTCTTCCTGAGGAAGAATATATTCTAGGGGACGAGATAGGACTCGCATTCGTTTATCGGCAGTCTCTCCTACAACTAATTGGAAAAGTTGATTTAAGTCTTCCACTACATGATGGCCGGTTGGACGTGGTATTTTCCTGGTTAATACCATTGTTTTCCAGTTATCAGCAAAACCCACTCGCTCCTTGGCCCTTAGTCCCAGACCAATGCATGCATCAATAAATGAATTAGTCAGAGAAATAAACAGATCAACATTATAGATATTGGCGTTGGCGCAAAAACGATGGATGTCAAATATATTAGTCATCTCATCTTCATTGTATAAATGGTAATAGGCCTTGAAAGGCAGAAGATTGAGAACTTCAACTTGATGTTTAGGAGTTATAAAATGAAGAGCTGCTTTGGGATAATACTCACTGATCGCGTGAAGGAAAGGAAAGGTTAATATCCTCTCCTGTAGATCAGAAGGAAGCTTAATCGCAATAACCTTGATCTCATTATCCGGTGCTTTTTCCATTGGACTATTATCAACAATTTAGACACAACTCTCAAGCTTCCTCGCACCTTTTTTTACTGTCCCAAAACTTTAGACTTCTCTCATCAAGGAGTCGTTATGTTAACTGAATGGCCAAAACTTGAGTATAGAAGATGGAAACCAACCTATCAGACGCTCCACCGTTGGCTTCAAATTGCTGGAAAGCTTAGACTTTGTAAATCGCCCTGGACCAATCATTCCTGGAATACCACTTTTTATCTGACTGCCAGAGGTCTCACTACTTCAACTATCCCCTTAAAAGATCGAACCATGACACTGGATTTTGATTTTTTTGATCACCAATTACAGATGATGGATAGCCGGGGGAAAAAGCATATCATCCCATTAAAAGATGAAAGTGTTGCAGACTTTTATTCACATTTTATGGAAGGCTTGAAGGCAATGGGTGTAGAGGCAACTTTTGAACCCGTACCTAATGAAGTCGTTGATGCAATACCTTTTGAGCAAGACCATACTCATGCTACCTATGACGCCAACGCTGCAAATCAATGGTTCCAGGTATTAGTTAGATGCCATAACGTCTTTCAGGAATTCCGCTCAAATTTCGTAGGTAAAAGCAGCCCTGTTCATTTCTTTTGGGGGAGCTTTGATTTAGCAGTAACGAGGTTTTCTGGCAGGAGAGCACCAGAGCATCCGGGTGGAGTTCCTAATCTCTCAGATGAAGTGGTGAGAGAGGCTTACTCTCACGAAGTTATGAGTTGTGGATTCTGGCCAGGCAATGAGATGTACCCCCATGCTGCCTTTTACGCCTATGCTTATCCAGAACCAGTTGGATTCAACAAGGCCCATATCGAACCCGAAGGAGCTTTTTATCATCAGGAATTAAAAGAATTTATTCTTCCTTATGAGGTGGTTCGCACTTCATCTAAACAGTCAGAAACCCTTATGAAATTTTTGAATAGTAGCTATCGATCTGTCGCCAATATAGGAGGTTGGGATAGAGACTTGTTAGAAGTGAGTCCTCATCTCTTTAAACTCAAGGAGCTAAGTCGATCTTCTTTTGGCGGTGAAGCCATAAGACAGTGAAGTAACTAGTTGCAAGTGCGGGGACTATGGCATTAATGAGAGGGATTGCAACCATCATCAAAAACATAGCTCCTGAAGCTGAGTAAGGAAGAATATTTTTAAAAGTATCCTTGATGCAGGCCCCGAAGTGTAGATCATGCCGTGACCAGGAATAATCAACAAATTGAACCGCGAGTAGCGTTGCTACGAGCAGGAAGCCAACTGGATAAAGTGGTGGAAATAAATTAAAAAAGAACGCCATCAGGGCCATGAGACCGATCACAATCAATTTTTTTATTTCATTAACAAAGGTTTGCCCCATTCCTTTTTTTACTTCAGAAAGGGCCTTCCCCTGATCTTCATCCATATAGATTTTTTTTACGAGCTTCGTTTCGATACGAGCACTCAGGAGTGAATTAAATGGCGCAGCTATAACTCCAACTACAATGATAAAGGTCCAGCTCATTAGGAAGAAAAAGAAAATGATTAAAATGCCTGTTAAAACCTTAGCGAGTAACGTCGCCTGGTCGGCCGTATAAATATAGCCCCGAAAGAAGGAAGAAAAATGGTCTGAATTTCTATAGATGGCGACAACGGAGAAAATATAAATCCCCAAAGCAATGAGAGTCGGAAAGATGGCCAGAACAAAGTTCACGGGGTCTGTAAAAATCATTCTTACTGCAACAGGAAATGCTCTTAAAACACCATTCATTTTATTCCATCCGCGGGATAATTTTTAAATCTAAAATTGAAAATATCAATAAAGTCTTCAAGTTTTGAATTCTTTCCATCAGGAACTTTCATCACAATTTCTTCAAATTCCTGCCAATCCAGATAATCAAAGGCCAAAGATGAAAGAAGTTTCTGATCCCTACAACGTCTAAATTTCTCTTTGGCTTTTGTAATCATTCCTTGAGCACCTACGAGATTTTGCTCGCGGTAATGGATGCAAGATGCAGCCACTTGAATGACGGCCCAATAAACATTTCGAACAGGGTCTTGTGCATCTTCCATCCAAACATCTTCCAGAGCTTCATGGCATTCCCAATATTTTTGCTCATTGAAGAGAGAAATACCCTCTTTCATTTTGTGAAGATGTTCGGACGAAAACACTAGAATCCACCGAGAATATTCAATCCAGAATCGACGTAAAGTATTTGTCCTGTGACTCCACCTGAAAGGTTTGAAGCCAGATACACAGCTGCCCCACCGCAATCTTCTGGTGTAACGTTTTTCTTCATCGGAGAAATTTCTTCAACCTGAGAAAGAAGAGTTCTAAATCCAGAGATGCCAGAGGCTGCAAGAGTTTTAATTGGTCCAGCAGATATACAGTTAACTTTAATTCCACGAGGGCCTAAGTCATAGGCAAGGTAACGTGTAGAAGCTTCTAAAGCAGCCTTCGCCACACCCATAACGTTATAGTTCTTCACAACTTTCTGAGAGCCATAATAAGTCATGCTGATAATAGAACCATTATCGTTCAATAAATCATGAAGGGCATCTGTGATCCCAACAAGAGAGAAAGCTGAAATATCACAGGCCATGGCAAAACCTTTACGGCTTGTGTGAAGAAACTCACGAGAAAGATCTTCTTTATCAGCAAAGGCCAGGGAATGAACGATGATGTCGAACTTGCCCCATTTCTTTTCAATTGTTTCTCTCATGGCCGGATAATGAGCATCATTAGTCACATCCATCTCAAAAATAAAGTCAGCACCAATTTGTTCTGCTAAGGGCTCAACTCTTTTTTTAATGGCATCGTTCATATAAGAAAGAGCGATAGAAGCTCCCTGCTCTTTAAAGGCCTGTGTGATTCCCCATGCAATGGAGCGGTCATTGGCCAAACCAAGAATAAGAGCTTTTTTACCTTCTAATAGTTTCATATATCCTCACTTTTTAAGTGCGATAACTTTACCTATCAGAGAGTGAACTTGGAAGTAAAAAGCCTACTGCTCCACGCGTTAATGAGTGGTAGGGCAAAAGGTACTAGCAATGTCTCTTAAAGCTAGCGAATAAGGGCCTTGTCGTATTTTTTTAGGAGAACCACAACCACCAGTTGAATAGAGCAAAAGGTCGTCCCCGGCCTTAATAACAGTGGAAGGTCCATCACAGAGATGATTGTCTTGAAAGACTATTCTTTCATGACGGGCCTTCTCAATCATATCTTCGATAGTGTTCTCTTCAGTTTCATAAGGAAACTGGTACTGGATCGATTTGAAGGAGTAGGTTCTAGTAAGAATGATTTTAGATTCTCCGACCTCACATTTTTCTGAGCGTACCCACTGAGGCGGAACGTAACCAGTATTACTTACTTTAATCAAAAGAGGTGTCATAAGAGCAAGAGTTAACATGGACATAGGTTTTCTCCAAAAAAAGGTAGAGTCTATAGCGCCTCGAGTTTTATGTTTTGGGGCCCCAAGACGTCAATGAGATCAACATGAATCTTTTCCTAAGATTCGACAAAAAGTCTTTGGGTAACCTATAATTTCACTTCATGATCAAACTACTACTTCTCATTTGGGTCTTTTCATTTTCTGCTGTGGCCAGTGATACTAATGAGATCACTGAAGCGGATTTTCGTTCTGTCATAAAAAACTTTCAGACAACTTTTGCTCCAGAAGTTAAGCAAAAGCATAAAGCAGAATTATTAGTCTATGGTCAATGGGCATCCGATTCCGTCAATGCCTATGCTGAAAGAGACATGGACGCCTGGATTATTACCATCTATGGCGGGATGGCCCGCCATAAAAAATTAACGATAGATGGATTTAAACTTATCTTATGCCATGAGCTTGGCCATCACCTTGGAGGCTCTCCCAAAAAAGGAACTAATCGTTGGTCCAGTGCTGAGGGTCAGTCTGATTATTTTGCTACCAGCAAATGCCTTCGAAGATGGTGGAAGAATGAATTGTGGGTTATTAAAAATGCTCCGGACTACTTAAAAGATCAATGCACTCAATCCTTTGTGACAAAGCAGGAGCAGATTCTTTGCCAAAGAATCGGACTGGCCGGCAAGTCAGTAGCTGAAATGTTTCAAGAAATACATCAGGAACCGATTCCTCAATTTCACACCCCGGACTTAATCCAGGTTTCTCAAACTTACACACTTCATTCAAGTGCTCAATGTAGACTGGATACTTTCCTGCAGGGAGCGATTTGCCCGGTCTCAGAAGAAATTGATTTTACTTACTCTGATGAAATGACTGGGTCCTGCCACTTGAGTGCTGGTGATCTGAGAGGAATCAGACCCTCTTGTTGGTATGTTCCTAAAAACTAGTTAAGGGCAGCGGCTTACTTTAATTGTATTCTTTTCTGCTTGAGATAGTTGGAGATTGTATTTCTCCTTAATCTTCTTCCAATCACGAATGTACTTGCAGGCATAATCTTTATGAACTGGTAACCAACGATCTATCCCCTTGTCGCCTTTCTTTCTATTATACGACTTTTTAGTAATCACCAGGTTTTCCGGATCATTAGCGAATTTTTGCTTATCCTTTAAATTCCACTTTGCTCCCCCCGTGAGATGAGCATTCTTTAGAGGAACCAGATGATCTATGTCGACTTCATTGGCCACAGTATGGAATTCAGGATAATAGTAATCGGCCCACTTTCCGGCCTTAACTTTACATCCTTTTTTTTCAAGTTTTACTTTAACCAGTGAACGGGATTTTAAAATTTCATGACGAGTATTTAGACAATTTCGATCGACATCAGTCCAATGTTTCCATTCTTTTCGATTGTATTTTTGAGTGACAAGGCTTGGTTGGGAACAACTGACAAGCAACAATAAAGAGATTAATTTAACCATAGGTAATCAGTTTACCTATGGCTAAAACTTATTGCAACATTTGAAAAGATTCTAAGAATCTTGATTTTGATTCATAATTTCTACCAGGGCATTCAGGGCATCGGTGGTTGTGAAAATGCCGTATAAGTCCTCGTGTTCATCTAGTACGATGGCCGAGCCTACTTTTTCAGATGAAAGCTGGTAGGCCACATCCCCTAATGTATCATTGATATGAACACTAAGAAGATTCGTACTCATGATGTCTCCGACCTTCATCATGGAAGTCCAATTCTTTCCAATATGAAGAAGCAGATCCCGCTCAGAAACAATCCCGATCACTTTATCATCACGGACAACAGGTAAGTGCCTCACTCCATTTTCTTGCATCATCTCGATGGCCTGATCCAGATTGGCAGCAGGATCCACAGTCACCAAAATTGGACTTGTGTATTCTTCTACTGAAACATTCATGTTTTCTCTCCTCTTATATTTATTACAAGACTAGCATGGGGAATTTTCAAAGAAACTGATCTAAATTAGTTTTTTAGAAGAGTTTAAGATGAATATTTTTCCCTTATACAATTTCACTCTGATTTATAAAGAATTGAATCTTTAAAGATGAAGAATGGATTAAGTCAGTTAAATAATATATCAGTGACCTAGATGAGGAACCGCTATATAATTTAATCTCTCTTCGTAAATAGACACAGCAAGTTCTCCCTAATTTTACTAACCGCTCTCAACTTCAAGGAATGATCATGAAAATTTCATCGGATGATAATGTCTTTTTGATCGCTCATGTTGAGCTCGACAAAGCTCGCTTCACGCATGGCGAAGATATGGGAATTGATTTTCAAAATGAAATCGATGCCTGGACCAAAATGGAAGTCGAATTCCGCCAACAAATAAAACTTCTAAAAGAGTGCAGGACTCTAAACAGAAAATGTTCTAAGAGAACTAAGAAGAACAAAGCGGATCTAAAGCCCCTGGTTTATTCATTTCGCGAAAAACTAGAATAATGCTCCATAGATAGAGGGGGAGCGTCCCTCCCTCTCACGACTTCTGCCAGAAATAACGGTCAGTTTTGATTCAGAAATCCTTACTAAAAGCTTCTTAAATATCGGTAATTGGCTAGGTTACCCCTCAATGCTACAATGCATTCACTTAAGGAGTGCTATATGCCTCGCTATCAATTTGGGCCTGAACTCATTCAAGACTGGGATCTTACCTTTGAAGACTTTGAAGAGGAACAAGGGGAAGTGAAGAAGGGTGCTTCAAGCTCTAAGCAGCCGCCTGAGAATGAACTGGAGAACGCTGAGGTCGGATAGTTATTTCTGTCGGACAAGCGTGGTTGGAAAGCTTCAATGACCAGTTAACTGCACTCGCTATATCTTCAGGTTGAATCATTTTAGCATCATCGTACTTATCTCCATTATTCATAGCAGTGTTCACCAGACCCGGATAAATGGTTACCACCTTAATTCCAAACTCCCGGACATCTTCATAAAGACAACCAGAATAGCTTTTTAAAGCAGCCTTGGATGAGTTGTAAATCTCCCCACCCTTGGAGGGAAGAAGACCTGCGATAGATGAGATACTTATGATGGCCCCCTCTTCATTGAGTCTCATGAGAGGTAAAACTTCTTGAGTCAGATGATAAACAGCTTTGAAGTTAAGATCTAAAACTTCATCCCATGATGAAAGATGATCTTTGGAAGTGGGCTCAACGGTTTCATACTTTCCCGCATCGTTTACGAGAATATGTACTTTTTTAAAATCATTTTGAATTTGTTTAATCAGTTCAGGAATTTTTTCAACCGCTGTTAAATCAAAAGGGTAATACTTAGCAGTGACTCCATATTGTTCGCAGGCAAAAGCCGTGGAAGCAATTTCTTTTTCAGTTCGTGCCACTAAGGCCAGATGGATACCTTCTTGGGCCAAATTTAAAGCAATCGCTTTGCCTATTCCTCTCCCGGCACCTGTAACGATAGCAACTTTATTTTCTAATTTCATAAAGCCCCCTGCAGCTATTTCTAAGCATAGCTCCAAGGGGGCAGGTAAAGAATGTTTTTTAAACTAAAAAGTTTATTAAGATATAAGCGATTAGGTTTATCTTGCTGGTTTTATGAATTTAATGGTCATGCGATCGCTTTCGCCAACGCTTAAGTATTTTTCTTTATCGTCTTCTCCACCTTTCAAACTTGGTGGAAGAGACCACACTCCATGCGGATGATCTTTTGTGTCTTTAGAATTGGCATTAATTTCTGAAGTTCCAACTAAGACAAAACCAGCGTCCGCTGCTATCTCCATGATATCAGCTTCCCTCATATAACCATTCTTAGAAAATTTATCTTCCTGAGAAGGAAGGGCCCGATGCTCTACAACTCCTAAAACTCCACCTGGTTTAAGCACTTTATAAAAAGCCTTAAAGGCAGCTTTTTCACCAGATTGGGATAACCAATTGTGAACATTTCTAAAAGTCAGCACCATGTCTACCGAATCATTCTTCGGAAATTGAATGTTGTGAGGAGGCGAAAAAGTAGCTTTTTCAGTTTTCACCATTGGGAATTGCTCTTTCCAGGTATTGATGGCCTCTTCCATAGCTTTAAAATAGGGCTTATCCGCTACAGGAACGGCCATAATGTACTTCCCTTCTTGAGTTAGAAGAGGGGCAAGAATTTCCATATACCAACCACGTCCAGGGGAAATTTCTAAGACAGTCATATCTGATTGCAACCCAAAGAATTCCAGAGTCTCTAAAGGGTGACGATATTTGTCTCGTTTCATGTTTTCTGAAGAACGAAAAGCGCTTTCCTGTACGGCCTCCTCGAGGGAATCTGGTAATTCCGGAGTGTCGTTCTTTGATGAGCATGCAGATAGGATGAGTAACGAACTTAATAATAAAAATTTCATCTTAATTCCTTTTGTTTCCAAAAATTATAAGCGCATTTGGGAACTGGAGCAAATTAAGATAGAACATAAGAGAGGAAGCCAGTTCCCCTCTTATGGAGAATCTTTATTCTTCTGAAGTATCCTCATTCATTTTTTCTTCCATTGCCTGCTTCTTATTCTTTTTCATTTCTAAATGCATATCGTACTTACAAGCTTTGAATTTTTCGACACTGTCAGCTGAGTTAATACAGGACTTGGCCGTTTCTAGACTGGATAACTTTTTGTTAAGGTGAGCATTGGCCTTACTCTTCATTGTATTCAAATCTTCCTGCGCCAAAGCTCCTGCTGCAGATAGGGCCAAAACAAAAGTCAAAATTAATTTCATAAACACTCCTTGGTTTAAACCATGTGCCTATTTTCAATGACGGCTCTCAAGACATCAATGTGCAGCGAAGACCGAGGCTTATGATTTAAACCAAGTTATTCGGTGAATTGGCAGGATGTAAGAGAGGGAGGAAAATAAGGAAATAAGAAGGGGGTGCCTTATGGCCAATATACTTCACTCACAAAATGATATGTCGATTGATCTGCATCGTATGAAAGCAAAAAGTAGTCTTTGGGCCGTTCCTATTGGAAGAACTTTCTTTTCTCTTATTTTTATCCTTTCAGGGATTAATCATTTCTCCAGCGGAAGCATCAGCTATGCAGCAGAACAAGGGATTCCCATGGCCGATATCTTGGTTCCCATTTCGGGTCTTATGGCCCTCATTGGCGGTTTAAGTGTATTTCTAGGTTACCATGCCCGGATGGGTGCAGCTCTTCTACTTCTTTTCTTGGTGCCGGTTACTGTTCTTATGCATAACTTTTGGAGCTACACTGATCCTGAACTGGCCCAGGTTCAAATGACACATTTTATGAAGAACCTTTCCCTGATTGGGGCTTCGGTTTTAATTCTCTTTTATGGTGCCGGACCACTTAGTTTGGATCATCGTTTCGGGAAGTATACGAAAGGCAAGAGGGCGTAGCTTATAATCTTTGGATAATCTTATTTCGACCATCTCTTCATTAAAGACTATATTCCTGCGCCATGAGAGCGATCTTATTAGTACTTATCATTATATTAATATCATCTTGCGGGAAAAAGAGTGGTGGCTCCAGTAATGGAGATTCTCCTCTTCTTCCCGCGCCTGCTTTGCATGAAAAGAGTCCTCTTCCGGACCTTCAATCAAAGGGCATAAGAATAGAGTATCCATTTGTGATTTGCTTCAATACGGCAGCTAAAAACTACGATAAAAGGCTCGCTCTTCAAGAAATATTGGATTTGGTTTATCAGAATAAAATTAGCCTTACTCATTCTCCTGAAGATTATATAGCGATGCTAAAGACGGCCATAAGTACGCTTGAGAATTCGGATGAAGAAACCCATCTTTGTCCCAAAATATATTTGGCCATAGATAATAAAATCTAATTATTCTGCTTTTTCTTTTTTAAAGCTTCCTGTTCAAAAAGATAAATCCCTACACATACTTTCTTCTCGGATGGAGACTCAAAAGACGCGAATTTATGACCAAGCAAAAATGTTATTTTTTTTCCCTCCGGACCCAGAAGCTCAGCTGCTCCTAATTCACTTCCGCCTTTATAGATTTCCTGGGAAATTTTATTAGAAGAATCAGTGGCAAAGAAATCGCAGTTCATTTTATTTTTATTATCAGAACTTTTCCTACAATGAATATCAAAGGAATTGGAATAGGATTCTTGCCACTTCCCGCTTTTAAGATCTACTGAGAGAATTTTACAACGGTCAAAAGCAAATAAGAGATTGTCTTGAAGGGGCATCGCTGCCCCAAAGGCCAATATCGGAAATAAAAGAAAAAAACTAAGCACGCTCAAGTTCTGACTCAACCGCTTTAAGTATCATCGGATCCATAGGATCGATATCAGGAGAAAATCTTTGAACGATCTCACCTGTCTTACTAATAAGAAACTTTTCGAAATTCCATTTTATGTCGTTAGCATTTCCCGTCAGCAGTCCTTTCTCCTTCAACAAGGGAATAAGTTTGCTATCAGGCTTCATCACAGCTTCAGGTTGATTCGTAATAAGGTGATGATAAAGAGGATGTTGGTCTTTTCCTTTAACAACAATTTTCTCGAACATTGGAAAGTTTACGCCATAATTCAGGCGACAAAATTCTTTAATTTCTTCATTGCTTCCAGGTTCTTGAGAACCAAATTCATTGGCCGGAAATCCCAGGACGACCAAACCTTTATCTTTATATTCCGTGTATAACTTCTCTAAGCCATCATATTGAGGAGTGAGACCGCATTGAGAAGCGACATTCACCAGCAACAGAGCTTTGCCTTTATATTCTCCTAGATCAGTATTGGTTCCATCAATTTTATTAATCTTGAAATCATAAATAGTTTGAGACATGTGCTTCCCCTTCCTTCAATGGCAGTTCTATAAAAAAAGTAGACCCTTTGTTTAATGCACTTTGGGCCCAAATCCTTCCTTTTTGAGTTTCTACGATTTCTTTTGAAATGAATAGACCTAATCCCATACCACTGACTTCTGATGAACTTATTGCTCGCTCGAAACGACCAAAAATTCTTTCGAGATCTTTTTCTGCAATACCATACCCATGATCAGTGATCATAAGGATGGCATTATTGAATTCTTTTTTTAGTGTTATTTCTATGGGGTTTCCTTTCCCATACCTAATAGCATTGGTGAGAAGGTTGCCTATGACCTGCTCCAGTCTAAAGCGGTCCCAGTCTCCTATTAACGGCTCCTTAGTATCAATGGTGGGTAAATCTAAATTGGCGGCCTCAAATAAAGGGCCCATGCGAAATACGACCTCTCGAACAATATTTCCTAATTCTTGTTTACTGCTATCAAGCTGTAGCTTTCCTGTTCTTATCCGCGAAACATCCAGCATATCGTCAATAAGCCGGGTTAGACGTCCTACCATTTCATTTGCCTGAGTAGCAATTTCATACTGACGAGCTTTAGTTTGCTCCTTGCCAGCTTGTAAAGAACGTAGAGTGAGTTGGGATTGCAATTTAAGGGAAGTTAATGGAGTTTTTAATTCATGTGAAGCTATCGATAAAAATTGATCACGTGCCACCAGTGCCTCTTCGAGCTTTCTCTCTTTTTGCTTAACTTCAGTAAGGTCTCGAGAAATTGTTGCAAACCCGGTGAAGTCTCCGCTTTCCTCATTCCTTGTGATAAATGAGTTATAATGAACCCATCGTTCTTCATCATTTTTTAGATTTTTTAATCTAATATCACCAACCCATTTTCCATCTTTTATCGTTGTAGGAAAAATAACCTCTTTTACAAATTTCAAATCATCTTCAAAAAAGAAATCCATACTTTTATACACATCGACTTCTTCATCTTCATGAAGTCCAAGCATCTCCTTCCCGGCCTTGTTGATATAAATTATTTTCCCAGAAGGCTCCATCATGCTGACAAAATCTGAAGAACTATCAAGGATTTGCAGCAGTCTTGCCTGTACAGCTTCATATTCTTTTTGGTCATGAATATCAGTAACTGTTCCAACCCATTGGGTAACATGTCCCAGTGAATCCTTCAGAGGTACCGCACGGGCCAGATGCCAACGGTAATCGCCGTCTTTACGTAGGAGCCGATATTCAAGTTCAAAGGATTCATTAGTTTCAATTGAATGAAGCCAAGCATTGTTAACCAACTCCTTGTCTTCATCATGAATAATTTTTTCCCTTGTCCAATTTTCGCCAGCAAAATCATTCCAGCGTCTATTCAAATAGGTAATTTTTCCCGTAGCATCAGCGATAAAGGCCATTTGAGGCATCGATTCTGCATAGGTTCGAAAAAGTTCTTCACTTTTTTCAGCACGTTTAAAGGCCATCACTTGTTCAGTGACATCAACGCCCATGTTAAGTATGCCAGAAGTGTTTCCTTGCTCATCTCTTATGGGCTCAAAGAATAAATCAGCATAAACCGTTTTCTTTTCTCCATCCGGTTGTTTAAAGAAAACTGGCAATGACTTAAATGTTCGTCCTTTTCCAGTTTTATAAATTTCATCAAGAATCAATATCAAATGCTGATCCAATACTTCAGGCATGGCATCGAGAATCCTCAAACCTGTTATGTCTCTGTTGCCTAAATATGAGCGAGCCGCTGGATTAATGAGTTCAACGACATGCTCTGGTCCATCAAAAACCACAATGTTCACCGGGGATTGCATGAAAAGAGAATAAATTCTTTTTCTCTCAGCAATCGCCAAATCCTTAGCATTTTTTTGCGCTTCAATGTCTGTGGTTGTCCCCACCCATCTTTCAATCTGACCAAAATCATTCTTAATTGGTATTCCTCGCGAAATGTACCAGCAGTATGAACCATCTTTCTTTCTAAGCCGATATTCAGCTTCAAAAGCCTCCCCTGTCTTCAAAGCCTTTTCCCAATTGAGAAGTGTTATCATCCGGTCGTCGGGATGAATGGTATTCATCCATCCATGGCCAAGATTCTCCTCCATCGATGTACCTGTTATTAACGGCCAGTTATTGTTAATAAAAATAAACTTTCCATCAGCATCAGCAAGCCAAACTAGTTGAGGCATAACTTCAGTTAGCCCCCTAAATCTAGATTCATTTTCTTTGGCCCTCTTCTCTAAATTCACCTGATCAGTGATGTCGTAAGCCATCGCCAGAAAGCCGACGACCTCGCCAGATTGATTTATATCAGGCTCGTAAATTTGCTCAACTGTCCTATTGCCCAATTTATGATGTGGAATCGTATGAAGATATTTTAGTTTCTCCCCTCCAAGAACTCGGAAGATTTTATCCTTACGTTGAGAATAAATTTCTTTACCTAAAATTTCTTCGGGTGTTTTACCAAGCACCTCCGTGGATTCCAACCCATACCACTCCTGATAATGATGATTAATAAAAAGATAGCGTTGGTTCTTGTCCAGATAGGCAAGAAGTCCCGGGAAAGAATGAGAGATTATTTTTAAGAGGTGATTACTCGGGAGTGGCTGCATCGGCCGACACTACACTCAGAAGCAGCCTTTGCCGATGGGAGTAAAATGAAATTAAATTTTAATTAAGGTTAGATTTCAATCGAAAACATAGGCTTATTCTCTCTTAGCTCTGCGCCATTATTAATTTTAGAAAACATTAAATTTTCAAACTAAGAGCGGCTTCTCATTTTTTTCACTCTTACTCGCATAATCCCAATAAATTTGGTAATTTTTAAGGATCAAAACGAGGGTCAGATGCAAAAAAAGTTAGTTCCAGATTATATTGAAAAGCTCGAGGTTTATCAGGCAGGCAAACCCATTGAAGAGGTCGCCAGGGAAAAAGGCCTTACCAAAATTTCAAAACTTGCCAGCAATGAAAATCCTCTTGGGCCTTCTCCTTTTGCAATCAGAGAAATGACCAATGCTCTATGGGATGTTCACCGCTATCCAGATATGTTTGCTAATGATGTAAAAAAAGCTCTGAGTGATCTCTATAACTTAAAACCACAAAACATTATTCTTGGAAATGGCTCGGAAGGCATTATGGGCTATATCGTTCGGGCTTTCCTGCAACCTGATGATGAGGTTATTACTTCCGAAAATACTTTCATCGGCTTCCTGATTCTTGCCAAATCAGTAGGTGCTGAACTTATTCAAGTTCCGAGAGGTCCTGATTATAAATATGATGTAAAAGCAATGGCCAAAAAGATCACAGACAAAACCAAGATCGTTTACATTGCGAATCCGGATAATCCAACGGGAACCTATATCACGAAAGAAGAGTTTGATTATTTAATGAAGCATGTTCCATCGCACACCATAGTTATTCTTGATGAAGCCTATTTTGAATTTGCCCAATCTCAATGGGATTACCCTGATTCAATGAACTATCGTTATGACAATGTGATCACTCTTAGAACTTTCTCCAAAGCTTATGGAATAAGTGGCGTGAGATGTGGGTACGGATTTGGCCACGACTACCTCATCGGCAATCTTCACAAGGTAAAGCTTCCTTTTGAACCAAGTCTTATTGCTCAGAAGGGAGCAGTGGGAGCTCTAAAGGATTATCCACACTTAGTAAGAACTCTTGAGAACAACAAAGAACGTTACCAGGAATTGTTCTCCTACTTGAAACGAAATGGTTTCAACCCCATTCCTTCTGTAACAAATTTCGTAACTCTAAAAACAGGTTCAGAAGAGAAAAGTAATTTTCTCTATAATGAACTTCTCAATCATGGAGTCATTATCCGTCCCTTAAGAGCGAATCTCATGCCTGATCATGTGAGAATTTCAATCGGCACCAAAGATGAGATGAACCATTTATATGAAGCGATGGATGAGGTCCTTCCTCGTTATCATCAAAAATTTGGGAGAGATTAGATGAGAGTATGTACTTTTAAGCGTCCTACCCCTTTTGGTATTCAAAAACGTTTAGGACTTTTTTATGATGAAAATATCCTCATCGATCTCAATCTTTTGTGGCAATTCGAGGCACGACGACAGGGATTTTATGCACCGGAAAAAAGAGCTGATCTCTTTGCTCCTCCTTCTTTGGCGCGATTTCTTACCATTCACCAGGACGCTGCGATTCCAATGCTTCAGGATTCGCTCGCTCTCTATGAGAAATTAACCAAGGCAGGTGAAACCAGCTTCGCCTTCCATTTATTGGACGCGAAGGATACGACTTTTGATGCTCCACTTGATGAAATCGCCATGTATCGCGATTTTTATGCTCATGAAAAACACGTAAAAAAAGGCTTTGAAAAAAGACAGGAAGAAGTACCTGCTGCCTGGTATGAAATCCCGGCCTATTACAAAGGCGGAAATACTGGCTTTATCGGCCAGGGAGATATTATCCCGTGGCCCTATTACACTCAAAAGCTTGATTATGAGTTAGAGTTAGGAGTTGTCATTGGCCGTGATGGCAAGAATGTTAAGGCCAAAGATATTAAGAAACATCTTTTTGGTTTCACTGTTCTCAATGATGTTTCAGCTCGTGATATCCAGAAGAAAGAAATGTCCATTCGCCTTGGCCCGGCCAAAGGAAAAGACTGGTGCTCGGTCATGGGTCCCGTCATTGTAACCTTTGACGAATTTAACTATGAAGAACCTGATCTTCTCATGACTGCGGCAGTAAATGGTGTTGAATGGTCTAGAGGGCAATCTGCTGACTCCCATTACTCATGGGGTGAAATGATTGAACATATGAGTATGGAAGAATGGATTCGGGCTACCGACTTCATAGGCTCGGGCACAGTTGGTACAGGTTGCGGTTTAGAACTCGATCGCTGGATTCAACCAGGAGATCTTCTGGAACTAACAATTGAAAAAATTGGTACTCTTAAAAACATCGTAGGAACCCCTAATAAAAGAGATTAATATGACTGAGAATTTTCACGCAAGCGGTACATTTACTAAACAGGCCCATGTAAAGATCCCAGCAGGAACTTTTGAAGAAGAGCATGCTAGAAAAGGTTTTTTTGGCCGTGTTTCTCAACTTTACCACAATAATAAGCCTACTGACTGGGTCCAAATTGATGGTGATATGAAACCGCGAAATCTTCCACCTCTATTTGAAGACAAGGCCCTGCATAATAAATTTGTAAAGATGCTTTATAATACGGATTTGGAAATTTATCTCGGAACGATAACCGAAAATCCAAAAAGCTTTTACCGTAATGGTGATTTTGATGAAATGTTTTTTATCCATGAAGGAGAAGGCCGATTAGAAACAATTTATGGCCATATTCCTTTTAAAAAAGGTGACTACATATTAGTTCCTCGTGGAACGACTTATAAAACCTACATTGATCAGCCTTGTAAAATTTTAAAAGTAGAGTCTAATTCCGAATTCGAAGAACCAAGCCGAGGAATTCTAGGCCCAAATGCTCTCTATGATCAAACTGCAAAGTTTATTCCTGAGGCTGCTCTGGGTTCAGAAAATAATCTTAAAGAATATCCTGTGGATGTTAAACACCATGGAAAAATAACCAGAGTGACTTATCCTTTTAATCCTTTAGATGCTGTCGGCTGGAAGGGTTCACTCTACCCGTGGCGCATATCAATTTATGACTACTGTCCCATCAATTCTCATCGCTATCATATTCCCCCATCAGGACATACGATGTTTGTTGCTCAAAATTTTGTGATCTGTTCTTTTGTAGCACGTCCACTTGAGCATACCAGTGAGGAAGTCTTAAAAGTGCCTTTCTTCCATTCCAATATCGATTACGATGAGGTTTTATTTTATCATCAAGGAAATTTCTTCTCCCGGGATAATATTGATGCGGGAGCTATCACTTTCCATCCTCAGGGCGTTCATCACGGACCACATCCTAAAGCTTTCCTGAAGGCCAATGACAACGAGTTTACCGATGAGTTTGCCGTAATGATTGATGCTCGAAATCCTTTGCTTATGACGGAAGCCTTTAATCGTTATGAGAATCAAACTTATTGGAAGAGCTGGATGGTCAAGTAAACTTTACCCACTTCCCTCCCCCTGAAAATGGGGGAGAATTAATACATTCACTTCTAAAAGGATGTATATGAAGAAGTTACTTGTTGTTTCTCTAGCCTTTGCGAGTTTTTCTGTTTTTGGTGATGCCAAGTTTGAGAACCTCACAAAGAAAGACGTTGAAAATATTTCCAAAGAATTCAGTGCAAACTTCTCTCATACTACAGTATCCGCTCCTTCGACTGATGGATTATGGGGTGTTGAAATCGGTCTCGCCGCTGGACAAACTTCTACTCCTGATCTTAAGGATGTAGTTAGCGCTTCAGGTGGAGACGGTAAAGACTTTAAAAATATTTATCACGCAGGAGTTTTTGCTCGTGCTCATTTTCCATTTGAAATTTTTGCTGAGCTATCAGTTTTACCTGAACAAGAAATTAGTGACGTTACAGTAGATAATAAATCTTTTGAATTAGGCTGGAACGCTGGTAGCTTCTTTAATCTTCCTCTCGATATCGCCATTGGTGTGAATAGAAGCAGTGGAGAAACCTCCTTTAAACAGGATGGAACAGGTGTAGCTGCTCCAGATATTAAAGTTAAACTTGAAACCCAAACGACAATGTATTGGGTAGGTGCCAGTAAAAAGTTTGCCTTCGTTACTCCTTACGCCAAGATCGGAACTGCCAGCATGGATTCAGATCTAAAAGCTGATGGACAAATCCTGCAATTCTCTGCAACAACTAATGAGAATGTTAAAGAATCTAGCACTTACCTCGCGGCCGGCGCAAACTTTGACATCTTTTTCCTAAAACTTGGTGCAGAAGTATCTCAGGTTTTTGATACCACAAGAGTCAGCGGAAAACTTTCTTTCTCTTTCTAAGTTTATTAGCTGCCCAATCACGGTTGGGCAGGTTTTTTCATTCAAAAAGAGTTCTAAATCCGATAAACTCTGGTCATGAAAACATTTCACTCCGATGGTCTCTTTAGTGATAACTACAAATTTTTAATTGGCTCCATTATTCCACGGCCAATTGCAGTGGTTTCGACTCAAAATATAGATGGGACAAATAACCTGGCTCCCTTCTCTTTCTTTACAGCAGTTTCAGCATCTCCGATGATCATTGCCTTTTGTCCTCTAATCAGAACTTCTAACGGTGAGTTCAAAGATACCGTTAAAAATATTTTAAGAGAGCAGGAATTTGTACTCAATTTCTGTACTGAAGAAAATCATAAACAAGTTAATCTAGCTTCAACTGAACTTCCTTACGGTGAAGATGAATTTGCTTTTACTGGTTTAACCCCTATTGATTCAGAAGTCGTAAAGGCCAAAAGAGTTAAAGAATCGCCGGTCCACTTTGAATGTGTCTTCCGTGATATGCTTTGTTATGGAAAGACCCCTGGAGCCGGATCTTTAATCACCGGCGAAGTTAAGCGCATCCATGTTGATGAAAAAATAATGATTGATGGAAAGATTCAATCGGAACTTTTCAAAGCAGTCGGCCGGGGAGCAGGGAATGATTGGTTTAAGACCGACAGTCGCTTCGAACTTGAACGGCTGATGAAATCCCAAATTCAGAAATAGTTATTCGCAAACGACATTAGTAAGCGGCAATGAATAATAATCAAAATTAAAAGTTATCTTGCCTTGAATCTGGCCGGAGGCTGATCGTACCGTCTTCATTTCTAATAATCGGTTATTAAAAATCGTATAGATATTTGGATCATCGATTAAAGAGATACCTCCATTACCTTTAATTATCGTTGTCACATTGTATTCAATTGAATCGGATGACATGTCTTCATCCAAAATTGTTTCAGCTCCTGATGCACAGAAGACATTTAAATTAGAAGAGCTTGAACCCTCTCCATTATAGCTAATTCTACAGAAATACTTATCTTCTAAGAAGCCAGCACAAGAACCTTCCTGATTAACTTTTTTTGGAGTTAAAAGCACGCGACAAGATCCTTGTGATCCTTTTAAATTCCGGGCCTCTGCTGTATCGCAATTAACTTGATATTCAAGTGAATGGTCGGCAGCTAAAGCTGCGGCTTGAAACGACAGCACGAAACAAAGCGGTAATAAAAGTTTCAAGAGAGGCTCCTTTAGAGAAAGTGAAGAAAGTATAAAGGATTCTGGCGGCAGTTGATGAGAGCATGTAAAAATAACCCATTTAAAACGGGTTATTTGCCCCAAGATCAACCTGTTTCCGCTCCTGGAAACCCTTCTTTTCCCTACTTAGAACTCATTATCAATGGCACCACTTTGGCATAATTGGCCCCATGAACAAGCTAATTGCAACAATCTGGAGTGATGCATGAAGGGGCCCTGTGACACATCTGATCTCTTAGTTTTTTCTCATTTACGCTGGGATTTCGTTTTTCAAAGACCACAACACCTTTTAACTCGACATGCAAAATACAGAAGGGTTTTCTATGTTGAAGAATCCATTTTGGGGATGACAGACATCCCTCGCTTACACCTGCGGGAAACGGCCGAAAATGTTCTCGTGGTTATCCCCTATCTCCCAAGTAATTTATCAGAAAATGAAAAAAATACCGCTTTAATTGAACTCATGGATGAACTCATTTATGAGGAAGAGATTATTGATTTTACCATCATGTATTACGCTCCGATGGCACTGTCATTTACAAAACAATTAGATCCTAAGAAGATTATTTTTGATTGTGTTGATGAACATTCTCATTTTTCTGAACCATCACAGATAATTGATCATTACGAAAATGAGTTATTAAAGAAAGCCGATATTGTCTTTGCCGCCGGCAATTCACTCTTTGAATCAAAGAAACATAAACACCACAATATCCATGCTTTCCCAAGCAGCATTGATTATTCTCATTTCGCCCAGGCGAGAGGAAAATTGATTGAACCTGATGACCAGAAAAATATTCCACATCCTCGCATCGGGTTTTATGGCGTTATTGATAATCGGTTTAATCTGGACTTACTTTTACAAATTGCGGACCTGGCCCCTCACTACCAGTTCATTATTATCGGCCCTGTATTAAAGATAGATCCGCGCACTCTCCCACAAAGAAGAAACATCCATTATCTTGGGAAAAAAGATTATCACACCCTACCGCTATACCTATCAAGCTGGAGCTGTGCCATCATGCCTTTTGCTCTTAATAAAGTGACCAGATTTATCTCTCCCACAAAAACGCTGGAGTATTTGGCGGCCGGAAAGCCAATCGTATCAACCAGCATCACTGATGTCGTAAATCCTTATGGGCATCGAGGACTTGCCAGAATTGCCGACCGGCCGGAGGATTTTATTGATGAAATAGATCTGGCCATAGAAGAAAGAAAACTGCCTGAATGGTTAGACAGAGTGGATCATTATTTAAAAGACTATTCCTGGGATAAGACCTTCAGCAGAATGGCGGAGATAGAGCTGCGTGAGAATGAAATAAGTTTTTTTATTAAAAGTAAGAATGAGGAATTAAATATACGGAATTAAATCTCAGGAATTCGATCTATGAAAGCACATATTGGAATTGCGGGAGCAGGTTTAGCAGGAGCGGTCATTGCCAGAGAGTTGGCCGAAACAGGTTCTTACCGGGTCTCGGTATTCGAGGAAAGAAATCATGTGGCAGGAAACTGCCATACCTCACGGGATGAACAAACTGGAGTAATGGTTCATCAGTATTCACCCCATATCTTTTATACCGACAGCGAAGAAATCTGGGACTACATGAATTCATGGGGGAAGTTTGAGCACTTTGAAAACAAAGTAAAAGCGAACACCGCCCGAGGTATATTCCCTCTACCCATTAATCTGATGACGCTTAATCATTTTTTTAACAAGAAAATGAATCCAGCCGAAGCACGAGACTTCTTAGGCTCTTTAAATAATCCTGATATCAAAGATCCAAAAAACTTTGAAGAGATGGCCCTGAAAATTTTTGGCTCAGATTTTTATTATAATTTCATCTACGGTTACACAAAAAAGCTCTGGGGTGTTCATCCCTCTCTCTTGCCCCATTCACTTTTAAAACGCATACCCATCCGCTTTAATTATGAAGACAGCTACTACAGTGAAAAGTTCCAGGGAATTCCAGTCAGCGGATATACCGAGATTGTGAAGAGGATTTTAGATCATCCTGACATTGAACTTCGCCAAAGTACAAAGCTTGATCCCTCTAAGAAGAAAGATTTTGACCACTTATTCTGGAGCGCTCCTCTGGACAGTTACTTTGATCATAAGTTCGGAAGATTAAATTATAGAACATTGATGTTTGAAAAATTTATTGATCATGGGGATCATCAGGGAAATCCTATTATTAACTATTGTGAGGAAGAAGTTCCCTTTCTTCGCATCTCTGAATATAAACACTTCACTCCGAATGAAAAACATGAAAAGACCATTTTCTTTAAGGAGTACTCTAAATGGTGTGGAGAGAATGATATCCCTTATTATCCTGTCCGATTAAATCAGGATCTCGAAACACTCAAAAAGTACGTAGAACTCTCCCATTCAGAATCTAATATCACTTTTCTAGGACGCCTCGGAACTTATCGTTACCTTGATATGCATACGGTAGTGAGTGAATCCTTAGCACTCGCCCGCATGTGCAAGGCCAACTCAATTACCCAATGGCCAAGGTTTAGCGCCTCTCCTTTATAACGCAAAGGACCGTACTTCTTAGTGGTGGTCAAATTCCCTTACTGCTCCTAAAATTTATTCCATCCGATCTTTTTAAGGAGTGGAAATGGGACTCATTCTCAAACAGATTTTTGCTTTTATTCGATTACTCAATTCCGATACAGGAAATGTCTCTCTAGCGATGGGGATGACGTGTGGGTTTATTCTAGGCATGACCCCCGTCCTTTCTCTTCATAGCTTGCTGATCTTTTTGATTCTCTTCTTTTTCAGAATTCAGATTGGCGCCGCTCTGGTGATGGCCTTCTTCTTCAAGTTCATTGCCTTCTTACTGGATCCGGTTTTTCATTCTGTCGGATCAAAAGTTTTAGAAATGGAATCTCTCCAGTCCTTATTCACAACACTTTATAATATGCCGATTGTTCCTTTCACACGTTTCAATAATTCAATCGTGATGGGTTCAGGTGTTGTCACCTTCATTCTTTCTCCGTTTGTTTACATGGCCAGCCAATATCTGATCGCAAAATACCGTGCAACCGTCGTGGCTCGGTTTAAAGATACTAAATTCTGGAAGGCGCTTCAGGCGACCAAGTTTTATCAGTGGTACTACAAATATGAACAATTCAGCTGGAAATAAAGTGGAGCCTTCTATGAGCGAGAAAAAAGAAAAAACAAAAAAGAAAGGTCCAATCAGGTTTGAAGCGATCATTCCGGTTTTGATCATATCCCTGCTAACCTTCGTTTACTTCACTTACTACTTTGATCATCACATGAAAAAAATCATCGAATATGTGGGTACCCAGGCCAATGGTGCTGAAGTAAATGTGGATGCAGTACGAACCAGTTTTATTCGCGGCTCCTTTGATTTGGACCGTCTTCAAGTAACTGATTCTAAAAAGCCTACTCACAACTCTATTGAGATAGGAAATATGCATTTTCAATATTTATGGGACGCGCTCCTGAGAATGAAGTTTGTAGTTGATGATGCCAGTATTAATAATATTCAACTTCTAAAACCTAGAACTTCTCCAGGCAAAGTCTTGCCTCCTGAACCAGCAAAACCTAGCAAGATTGATGAACTTCAACTTGAAGTCGTCTCTCAAGTTAAGAATAAATATGGCTCCAATATGTTAGGAGATGCACTTGCTATTTTAGAAACAGGCGGAGATTTTGAAGGCCAGCTGCAAAATATCAGAGGCACGTTGAAATCAGAAACCAGAGTGAATGCTATGGTTTCTGACGTTCAGAATAAAAAAGAATTCTGGGACGGTAAAATTAAGGAGCTTTCTGACACTTCAAAAATAAAAGAAATCGAATCAGCTCTAAAAACAGTTAAAGCTGAGAAGAATTTTGTTAAACAAGCACAAGGTGTAAAACAAATTACCGATCTCTTAAATGATGTTCAAAAGCAATATAAAGAGATTGAAGAGTCCTCAAATAAACTTCAGGCGGAAGTCAAAGCCGTTTCCGACTATCCAAAAGAACTTCAGGCTCTGGTGAATGAAGATATAGCTTCCCTTAAGAATCGTTTCTCTATTCCTCAGCTCGATTTTAAAAACATGGCCATGCATCTTTTTGCCGGACAGTTCGCTGAGTATATTGCTAAAGCCAGAACCTATAAGGCCCTGGCTGATCAATATCTACCAGAGAAGAAAGAGCCCAAAGATGAAGTCATTCCTCCTAAACGCTCTGAAGGGCAGAACTACGACTTTCCAATAACCACCGGTTATCCCCTTTTCTGGCTTAAACATGCGGCCATCAGTTCAAAAGGAACTGCTGACTCCTACTCGGGCCAGGTGACAGGCGAACTAACAAACGTTACAACCTCACCAAAACAAATCAAAAAGCCTATTGTCTTGGATGTAAGAGGAGATTTTCCAGACGTTAACGTCGCTGGAGTTAAGGCCCTTATTACTGCAGACTTCACGAAGGACATTAGTAAACAATCGGCTTTGATTCAGGTGAACTCTTTCCCGGCCCCTGAAAAGATGTTTGTGAATGATGAAAAAACTAAATTTGGTTTTTTAAAGGCCAATGGGACTTCCACCATCAGTGCTACTCTTCAAGAGCAACGGGTGAACATGAGTTGGACGGCAGCTTTTACTAAGCCTCAGTTCCTTGTGGAAACTTCCAGCAAACTGACCAAAGAGTTACTTACTAACGTCGTTAATAACATCCCTGTTATCAATATCGATGGCAAGGCCACAGGATCTTACAATAACCTGAATATGGATATTACCTCTAATCTGGGAACCGAACTGAGTCAGGGAATCACTCGGGAAGTAGGAGCGAAACTGGCCGAAGCTCAAAATAAGCTCAATGCCATGGTTGAAGAGAAGATTAAAGACCCGAAGGCAACACTCATGTCGGCCTTAAATGGAAACAATAAGAACCTCGCTCAATTAGGAAACCTGGAAAAGCTCTTCAAAGATAATGAGAGCAAAATCAAAGCCGAATTGGAGAAGTTGAAAAAGGGCGGCGGTGAAGTTGATAAGTTGAAAGAGAAAGGTAAGAAGCTTCTTAAAGGTATTAAACTTTAATAGTAATAAATAGCCCCACTTTTAGTGGGGCTATTTATTACTTAATTTTAGTAAGCGAGGAGTTTTCTGAGAGCTTCTACTACATTGTTTGTCTGAGGAAGAATAACTTCTTCAAGATCAGGACAATAGGCCACATGCACGTCTTCAGAACATACACGAAGAATCGGAGCATCTAAAGATTCAAAGGCTTCTTCATTCACACGAGCAGCGATCTCTCCAGCGAAGCCTGATGTCTTATGCTCTTCATGACAGATAAGAAGACGGTGAGTCTTTTTAAGTGATTTAAATACAGCTTCGAAATCAAAAGGAGCAATCGTACGTGCATCTAGAATTTCGATTGAATGGCCTTCTTTCTCAAGCTCTTTAGCAGCTTCCACTGATTTTTGAACCAGAGCACCCCAAGCTACGATGGTTGCTGACTTACCTTCTTTCACCACACGAGCTTTACCAAATGGGATCATATAATCTTCACCCGGATCAGCTGAACGATTATAACCTTGATAATAAAGATGTTTATGTTCAAGGAACATAACAGGGTCATCACAACGAATGGCCGTTCTTAGAAGGCCAATAGCATCCAGTGCGTTTGAAGGATAAACAACACGAATACCAGGATTATGAGTAAAGAGTGATTCACCTGATTGTGAGTGATACATGGCCCCACCACGAAGGTAACCGCCGATTGGAACACGCACGACCATTGGACATTTGAAATCACCGCCAGAACGGTAACGAGTCGTCGCCATCTCGTTTTTTAGCTGCATATAAGCAGTCCAGATATAGTCGAAGAATTGAATCTCAACCACTGGTTTAAGACCACGCATGGCCATCCCGATAGCACGGCCAATGATATTGGCTTCAGCTAGTGGTGAATTGAAAACTTGTCCAGGCTTAGCAGCTTTTTGAACTCCGTGAGTAACCTTAAACACCCCACCCTTACCTTTAAGATCAGGGTTTTCGTATTTTTCTACTTCTGTGAAGTCGGCCACGTCCTCACCGAACACCATCATAAGTGGGTTCTTCTTAATCTCAGACTTCAAGGTCATATTGATAGCAGTAGCGAGAGGAATATCTTCTTTGCCTGAAAACTTAGGAACAGTTTCAAATTGTGAAGAAGTTGGATCAATTTCTGAGTAAAGGTGATCCATGTAAGTTGATTTATCAGGCCATGCTGTTTCAAGAGCACGGGTCATAGATTCACGAACTTCTTTTGAAGCTTCATCCAACATGCCTTTAACTTCATCTGAAGTCATAAGACCAGCATCCGTCAGGAAGCGTGGGAAAGAGTTGAATACATCACGGTAAGCTTCATCAGCAAGATCTTCTTTCGTACGGTAATAACCGTGGTCATCAGAAAGAGAATGGGAATATGGACGAGTCACTGATGCGTGAACCAGAACCGGACCATTGCCGGCACGGAGATATTTTTCAACCTCTACCATGGTATCGTAAGATTCGATTGGACAGTTACCATCACAAACGAAGATTTTTAAACCAGGAAAATTAGCAAGGGCTTTAGAAATAGATCCGCCTGGAGTTTGGATCCAGGTAGGAGTTGAAATGGCATAACCATTGTCTTCAACCATGAATAGAACTGGAAGTTTGTTCACACAAGCAGTCGTTATCCCTTCCCAGAATTCACCCTGAGAAGTTGTACCGTCACCGCAAGAAACATAAACAATCTCACGCTCGTTATAAACAGGAGTATCTTTCAGTTTCATCTTTTTCAAATGAAGACCGGCTTCTGCCATCCCCACAGCTTGTAAGAACTGAGTTCCGGTACAAGAAGATTTAGAAACAATGTTAAGATTAACGTTTCCCCAGTGAGCTGGCATTTGACGGCCATGAGAAGCGCTATCGCCAGTGTTACCATTGGCCTGACAAAGTTGTTCGTAGGAGGTGTGACCCAACCCTAATACCAGAGCACGATCCCGGTAATAAGGTATGAAATAATCGTGTTTCGGTTTAAGAACCTTGGCCACGGCAGAAAGAATCCCTTCGTGCCCGGCGCCTGAAATTTGGAAGAAAGCTTTGTTCTGCTTCTTCATCGTAATCTCAGCATCATCAGTCTTTCTGGAAAGATAAACATTTTTTAGAAACCATTTAAGGTCAGCTTTTGTGAGCTTATGTTTTTTAATAAGCTCGAGCTTTTTGTCATAAGCAGAATTTGATTTAGTCCCCACTTCGGCAGCCCCTGTGTCTGAAATATTTGTGCGCATAGTAATTCCTCTATATTATTGGAGTCATCTTACCCTCAGGTGGCGGAAAAATCTACTTAGGAGAGGTGGAAGGGTACTATTTCTCTATGTGTTGATAGCGAAATATTCGGTGGAGATAAATTCCATGAGCACGAATGGAAAAGTACATTATTTGATTGGCCTCAGGGTAAATAACTGAAAATTCCCAAATCCCGTCCCCTTTCTCCTCTGGTTCACTCACATAACCCTCACCCTGGAAAAGAATTTCCGGTCGATCATGGAGTTCGATAGCTTTATTTTCTGTATTAGCGAGTCGCAGACGAAGGAGCATAATATTGTCGTGATTCTCAATAATAGTCAGTTTGGTATGTTTTTTATCTGGTCTATGAGGATGAAGTTTAAATTTGATTGGAAGATGCTTACCCTGAACCGCCACTTCTACAAAATCTATGGAATTCACTTTCTGTTGATCAATAACCAAATAATAGCGGCCAATCAATATGCGTTCGAAAGCGTAAGGAAGGCTCAGTCCTTTTTTTGTCAGGACTTCAATTTCACTCTGATCAGCGTCTACGTATTCGCCATTATCGTTTTTAGTTTCTAAATAAAAATTATAGCCACCATCACTTTCGTCCGGAAAAAGGCGCACCCGACTCTGCACTGAATCGACTATTCCTGGCCTGAAAGAAACTTCCGAAGAGGGAGTTCTTTTAGGTGCAGTTCCTGCACAAGAAGCTATAAATAAGAGGATGAAAGGGAGGACCAACTTCATATGTGAGCCTATCGGTCTACTATATGAAAAGCTTGGCCAAAGAAATTTAAAAAAGAGGGCCCTGGTGAGGGCCCTCAAGAAAAGGAGTTCTAATTATTTCAATAAGCTAGCGGCTTCAAAGGCATCAACGATGGAACCAAAAGTTGAAAGCGTTGAGAATAGAACCGGAGTTGTTGATCCCGGCTCGTTAACTTTAAGCTTAGGATAACGACGAGAAGTATCGATCATCAAAGCTTTTAAGCTATCAGCATCCATAGCTGAATCGTAAGACAGAAGAAGGGCCGCTACACCGGCAGCTGTTGGAGAGGCCATCGATGTTCCGGAATAAGTGTCATAGGTGTTATCTGGAGTTGTAGAAAGGATATCAACACCAGGAGCGAAGAAATCCACAGTCTTCTTACCGAAGTTAGAAAAGTCTGCAGGAAGCTCCAATCCTTTCTTAAATGAAGAAGCACCAATCTCTAACCAGTTATTAAATTCGCGTTTCGCTTTAACATCAGTGCGGTTCGGATAGCTTGGAATGAAATCATTATTCTTATTATCGTTACCAGCAGCATGAACCAATAAAACGCCTTTTGATTCAGCATAACGAACAGCCTCGTCGACTGCTTTTTTGAATGGAGAATACATTTTACCAAAGCTCATGTTAATCACTCGAGCACCATTATCAACGGCATAACGAATACTATTGGCGACATCTTTATCTCGCTCATCACCATTCGGAATCACTCGGATCGCCATGATTTTTACATTCGTCGCAACACCTTTAATACCAAGAGAGTTATCACGAACAGCAGCGATTGAACCGGCAACATGAGTACCATGGCTTGAATCCGGACCAATCACATCGTTATTTCCATAGAATTTTTCTGTAAGATCAGAATAACGGTCACCAACAATGCTACGAGAGTTGAAATCGACATTATAGTAGTAACGAACCTGGTCTCCGTAATAACCAAGTACTGCATTAATACGAGATTCTGTCAGACCTGCAGAGAGAAGGTTCAACATATCAGATTTAGCTCTTAAAACCGAAGCATCGCTTGATTGAAGGGCGCGAACGGCCTCAACCGTCATCGTAGATACACCAGCGGTTTTAAGTACTGCTTCAGCGGCTTTATAAGTATTGAGACGGCCAGTATAGGAAGTCACAACATTCTTTGCACTCTCACTAGCGTCAGAGACAACTTTTTCAACTTTTGCCAAGTACTCTTCCTGAGCAGGTGTCAGAGATTCACCCAGAGCTTCTACTTTACGCTTAAGTTTTTTCATACGAACAACTTCACGAGTAACTTCTAAAGTGTCTGCATCAACTTGAGCAGCAGGATCGCCTTTAATTAATCGAAGACCATTCTCAAGAGAAGCATCTTCTACGATTTTTGCCATACCAGCAGTTCCACCAATGAAGTTCCAACCGAAAACGTCATCAATGTAACCATTGCCATCATTATCGATTCCATCATCAGGAATTTCGCCTTCATTAATCCAAATTTTACCCTGAAGGTCTTCATGGTTAACGTCCACACCTGAATCAATCACCGCCACAATGATGTCTTCACTTTGTGGCAGACCAAAAACAGTATAGGTTTCTTCAGTTCTAACACCTTCAATACCTTGAGCAGGAGAAAGGTTGAACCAGTTTTCCGGACGAACTTCCAAAAAAGATTTCGCAGTTATAGTGCCTTTGGCATTTTTAAGTACGTATCGAGATTCGTTTTGCTGAGCTTGTTTAAGAATAATATCAGCGAGAGGAATTTTTTGTACGCGAGCAAAAGCTGTAGTGATTGAAAGTGGAAGAGCGAGCGCAAGAAGCGCTGTTCGTGACATCATAGGGATCCTTCCTTTGTTGATGGGAGCTGTCCTACTTTATCACTCAAATATTCATGCATTTCAAGGGGCTTAGAACTAATGTCAGAATTTTATGCCCAAGTGGTGTAATTGTTACACCACTTGTCTAAAGATTCATCACTCCAACCCGCCGTTTAAACGAGTTCAATCCCTACTTTGATAGGACGTTCCACATTCAAACCGCGGCCAGTAAGAACATCGATAATCTCTGAAGGTCTGATACTTGTGCCTTGCTTTACTTGCGCAGTCACAAAAATCCCGGGCGTTCTGCAAGGAGAAACCTCATCGATGATCTCCATAATTTGCTCATTCAAATCAAGGGTTCCTGATTTGATATCAAGGATCATTGGTCGAATATCTTTATCCAGAAGTTTTTCATCTTTCTTCGAATAAGACTGGATAATGATCTGCTCCTGAGCTTTAAGATCATTCACAATGTCATCGATTGGAGTATCACATTTAACTGGAACAAAATAAGTGAAGGAACAAGACGAATCCTGAATAGACGGAGTTTTGCTAGTGATCACAGAAATATTCTTGAAAATGATCCCTGGCTCAGAATGGTCCTGAAGTTGTTTCTTCATTGCCTCAAAGTCAGTCCATTCTTCAGGAACACGAACGTCAAAATATTCCGTAAGCGAGCTAATCCCTAACGTCAGTGCCGGTCCAAATGAGAGGAGTGGACGAATGTTATACCCTTCAGAATGAAGAGTTGCCATTTCCGCTCTCTTAAAGATCCGTGCCATTACCTTTTGAAGATCTAAATGAGAAATAAAAGTAATCGGTCCTATTTTTGAAAATTCAATACGATATTTATAACCTGTGATTTGATTACGCTTCTCTCTCAATTCGACGATATCTTTTTTAAGGACTTCAGGTTTTACATAAGGAGCATCTTCAATAGCATTCATGCCTTTTAAAAAATCCCGTCTTTCTTCCACCATATTCTTCAGATCACAAGCGACACCACAGTGGTAACAAACAAGTTTCTTCTTATCGATATCGAATGTTTTCTCAAGGGTTTCAAGATTCGAATGATGAACAATCATGCCATGAACTTTCCCGCATGGAGGAGAAAGCCTGTTCTTAGTGGCCTTCTTCCATTCAAGCTCCAAAAAGCGTTCAGTCAAACCGACATCAATGTGATCCCAGGCAAGTTTCCCTTCCATTGGAATAGTTCCAAGAAAGATTTCAGTATCAAGACCCGAGTCTTCAACACACTTAACCCATAGATCATATTTAAATGTTTCATCCCAGCCATCAAAGCGAGCGCCACCTTTCCAGGCATTATAGATAATATCGGCCACTCGGCGGTCACCGCGAGAAACGATTCCTTCAAGAGCTGAGATTTTAGAAAAATGTTTACGGAAATTAAGACGATATTTATCTGCATGTTCTTTCAAAAGATTTTGCTTACGTTCAATTTCCGGAAGAGTAATCATACTCGCCCATTGAAAAGGAGTGTGAGGCTTAGGAACGAAAGAAGAAACTGAAACCGTTACAGTGGGATTACGAACTCCACAATCCACTGCCTTTTGACGGGCCTTCCCTGCTGTTTCCATGATCGCCACAACATCTTCATCTTCTTCAGTTGGAAGACCTATCATAAAGTAGAGCTTCATCTTGGTCCAACCACGGGAGAAAACATTTTCCGCAGTTTCTAAAAGATTTTCTTCAGAGACGTTTTTATTAATCACGTCCCGCATACGCTGAGATCCAGCTTCTGGTGCAAAAGTGAGAGATGAGTTCTTCACTGCGGCCAGTTTATCAAGAATACGATTATCTAATCCATAAGCGCGAAGAGATGAAATTCCAAGAGTCGCGTTCTCCGCAGCCAGTTTATCCAGAAGTTCAATGACTAACGGGGTAACAGCAGAGTAATCAGCCGTTGAAAGACAAGTCAGAGAAGCCTCATCGAAGCCTCCATTTTTTAATCCATCCATAATCATCTGTACGACATTCTCAGGATTTCTTTCACGAACCGGACGATAAATCATTCCTGCCTGACAGAAGCGACATCCTTCCGTACAACCGCGGGATAATTCTACTGAGAAGCGGTCAAAGATCGCTGTCATGTGAGGTATTGGAGATTTTGTAGGAAATGGGTAATTTGCGAGGTTATCCACAAAATAGCGTTGAACACGATCAGGAATGACTCCAGCAAATTCTGCTTTAGGTCCTGTTACCACTTCCATTTGAGTCATCGGATCAATTGCTGTCTCATAAAACTTCGGAACGTAGATTCCTTTCCACTTAGCTAGCTCAAATAAAATCTCATCTCGTTTCAAGCCTTGTGCGCGAGCCTCTCCAATGAAATGAGTAATGCGTGAAAAGAGTTTTTCGCCGTCACCAATCAAAACAAAATCCATAAAAGGAGCGAGTGGCTCAGGATGAGTTGCGCATGGCCCGCCACAAATAACAAAAGGCTCATCCTCTCCACGATCCTTGGTCCAGATGGATACTCCACCAAGTTCGAGCATGTTTAAAATATTGGTATAAGACATTTCATATTGGAGAGAAAAACCAACAATATGGAAATCTTTTAAGGGCTTAAAATTTTCAAGTGAAACAAGTGGAAGATTCCGAGAGCGCATCTCTTTTTCCATATCCACCCAGGGAGCGAATACTCTTTCCGCTAAAAGAGCTTGATGCTGATTAATTTCCTCATAAAGAATCTTCATTCCCAGGTGACTCATTCCAATTTCATAAGTGTCTGGAAAGCACAGAGCAACACGTGCAATCGATTCATCCCAATTCTTCTTCATGACAAAATGTTCGCCACCGATATAACGGGCTGGTTTTTCGACTTTATCTAAAAAGGATGCGTAAGGATTGTGAGATGCCACGAGCGGACTCCAATGTAGTATGTTTCACTCTAAAACCAAGGCGAGTGGAAGGATTCGAACCCTCTAATAAAGGAAAGAGTTTTTTAACAGATACTAAAAAACTTGTGAAGGACTAAATTAAAAGCCTGAAGAAAGGGA
>DISW01000016.1 GCA_002422605.1 Bacteriovoracaceae bacterium UBA6200 | reverse complement strand
GGTTCCTTTCTCATCTCATCTTGACACTTATTACAGCGTCAAAACTTTTAATCATATTCAAATTTAAAAGAGCGTTAACTTCTGTCTAGGTGGAACCTAGCGTTTAAACTACTTAATTTCGTTGAAGTGTTTGAGGAGAATACTTACCCCCTCTAACTTCGTCAAGGGATTTTTCGTTTTATTTCATTTTTTTTCAAAAAAAAATTAATTCTAAAAAACCTCCTAAACAATGTCTTTTTAAGACCTTAGCGGGAGCCCCGCTTTTTCAAGTACTTGCACCACTTTCTGTTCTAAATTCTTGATCGTTTCAGGGGCCAATGTTTTTTCTGAATCTTCAAAAACCGTGCGAATCGATACAGCTTTTTGTTCATCATTCATCATAAAAATGTCCACAATCGCTTTGGATTTGAATTCTTTATCCTTAATCGCATTTAAGGCCGTAATGGCCGTGGCCGCTGGAAGATCACTATTCATAACGACAGTAAAGTCACAAGAAGATGATGGATACTTAGAGATAGGACGATACTTCGTTTTATCTTTCTGTTCACGAGACTCAAGATCCGTAATGTCGACAACTGCAAATGTAAGGTGACCTTTCATTTTGTAGTTCTTTAAAACGAGAGGATGAACTGAAGTAATAACACCAGCGTACTTACCCATAATCTGAATGTTAAGATACTCATGGGGATGCGTTCCCTTCCAGTCTTTAGGGATAAGAAGGTTTGCAAATTTTGCATTCGGAGCTGCTAAGTTATAGGCCACGTTCAGAGTAGACATTAACTTTTCAACCACGTTTTCAACTTCTACAAAACGAGTCGCATTCTTAGAATACATCCCTATAAGAATCTGGCTTCTTTCCTGACCAAAGTTCAAATAACTACGGCCAATTTCAAAGAAAGAAAATTCTTCGAAGTGTTTTTGATTCTGAAAGGCAACCTCGATGGCAGAAGGAATGATAGATGGTCTCATCCTGTCTTGTTCAACAGAGAGAGCATTAACCAGAACCAGGTGATCATTAAGTTCAGGCCACATTGCTTTTTGTAATAGTTCCTTACCCACTAATGGATAAGTCATAACCTGAAGAGATTTTGCTTGATTGACTAAGAAGTCCTGGACCTTACGGTGAAACTGCTTCGCTGGAGAAAGTCTGATTGGTTTTACCGGAAGGAGTGGAGAGACTGGCGGGATATTATCATAACCAATCATTCTTCCAATTTCTTCAATAAGGTCGGCGCGACAGCTTATATCTTTTGTCGTTCTGTAAGTTGGTACAGTAACAGTGAACGAATCATTCTTCTCTTCAACTTTAAAATCAAGACGCTGGAAAATATCTTTGATCTGTTCTTTAGATATTTCCATTCCAAGGTTACTTACAATTTGTGAGTGAGAGACATTAAAAGTTAATGGCCTTGATAATTTATCTTCGCGGATATACTTCTCCGGCATTCCTACAACAGTCGTGCCCGGACAAAGTTCAGAGATAAGTTCTACTAATCTCAAAAGCGTACGATAACAAAGATTACTATCGAGAGTTTTTTCATAGCGCTGAGAAGAATCTGTTCTAAGACCAAGGCGAACCGAAGTTTTACGGACTTCCGGGGCATCCCAGTTGGCGGTCTCAAGGAAAAGCTTAGTTGAATCAGGAGTAACCCCGCTATCAAGGCCTCCTATAATACCTGCCAGAACTAAAGGTTTATCGCTGTCACAGATTACAGTGTCACCAGGAACGAGCTCACGGTTTTGTTCATCCAGGGTTTGGAAGATTTTATTTTCTCCGGCACGACGGATAAGAACTTTATCACCGGCAATTTTAGTCCGGTCAAAAACATGGTTCGGTATCCCGAGTTCAACCATGACGTAGTTACTGATATCAACAATGAGATTAATCGGACGAAGGCCCACGGCTTCCAAGCGCTGCTTTATCCGCTCTGGAGTTTCACCCATTTTAGGGATATCCAAAGAAAGACCATAGTAGGCCAGACATGAAGAATCTTCAGCGACTTCAACTTTTATAGGAGACATGGCCTTATTAAAAGATGTCTCGATTTTCTTTTCCCAGTCTGCAGTGAAACGATTCTTGAGTTCTTTTTTATGAGCTGCTGCGAACTCACGAGCAAGGCCAAGGTATCCCCAAAGGTCGGGACGATGAGTAAGAGACTTGTTATCAACATCCAAGATGACATCTGATTCAAGATTTAAATATTCGATAATAGAAGTTCCAGGCAGGACATCGTCTCTAAGTTCCATGAGCCCTGACTTACCTTCTCCAATACCTAGTTCGGTCTCAGAGCAGAGCATACCGTCGGATAAGATCCCACGGATTTTTTTGGGCTCAAGAGTCATCCCATTGGGAAGAGTTGTTCCAATCGGAGCATAAGGAACTTTAAGGCCAGGTCTAACATTAGGTGCTCCACAGACAACTTCTTTAAGTTGTCCTTTCCCATAGTCAAATGTCACAAGGTTTAATTTATCGGAATCCGGATGGGGTTTGAGAGATTTAATTTCAACACATAGGATAGGTTTTAAAACTTCTCCTTTTACAATGACATCCTCCACTTCCGCAGTTGCCAGAGTGAAAAGAGAACCAAGCTCTTTAGGAGACATATCAGGGATTTCTACAAAGTCTTTAATCCAGTTTAGTGAGATAAGCATATTTTTTCCTAGAATGATTTAAATTGAGAGTTGAAACGAAGGTCACCGGCATGAATGTGACGGATATCATCAATACCGTATCTCATCATGACAAGACGATCGAGGCCTAGGCCGAAAGCAAAGCCATTGTGTTTCTCCGGATCAATTCCGCCGGCCTTAAGAACATTCGGATGAACCATTCCACATGGAAGGAGTTCAACCCAACCAACATGCTTACAAACGGAACAACCTTTGCCGTTACAGATAAGACATTTGATATCAAGTTCAAAGCCCGGTTCAACGAAAGGAAAGAACCCTGGGCGAAGACGGACTTCAACTTCTTTTTTAAAGATTTCAGTTAAGAGAGTTTTCATGAAGTAAATAAGGTTTCCAACGGAAACATCCTCACCCACCATCATCCCCTCTAATTGATGGAAAACCATTTCATGGGAAGCATCAGTTCTCTCACAACGGAAAACCTTACCAGGACCAACGAAACGGAAAGGAGGTTTTCTCTCCTTCATCCCTCGAATCTGAATGGTTGAGGTGTGAGTTCTAAGAAGATGTTTTTTATCGGCAAACCAAAAAGTATCCTGCATATCACGGGCCGGGTGAGTGGCCGGGATGTTAAGGGCTTCAAAGTTATGGAACTCATCTTCGATATGGGGACCATCTAAGACTTCAAATCCCATCGAAATAAAAATATCTTCAATTTCCTGCTGAATAATTGTCACGGGATGAAGACCTGCGGCCTGAAGCCCTTTATCCATTACTGAGTCGGTCAGAGAAATGTCGATTTTATTCTTCTCAAGACCTTCATTCATTTCATGAAGTTCAATTTCAAGCATCTTCTGGTTAACTAAGGTTTCAATGGCATTTTTAAGCTCATTGGCCTTACTTCCGATGTTTTTTTTCTCTTCCGGAGTGGCATCTTTAAGACCTTTCATTACATCTGCAAGAGGCCCTTGCTTCCCGACATATTTAGCTTTTAGATTTAAGAGATCTGCTACTTTATGAATTTCATTAACTTCTTTAGTAAAATCATTAAGCAGTGTTTCGAGCACTTGCATGGGCGTCCTTTGGTAAGTTTCGGGAAAAAGGTTATCAGTTAGGGGGATAAATGAAAAGAAGGAGAAGATTACTGCTTAGTGTTATTAACTAAGGAATTAAGAAGGAAACTTCTCCCCCACTCAAGAAATTCTTTTTTAGCAGAATCAACAAAGTCAGGATAAGTCCAATCAAAGGCCTGAAAAGAGCCTTGATGGAAGTAATAAGTCAGGTCGGCAAAGATGTTTTGGCCCAAATAAACCCGGTGGGAGTAATTTTTGGTGGTCGCCAGAAGAAAGTTTTCAAGGCTTAAAAAACCAATATCAACGTTCACCATCCGCTTTTGATCCCGGGCCCAAAGATTTTCCCATTTAAGAGAGTCAAACTTCACTTCCAGCAATGAATCTCGGGCAAATGATTTGGAAGTTAAAAAGAAGATACGGAAAAGAGGAAGACCCATTTCTTTTGAATAGTATTCAATGAGGGGATTCTGCTCAGGAACGAATGAAAAACTTTTACCAAAACGATCTTCCCAAAAGCTTTTAAGTTCTTCCTTAGTGTGTAAATCCGAACGGAAGAGGAAACTGGAAAATAATAATCCAGGAGATGCTGTTTCGGGGGTAAGCATTTATTTCAAAAGTTTTCGAAGATTGGCGAAGTACTCTTTAAGTTCTTGTTGAGAACAAAGGGCCGTCCCTCTTTTTTTCACCACCACACCGGCCGCACAGTTTCCAACCCAGGCCGCTTCTTCTAAAGAAGCACCGGCCATAAGAGAAGAAGTGATAGCAGCGATTGCAGTGTCACCGGCACCGGAGACATCAAAAACTTCATTGGCAGCGGTTGGAATAATTTTCAGATCGCCGCCAAGTTTTGTATCAAGCATCGCCATGCCATCTGCACCAAGTGTGATAATGATCTTTTCGAGTTCAAGTTTTTCAACCAGAATCTCGGCGATTTTCTCCAACTTTCTTTCTTTAAAGTATCCCAGGGCTTCGACCATCATTTGGGATTCCAGTCGATTTGGTTTTAAAAGGGTCGCGCCTTTATACCACATAGGCGGAGTTGAACGAGAAGGATCAACAGTGATTAAAAGATTCTTGTCCTTAAAGTCCTGAATTATTTTTTGACAGAGAGATTCGCTGAAGAGCCCTTTGCCGTAATCTTCGATGATGAGAGCTCCATGAGAATCGGAGAATTCGTTAATCCGTGAAGTGATTTTACGGTTAATCTCATCAGATAGTCCGTCCTTCGTTTCATAATCAATACGGCAGATCTGCTGAGTGGCAGTTGTCACACGCTCTTTATAAGTTGTGTGACGAGAAGCATCTCTTACAAGGCCCCATGTTTTAAGTCCGCGCTCTTCCAAAAGGTGCTCGACTAAACTAGCGCGCGCATCGTCGCCGATGACTCCGCATAAAGTGGAGTTCACTTCCAGACATTTCAAATTATCTGAAACGTTTGCAGCAAGTCCCAGTTTATTCCACTCTTTTTCAACTTCTAAAACAGGAACAGGAGCTTCAGGGGAAATTCGCTTCACTTCACCAAAAGTATATTTATCAACCCCTAAATCACCAACGACAAGCACTGGTTTTAGACTTTGAAATTGAGAAACAATATTGTCAAATTTTTCAGGCGTTAAAATCATGTGCTAACCTTTCTTTCATTCCAGAGGGCCACTATTTCATCGACGATTTGAGGAATGGATTTCCCTGTGGAGTCGAGTTCAACTCCATCATCGGCTTTTTTCAGAGGAGCAATCTCTCTGTTCATATCTTCATAATCTCTTTCAACAATATCTTTAAGAATCAAATCGTAGTTAATATCAGTTTGTCCACGCTCTTGAAGTTCTGAAAGGCGGCGATGGGCCCGTTCTTCCGGTGAGGCAGTTAAAAAAACTTTTAATATGGCCTGTGGGAAAATAACTGTTCCAATATCTCTTCCATCAAGAATCGCCGGTCGGTCTTTAACAATAGTTCTCTGCCATTCTTTTAAAAAGTCTCTAACAACTTTATGTTTAGAGACCTGGGAAGCCAGTCTTGAAACATGATGTTCCCGGATAACATCTGTTAGATTTAAATTATCCAGAAGAATCAGCACTCCTGGTTCAGGAGCAAACTGAAAACGATGTTCTACAAAAAACTTGTTTATTGTTTCTTCTTCTTGAGAAGTAAGATGAGCTTTAGTGAAATCAATCCCGGTGTGCTGAAGAGCATAAGCCGTGGCCCGAAACATCGCTCCCGTGTCTATGTAAATCAGATTTAATTTTTGAGCGATCATTTTTGCGACAGTTGACTTGCCGCTCCCAGAAGGCCCATCAAGAGCTATAACTTGGTCTTTCTTCATAGTGCTAAATCTTAAGGATTTAAAGGGACTAAGGCAATGAGAAGTCTTTTAAAAAACTAAATTCGACGGAAAACTGAAGTCGTTTATAAAAATCAGGACGAGATGATTTTAAAATCAAAGGATTAATCATTTCAAAAAGTTCGTTGGATGGATTTTGTAAATGCACAAGTTGAGACCACGCAGGATATGAACCTGGCGCCATGGCCATTGCTTGATCTTCCATGATGAGGGAGAAGGCCAATAATTCTTTGATGGTGCATGCTTTTAGTTGGTCATGAAAAAGATTAAATACGCTCATCTCACGCTCAGGATCAAAATGAGAATATCTTCCTTTTGAATCTTTATACTCCTGGATCTTTACACAAAGACGACGACGCTCAGCGATTGTTAAAAACAATTCGGAATTAAGCTGCGCCAAGGCTTCTCTTAATTGGTCTAATTCAGATTCTCGGGATGAAGGTGACATCGGAGTTTTGGCTCAGTGTTTTAGTTATGTGGTAATAATTTTTAAGGACCTTGTCTAAGTATTGGTTCTTTTTCCCAACCGGCATATTGTTTTTAAGACGGCTCTTAGTCCAGTACGGTCCCATGTTATAGGCCACAGTAGCATAGTAATGATTATAATTAAAGGCCTCTAATAGACCTTTCAGATAATAAATTCCAACCTCAAGATTTCGAAGCTTAGAGACTAATTTAGAATAACCGAGATCAAAAAAAGTTGGACCATACTGAAAACGCAGATAATCCTCACCACGATCCGATTCCAGGGAGTACCCTTCTTTCTTCATTTCAGCGAGAGTTCCCATATAGGTTTTAGGCATTAGCTGCATGAGACCTTTAGCACCTTTCTTAGAAATAGACTCATGCTTAAAGTGACTTTCTGTCCACATCACCGAGAGAACCCAGAATGGATCAAGCTGATGTTTTTCACAAAGAACAAGAACAGGTCTGATAACCTGTTTTACATTATCCCGGAGGTTAGCAGGGAATAGTTCAATAATCTGCTCCTCTGCTTCATCGTAAGAGCTATTTTTAAAGAAGTTTATGTCCCCAATGAAAAATCCCAAGCTATCGCTTTTGAAACGATAGGTTTTTTGACGCTTAAATCCAAAATGAAATGTTTGAGGATATAGGGCACGTAAAGTGAATGAACTGAAAAGCACAAGTGAGATAAGAGGAATTTTGTAGGTGGAGAAGAAAGAGCTAAGAAGTGACCCCTTTGGCTTTTCCTCCGCCGAGACGCTAAGAGTCTTTAAAACTCTAGTTTCTCCGGTCGTTTGTTCCATACGCCCCCGCTTATATCTAACCCAGTCCTAAAAAGCAAATTCCCTTGACCAAGCTTAGATAAACCATTGAAGATTAATACTGCGATTTTACCATCCCTACTCTCTTCACCAAATTTCGAGGTTTTATGAGTGAAAATAATTTACGTTTTGAGAATTCATTATATCTAAAGCAACATGCTGAAAATCCTATCCATTGGCAGGCCTATGGAGAACAACCCCTTAATAAAGCAAAGGAACTAAACAGGCCCATATTTCTGTCGATTGGTTACTCTTCATGTCATTGGTGTCATGTTATGGCCCATGAATCTTTCGAGAATATGGAAACGGCGAAATTCTTAAATGATCATTTCATATCGATTAAAATAGATAGAGAAGAGTATCCGGATCTTGATCACTACTACCAAAGTGCCTGCTCCATCATGACTGGTCGAGGTGGATGGCCATTAAGTGTCTTTTTAACTCCTGATGGAAAACCATTTTTTGTGGGAACCTACTTCCCGCACACTGCCCGTCAAGGCATGCCCTCTTTTATGGATGTCCTAAAACAAATAAACGATAACTGGAAATCCAATCCGACTCAGATTTTAGAGAATGCAGACAAACTGGTTGAAGAAATCAAGAAGCCCATTTCACTTGAAAATAAAATTGAGTTCCAGGGTCACTTCCCAGGTCCTTCTGCCATTATGAATGCTTTAAAGAACTACGCCGATGTAAAAAATGGCGGTTATGGGAAAGCTCCGAAGTTTCCGCATTTTTCTTTCTATGAGTGGGCCTGTGAGCAAATCCTGGAAGGTATGATTCCTCAGGAACAGGGTCAACATATCGTAGAGACTATTGAGAAGATGTTAATGGGTGGTCTTTTTGATCATGCCAAAGGCGGGATCCACCGCTACTCAGTGGATGATAAATTTCTGGTGCCACACTTTGAAAAAATGCTCTACGACCAGGCGGGCCTTTTAAAAGTTCTGGCGAAGCTAAGCCAATTTTATCCGTCTCCATTAGTTTTTGATGGCATCCTCCAGACCCTGGATTATTTGAAATCAGAAATGATTGCAGATGAAAATTATTTCTTCAGCGCTCAAGATGCAGACTCCGAAGGAACAGAAGGACTTTATTTCACTTATACGAAAGAAGAGTTTGAAGCGAGTTTTGAAGAGGCTCCCCCTGAGCAAAAAATTAAACTCGATAAATATCTGGAGATGTTTAACATCACTGAGAAAGGAAACTTTGAGCATGGCCTGAATGTTCTTTCTTTAAACCCTGAGATGAAGGCCCAGTATTACACTCAAGAAGGATGGCAGGAAGTAAGAGAAATCAGAAGAAGACTTCTTGAGCAAAGAAAACTCCGCATGCCGCCAGCGACTGATAGAAAAGGGATCTCGGCCTGGAACTATATGATCTTGTCTTCTCTTGCGGATGTTGTTCAGTATTGTCCTGTTTCAACTATTCAAAATCAGGCCTTTGAAATGATTAAAGAAACTGTAGAAGGATGTCTCAAACAATTCATTCGAGTAAATGAACAAGATAAACATATTCTTCGCCACACTAATACCCTGGAGAAGCAGGCCATCTATCTGGAAGATTATGTGAATTTCTGTGATGCTCAGTTAAGACTCTATGAAGTCACTGGAAATCAAGTTTTCAAGAAGAACGCTATTGAGACTTTAGACTTCACTATCCAAAACTTTATTAAAGACGGAGAAGTCTATATTACCTCTCTCAATGCTTCTACTCCGGGTCTTCATAATATGACAGCGCCTTATTTTGATCAGTCCTATCGATCTCCTGTCATGACCTTAGTCCTACTCTTGTCGAGGTTTGCTCTCTTTAATCCCGGTTATGCTCCGGCCAATATATTAAAAGAAAAATTTGAAAACCTTCCTCAATATGCTCTGACTAATCCTTTGGGCCATGGAGAAGGTCTACGAGCTCTGACTTACCCTCAAGAAATTTTCCGCAAAGTCGAAGTACCCGTAGAATGGATAGAAAAAGAAGAGTTCCTTAATATGAGAACTCACTTCTTCTCACGTTTCGTAATGGATTATCATGAAAGAAAAGATGATAGCTATCAACTTTGTACCATGAATGCTTGTGAGACATCTGGGAAAGGCCTTGACCAGTTTCAGAGTCTTTTTCAAATGAAGGAAGTAGATGCTTAAAGGAATTAAGATCCTCGATTTTACCCATCGTCTCCCCGGACCTCTTGCTGGCAAGATTTTGAAGGACCTTGGTGCTGAAGTTATAAAGGTTGAAGATATTAAGCATAAGGACCCCTTTCTATCCGGGGCCTTCTCAGAATTTGATCAGAGTTTTGAAAACTGGTACGAAGAACTCAATCAAGATAAGAAAGTCATTCGGCTTGATTTTAAGGCCCCTGATATTAAAGATCAGGTGCGAAGCTTAATTGCCGATGCTCAGGGGCTTCTTCTCTCTTTAGGACCGAAACTTAAAACAAGCCTTGGACTCAATGACGATGACTTGAAAGATTTCCCCTTGGCGGTTGTGGAACTCGAGGCTTCTTCAACCCACAATAAGGCCATGCATGACCTCAATGCTCTCGCGATCAGCGGCTATCTTTCACTCCATGTGGCCCATGAAGACGCACCGATTGTAGCTCCTCCGTTCATGCCTGTTGCAGGCATCGCTTTTGGGCAACAAGTGGCGACTCAAATGCTGGCAAACCTCATCGAAACCATGCGAAATAAGAATTTTGTTAAATCAGTAAGTTATCTTCATGACACAACCGATGCCATTTTTCATCCCTTTTGGTCAGCGGCTTTAAGGAAACAAAAAAAGACAAAATTCCTGCATAATGGTGCCTATCCATGCTACTCTCTCTATCGCACTTCAGACGGTCATTATGTCGCATTGGCCGCCGTGGAAGAGAAGTTTTGGCAGAACCTCATTGAAGTATTCGCCGTCAATCTTCCACTAGAGCGAAGGTTTGAAACGAGCGAAGAAGCTTTCAATGCAGTCGCATCAGTATTTGCCAAACTAAGTTTAGACGAGATAGAAAAGAGAACTCAAAACAAAGAACTATGTTTATCAATAGTCAGAAAAATAAGCTGACGTAAAATTGGAGATTCTATGGCACGTGTTATTGGCTTTCATTATACCCTTACAGATAAGTCTGGAACGACACTAGACTCTTCAATTGGTGATGAGCCTCTTTACTTTCTTGAAGGCGCTCAACAAATCATTCCTGGCCTTGAAAAAGTAATCGCTCTATTAAATGTTGGTGATAAAAGAAAAGTTGAAGTTAAAGCTCAGGACGCTTATGGCGACATTAATCCTGAATTAGTTGTAAAGGTTAAGAAGACTCAATTCCCACCGGACGCAGATCTTCAAGTTGGCGATCAGTTCCAGGTGAACAATGACGCTCACTCTCCAGTTTTTACAATCATGTCAGTTGATACTGAAGAAGTAACAGTAGACGGCAACCATCCAATGGCCGGCAAAGATCTTTTCTTTGACGTTGAAATCGTTGGTATGAGAGAAGCAACTGAAGAAGAAGTTACTCATGGCCATGCTCACGGAGCTCACGGTCAAGGTCACCACTAATTAAGACTTAGAATCCCTTCTGCTTCGTTTACGAGGCGGAAGGGTTCATCTTTAATCAAAAGAAATCCATCCAGATCCACGTAATCCGCCATTCCGCCTAAAAGCATTCCGTAAGAAATCCCAATTGTTGTCTCAATCATACAACCGATCATGGTTTCCATTTGATGCTTCTTAGCTTCAAGAATCAAATCTCTGCCCTTAATCAAGGAGCCGGTCTTCATGAGTTTAATATTTACGGCATGAAACTGTTCTTGAAGCTCTGTGAAGTCTCCAACGTCTTCAATGGATTCGTCGGCCAATAACTTATGCTGAGTTTTCTTCTTGAGTTCTTTATACTCATCAATCATGGATGAAGGAAAGGGCTGCTCGATCAGTTCAATATTCATTCCTTGAAGTGATTCTTCAAAGCGCAGGAATTGATCTAAATCCTTCCAGCCTTCGTTAGCATCAATCCGAAGCTTAATATTGGTATGCTTTCTAATTTCCTGAAGCATATCCGGGCCGGTTTCAGCATCAACTTTAATTTTGAGTGAAGGAAATCGTTTGATTGCTGCCAGATAATCTTTAATCTCTCCTATGGGAGTGATCGGCATTGAAAAGGATGTGGCCACCGCTCCTGGAGCAGGCAGACCTAAATAACTCGACAGGGACATTTTCTTTTCATTTGCTAAGGCAGAAAGGAAAGCCGATTCCAAACCAAAGCGTAAAGAATGAAAAAGCTTAAAAGCATCAAGGGCGAGGAAAAGTTCTGAAATTCCAGAGATACGGGTAATGTCAGTCTTATTCAACCATTCTGAAAACTGCTTTTCAATCTCAACAGGTGATTCACCATATCTGATATTTGGTGCAATTTCAGAGAGAAAAATCCCATTCTTCGTTTCAAGATGAACAATATAATTTTCTTTAAAAGTTGTTTGGTTACGGGAAAGTTTCCAATTAACCTTTAAATCTAGATGCCGCTTTTCAATCCACATTTTCATGGTTGCCCTACTTCATAAAATAAAGGAGATCTTTCAAAGTCTGCCGGAGCATTTCCCCACTTGCCGTCAGGAGGATTGCCTTTAAAGTATTCGATCCAATGATTCCGGTTGATGTCATAATTCATCTTCTTCATTGGCATTTCTATTTTCAGAAACTCTTCAAGTACTTTGGCTATCATCTCTGAGCAGTAAAGTTTTTCACGGCCTTCTTCGTCCATATTCTCCCACAAAAACTGTGAATCATACGGGAGACCTTCATAATGCTCTTTAAAAAAATGAAAAAAATGTTTTTCATGACGGACAAAATACTGGACGACACTTTGATCTTTAAAGCGCTTCACGGAATGACTATGACCTTCCGTTCTTCCTAAAAATTCTTTAAGAGGAGTAAGTTTCACTGCGCCCAAAGATTCAGCAATCAGAACTTCCGGATGAGTCTTAATTACTAAACCCATATGAGAAAAATTCGATTTCTCCTGGGCCATGATGAGCTGACAGGTCCAGCACTGTAAAGGCTGCAAAATGATATCCCCTACTTTAAGCTCCAGGCCTAGGGCCGAAAAAGGAAGGAGGGTCAAAACTAATATAAACTTGATCATAAATGCCAACTTTTAAAGCCAGTATTCTAGCTTTTGTCGCTTAATAAGCCTATTTCCTTTTAGCCCCCTAACCCTCAAATTTTATTAGATTTTCTAGTCGGGTCGAACTCAAGATTATAAGAGGAAAAGTCTGCGCTCTAGGGAGAGGTCAAAACTCACCCTATAATGGTTTAAATAGTTAAAATCCCAACGAGGACCGTATGAGAAAGTTATTTGGCCTACTGAATTTCATCCTATGTTTTGAACTGGCAATGGGGACCTTCCTTCCCAATGTGAGTTTCTTTACAAGTACGGCCTATGCTCAGTCCTGTTCCACTGGGTTTACCTACGATTCCGTTTTAAACCGCTGCTTAACCAAGACAGAGACGGCCAACGTTCTGAATGCCACTGCTGCCTGTAATGGAGATGCGGAATGCTATAAAAGAAATGCCCAAGAAGCTTTTGAGAAAGAAGTAAATGCTGGGAATGCACCTAAGGAAGCGAAAGGGACTAGTGATTTTGTTAGTGGTGTGGCCAATATTGCAGCGGTGGCGGGTCCGGTAACTGTCTTCGTTGCGGGGATGGGTGGGAGTGGAACTACATCTACTTGTACTTCTGCTTCTTTTTGGACGATGATTGGAGGATCTGCAGCCCTTTTCGTTGGAGATAATCTCGCCAACTTTCAACATAAAAAAAGATTAAAAGAAATCAAAGATGACTGGGGAAAAATCGTCAATCCAGAGCAAGCTGCTGGGGATAAAGATAAAGAAAAAGAAGTCAGCATGGAAGCCCAAAGTCAGGCGTTTGAAATGCTCGCGCGCTCCGAAGAGTCTCTAGCTAAAGCTGCCAAAATGAAAAAGAATTTTTTCATGATTGGGGCACTTGCTTATGCGGCTTCTGGGGTAATTGCTTTACTGGAAATTGCAACAAAATCAACATCATTTGGTATCACCGCAATTAAAGATATTTGTAAGACTACAAAACTCCATCCGCAACAAAAAGAAAGCCTGTACGCTTCTTATGCTGAAGGAAAAAAACCATTTATCCTGGACCATCAGTTTAATTACAATTTAGAAAAATCAACAGATCTAGTCTCTTTTGTTGTGAACCAACAGGCACAGAGATTTACGAACACTTCTCCTACTTTAGATTATTATCAGGAAATTAAATCTTCTTTTGATGAAGACCTTGTGAAAGATACTGAGCTCTTCACAATGTTTAAAGAAGTTTCACTTGCAGTCCTTAGTAATCTAAATCCAATTCCCAAAGCAATCGCTCAAGTAGACTCTAATGCTTCTAAGTCTTTTAAAGAGATGGAAGCCAAGGGCAGTAACCCTCTCATTACAGCAGGTATTGGTGCTGCTGCTGGTTTTGCTGCAGGAAAGTTGATTGGCGCTAAACTTATTACTCCTGAATCAAGGGCAATTTTCTCAGGAGTTATGGCCGGAATGACAACTATCATGGCCACGCATGCCGGAAAACAAGCAGAGGCATCTTCAAAAAGGGCCGAGCTTTTAAGAAAGATGAGAGATGAATTTAAGTCCGCTTATGGGGCCATCAATAACTGTAAGTCAGAAGACCGAACTGATCCGGGTAAGCCAGAATGTTACTGCTACACTCCAGAAAATAGCAAAAATCCTAATCGTACGAACTCAAGCGTCTGTCAAAAACTTTGGGCAGGAATAGATACGACAAGTGGGAAATACACTGCTAGTAACGCAAATTCAAAAGTATGTATCAATAATCAGAATAAAGCTGATGCCACCTGTTCTTGTAAAAGTAATAACACTTGTATGAAAGTGAATCTTCAAAGCTTAAAAGGTGGAGTTGGTACAGGTACTTTCTCGATGCTTTCTCAAGCTGTTGATCCAGTTAATAAGGTTGCAAATGGATCAATCGATGCGGCGAATGTGGATACTGCGACGATGGCAAGTCTAGCGGCGAAACTGAATAAGGCCACTGCTCAACTTGAAAACAAAAAGCAACTTGCAGACTATAAAAAAAATAAAAAGAAATGGACTGATCAGGCCCAGAAAAGCTTACAGAAATCCAGCCAGGGTATTCCATCTTCCTCTCTTCTCGGCAGTACGAGTGGATCTAATCTTCCTTCTAACCCAGGCGAAGCCGCTCGAATGCTTGAAACAGAACTTAAAGATTCACCTGTAAAAGGAATCAGTGGAGGTCAAGGTATAGCTGCAAATGGCACCTACTCTGGTGAAGAAGAAGCACCTTTTGATTTCAATTTAGGAGAATCATCTGATCCAGCTGCGGCAAGAGAAGTACAACTTGCCGAAGCGATGAACCAAGATTTGGACTATGGTGCGAGTGATATCAATGAAGGTGCTAACACCAATATCTTTGAACTCCTGAGTAATCGTTACCAGAGAAGTGGGATGAAGAGGCTCTTTGAAGACAAGAGTGCAGCTAATGCCACTGAACAAATTAAGAAATAAAATTGATATTAACGAAGTGCCTTCATGGGCACTTTTTTTAGAGTCATAGTGACTCCACACTCAGCATCCTAGAAGTTAGTCTTTCCCTTTAGAAAGATTTTAGATTCGCAATAGACTAATGTTTATACCTACTTACTTCCCTAAGAAGAGAGCCATCGACGCTGTAAGTAAAATCTCATTCAAGAACTCCCTTTAAATAGGTAAATTTCCTTTGCTTAAATTAATTAAAGGGAGAGATTTATGAAACTCTTTACGGCCCTTGTATTTTTGATGTCGACATTTGTCATTCAAGAAGATGCTATGGCCCAAGCGCGAGGCAATCGCGGTGGCAATGGCGGCGGCTCTTACAGTAATAATAGACCAGGTCCACGTCCGGGTGCTGGCGGAGGTTCTTACAGAACGAATCGTCCAAGTAACCCTCGCCCAAACCGTGGAGGTTCTATTGGGAACAATAGACCATCACGTCCAGGCAACGGTGGCACTATTGGGAACAGAAGACCAACACGTCCAGGCAATGGTGGCACTATTGGAAATAGAAGACCAACACGTCCAGGCAATGGCGGGACTATTGGGAACAGAAGACCAACACGTCCGGGTTATGGTGGAGGCACGTACAGACCGAATAGACCTCCGCGTCCTATCGTTTATCGTCCTGTCCGAACTCATTATGGATCACGCAGTTACCATAGACCTTATGGATACACTCCAGTTCGTTATACTCACTACTACCATGCTCCCTACAGAGCGCCAGTAATACATACAACTCGTTATTACCGCTCGTACAATTGGTATAATTACGTTTTCCAAAGCTATCCAACGTATATCTATGCTCACTGGATTTTCTTCCCGGCCACTGGATATAACAATGGATATTGGACTATCGATAATTATCCTTATTATGTTTATAACGGGTATCGCTATCGTTACTCCCCTGTGGACTATTGTAACTATCAGTTAGTGGACGAGTATGATCATAGAGTTGCTACGACTTATTGGAACCAAATTTGTAACACTGGTTATGATGCCTGTTCACAGGAGCGTGATCGTTTAAATGCTCAGATGGGTGAATATCGATATTTCTGTTCAGAAACTCATAGACCTTACGGCCATGATTACTCTGCTCCGACCTACGAAGCAGATGGTGAAGAATTTGAAGAAGAAAGTGAAACTGGAATTACTGCAGAGATAAATGCATAAAAGATAGGGGCCTCGAAAGAGGCCTTTATTTTATTCCTACGGCCTTGAGCCAGTCAGAATTTGCTTCAATGAGTTTTCGTTCTTTTAAATCAAAGAATCCAACAGTGAATTTCGCCTCTGATGCAATCTTTCCATCGGCCTTCACCATTTTCTGTTCCAGAACCATAATCTTCGGACTGATGACTTCTATCGTCTTAGAAACAATCTTAATCGTTTCACGGTTCTTTAATTCTCGCTTAAAACGGACTTGAAGATCCAGAATAACAGGACCGATTTGGTGCTCTAAAACATAATCAAGGCCAAAGCCATTTCGTGTAATAAAGTCCCAACGTGCCTCTTCATAGAGCATAACATAAGCCGCGTTGTTCACGTGGCCAAAGCTATCAAGATGCATTTCTTTAATTTGTACTTCGTATTCAAACTCTGTTGCATTTATCATTATTCGAGATTACTTGCTTCAATCCTTTTGTCAGCTTGAATTTTCACATAACGGTTTGATATCTTCTGGAATAATCCAGAAGCCGCGCCATCAATGTCTGCAGCAACAGATTTGTCCTCTTCAATTCCTCCTCCAGCTTTATTGTCAAATAAGCTTGCAAAAGGATTGGCCTTCTCGTTTTTTCCGGCAACGCCTCTGTATCCGCCACCACCGGACGAACTATAATTTCCAGATATCTTATTGGCCTTAATTTGAGCTTCTTTATTTGATTCAGCTTCAGCTCCGGCCAGGTCATTTCCTAAGCTGGCACTTCCACCGCCCATTCCTCCACCAGCACCACCGCCACCGCCACCAGCAGCCCCACTTCCTGGTTGCATCTGAGCAGCTCCAGCAGGATTCAGAATTTCATTGGCATCTTTGGCCTCATCTACAAAAGGAGAATTAACTGAAGCTACTGATTCTCCCTCTAAATTCGTTTCTTCTCCCATTTCAACAGGAGCAACTGTTTCTGGACTTAAGTTGAAGGCATTACCCTGACCTTCTCCCCCAAGAGTGAACCCTCCACCACTATAGTTAGATGTGGCCACACGATTTCCTGGTTGGATACAAAGCGGGTCAGTTGGATTAAATGCACAACGTTCCATCATCAAATCTGAATCCTCTTCTACGTAGGATTGCTTGGCCTTTGTTAACGTCTTTGCGGCTTTATCATGATTTCCCATCTTTATACCGGCCGCGATCCCTTTGCCTGTATAAGCAGTAATTGCTCTTACCAAGGCTGCCTTAGCATTCTTATTGGCGATAATTCTTCCTTCATAAGCCTTAGAGGCTTTTTGACAATCCGGAGTTTTATCACACATTTTAATGGCATCATCGATCACGGGGATATTTTGGTAAGCATAGACTAAAGCTGCTACAGCAGCTGAATAGGCCATGACCTTTTCTTTTTCGACGTCTTTTTGAAATTCATTTTTCTTCGTAGCAGAATCAAGAACTGCCCCCTGGCTTTCGCCTTGAGCAACCTGTTGAGCTGTATCTTCTTGAAGCTTTTGATCATTACGAGCTGTACGAACTTCCTGAGTAAGATTCAGCACAGAATCAGCATTTAACACCCAGTTATAAGCCGCAACTGCTTCTTCACATGGTTTATAATCGATGGTGAAAGAATCAAGTTGGCGGCAAGTAATGGCACCATCTTGTGATTTTATTTCAGAAGCTTTTCTATCAACGGCTTGAAAATGTGGGACGCCTCCGCTCAGTTTCTCTAGAACGACACACTCTTTTCGTTTCAATTGAGCATTAGGATTATTTTGGGCCTGGGCTTCGGCATCTCTGCAATCTTGATAAACACTGCCGTTTGAAAATGTATTACCCTGAGCTGCTTGAGCCGCTTTTTGACGAGCTTCTTCTTCTTCCTTCAGCTTTCTTTCTTTTTCTTGGACATCTAATTCTATGTTTCTCGTCCTAAGTCTTTGTTCTTTTTCTTGCTCAGTCTCCGCTATCGCGGTCGCGGCCAAGGAAATTCCCATTAACATAAGTACTGCTAGAGTTTTTTTATTCATAAATTCTCTCTTATAACTTATTAACCTTGTCGGACGTTTGTTCAAAATCTTGATTTAATTATAAAGGACTTCCCCCTTTCATTCGTCACAATGCTCAGTGAAACTCTTTAAAAACCAGTATTTGAAAAAGAAAAGGCCCCGAAACCGGGGCCTTCTTATGGCTTGAATTTGTGGCAATTTATTGGGCCGCTTGAGCATCCGTGAGAGGAGGATTTATGCTCTTCCGCTCAAAGAATTTTGTGTAGTTTAGAAGGTAGCGCTGAGAAACTTGTTTGAAGATTGAACGGTCTCTTTCTGTTGAAATATCATTTCCAACATCTTTACCATTCATTCCACCATGAGACGATGATAGTCCAGTTGCAAACTGATTGCCTGAACCGAATGGATTGTTACCATCACCGAAAGGGTCAGCATTTGCGGCTGCTTCAGCGGCTGCCGCAGCATCAGCGGCCGCTTCTGCATCCGCACCAATGTTGCTGAAATCGGCGAGAGAATTAGTTCCCGCACCATCTCCACCAGAGATCACTTCGCCATTTCCAATTTCTTCAACTTTTTTATCACCAGCGGCTGCCAGATCGGGAGAAGTTGCAGATGATCCGGCATTGGAATTCTTGCCGAAACCAAGATCTTCCATTGTGTAATTTCCAGTTCCTGGTTTTTGCTTATTTAATTCTTTATTGAAAGCAGAAAGCTGAGAATTAATTGTATCTTCAATACTGATTGGTTTTTTACCTTCAGCTTTTAGCTGATCATTCAGTTTTTTCATCATGCTTTCTTTAACAGCATCAATACGGCCTGCCATGGCAGCAAGTTTAGCTGCTTCTAATTCAGCTGAGGCCATGTCACCTTTGGCAACAGCTTGTCCAAGATCAGTAGCTGTATTGGCGCCCGCCACTAAAGTCGGAACTGTAAATTGTGGATTAAGATTAGGACGAGTGAGCTTAATTGGATTCCCACAGCTCGCTTCGCCGTACTGTGTCCCGGATTTATCGGACGAGAAACATTCTTTTTTCTGAACTTCAGGAGCAGCGGCCAATGATTTTAATTCTCGTTTTGATGCCTTACCAGCTCCTGCTCCATTACTGCCTTCATCTGCACCCGGTTTATTTGAAGAGCCTTCTGCAATACTCGTATTAACAGAACTCATCTCGTTGAACTGGTTATTTACTTTTTCAAGATCAGAAATTCTCTTCTTTGTTGCGCTCTCTTCTTTTGCTAACTCACCATCAACAACCATCACGAGGGCGGTCGCCGCCGCAAAGATCGCGATCCTTCCTATAGACTCGTTCAAGGCTGTTACAGTCATCTCGGTAATTGCGGCTCCAATTCCAAGTTTAAAAACAAAATCAATACCTGCAGCCGCTGCTGCTCCGGCCACTCCCATGACTCCACCACTGGCATAAGCACTAATTCCTGAAAATGCAGCTCCAATGGCTGTTACAAGAGGAAAATTTACCGCAGGATTTGCAACGCAACCACCAATATCGGGTTTATAAAAAGGAGGAGGAAGTTTTGATAAAATCAATTCCACTATCGCAAGAGCAGTAGCAGTGGCATAAATTGCCTTTGTGGCCATCATCCATTTACGGCGCCCTTGAATCACTTCTAGTTTATCTTTTTCATCCTTCAGCTGGGCTTGAATAACGCCTTTTTGATAATCTCCGCCTTCAGTCATATTGGACTTCAGGTTGTCGAGATTTTTAGCTTGTGTCTCTTCTTGCTTTTTCTGTTTATTACCACCAGAAATCTCTGCTGCTACGTAAACTATCCCTCCGGCCATATAAACCATGAGAGATGGCTGCATAGCTGCCATCGTACATTTAGTTATGATCGTTGCTCCCACAATGGAGTTGGCTATTCCCAGGATCTGCTTGGCGATCCCTCCACCGCCACCAGCATGAGCAGCTGGCATTGGTCCAAGGATTAATGAAAGACTTAAAAGTGTTGCAAATAATTTTTTCATAGAACTATTTTAACTTATGGTAATGATTCGAGTGAGTTTTTTTACCTATCTTATAGAAAAGTGGCTTAAACCCATGAAAACTTGAACCATTGCTCGAAATATCAATGCCAATAATTGTTCTCGCTAGGAGTTTTTTTCTGCCAACTATAATTATGAGTGGTTGGATTACTTAGAACGATTTTTCAGACGTGGGTAGTACTGAAAGTAACGATTGGATACTTGTTTAAAAAGAGAAGAATCCCTTCCCGTAAAAATCCCGTCTTCTTTAGGCGGATTCTTTTTAAGCTGCTCTTCAATTTCGAGATAACCATTGGAGCGAGCGGCCTTCAGAGCTTCATCAGATAATTTGAAAGATTCAGGATTTTGAGAGGAAGAAGCATCATCAAAAGGAATAAGGTCACTCATCTTATAATTAGCTTTCTCAGCTACTGATGGAGCGACGGCCACTCCATTTGATGCGATTAATGGAACAGAATCTTTTTTTACAGAGTTGGCCTCTACCGGAACATTCGCCGCAAGAAAAGACTCATTCCTAAATGCTTTTTGCTCCGAAGAGTTAATATTAACTTTCGCTTCCTTTGCCGCATTAGTTAATTCACCAACAAGGGAAGCCACATGTCTGCTCGTTGATTGATTAAAATCCTCAAGTTCAATCCCTTCTTTCTTCATGCGCTCTTTTTGTTCTTCCTGCAACTTTTGAGTCGCAGCTTTAATATTCGTAAGTCTGCTACTTAGATCAGCAGCAATGATGCTAGCTTTCTCGGTATTCCCTTCAGCAAATGCTTGGGCCAAGTTAGTTGAAAGACGGCTGGCCTCTTCCAGAACGGTATTTTTACCTTCAGCAAGTTTGGCCGGCTCAAGTTTTATAGGATTTGCACAGGCCTTTGCCGAATACTCCACCTGATCTCCTTCCTGGGAAAGACAACTTTTAGTCTCGGCCGTTTGCTTGTTTTCAGTCAAAGACGTTTTCGATTTTTGATTTACTGCATTTGATTTCTGAGAAGATCCGGCAAGTTTCCCTGATCCAATCATTAAATCCTCTTTTACAGGTTCATCTTTTTCCTCGCGGGGAAGATCAGTTTCAAGAACTGTATCATCATCGGTTTCAGTTCTAAATTGGGCCAATACCCTACCCATGTCACTAATGTTCTTTTTAGCAACTTCAATTCTTTGACCGAGACCTGTAGTAATCATCGTTGCAAGACCCGCTGATACAGCAAAAGTCACAGAACGAGGAATAGGATAGTTATAAGAAGCCAGAGTAAGTTTCTGAAGTCCTGGAACCATTAATTGTAATAGGCCATGTAACATAACGACGTAACTAGCTACGGGACTTCCACTGGTTCGAGTAAGTCCGGCCGAGTAGGCCATCTTTATGGCCTTCGCCATTAGCATTCCCTTAATGCCTCCGCCTGCTGAAAGTGGCTGACAATTTGCCCACGCAATACCGTGATAAGCATTAGTGTAGGCCAAACAACCTTGAGCATAAACGGCAGCACTAGAGCATGAACTTTGAGATATAGTATAGGCCGCAGAATTAGCGAAATTTCCATAGGTCGTCATTTGGCCCATTGGCATGGCCCCTAAACAAGCCGGAAAGTGGGCCGCATAGCAAGCTGCATAGGCCTTACCACATGGTTTAGATAATTTATCTGCGACACTTGCACAAGTCGTAGTCCCTGAAGAGACCGCTGCTGCTAATCCAGAAGATTCTTCCATGAGGGCCAGCCCCATTGCCGTCCAATAAATAGCAGTTACGGCCATCATCCATTTTTGTCTGCTTTCGAGATATTCTTTATTCGAGACTTCTTCTTTATAGCGTTGTGTGAGCAGTTCTTTTTGAACCTCACCACCTTGTGATTTTAATTCTGCTTCTACTTTTTTAATATTTTCGATTCTTTTGTTGTGATCTTCATTCTGCTGCTTGGCCCCCGCAAATTCAGAAAGAATATGAACCAACGATCCTGCCATGAAGGTTACGATGGAAGGAATTTTTAAACCAAAACTACACTGTTCAATAATATTGGCACCAATAATACTAGTCGAGATGGCCAGAACTTGTTTGGCATATACGTCATATCCACCTTGGCTTTGAGATTCAGAATCATACTTGGCATTTTTTCCGGCATCTGGGGTTTGTTGTCCGTATTGTTTTGATGTTTCTTCATTAGGAGGGGTAGATGCTTGAGTATTAGATTGAGCCATTCCTGAATGCAAAGGGAAGAGAATAAGCTGCAAGCAAATGAGAAGCGCTGAAATTTTTTTCATTACAACTATTATAAGCATAAAAGACAAGAGGCACATGATAGTGCCTCTTGAATAAAGTTAAGTTGTATAAGAGCCTGATTATTAAAGAGTTGGCCCAATAGTTATTTGCCAGATTTTATTGTTTCTTCTTACCTTTCTTTTTACGGCCTTTTAGAATAAGCATCACGACCGCCCCCACAACAATAACAGCGATAATGGCCATCATATCGTCATCATCTGAAGTATCTTTTCTCTTCTGAGTCTTATTAACCTGGAAATCCATTGCTGCATTCGGATTGAAAGTAGCATCCGCAAAGTTTGGATCTTCTGCATTCCCAGAGCGAAGGCTAGAAAGATCGGTATTCTTCTTCTGGCGAAACACTCTTAATGTGGAAACTAATTTATCAATAACCGGTTGGTATGTTGAATATTGATCCTTACTCACAGAGAAGGTCACGGCCACGCCGAGATCCTCTTTTACTGTTGCCAGGTAGCGGGTGTAAAAGCCCGGGACTTCTGAAGCCAGGTGAAGAGCATCTACCCATTGGTGGTCATTAATTCGAGTAAGTTTTGTATTTTTTGGCTCTGAAACTTGTCTCTTACCGCCTGGAAGATTGTATTCTTTATTCTTTTTAAGATAGGCCATGTACTCATCTAAGTTATCCTGCTCTCCTCTGATTTTGGCAGCAAGGATAATAATTGATTCTTTTTTACGGTCAGCATTTTCACTTTGGCAGACGTACTCTGAACCTTCCAGTGCGCATTCCCAGCCTGCAGGAAGCTCGAACTCACAATATTTACTGGAAAAACGTTTCGCTTCAGCTGTTGTAGTAAGAACAGTACCAATGATGAGAGTCAGTAAGAACTTCATGAAAATCCTTCAATAATGTAAGGTCAGAATTATGTCTTTAATTCTAACCTAAACTCAATCGGTTACAACTGCTTAAAAATTTCCCTTAAAAGACAATTAATTGAATCAACTATCTAAAGTTTCCTCTGGCGACTGTGCCTTCTTTCAATTCTTTCTTAGCATTGTAGCGATGAGTGATTTTAACGATGGCAGTAGATGATTTACTTTGAATAACAGTACCGCGAGCAAGCAAAATATTCCCACCGACGTAATCAAATTCAAAAAAGTCGATCTTCATCCCCTTTTGAATATCGTCGGCAAGACCTTTATCTATAACAACGTATCCTTTTTTAGGGGAAATTTTACTAATGGAGGCTTCAACATCATATTGCTTGAAGCGAGTATCAATTTTATTCGTTTTTTTATCTTCCATTCTTCTGATGAGAGAGACGGCAAATGCTGTTCCTAAATCTGTTGAGCGCCCGTTCACAACCTGGGATGCTCGCGTCTCCACTCTCCAATTCGGGCCTAAGGCAAGGTTGAGGCCAGCATAGGGAGCGATCCACTCTCGATTTTTACTATTATAAAGCGCAGTTCTTCCTGTGTAATAGGCGGGCCTGTTCTTTTCATCATCCCCATGTGGATCATTATTCATAGAACTCACGCCATCCACACCTGCAACCAAAGCCAGGTATCTCCAGACAAGTGCCCCTTCAAGTTGCCAATAAATCTCGTCGGAAAGTTCCTGCCCAGGTTTTCTATAACCAACCCGGCCAGACAAAAAATCTTTAGTTTTAAAAGCATAAGCCATTCCAAGCCCTGCAGAATATTCGTTCCCGTCATCTCCCAGAATTAAACTACCGTTAGAACCATTCTGTTCTTCGTCATTTCTAAAAGGAGTGTAACGAATAAGACCTTCCAGTGAATAATAAAGGCGCTCTACTGGCTTGAAAGCATATTTGAAAGTAGCAAAAGTTGATTCTACACCGGTACTGGTTTCAGATATTTCTTCTTGGAGCTTATTCAATTTCGACGAACTATTTTGGCGGTAGCGAAGGCCTCCTCCAATTTGAAGATTTTCTGTCAGACCATATAATCCGCTAAACTCTCCTTGAAACCGTTTAAAATATTCACCACTTTCAAAATCCACATCATCCTTTTCATGATCAATTGATTTGGAAGAATTGAACATTTCACCAGTAATGCCTAGTTGATATCCTTTCTTCTCCAAGATTCTGGTTGGCGAGACATAGCTCGTTTGGGCCAGAGCAGTCTGACCCAAGAAGATTGCGAACGCTGTTAAAATTAATTTCATCTCAACATTATACGGAAACTATGAGTGAATGCAAAAGTGCATTGGATGGCTTATCGAAACTAATCAAGTCCGCTTCCCGGTACCAAATTCCATTATTCTTTGAGAACAGACAAATGGATTCGAATGGAAGCGTCGTGAATTCATGGAATTCTCTTTTTGCCTGTTCAATCGCCATGTGAAGCTCTGAACTTTCCTGGTGACGGCCAATAGTCAGAAAACTCTTTTTAGAGCCTTTAATCTTTTTCTCTCTATCAGTTATATAGGACTGGCAAATTTCAAAAAGAGACTCCTGACATAAGGCAAGTTCTTCCTCGATCAGAGGATTAAGATAGAGAATTTTATTCTTTTTATGTTCCTGTACATCAAGTCCGGTGAAATTCAAAACATGATGTTCAGTATTTTCAAAATAAAAGGCTTCCAATTCTTCCATCAATTCATCTTTCAATTTCTTAACTTCAGTTACTTCGATTTCAAAAGGGGGAATCATTGGTAAGTGAAGATAAGGATTAGTTTGAAATTTTGCATCAAACCGCGTTCGGAATCGTTCGATGTTTTTTGCAAAGGAATTATCAGAGAAAAATGTGAGTCCAACAAAAAGCTTGGTATTCATGGGACCCCCTTTAGAGACTTAGGTCCAAACCTACTTTAATTTTAGGACGAATCGGTGAGCAAAACAAATGAAAAACAGGGGGTAATACTTCCCCCCTGTCTTCAAAGACTATTTTACAGAGTCAAATTGAGCTTTTACGCCGAGTTCTTCTTCAATTCGAAGAAGTTGATTGTATTTCTCCATTCGGTCAGAACGGGAAGCAGAGCCTGTTTTAATATGCCCAGCTCCTGAGGCAACTGCTAAATCCGCAATAAATGAATCAGCTGTTTCACCAGAGCGGTGTGAAATGATGGCCTTAAAACCGTTGTCATAGGCCAGTTTCAACGTATCGAAAGTTTCAGATAGAGAACCAATTTGGTTCACCTTAACTAAAATAGCGTTAGCTTCTTTATTATCAATTCCGCGTTTTAAGATCTTTGCATTTGTTACGAACAAGTCATCCCCAACGTTAACAACCTTCTGGCCTAATTTCGCTTGAAAGTTAATGAAGCCTTGTTGATCGCTTTCATCAAAGCCGTCTTCAATCGAGTAGATAGGAGCGAGGCTCATGAGATGCTCATAGTAACCAATCATTTCTTCAGATGTATAAGTCTTTCCTTGAAGCTCATATTTACCATCTTTATAAAATTCAGAAGCAGCACAATCCAAAGAGATTGAAATGTCTTCACCTGCTTTATAACCGGCCTTATTAATGGCGGTCAGGATGCATTCAATAGCTTCATCATGACTTTTTAAGCTTGGAGCAAATCCGCCCTCATCACCAACGTTAGTCGAGTAACCTTTATCAGAAAGAACTTTTTTCAGATGATGGAATACTTCAACACCGGCACGAAAGTTCTCAGCGAAACTTTTTTTCATGTGAGGAACAATCATGAATTCCTGGATGTCGAGATTATTGGAAGCATGAGCTCCACCATTAATAATGTTCATAAGTGGCGCCGGCAGACGCAACTTGCCCACGGGATTTGGAACTTTAAGATCTTCAAAAAGATATAAATAAAGAGGCTTCCCTTTTTCCAGAGCTCCTGCCCGGCAAACCGCCATAGAAACACCAAGAATAGCATTGGCCCCAAGCTTTTCTTTATTCTCAGTACCATCAAGCTCCAGCATCAAACTATCAACACCTCGCTGATCGAAAACACTTTTCCCAATCAGTTTTGGTGCAATCAATTCATTTACATTTTTAACGGCCTTAAGAACGCCTTTCCCCATATAGACAGATTTATCACTGTCACGAAGTTCCAGAGCTTCACGGCTCCCTGTCGAAGCACCAGATGGAACAGAAGCACGGCCTAAAAGACCATTGTCTGTAACAACATCGACTTCAATTGTTGGATTTCCACGGGAATCTAATATCTGGCGGGCATGAACTTTTTTTATGGTACTCATTAAGGCTCCTTATGATGAAAATCATGAGCCTAAAAGGTACCGCATACCTTTTGAATTTGGAAGGTTTTAGGAAAACTAGCCGGCTTTCTTTATTGTGGTTTGGGCCCACTCAGGTGGTTTAAAATTTGTTTTTGGGAATGGGAGTTTATTGGCAATAAACTCATCAAAGAAGGTTGGTACATAGCCAGTTGGAATCATTTCCCCAATAAATTTACCTTGGTCATCCTTACCTGTTTGTACCCAGCGGAAAATATCTCGCACCACATAACGGCCATGCTCATCCACGCCCAGAACTTCTGAGATGTGAGAAGTACGACGACCACCATCATGATAACGTGAACATTGCACAATCATCTGTAGAGCACTTCCGACCATTTTACGAATAGCATCAGGTGGAATCTTCGTTTCACCCATTAAGCACAAAGTCTCCAGACGCGTACAAGCATCCACAGGGCTGTTGGCGTGGACTGTTCCCATAGAACCTTCGTGACCAGTTCCCATGGCATTTAACAAATCCAGCGCTTCAGGACCACGAACTTCCCCGACGATGATACGGTCAGGACGTAAACGGAGGGCTGATTCCATTAAGTCTCGTATCGAAACTTCTTTAATCCCTAAAACAGGATTTCCCTTACGGGTTTCAAATTGCACAACGTGCTCGGCCTTAATTTGAAGTTCTGCCGCATCTTCAATGATAAGAAGACGCTGTGTTTTTGGCATTCGACCGCCTAAAACGTTAAGCATAGTGGTTTTCCCCGAACCTGTTCCCCCACTCACGAGAGTGTTTTTTCCCAGATACATACAGCAATCCAGGAAACGGGCGCCGTCCGGCGAAAGTGAACCAAAATTAATCAGATCTTTTAAACCAAGTTTTTCTTCTGAAAATTTACGAATCGCAACAGTCACCCCGGCCTTCGCCATTGGTGGAATAACCACTGCGATACGCGAACCATCCGGCAGGCGGGCATCCAGACGTGGATTGTCGGCGTCAATCACCCGACCCACTGACTGAGCAACAGCTCTCATAGAGGCCATCAAAGATTCATCATCTGCAAATTTATTTGGGACCCGGTAAACCAGACCTTTTCTTTCAATAAAAATTTCATAAGGACCGTTAATCATTACCTCTGAGATCGAAGGATCCTTCAATAAGTCCCCTATGGGAGACAAGAGGCTGGCAATGGCGTCTTGAAAAACGCTACTCATGATTCACTACTCCTAATATTCTCGTGGCATCCAGTAGTTTCTCTTTTCAGAGGCCACTTCTCTTTTCGGATCTTTCTTCTTTAATACGACAACTTTTCCGTTATTTTTTGAACTCGGGCAGTAAAAGGAGAATTCTCCTGCTTTATCAAAGACAACTTCGGCTTCAGAAATTTTGCCCTTCGTAGCTGCCAGGAAAACTTTATGTGACTCAACAATCATACAATGAGGGGCTTCAACCGTGGAAGTGACGTAAAACTTAACCTTCTCACCTTCAAAAACAGAAAGAGATTTAGGATAGTAGCCTTCCTGAGTGACAATGACCGAAACTTCACGGGTCGGAGTCACTTTGCTCTCGCTGGCCATAAGTGGCAGGGAAAAAATTAGGACCGAAAAGAAAAAGAGTTTCATATCAACCTCTACTGTTCTTTTTTCTTATCGGCTTTTAATCATCAAGTTATTAGCTGTCCGCTATAAAAAACTAAATATCGATCATTTTTATGACGTAGTAAGCAGGTGTTTCATAAGGATGGGCCGCTTTAAGAGCTCGAACCACATTACTCAAGTATTTCTCTTCGCACACCATCTCCACTTTCACTTCAGCGACTTTTTCTAAAGTAAGTTCCTGGCCAATAAAAGGCTGACTTCCAGGTAAAGGCATAAACTGTCCCGTTCCCTCGTATTCGAAAGAACAATTTTGGTAGTTTCCCACTCTTCCGGCCCCGGCTTCAAACATCTTTATCTTCACTTTTTCTAAGTGATCTCGAGGTACATAAAACGCTATGTTGTACACAACAACCCCCTAAATAGCCGTTAATTTGACTCCACTTTCCAACAAAAACTTACAAAGAGATTCAACTTTTAAAACATACTAGACAGCTCTTCTAAAAAAACGAAACAATAATCTACGCCCAAAAAATACTAGCAGAAGATTGCTTGTTATCTCACGGAGGAACTAAATGCTTACAAATAAAAAAATGACTGCCATGGTTTTAGGCTTGTCACTAACGGGATCGGCTTTCACTTGTTCAATCGACGGTAAAGACGGATTTTTACCAGAAAACGACCTCTACATTTCTGCTAATCAAAAATCGATTACCGGGATTAGTGAGCAAGAATTCAATCAAGCAATCGATGAAGTTGAAACGGTCTACGCTCCGATCATCGCTAACTTTGGCGGAAAACTAGAAATTGCCCGTAACTGGGAAGATGGGACAGTTAACGCATACGCCCAACAAGTTGGAAAAACTTGGAAAGTTGCTATGTTTGGCGGTCTTGCTCGTCACAAAACAATCACTAAAGATGCTATGGCCCTAGTTGTTTGTCACGAAGTTGGTCACCACATTGCTGGCGCACCAAGAAAAGGTCAATCTTCTGGCGGCGGCGGCGGCTGGTGGGGTGGTAACGGCGGCGGCGCTGTAAGCTGGGCTTCTAACGAAGGTCAATCTGACTATTTCGCTACTACAAAATGTCTTCGTAAAGCCTGGATCAATGATAATAACCAAGCTCTAGTAAGAAAAATGGGTGAAGTCCCTGCCCTCGTTACTGAAACTTGTAAAAAAACTTATAAGTACAACAGAGATGAATTTGCTCTTTGCGTACGTACAAGCATGGCAGGTCTTTCAGTTGCGAACCTTTTCGCAGATCTTGGAAAACTTCCACAGCCGAAGTTTGATACTCCTGATGCAAAAGTTGTAACAAAAACTGATGATAACCACCCTAAAGCTCAGTGTCGTCTTGATACTTACTACCAAGGTTCTCTTTGCGAAGTAAGCATGAACGAGGACTTCTCTCAGACTGATGAAGTAAAAGGCTCTTGCCACGCTTCTCTTGGCCATAGCCAAGGTACGCGTCCACTTTGCTGGTTCAAACCTTCAGTTCGCTAATTAGAAAAAATTCCTCCCGCTAAGGGCAGCTTCGGCTGCCCTTTTTTTTTATTCTTCGCAGTTAACTGAGGATAATGAAGGATGAAATTTTCTATTCAGAAATCTTTCTTTATTTAAACTGCTATGGTTTGGCGGGAAAACGGGTAAAGTCTCTTCACAAAATTCATTTCTCTCTGATCGAGACTTATTTGCGACGGCAATTTTCGAATTCCAAAAACTTCTTCAAAACTTAAAATCTTGTCTATTACGCCCACATACATGGCGGGTGACTTTTCATGGGCATGAGGATCAAATTTATTTTTTCGCACAAATTTTGAATTCATAAAGTTTCTGTAAATTTTCATGAGCTGGATTTTCTCTAATAGAGCTGCTTCATGTTTTTGGAAAGCAATCGTTTCGCGTTTTTGGGACGAAAAGAAATGCCGATAAAGTGAATGTAGGTGATTAATTGGAAACAATGGATTAGCAGGATCGCGTCGGCGCCTGGAACTAATAGTCTCATAATTAATTTTAAAATCTAAACTCCGAATGGCCCGCTCATAAGCACGGTGCTGATCCATATAGATTTTTCTGCCAGGTGCTTTTGACGCAAACTCCTCAAAAATATACAGGCTCTCTATATAGACCGAATCTCGAGGATAAAATCCATGCTTATCAATTAGTTCTTGTTGCTTAATTTTTTGTTCGGCCGTCATTCTACCTTTACGATTTAGCGGTGAAAAAGTGTTGTGGTAAATGAATAGAGAGTGACTCCCAACCGCCGTGTTCACATAACAAGGTGAAAACTGCGAATGGGTAAAAGTCTCAAATCCATCGTAAGCAACGTCTTCGCTAATTTTTTGAGGACGATGTTCTTTTTCAAAATACAAAGCCTGTCTTGCCATCGTTTTTAACCGGTCTCTAATCGTACCTTCATTAACTTTTAGGAGCCTTGCAATGGAATTATTACTCATGCCGTTCAGTGAATAATGGAGAACATTCTCTGAAAGATTAGCGAGTCTTTTTCGAAAATCTAAACGAAAGGTATTAGCGGAGAAATGGTCACCGCAAGACTTGCATTTGTAGCGCTGGTTCTGAAATGGAGGCTTATCCGTCAAAGAAAAACCATTTTTCACATAAAAGCGCACATTCGTTCCAAAATGATAACGGCAGTCAGGATTAGGGCAATATGGAGGTATCAATTGTAATTGATCAGCGGTTTCGGTCATAGCTTGATAGCAATGAAAGAATGAAGCCAGAATTAAATGAATTAAGGATTGGAATTTAAAGGGATGGAATGCTTAGCGTGAAAAAAAGGTCTCAAGAGAAAGAGTAGTTAAGTGGGGACTTAATCCCCACTTATCTACGAACAATTTATTTTTTCTTAGGAGCGGCTTTGGGAGCTGGCTTGTTAGCGTCAGCAGCTTTAGTTACTTTGAAGAGTTCAACTTCGAAGATAAGAGTAGCGCCACCAGGAATTTTTGGAGGAGCACCAGCTTCGCCGTATGCAAGTTCAGAAGGGATTACAAATTTAGTTTTTCCGCCTTCTTTCATAGTTTGAAGACCTTCAGTCCAACCTTTGATTACACGGTTAAGTGGGAAAGAGATTGTCTTACCGCGCTCAACTGAAGAATCAAATACTGTTCCGTCAGTAAGTGTACCGTGGTAGTGAACTTCAACAACGTCTTCTGCAGTTGGAGTTGCTCCAGTACCTTCTTTAATAACTTTATAAGCTAAGCCTGATTCAGTCTTAGTAGCACCTTCATCTTTAATGAACTTTTCGATGAAAGCAGTACCAGCAACTTTTTCTTTCTCAGCAACTTTATCCATACGTGCTTTGAAAACTTCCTGAATGCGGTTCTGGTATGTACCCATGTCCACTTCAGCTTTTTCATTTTTTGCAGAATCAGCAACACCCTTATAGAGAGCAGCAAGTTCTTTATCTGATAGAGTTAAACGTTGGAGATTTCCACCAAGCATGTATCCCATTGCGTAGAAAGTTTTATCATCTTCTGATTCTAATTTTACTTTCTTAGGATCATTAGAGTTACAAGCTGTCAGAACTAGTGCCGAAATGAGGAGGCTTAGGTAAACCCATGTTTTTTTCATAGAGAACAATCCTTTGTTGATTAAAAACATTTAAAGAATAACTTTATTTTTGTTTCTTTGCCAGTATTTCCAATGTGTCATTTGATTTCCATAGGAGCAGTATAAGACTCACCGCACCTACCGCTGTTGCGATCAATCCCACTGGTATTTCTGCCCCCATGATCGGCAAAAAATAACAGGCAAGATCTATCAGCATAAAGGCCAGTCCGTTAACTAAGGCCCCCCAGAAAAACTCTCCATTTAAGTCGAATTTTCTGAACCACATTTTTCGGGCCATCAGAGGGAAAATGAGTCCCAGGAAAGAAAAGGCGCCAAAGAGTGTGACGACGGAAAAAGTTCCCACGGAGATAATTATAAAGAGCATTGAATAAAGACGTTTTTCCTTAAGTTTTAAATTAGCAGCAATGCCCTTACCTAAAGAAAAAATAAGAAAGTCTTTTTGAAACATAATCCATAAAGAAAGAAAGCAAAGCTCAAATATGATCAAAACCAGAGCGAAAGAGAACTCTGCATGCCTGAAGTGTCCGAACCAGAGCTCTACAGGAAAGGGTAAATTGAAAGCGAGAAAAAGAAACTGCCAAAGAGAAAACACTGCCCCTACCATGAGGTTAAAAGTCAGACCTATTAAAATAAGCCGCTCAATGTGCTGGTATTTCCCGATAACTTTTGAAAAGACATGCCCAATGATAATGAAGACCGGCACACCCAGTAAATAAGTCCAAAGTGGGGGGTAATCAAAACCAAAAATGAGAAGCAATGAGTGGAGAATCAGGACCCAGAGTATGGAAAGACCATCAAAACCTAAGGTTGAAGGGCTCGCCAGTATATTTCGGGTCGACATTTGAATCAAACTTCCCGTTTGTGAAAGAATCATTCCTGTAGCAGTAGCACAGAGAGATCTTAGAATTAAGTATTCCAATTTTTTTTCTCCCTTAAATAATCTTCTCTCACCTCTAACTCTAGCTTTTCAGTCGGAAAATCAGGCCAGGTGAGATCATGCTCAACCATACAAACGTACCGCCCCGCTCTTAAGACTTCTTCGATGAGCTCGCCCAGGATTTCTCGGGAAGAAGAATCAAGATACTGAGAAGGTTCATCTAAAAAAAGAACCGGTGACTTAAATGAAAGTCCTAAGGATAATTTCAGGGCTTGCCCCTCTCCCCCAGAAAGGGCCGATTGATAACGATCTCTTTTTAGAGAAAGTCCCAACTGCTCCCAACAACTCTGGAAGAAGGTCTCATCTAGTTGATTCTGTGAAGCTATTAAAAATATTTCTTTTAGTTGCCCGAGTGAACGGTCATAGAAGAGATCTAAAGGCTTTTGCTCAACCAGAATAGATTCGTCTTGATGACGCTCAAACAAATATTTCAATAAAGTACTTTTTCCGATGCCATTATCACCCGTAATCACAGTCACAACACCCGGATTCAGGCGAAATTCAAGCTCACATCCAAGGTGAGGTAAAAAATGCGGTTCGTTTATTTTGAAGTGATACATAAGTCTTGGATGATTCTAACCTCTAACATAAAATGAGGTAAATGTTTTTGAGGTGGTTATATGAATAGATTATTTTTTATTTGTTTTTTAATGCTGATCAATTCCTGTTCATCTGAGAAGACCCGATACCGGGAAGGTGATAATAAGGGACAAATCGCTGCTCTGACAGTTGAAGAGGAGAAGAAACTCACCCAGGAATCCCTGACGGAGATGAAGAAGGATTACCCTGCTGCTAAAAATAAGGAAATTCAAAATTATTTGAATCGAATTGGCCAAAAAATTGTAAATGCCAATAAACTCAATAATAACCCTTATACCTACTCCTTCACGGTGGTTGATGTGAAAGATATTAATGCTTTTGCTCTTCCGGCCGGAACCATTTTCATGACAGCGCCTATCATTGCGATGGCCGATTCTGAGGCGGAAATTGCTGGAGTATTGGGCCATGAAATTGGTCATGTGACTGCCCGCCATACGGCAGAAAGAATGTATGTCGCCAAAAAAGAAGAAGGTAAAACCTGGATCTTTGGAGGAATAGGAGCGGCCTTAGGTGGAACGGCCGGTTACCTATTGAGTTCAAAACTTTGTGAGCCAAAAGATATGGCCTGCAAGGCAAAGTATGCGGCCTATGGTGCAGCTGGCGGCGGTCTTGGGGGACTCATGATTCAAAAGTATGGTTTCATGAAAAACTCCCAGGAAGATGAACTTGAATCAGATCGCGTTGGCTTCCGTTATGCGGCCAATGCCGGTTACGATAAAACGAAAGTGGGAGATTTCTATCGAAAGCTTCAGGCAATGGAAGAAGCGGCCAAGAAAAATCAAAATGCGGCAATGGTATGGTTATCGGACGCTATGTCATCTCATCCAAATTCCAAAGAAAGAGTTTCACAAGCAAATGAAATGAAAACTCTCATAAAAACTGAAGGCGGAACAACTAGTACTCCAGAATTTTTAAGGATGAAGAAAATTGCTCAACAGATTGTAGATCAGAATAAATCAAAGACCGCTGAAAAAAAATAAGAACGCTTCCAATTGAGATAATCCCGGAACGAGAACACCGGGATAAATTATGGTCATCTTACGGGATGACCTTTTTATTTCTTTCACCCCTTCCCTACCATTATCTTTAAGTCCTACATGAAGAGTTTCTTTAGAAAGTGAACTCATTATTTTGGCCGACCAACTAACGTAAGCGAGGGTCGAGGGATAGGTTTTAATTTTATTTTTTTCTTTAAGCCACTTAACGACACCGTCATGGGCCATGACTGTTTCAGGGGCACGACTTCTTCTGAACTCCCCCAAATAAAAGACCACTGAAAAGTTTTCAGGAATGATTTTAAGAATTTTATTCATAAGTGTTTTTACTTTCTCCTGAAGTGTTGCAATCTTCTCCTCACAGTTCTGTAAATAAGGAGATATAACCTTCAATGTTTCCATTACTGCTTCATCAGGATTAAGATTGCGGGTTTTAATTTCCCTTCCCTCTACTGTTTTAGATGATTCAAGAACTTTTCGAAGTTCCCTCGCTTCATCGAAAAAAATGACCGCCCCAGAGAATTCTTTTAATGTGTCCCGCGAGAGAAATATCCCTCCGGGATAAGCTTTACCGGAATATTCTTGTGTGGTAACGGGATTGAATAAGGAAATGCCTTGAAGTTTTTTGTTCTTCAGAAGACCTAATTCTTTAAGTAATACGGTGGAACTTCCAGAGAGTGAAATGACTTTAGAAACGTTCGGTTTAAAATCACAAACAGCGAATACTTTAGTCGATATGAAAAAGATGAGACTAAGAAAGATTCTCATCCATCACCTCATTGGCTTTTCTGTCGCAGTATTCATTCTGAGGATGACCTCCATGGCCCTTAACCCAGACCCACTCCACTGACATATAATCATTTCTAACGAGATCAAGTTCCTGCCAAAGCTCCAGGTTTTCAGGGGCCTTACCATCAGCTTTTTTCCAGCCCCGGGCCTTCCATCCCTGAACCCAGCTCTTCATACCATCCACTACATATTTTGAATCTGTAATTACTTTAATCTTACTTAGGAGAGGTTCTTTACCTGAATCCTTTAGTACGTCCTTTAATTCCTGAAGGCCTCTAAGGGGGCCTGAGAGTTCCATCTTGTTGTTGGTTGTATAAGCTTCGAACTCCACGCCTTCTGCCAGAATCATTCCGCTATGATTCTGAATGACATAGGCATAAGCGCCTGGTCCCGGATTTCCACGGCATCCGCCGTCCGAGTAAAGGGCGACACATTGTGGATCATCAGCAATTTCCTGGGGGACAGGTAAAGGTCCACTTGTATCTTGGGCTTCTGTTTCCGGTACTGAATTGACCGCTTTTTTTAGAATAGAAACGGCTTCTGAAATTTCCGGAGCGGATAAATTCTGCTTAACCAGCCAATTCTCTACAGAACTCAGTGCACGAATATGCTTTTTCTTCATTTTTACCTTTAGCTGTATGCAACAAAGAGGCTATTCTCTTTGCCATTTTTTTAACGCGGTAGTATCTTCTCTGGAACTTAAACCCAAAAAGGAAACGGCCTTGAGTCTTCCATTTTCCATTAAAGTTTATAAGCAATACTTTAATTTTGCATCTTCGCACTTTATGATTTTTGACAACGGTACTAGAGAGCCGCTTCATGGTCATAATTATCGTGTGCAAGTTCGCGGCGAAGCACCAGATCTTGCAGGTGATATGGTTTTCGATTTTCTGGATATAAAACCTATCGTAAGGGAAGTTTGCGATTCTTTAGATCATAAACTTTTAATTCCTAAAGATAACAAGCACCTTAAAATATTTACCGAAAAGAAAAACTACGTTATTGAAACGCCGGATGAGTCACATTTCTCAATTCCGATGAGTGACGTGCTCCTCTTGCCTATCCTTAATACCAGTGCCGAAAGAATCGCTGTCTATATTTGCGATGAAATTAGAAAAAAAGTTGTTCAAAAGTTTGGTTTTGCATTTAACAGTTTAGAAGTGGAGGTTGAAGAGACACCCGGGCAATCCGCCGTCTATCTTCATCGAGAAAAAGTATGATTTTTTCAGAATTAGAAAGTGGTTTATCACTTGAAAGTAATCCTATTCCTGTTTTCAAAACAGACATTAAGGCTTCAAAGTATTTATACCTTATTGGTGGAGTACACGGAGATGAAGTTGAAGGTGTTTATGTCTTAAAAGAACTTTTTGCCTGGCTTAAACTTGAGCATTCATTGAAAGACCTTCCTATGATTGTTGTACCCATCCTGAATGTTGATGGTTACCGCGCTCAGACCAGAGTCAATGCTCATCAGGTTGATTTAAACCGCAACCTACCAACAAAGGACTGGAGTCCGACTCACACTCAAGCGAAATATAATCCAGGTCCTAAGGCCTTGTCTGAACCCGAGAACCAGTTTCTGGTAAAGCTCTTTGATAAATTCAAACCAGGTCTCATTATTTCCTTCCATACCTGGAAACCCATTTTGAACTATAATGGAGACTGCCAGGAGGTTGCCGAGTACTTATCCCAGTTCAATAAGTATGAAACAGCACCGGATATTGGCTACCCTACTCCAGGTTCACTGGGAAGTTTCGCTGTTGAAAAGTACAATTCACCGGTTTTGACCTTCGAATGTCCTGAATTAAAAACTCATCGTGAAAGCTTAAAAGAAATTTGGCAGGAAAATGAGGAAGGCCTTAAGAGTTTCTTCCGCACAGAAATGATTTGGGAAAAAATAAAAGAAAGATAATTGCAAAAATAAGGCCCTCAGAAGAGGGCCTTATTTTTATTATGCTTTGGTAAATTTAATGACTTCAACAGGACAAGCTTCAGCAGCTTCCTGGATTCTAAGACCATCATCCAGAGGCGCTCCAGGGCGAATATAACAAGTATCGGCCTGCACATCGAAAACGTCTTTATAGATATCTTCACAAGCGTTACAAACGATACAACCTGGTTCGATCCAAACTTTTGTTACTGCAAAATTTTCAGCAGTTGCAGCAGTCCCACCACTAGCAGCGGCGCCACCGGCCGGAGCTGCACCAGCGAATAAGTTCGCAAATGCTGGGTTTGTAGCGATTGCAAGCTGAGCACCTTTACCTGGAACGGTGTCTGCAATAAAAGCACGAATTGGAACATCGATAGGTGGTTTCGAAGTTTTAGTTTCGCCTAAATTATGGTCGCCGATAAACTGATCAACAGTTAAGTAGGCTTCGTTAACTAATCTCTTGAATTTCGGGCCTTTCATATCAAACTGCCACGAAATACCATCTTTAGAAGAACCAACAACAACCTGTACTGAAGCACTGTCAAAATTCTTAGCACCGATAAGTTCGATAAGGCCTGGACCCATATCTACTTCTTCTGCGAAAGAAACTTTCTTAACTCCAAACTGGCTCACAACTTCAGATTGAGTAGGGTTGCCGAATGGATTGAACAAGCGGATACGAATGGTATCAACTGCAGCTGGTTCTTTAGCAGAATTCCATCTGAAGCCGAAAGCAAAGAAATTCCCGCTTTTAGTAGATCTAAGAATAGATAATTTAGGCTTCCCGAATAAGGTTTCAAAAGCTCCAGAGAGCAAACTTAGGATCGCAAGACCGATCACTAAATTCATAACCACAAAAAGGGCAACACCCATGGCGATTAAGCTAGTAGACACAATAAACTCCTCATAATCCCGTTAGTCCGTGAAATTATATCTCAAACGTTAAAGAATTAGAACAAAAAGATCGGCTGTTTGTTGTCTGTTTAAGTAGAATAAGTACAATCCCTCCATGCAAATTCTTATTCAAATAAAAGCTATTTTTTTCGGGCTTTTGGCCGTTCTATTTATCCTCATGCCAGGCTGCTTAATCGCCCTCCCTTTTCCACTCAGAAGGCGCCTGAAAATAGTCTCCCCGGTTTGGAGACTATTCGGGCACACGGTTCTGCGTTATGCCTGTGGTGCTAAAATCCGTATTTCTGAAGACAATCGATCGGTCGATTATAAGACTATTCCGGCCAAAGGCTTGATTGTGGCCAACCACCAAAGCTATATCGATATTCCTCTTCAAGCGACCATTCATCAAACTCCCCCTATTATGAAGAAGGAAGTGCTTTATCTTCCAATAGTTGGTTGGATGGCATGGATTTCTGGCGCTCTTCCAGTTTCCAGAAATAAATCTGCCTCTCGCAGGCAGGTTTTCGAAAAAGCAAAGAAAAGAATTATAAGGGACAATATTGGTCTTCAGGTTTATCCGGAAGGAACCCGATCAAAAACGGCTCGACCAAAAGAATTTTCGGAAATTAAAAAAACGCTGCTGATTTTTGCTTATAACGAAAAGATCCCGGTCATTCCAGTCAGCATGTACGGAACAAGAGGTGTTTTAAACTCAAAAGGTTTCGTTCGCCCGGGTAGAAATCTGGGTATTATTGTTCATCAGGAAATCTTTCCGAAGGACTTTGCTTCAAGTGATGCTTTTGCAGAAGCTTGCTGGGGTAAAGTTATTCAGGGTTATGATCAGATGAAAGCTGAGATTGAAAGTTAATCTTGGCCTTCAGCTCATTCGGAAAAGTTTTTTCACCAAGACCAAGTAAACGTCCCGCTTCATCCAGCATCCAGAAGTAGGTATCTGAAAGCTTGGTTTCCACAGCGAGTTTCATTTCTTGAGGACGCATGAAAGCGCCGTTCTTGAAGGCCAGGGTTTCACGCTCATTCAATTGGTAACGTGAAAAAGGAAGAACATCTTCAATTTTCATTCCTAAATCAATGATGGGTAGTTCTTTATTTTGAGGCCAGTCTTTTTTTAGAATCGCCGTCTTATAAGTGACATGACCGACGCTTTCCCGAACCAAAGAAATAAGTGAGCCTAAGGTTCCCAGATAATTACACATATCTGTGAAAAGTGTTCTCACATAAGTTCCGGAACTGACTTTCACGCGGATAGAGAGATAGGGAAACTTATATTTTACGACCTCAATTTCATACACATGCCGAAGAACTGGTTCTTTTTTTACCTCGACCCCTTCTCTTGCCCATTCATGAAGATTTTTTCCCATGAATTTCGCGGCCGAATATTTATGAGGGGCCTGCCAATAGTCTCCCAGAAACTTTTCTCTCAATTTATCTTGGATAAAGTCTTTAGAGAAACTGGCAATTTCCTGAGTGAGATAAAGAGACTCATCTTTCTGAACGATCTCAGAAGTGTAGTCTCCAGTCGGTGTTTCAATGCCCATTTTCCCTACAGCAAGGTAGGTTTTTGGTAAGAGTTCATGAATAAAATCATTTAATCTCGCCGCTCCACAGATCCCAATCATTAGCACGCCGGAAGCAAATGGATCCAGCGTTCCGAAGTGACCTATTTTACCGAATCCATGGGGAAGGTTCCGTTTAAAATGGCGAACGACATCGTACGAAGTAATTCGTGCCGGCTTAAAAACGTTGAAAACTAAGGGAGGAAAAAGAGCTTCTTTTTTATTCGGCTTCATCCGCCGAATCTTTCAGAAGCTTATCGATTTTGATTTCATCCTCGAACTGAGAATTATAGATAAAGTGGATTTCAGGAGTATGACGAACTTCCATTTTAGTAGAAAGAAGTTTTCTCATGCGTCCGGCAGTACTTTCAATGGCCTCTTTCGCATCACCGCGGGTATTGGCATTAAAAGTATCCCAGTAAACTTTTGCATGAGAATAGTCTTGAGTCAGCTCCACGTGAGTGATCGAAACATTCATAAGTCGAGGATCCGCGAACTCTCTTCTGAGAGCGAGATTAATCTCATCGCGGACCCTTTCCTCGTATTTTAGTTTTGAAAATTTATTACCACGTCCAGTACTGGCCTTGGCCATTTGTCATCCTTAGAGAGTTAAATCACTAGTTAAAGTTCTCTTCTTCTCTTCCATTATATAGGCTTCGATGATGTCTTCAGTTTTTACATCGTTGAAGTTTTCAAGAGACATACCGCACTCGTAACCATTCTTAACTTCCTTAACTTCGTCTTTGAAACGTTTAAGAGTAGAAAGTTTTCCGTCATAGATAATTTTTCCATCACGAAGGAGACGAATGTTACAACCACGCTCAATTTTACCGTCAACCACTGCTGTACCAGCAATCGTTCCGACTTTAGGAATTGAGAATGTCTCACGAACCTGAGCTCGACCAATGTATTTCTCAACTTTCTCAGGAGTCAACATACCTTCAAGGGCAAGAGTGACGTCATTGATAAGTTCATAAATAATTGAGTAGGTCTTAATATCAACGCCCTTCTCTTCAGCAATACGGCGAGCAGTTGTTACTGGTCTCATATTGAATCCAAGAATGAACCCTTGAGTCGAAGCAGCAAGATTCACGTCATTATCAGTGATGGCACCAACGCCGCCAGCAATAACTTCTACTGATACTTCATTATTTCCAAGTTGCTCAACAGCTGTACGAATCGCTTCGAAAGACCCCTGAACATCAGAACGGATGATAAGTTTAAGAACTTTTTTCTCAGCTTCAGAATTGTTCTGGGCCGTTGCAAAGAAATCTTCCAGTGAAACTTTTTTAGCTTCAACAGTCGTATTCGCAAGAGCTTTTCTTTCGTTAACACGATTATCAACGATCTTCTGAGCTTCACGTTCATTTTTTACAACGTTAAGAACATCGCCCGGTGAAGGAACACTGTCCAGACCAAGGATTTGTACAGGAGTTGAAGGACCAGCAGAGTTTAACATTTTGCCGGTATAATCCATAAGTGAACGGGCACGTCCGGATGTTTCACCTACAACGATCGCGTCACCTTTATTGAGTGTGCCTTTTTGAACTAAAATTGTTGTAACCGGACCGCGTCCAACTTCAATTTTAGACTCGATTACGACACCTTCTGTAGAACCTTTAGGATTCTCTCTAAGCTCCATGATTTCGGCCTGAAGACCAATAGATTCAAGAAGATTATCCACACCCTCACCAGTTAAGGCAGAAACATGTACGTATTGAGTTTCACCACCCCAGTCTTCCGGAAGTAATCCGAATTCCACCAGACCTTGTTTTACTTTGTCTGGATTAGCAGATGGCTTATCAATTTTGTTCACAGCCACAATAACCGGAACATTCGCGTTTTTACAGAAACGGATAGATTCAATCGTCTGAGGCATAACACCATCATCAGCTGCAACGACGAGAACGACGATATCTGTTACGTTTGCTCCACGTTGTCTCATGGCCGCAAAAGCTGCGTGACCAGGAGTATCCAGGAATGTAAGTGTCGCTTTCTCAGTTTTTACAGAGTAAGCACCGATGTGCTGAGTAATACCGCCAGCTTCACCAGATGCAACCTTAGCCTTACGAATGTAATCCAAGAGTGATGTTTTACCGTGGTCAACGTGACCCATGATAGTGATGATCGGATTTCGAAGAGGGAGTTTTGATTTATCCTCTTCAGTACCTTTATTAAGGACGGTTTCTTCTTTGAAGGCAACATCTTCAACACGATAGTTGTAAAGGGCCGCTATTTCTCCGGCAAGTTTTACCCCAATATAATCTTCAGGACGAACAAGAAGATTGATTTCAAGTAAACGATTAGCAAACTGATCAAAACGAACGCTTAATTTCTGCGCCAGTTCTTCAGCAGTAGAGCCACCGTGAACGGTAATAAATCTCTTCGCTTCTTTTACTTCAGTGATAACGGTCCTTTGTGTTGGGCCTGTATAAATTTTCTTTCTTTTAGCTGGTGTATAGATGGCCTTACCGACAAGTGCTGAAGCGTATTTCATCTCTTCATCGGCACGAATGACGGTAATATCTTTTTTACCAGCTGCTACACCCTTCTTGCCCATTGCTGCAGCAAGATCACCCATGCGTTTTTTATCTTTTTCTTCATCTGTGAGATTTTCATCTTCAGGACGACGAGGCATTAAGCGGGCATCTTGAGCTTTCTTCTCAGCAGGCTCTTCTTTTTTCTCTTCTGGAATGAACACAGGAGTAAAAGTATGTCTTTTCTCTTCGTAGTAATCTTTTTTAGGATCACGAGTTTTTGTCGTATTGTAGCTTGCAGCAGTAGGTTCAGGTTGATTTGCGCGGGCAGCTTGTTCAGCAGCGGCTTGAGCGGCGGCTTCTTCTTTAGCTTCTACCGCACGTTTATCTTCCTCTTCCTTTTGAGCTTTAGTCTTACGTTTTACCGTGACAACCTTAGGCTTATCTTCCACAGCAGGAGCCGATGGTGCCGGAGCAGCAGCAGCTTCTACAGGTTGAGGAGTTGGCGTGGCAGCAACTTCTGGAGCTGAGACCTTAACTGTTTGTACAGTTTCTTCCTCTTTAACTTCTGGAGTTTCCTCTTCAGTAGTCTGCGGGGCAGCTTCTCGCTTGATTACTTTCCGTACGACGGCTTTTTTAGCGGGAGCCGATTTCTTTTCTGAGACCTCAAATGCCGCTCTGGCCTTAACGATCTCTTCATCAGAAAGGCTCGCCATGTGATTTCTCACATTCATACCCATCGACTTGAGCTTTTCAACAAGATCAAGTGCTCCAACTCCAATTTCATTGGCAAGTTCGTAAACTTTTTTTGCCATTCTTTTCTCCAATTATAACTTCAACAAATTACTTCAATTTAAATGCAGCAAGTTCCTCACGAAGTCTTCTTTCAGCTTCTGAGAATTTAGTAACATCATCACCCTGTTTAGTTTCAGATCTTTCTGATCTCTTGAAACCGCTTTGGTTAGGAACTGCTGAAGCTGAAATAATTTCTGCGTTTTCATCCAAGTCAGTTTTAATATTTTCATCTTCAAGTGCACTTGAAGCGATTTCGATCATTTCTTTTGCATCAGCAGCTGATTTACCTAAATAACGAGCGATTTCTTCCGGACTAGCAGCAGCTAGATCAACGATAGACATAACACCTTTCTGCACCAAAACCTGAGCGGTAGCTTCAGAAATGTTAGAAAGCTGTATAAGGTTTTCAACTGCAAGTTTAACTCTCTCTTGAAGTTTAACTTTAGAGATGATGTTGATTTTCCAACCAGTCAGCATGGCGGCCAGACGAACGTTTTGTCCGCGCTTTCCGATAGCAAGTGAAAGTTGGTCGTCTTCTACAATCACATCAAGAGTATGATCATCATGATTTAATGTGATTGATTGAATTTCTGCCGGTGCCAGAGCGGCACGAGCAAATGTTTCAGTATCATCATTCCAGCGAACGATATCAATTTTTTCACCCTGAAGTTCGTTCACGATGTTTTGAACACGAGATCCTTTCATACCTACGCATGCACCAACCGGATCGATATCACGATCTTTAGTCGTCACAGCGATTTTAGCGCGGTAACCAGGCTCACGGGCAGCAGCTTTAACTTCGATTGTGCCATCTGCGATTTCAGGAACTTCGATTTCAAATAGTTTTACCAAGAACATTGGAGATGTACGGGTCAAACGGATTTCGGGACCACGGTTAGTCATCACAACGTCTGATAGGTAAGCTTGAATTCTATCGCCTGGCTTGAAAGCTTCGCCGAAGATGATTTCTTTCTTCGGAAGAACGGCATCAGATTTACCAAGGTCAACAACAACGTTGCCTTTTTCAAAACGACGGGCAATACCAGTAACAAGATCGCCTTCACGGTGTTTAAATTCTGCGAAAAGGATGTCTCTCTCAGCATCACGTACTTTTTGGAAAATAATTTGTTTCGCTGTTTGAATATCAACGCGGGAGAAACCTGGATTCTCAATTTTAAGACCCAACTGATCTCCGACTTCACAGTCTTCATCAAGTTTTTTAGCTGAATCAAAATCAATTTCAACGATACCGTCACGTACTTTTTCAACAACGTTTTTGTATTGGTAAATTTCGACTTCACCATCTTCTTCGTTATAACGGGCTTCATATTCGCCTTGAATTCCAAATTTCTTTCTTGCTGTAACAAGGAAAGCCTGTTCAATAGCACTTACAACCACATCTTTCTTGATGCCGCGGTCTTTACCTAGTTGCTCGATCACTCGGCCTAATTCTGAAAAGTTCACAGTTTACTCTCCTTATTCTCTAACCGATTTTAAATCGGGATCTAAATTTACTTTCTTCGTCTGCTTATAGCTTAGCTTCAGCGGATAACCTTTAACCTCAATCGTGAAGTCTTCATCTCCGACAGCTATTAAAGTTCCTCTGAACTTTTTTTCGCCCTTAATGCCCTTAGGCGCATCTTTAACTTGCTCATCACTTAGCTGCCCCATGATCACAACAGCAATCACTTCACCGATGGTCATATTAAAATGTTCCAGGGTTGCAAGGTGACGGTAGACACCGGGAGATGAGACTTCAAGAACGACATCATCCGGAATCCATGTTTCAGTTTCAAAGGCAGGTGAAAGAGCATGATCCACTTTCACACAATCCTCGATAAGTGCAGAGCCGGTTCGAGGATCCTGAATATAAAGCCGCAAAAGTTTTTGAGAAGTTATGTATTCTAAGTCGTAAAGTCTGTATCCAGTTTCCTGAACAACAGGTTCACACATCAAAAAAAATTTTTTCTCTAAACCACTTCTTTCGCTATTTATATCCATAAAATAAAAAAGGATGGAATAATTTCCACCCTATCCTCACTACACAACTAAAACGAGCAGGCCTATTTTTTAACAAAGTCTAAGCAAAAGAGCAATTTAAACCATTTGACTCAAAGCAAATAATCCATCATCAAGGCATCCTCCCCATTTGAGTAATACCCTTTGTTTTTTCTAAGGACCCTGAAACCGGCCTTTTCATAGAACTTTTGGGCCCTTCCATTGCTGGCCTCAACTTCCAGATAAATCCTTTGAAGACCTCGTGCCTTAAGAAATTCTATAATTTCTTTCCAAAAAGCCTGCGCTTCCCCGCTCCCTTGGAGCTCCGGGAGGATGAGAATTTTATAAAGATGGGCAAGGTCATCACCAGGAATTGCTCCCAAAAGCGCAAAGCCTAATAGCTTTTCTCCACTTCTCCACTCCAAAAGTATATTTTGCGAGAGATCAAGGCTTCGCCACTGCTCTTCGTTCCAAGGGTTAGGAAAAAAAGTGGCGTCCAGTTTCATCACTTCCCCGCTAACGGAAGCATGGTGGATTTTACCAATAATATTCATGGGTAAACTGCTTATCGATAGATTCTACGAAAAGATCAACGGAGGGTCTGATCTCCTGGAAGCTGGTTTGGCTTTTTAATTGCCCCCCATAGCGGCTCCTGAGATAGATCTCTAGTTCTAGTAGCCCAATAAAATTAGTTTTAAGTGTCTCTTTATATAAAATTTCGGGATCACATTTATTAGCGGCCACACTTTCTCTGATTAATTTAATGACTGAAGGGTCGATCTCGGCCCGCTGGTTCTCGGAATAGCGCAGCATTTTAAAAAGATATCTCATCTGCTTAAGGAGTTTTTCATTTTTTTGTAAAAACTTTCGGGACTGCTCATCCCCGGTTGGGAAGTTTTTAATAAAGGTATTGAGCTGACCCAGAAATCCCTTTCCGAAATATTGAACCACAAAAGAATTGTCGTAAACGCAGTTTAAGGCCTGGATGTTTCTGAACTGGAACTGAATGTCGTTGAAAGAAATAGTGCGATCGAGGATTTTAATCAAAAAACGATCGGAGGAAATGACTTCAGCGCCACTTCCTCCGATGAGAAGACTATACAGGAGAACTGATTTCAATATTGGCGATATTCTTTTGCTTAACCACTTCATTTTCTTTATGAAAGCGAGCATTCACACGTGGATTGAAGGTGTAACCGTCTTTTCCACGAAGGATATACTGGCGCTTAATTCCTTTCGGCTCAATGAGCTTTCTTAAGCGGCTGATACTGGTATAGATCAGCTTGTCATGGATAAGAGGATTATATTCGTCTTTCCAGATCATTTTCGCGAGATCTTCTTTATTATAATAAGTTCCCGGAGTTTGGGCCAACAAGAAAAGGATTTCAAGAAGCACAAAACGGTGTTTGAAATCAATTACACCCAAGGCTTTCTCATGGATCACTCGGTTATGGCGGTCCAGATAGAGATCAACACTTGAGTCATTCACATCTTCAACTTCCATCATGACCAGTTGCTGAAGGCGTTTAAAGTACTCGTCATCAAGGGAGTTCTGGGCAATTCCAAAAAGGAGTAAAGCTTTAGAGAACTCGCCCATTTTCTTTAAAGAGATACCTTTATTGAGAAGAACGTAGTTATGCATATTCCAACAACGCTTAGAATGCAGAAGCTTCATCGCTAAATCGTAGTGAGGAAGAGCGCCGTTATAATCACCTGATTCACGAAGGGCATTCCCCCAGAGAAGATGCATTGAACCTTTGAGGTAACCTTTCTTTAAAATGTTCAGGAGTTCATTCAACTGGTTAAGCTGAACGATAGTTTCCTGGAAATTCTTCATCTGGTAGGCATTGGTTGCCATGGCATAAAGTGATTTGGCCATAAGCTCAGGCTCATTTTCCATCTGGGCCTTACGATAGGCCTGGTGGAAGTTTTTCTGAGCTTCAGAAAATTCCCCGCGGTAAGTATTAACAACCGCTGCATTATAAAAATACTCTCCATTAAGAGAAGGAAGAACGCTTACCACCTGATCTAAGAGGTCAGAGGAGAGCTTAATATATTTATCGGCTTCTTTTTCATCCAATCCTTCAGAATAGATTCGAATAAGAAATCCGTAAATTTTGAACATGGCAAAGGCATCTTGAGGGAGGTCAGTACGCTTTAGAGCTTCTAGAAAGTGCTCTTCAGCTTTTTCGAAATCGGCCTTGTCATAGAAGATTTTTGCTAGTCGATAGTGACCCTGTCCTTCAATCCGGCTTGAATCGCTCGGAAGATGGGCAAGAAAACGATCATCTTTAGTTAGATCCACCACAGCTCTACTCATCAACGTCTCGATTGAAGGTGTTTGAATGGTGTCCATAAGGGCCTCCTAAGAAAATGAAGTAAAATCACTTGATCTTACAATTCAACTGATGGGTGGTTAAACCTTATCCCTGACAAAAAAGCAAGATTACAGTTAACCTGAGCTAAAAAAAGGTCAAAAGATGAATGTTTTAAATAGGTTATACGGTGTAAGACTCGCCAATATTAAACCTGTTTAATCTCGATCTTTGGGGGAATCTTACAGTTGCTTGAAAAGCAGTGGGGAGGGCCCTCTAACTCATTGAATGATCGAGCGTTGATTGGTATTGTTTAAAGCGGTAAATCCCCTATTTTCAGTCTTCTTGAGAGGAGCTTCATGGCCAAATATGATTTAGACACTTTGAGACACTCGACTGCACACTTAATGGCCCAGGCCATTATGGAACTTTTTCCAAGTGAAAATGTTCAACTTGGCATTGGTCCTACGATCGAAAACGGCTTTTATTACGACATCGATATGACCACGAAGCTCACAGAAGAAAATCTTAAGCAAGTGGAAGATAAGATGAAAGAAATCATCAAACGTAATCTTCCAGTTGTTCGTCATGAAGTTTCCCGCGCTGAGGCCTTGAAGCTTTTTGAAGAAAGAGGACAAAAATTAAAGTGTGAACTTATCCGTGATATTCCGGAAGGCGAAGTGATCAGCTACTACACTCAGGGTGACGCTTTCTTCGATCTTTGCACCGGTCCTCACGTTGAAAAAACTTCGGAACTTACTTTCTGGTTCAAACTTCTTCACACAGCGGGAGCTTACTGGAGAGGTGATCAAGAAAGACCTATGCTTCAGCGTATTTATGCTGCTTGCTTTAGTTCAAAAGAAGAACTTCGTGAATATTTAACGATGCTCGAAGAAGCTAAAAAACGTGACCATCGTAAGCTTGGTAAAGAACTAGATCTTTTTATATTTGATCCTGTTGCACCGGCTTCCCCTTTCTTTATGCCCAAGGGAGCGATGATTTATAACGGATTGGTCGATTTCATGCGTAGAATTTATAACAAATTCGACTATCAAGAAGTGATCACTCCTCAGGTTCTTGATTCGGATCTTTGGCACACTTCCGGTCACTATGAAAAATATAAAGAGAATATGTACTTCACTCAAATCGATGAAAGAGAATTTGCTCTTAAACCGATGAACTGTCCGTGTCACATGTTGATGTTCTCTCATCACCGTTATTCCTACCGGGATCTGCCGCTTCGTTTTGCAGATTTTGGTCGCCTTCACCGTTATGAGAAATCAGGAGTGGTAACAGGACTGACTCGTGTTCGTACTTTCTGTCAGGATGATGCCCATATCTTCATTCAAACTGATGGTATTCAAGATGAAATTAAAACTCTCATGAATATGTTCTTCATTGGGTATGAACATTTTGGATTTAAGAAAATTAAAATTGGTCTCTCTACTCGACCTGAGATGAGAGTTGGTTCTGATGAAGCCTGGGATCAGGCAGAAGCGGCCTTAAAAGCTGCCCTGGATACTTCTGGACGTGATTATTTTGTAAATGAAGGTGACGGAGCTTTTTACGGACCTAAAATTGATATACAAGTGGCCGATGCCATCGGTAGATACTATCAGCTTGGAACAATCCAACTTGATTTCCAACTACCAGACCGTTTTGACCTTAAATTCACTAACCAAAATGGTGAAATGGAAAGACCAGTAGTCATTCACCGCGCTCTTCTGGGCTCTTTGGAAAGATTCATTGGTGTTTATATTGAACATGTGGGTGGGGCCTTCCCATTCTGGCTTTCTCCAGAGCAGGCCGTAATTGTTCCTATTAAAAATGAACAACATCTGGAAGCAGCTCAAAAACTTGCAACCGAACTTAAAAAGAAAGGTTTCCGCGTAAGAGTTGATGACCGGAATGAGTCGATGGGTTTAAAAACTCGTCAGGCCCAAACTGGAAAAATTCCTTTTATGCTGGTTTTAGGTGATAAGGAAATTGAAGAGAATACTGTGGCCGTACGTAAATATGGCGAACAGAAAACAGAAGTTATGCCTAGAGCAAACCTCATCAATTTATTTGAAACCTTAGATTTAGAAAAAGTTCCTGCACAACTTAGGGATTAGTATGAATCAAAAAAATGTCCTCCTCCTTTGCGGGGGAGGAAGCAGTGAACATGAAGTTTCACTTCGCTCAGTTAAGTTTTATGAAGCGGCACTGGCACAGATGCCCTCTTTCAACACCATTTCGATCGAGATTGATAAACAAGGTCAGTGGATTGATAATACCGGTAAGAAGTACTTACTCGATGGTAAGCGCTATCTCCGGGCCTTTGAACAGGATGGGGATCCCGGCATTAGAATCGATGTGGCGATCCCTTGTATCCATGGTTATCCCGGAGAAACCGGAGACCTTCAGTCTTATTTTGAAATGATCAAACTTCCCTATTTTGGCTGTAATTCAGAAACATCTAAGATGTGTTTTAACAAGATCACAACCAAGTTATGGGCCACGGCCTTAGGAGTTGAGAACACTCCTTATATTTTTGCTTCTGAAAATAATGAAAAGACACTTAATGAAGTATTAGAATTCCAGAAACTTCATGGTGAAATTGTTATTAAAGCTTCCAATCAAGGTTCTTCGGTTGGCTGCTACATTCTGGCACAAGGCCAGGACCCCAAAAAGACCCTGAATGAGGCTTTCACCCTCTCGCCCTTCGTTCTGGTCGAGAAAAGAATGAAACCGCGAGAATTGGAAGTTTCGGCCTATGAGTTTGATGGGAAAATCCATATTTCATACCCTGGAGAAATTATAACACCGACTTCTACTTTTTATACTTACGAAGAGAAGTATTCGGCCGCTAGCCAATCACAAACAATTATTAAAGCTGAGAATGTGACTCCTGAACAGGTGGCCACAATCACTGACTATGCTACTAAACTTTATCAGGGCCTCAAGATCCGTCATTTATCCCGAATTGATTTCTTCCTGGATAATGGCAGAGTTTACCTCAACGAGATTAATACTTTTCCAGGCTCCACTTCGATTTCCATGTTTCCTAAGATGATGGAGGCCAATGGTCACTCATTTACCGCCTACTTAGAAGAACACCTCCATAATTTGTAGAATTTCCTCTCCCTGTACCGATTTTGGGTTAAAATACCCTCAGAGGTACAGGGATGCTCCAGGCCAGTAATTTTATTTCATACACAGAACAACATAAGCTTTCGCTAAAACTACGCTCAATTCTTGTAGGAGAGCTATACCTTGCGCGAAAACTTAAGCATCCGGTATACATTTTTAAGAATGGTCTGTTTTATCCGGTTATCAATGAAAGTAGTGTTCCCTCTAAAGAGCAAATTAATACTTTGATCAAGAATGAACACCGGGAAGTTTATCTTTACCCTGCCGATATGTTAGAGATTAAGAAGAACCTTGAAACGGCGCTAATTAAAGTAACCCGATCTCTTTCAGTTGGCGATCCTCTGGAAAATGGAACGAAGGATTTGAAGCTTCTCTCTTTAAATTTGGGAGGCCTTTACCATAATCCACACAACGATGAACTATTGATGCTTCAATTTCAAAGTTCACAAAATCTCAGCAAGTTTTTACTGGAGAATAAAAAGCTCCAATCAAATTTTTATCACAATCTTTTACGAGAAAATTTTCACTTCACACTTGCACAGCCGATGCTTTCTTCGCTGCTCTTACTTTCTTTTCTGCAATCAATTCATTTGTTTCACGATAAAGAAATTGAGAATTTATTTCTCACCAGTTACCTGAAAGATATCGGGATATCTATGATCCCCGGCGATAAGTATGATTTAAAAACATTAACCACACGTGACCAGGAATTATTTGCAAATCATGCCGACTTCTCCTTTGATCTCTTAGAAGGTCGAGTTCCCTTCTCTAAAAATTATCTCACTATCATAAAGCACCATCATTTTCTCAATGATAAAATGAAAGACTTGATCAGTAAGGATAAGAAGAAATCGGAGCCGGATATTATTTTCGGACTTGAGAGTACCTTAGTGTCTGTGTTTGATATTTTGGTCGCAATGACAACAGATCGCCCCTATCGCAAGGGTTTGAGTCTTTTTCAATCATTAGAACTGATTAAAAAGATGATGGCCGATGATTACCCTCAAGAGTTTAAAGCATTAGTTATCTTTTTAAAGCAATTTTACAAAAACTAGGCTTTTCAAAGTCATCATAATTTTTCCATAATCAAACTATAGCAAAAGTTTCAAGGTAGAAACTTACCAGAATTCTAAGGAGGGAATAATGGCGCAGGAACAGAGTCCGCTTACGGGTATTATTGAAGAAGATAAAGTTGTTATCGACTTCGGGGAGTTCGAAGGGAAATCAGTACTTGAAATTGCTGATACCAAGCCGGACTTTTATCAATTTCTGGTTGAGCAAAAAGAAAGTGGGAATTTTGCCATCAGAAGGACTAAAGATAAAATCTATCGACTGTACGTCCATCAATCACTTCTTAACTAGTTTTTTTAAAGCCCCATTTATGGGGCTTTAACATTTTCCATCTGCTTTTAATTTTTCTAAATGTTTCTGAATGTTCTCGAGAGCGTAAGGCCAAAGATCTTTTCTTACATCCACATAAATCTCAGCGAGCATTTCTTCTTCACTCAGACCTCTTTTGAAACAATTTAGAATTTGTTCTTCACGAAGTTTTCGGTGCTCTAAAGTTTTCTCTAAGATATAAGTGCCGCCAAGACCAATGCCGTGAGATGGAAAAAGTATCTTGGGAGAAAGTTCAATAATCTTTTCTAATGTCTGAAAATACTTTTTCATATTTCCAGCTTCACCGCCGATCACGACTGTCCCAATACCTTGAAATAAATCTCCGGCCAAAAACCAACTAAGATCTCTTGAGTAAAGAGCAACCTGCCCTTCATCATGTCCGGGGACTTCCATCACTAAAACATCATGAGTGAGCCAGCGAGTGACACAATCATTTTCTTTAATGATTTCTATTTCAATGCCAGCGAAATAATCTTTATCCTCGCGGATAATTCTCTCCAAAGTGTAAGCACTAAGAAGAACCGGAAGATTCAATTCACGGGCAAGCTGGTTTGAGCGCTCATAATGATCAGGGTGATGATGGGTAATCAGTATCTTATCTGCTCCCATGCTCATCACGGTATTTTTAAATTTTCTGTATTCTTCATCATCCTTAGGAGATGGGTCGATCAACAGACGAGGAGATCCGGCGTCTCCGATCAAGAAAGAATTAGTTCTGGTGGCCGGAGGAAGCGTATGAGATAAGGCCATGATCTGAGGCATGCCCTTAAGAGACTCGATACAAGGAACAAATTCCTCTCCATCATAGATTACATTTAAGTCTTCAATGGCGGTGGTTTCAGGATCTCTACCTAATGTCTCAATCACTTTAATGGTGGGAGGAACTGCGAGGATTTGACCCTTATTGAATTCAGACAATAGATTCTCGGCACTCATCCATTTGGCAATTCGTGCTTCGTTCTCATCCACGATAAAGTTTACTTTCTTTTTAAAATCGACTTTAAAAAAGTAAGTGGCAAATCTATAAGGATTGAAATCCGGAGTCACGGCCAGTCCAAGGCAATGAATAGACCGGACTGTGCCATTTTTAATTTCTTCCCGGAGATCAATTCCCAGTTCTTCCTGCCCTTCTCTTACGGCCGCACCCAAAAGCCTTGGATCTAAGTCTTTGGTTATTTCGTGGGTCAGGGAAAAAGATTCATCGCCTGGATCAACTTTTCCGCCGGGAAAAGACCAGTACCCGGGAAAAGCTTTGAGATAAAATTGTCTCTGAATAGCGAAAATCTCATCTCCACAAGTCATGACGATAGAAACAGCATCAATAATCTTAGACATAGCTTTGACCTAAATACTTTGAGGCCAGGCGATATCTTACTTCACGGTAGCCCTTAATATTATCAAGTTCCATCAAGCTTTCCCGGGAAAGACCCTTTTTAAGCTCAATTCTAATGGCCTTGGAGATCGCTTTTTCAGTTGTGTGCCACTCAGGCATGAACTTCCTGAGGATACGCATATGTCTCATCATTTTCAGCATCCAGGGCTTTGGTGAGAAATCGAATTCAATTTTCTTACCTCCCACTACAAAAGATGGACGATTAATATGAACCACTTCAAAAGAGGTTCCGAGTTTCTCATAGCGAAGTTCATCTTCACTGGTTTTAAGTGGGGAGATCATTTGATGAGAAACAAAGATCTCATCTTTAATCCAGTAAGTTTTAGTGAGAGTTCTTAAGGCCACCGCCAGTTCTTCTCCGCTATAGAGTTTTTGAAGTTCCAGAGCGTCCTGATAAAAGGCGCCTAAATTCTTCCCCTGATCAAAGACGATCAGATCATGAAGATATTGCCTGATATGGTTTACCGGAATTTCCGGAAATCTTTCAGTGAACATTTTTATGTAGCCGGACCATAAGTCGATGAAACGCTGAGATGATTGCCATGGATAGGCGGCCATACCGACACTTTTTTTCCAGAGTGCTTCTTCCTCACTGGTTTTTTTGGCCGGTTGGGTTTGATGACCGTACCAATCTCTCCCCATTTGGAAAGCTTCCCAGTTGGCCTCTCGCTCGGCCTTAGGAACAGCAGCAAGAAAAGCTTCTTTTACATTTTCCAGTGTGAAGGGAAGACGCCCTGCCTGGAAGGCAATTCCTAAAATCATCGCCGAGGCATAGACCGGACGACCGAAACGCTCAAAGCTCATTTGTTTTAAAGGCGCCATGATGACTCGGTCTTTTAATTTTTCTTTTAATTCATTTTGAAGAATCTCTGGTGTGGTCACCGGGGCCTTGATCCCTCGATCAAGCAAGATCGATAGAGGCATTTGGAACTCTTCATCTACAATAAGAAGGCCCTGAGGAGAAAGATACTCAATGGCACGAGAGCCCTCTAAAAGGTCAGGAGAGACCACCAGATCGGCCGTGGCCACCGGAACAACGGGACCATGGGATTTACTTTGACTGAAGATCGCAAGATGGGAAATGACTGAACCATTTCTTTGAGCGAGACCTTTTTGATCCATGAACTTAAATTCAAGATCATCTCGTCCGCCCATGCTGGATCCAGCTTCAGCAAGTATTCGAGAAATAGTCGTAACCCCTGAGCCACCTACTCCGATAACAATGGCCCTAAAATCTGAACCTTGAGCGATAGTATCAAGGTCTTTGATTGTTTTTGGAAGTGAGAGGTGATCCCAAGATGAGGTGTCTACCACTTTATCTTTATACTTAGTGGGATGATAGTTATGGACCTTCACCAGTTCAAAACTTGGGCAGGCCTTAATTTTGGTACAATAAGAGTCAGAGACACAGATCTGGGGATCAATCATCACTTTCGTGCCATAGGCATCATGAGATTGAGATAATCCAGGACAACCTGTCATCTCAACGCAGACACGGCAATCTTCGCAGGCCAAAGTATTAATTTGGTAAAATTCCCGGACGTCTTCGGTTTTACCTTCTTTAAAAAGTTTTCGCTCTTCTCTTTTCTTTCGGCCATGGAAAGTAAGACCGCATTCCTTATTGGAAACAATCACCTTCACTCCGGGCTTTTGAACATATTCAAGGAGGAGGTTCTTATAAAAATATCTATCTGATGGATTAACTTCCAGGGCCTCACTTACACGTAGTGAGCGCGCCACCTGAAGCATGCTCTGACGGGGTCTTGTTTCTCCCTCAACAGAAATACCTGTCCGCGGAGTTACCTGGTGACCGGTCATCGCCGTATTGTCATTATCCAGTAAAATATAAGTGATATTGTGTCCCATCTGGACAGAATTCGAAATGGAAGTCATTCCTGAGTGAAAGAAAGTAGAATCTCCCATCAGAACCACTGAAGGATTGGTGGTGAAAAGATCCGTACCTGCTCCGAGAGCTCCACCCTGGCCCATTGCTGAGAGATCATGCATTTCCTTAAAAGGCTCAAGGAAAGACAAAGAATAACATCCCACATCTCCATGAGAGATAAGGTTTACATTTTTATTGGCGAGACTGGCCCTCACATCTTTCATGATACTTAATGTCTCACGATGAGGGCATCCCGGACAAAATGTCGGGAGTCTTCTGGGAACCGCTACATCCAGTTTCGTTGGGAGAGCGCAATTCACTTCTTCTCTTTTATGTTGAAGAACATCCAGTAATAAATTGAGCTTCTGATAAATCATTTCATAGGAGAGACCACCAAAGGCCGGAAAGCCTTCGACATCTCCAAAGTCTTTACCGAAGACTTCAATAGAAAGTTTATGCTTACTGATAAGGGCCCGAACTTCTCCTTCCAGAAACCCTCGCTTCTCTTCTACCACCACTAAAGTCTCTTTATTGGCCAGGAATGGAAGAAGTTGAGATTCATTAAATGGGTAAGAGGAAGCGGCCTTATAAAGAGCGAACTCCTCAAGAAGTTTTGATTCTTCGAGAACCTGCTTAAGGGTTTCAAAGACTCCACCGCCTGAAAGGATGGCGAGCTTTGAACTGACATTTCCGCTGATACGATCCAGAGCAAGTTTTTCCAAAGCAACTTTCACTTGGGGGAAACGATTCAGGATCATTTCTTTATCAGCAATAAGAGAGTTTGGCGGAACCATCACATTCGCCTGAAGATTAAATGTAGAAGGGTCCAGAGTAATAGGTTCATGAGAAACTTCTTTCTCTTCTCCAACTAAAACTCGACCACCACCTTCGGCCATGAAAGTTGTCACGAGTAATCCTGCATACACAGAACTTTCTTGAGAAAGTTCTAAAGCATGACGAACCCAATCTTTTAATTCCTGAGGAGAAGATGGTTCTAAAAAGGGCATGTGAAGATGCTTAAAAAGATAACGAGAATCAGCAGGAGTTGATGTTGACATAGACCAAGGATCATCTCCTACAGCGACCACCACTCCATTCTTTTTTTCATTACTTGGATTAGCAAAATTCCCAACACTTAATGCATCGGAGGCAACATGAAGCCCCATGGATTTCATGGCGACTAAGACATTTTGTCCGGCCATCTTTGCACCTGAGGCCATCGCTGCCGCATTGGCTTCAGAGTTTGCGATAACGACTCGAATACCTTTTTTTTGTAGCGCTTCTTTTTCCTCGTGGAGGATATTGAAAAAATCAGCAAGAGGAGAACCGGGGTATCCGGTATAAAGATTGAATCCGGCCTCTAACGCGCCTTGAATGAGTAATTCGTTGCCATTGAGAATCTTGTAGGTCATTGTTAAATCTCGAGGGTAAATAAACCCTTTTGTTATACCCTCCCTCTGACATTAGAGCAATTAGCAAAAAGTAAATTCAAGGACTTGAAACTATGGACGAACCTATTCTTATATCCCAATCAGTGGCGATTTTAGTTGATGGGAATAATATTGAGCGCTCACTGGAAAATGAAAATAAAGGGCAGAACATGATGATCAATTTTGATGTTCTGATCCCTCGATTACTCAAAGGGCGTGGACTAAATCGCTTGATTTATTTTCGAGAGGGGAAAAGTATTTCCTCTAAACTTGCGGAAAGACTTCATTCAAAATATCACGGCTCAGTTAGACCTTGTCATAAATCAGCTGATATTCCCCTCAGTATTAAGGCCACCCAGCTCTCCAGCAAAGTTGATTCCATCATCATCTTGTCAGGAGATTCCGACTATGTTGAATTAGTGCGCCACTTAAAATCTGAAGGAGTGAGAGTGGAAGTTTGTGCTGTAGAATCCACAACTGCGCAAGTCCTAAGAGATGAAGCCGATTATTACCACCCTATTCTTAAAGAGGACTGTTATACCCTCAGTCCTCCCGGCAAAAAGAAAACCCGCCGGTAATTTTTTGACTTTCCAGGTCATTCATTGAAAGATCTAGAAAAGATTTTAAGGAGAGATTTTATGTCGCAAAACCCAGCAGGTTTAAAAAATATTGATCACCTTGAGTTTACGGTTGATAACTTACAGTCACCTACAGTTAAGCTCTTTTCAGATATGGGGTTTACTCAAACAGCTTCAAGTGAAGATTCTCGTCTTTATACTCAGGGACAAATCCGCTTTTTGGTTAAAGCTTCCCAGAATGAAAATAATCTTGCCCGCCAATATTTTAAAGCTCATGGTGAAGGCGTCAGTAAAATTTCTTTCCAGGTTGAGAATGTCGAGAAGGCCCTTGAAGTCACTTTGAAAAATGGCGCTAAACTTATTCATGATTTTAAAATTGAAGAAACAGAAAACGGAATCACTAAGACGGCTTCGATACAAGGTTTTGGAGATGTGGTTAACGAGTTTGTCGAAAGACCTACCGGTCAGTTTCGTCCAGGCTTTAAGCATGTTGAAAATGATCCGGATGCCAGACCTCTTCAAACCCGCATTTCAAGAATAGATCACCTCACCAATAACGTTCCTAAAGGTCAGATGGATCATTGGGTAGAGTTCTATAAGAGAACCTATGGTTTTGTTGAAACTCGCTACTTTGATATTAAAGGAACGAAGACTGGACTTAATTCTAAAGTTGTTCAGCTTGCTGATAACTCGATCATTATTCCTATCAATGAACCTGAGAAAGAAGGCGGAAAATCTCAGATTCAGGAATTCCTCGATCTTCACAAAGGTCCAGGCGTTCAGCATATTGCAGTGATGACACCAGATATTATCTCAACCGTTTCTGAATTAAGAACACGTGGCCTTAAATTCATGTCGGCCCCGCCTAAGACTTATTATGATGCGATTCCAAGTCGTCCATTCAAAGTAACTGAAGATCTGGCCGTACTGGAGAACTTAGGGATTCTGGTTGATGGAGATGAGGAAGGTTATCTTCAGCAAATTTTCTCTGATACCTACATTGGGCCATTATTCTTTGAATATATCCAACGTAAGAATCATTGGGGATTTGGTAACGGGAACTTCCAGGCACTTTTTGATGCCATTGAAAGAGATCAAATGGAGCGCGGCTACCTCTAAACGAGGTAGTCCTTAATAATTTCATAGGCCAGTTTTAAGATCGTCAGAAGCACAATCCCTCGAAGAAGAGCACGTACAAATTCGTTCCCTTTCAAGAGGGCAAGCTTCACACCCAACATCGCCCCCCCAATATTGAAAAGCATCATCGGAAGAGCATACTCAAAGAGAAATTTCCCTTTAAGAGCAAAGAGCAGAAGGGCCGCAAGGTTTGTCGTGAAATTGATAATCTTGGCATAGGCCGATCCCTGAACAAAAGTCATACTAAGCATACTCACAAAAGCAATGATCAGAAATGTTCCTGTGCCTGGACCAAAGAAGCCGTCATAAAAACCAACCGAAGCACCAATTAAAATGGGTTTCCAGGCTGGGATCACAACATCCGGTCTATGGTCCACTAATCCAAATGATTTATTTCTTATGGTCAGAATAAAGACCAGAAATAAAAGAACCATGAACAATGGTTTTAAAATATCACTACTGATAATGGTTACAGTGAAGGCCCCCAGAAAAGAGAAAAGGAAAGCTGCCAGCATCGCTGGAATAATAATGGTTTTAATATAAGGAATCTGGCGAGAAAAACGATAGGCCGAAACTGCTGTTCCTGTGACTGAAACCAGTTTGTTTGTTCCCAAAAGAGTCACCACATTGGCCCCGGGAAGCACCATCATAAGGGCCGGAAGCTGGATAAGTCCTCCCCCTCCAACCACTGAATCAATAAATCCAGCCGCAAAAGAAGATAAGCATAAAATAATGAGTTCATATGTAATCATGCGAGTTTATAGCATGGAAAGAATATTATTTATAGCTTTGGTCAAGGTGAAGTTAAGACTTTGTTAAGGATAAATTTAGTTTGGCATTTTCATTTCAAATACCATTACTATCTCCAAAATTTAAAGGACACCTATGAAACATGCTGGCTTATTACTCCATACAATGTTTTTGTTTGCGGCCTGCTCACAAAACTCAAGCACTTTTATTATCCAGAATAAAGGTTCTGATACTTTGGTGAATCTGGCCCAGGCCTGGGCGGAAGAATACAAAAACGTCAATCAAGACGTGGCCCTTGCCGTTTCTGGCGGTGGTTCGGGAACAGGTATTGCCGCTTTAATTAATGGTACTGTGGATATCGCCAATTCTTCACGGGCAATTAAACAAGAAGAAAGAGAGCAAGCTAAAAAGAATACAGGTAAAGACGTAAATGAATTTATCGTTGGTATGGATGCTCTTGCAGTATTTGTTCATCCGAAAAATCCTTTAGAAGGAATGACTCTAGAAGAAGCCGCCTGCATCTATGGTGAAGGTGGTACTTGCACTCACTGGCATCATGTAAGAAATACTGTGGTTCCAGGCTGCAAAGATAACCGAATTATTCGCGTTTCACGCCAATCCAACTCCGGAACTTATCAGTATTTCCGTGAAGCCATTTTGGGTAAGAAAAGAGACCTCAAACTTGGATCGATGGATCTCTCAGGATCGAGAGAATCAATTGACCTTGTAGAACACACTCCTTGCGCCATCGGATACTCTGGTATGGGTTATCTGAATCCTAGAATTAAGGCCCTTTGCATTCAAAAGGAAGGTAATTCTCCTTGTATTGCACCAACAGTAGATACAGCAATCGATAAGTCCTATCCTATTTCTCGAGAACTTTACATGTACACTTCCGGAAGCCCGTCAGATGCGGTTAAGGCCTATCTTGATTGGACCCAGAGTGATGTAGGACATGCAATCACCATTAAAGCAGGCTATGTTCCTGCCAGGAAAAGGTAATCACGATGGAAGCCAAAATTGCCACAGAGATCAATTCAGCGCCTTTGGAATGGCGTCAGCGGAAATCAAAGAAGCCTCTCTCTGAAAAAATTATTGAAGGACTTATTAAAGGCGGAGGGTTTAGTTCCATCGTTTTTATTCTGGCGATTCTTTTTTTCATTCTAAAAGAAGCCTATCCTTTTCTGGTCGGAGCCTTTGATTTTAAAGAATTCTTTTTCTCCACAGAATGGAATCCGGCTTCGGTTGTAAAAATCAAATATGGCACTTTCGCTATTCTGGTTGGAACTCTCATGGTGACAGTTCTGTCTATGTTGATTGCTGTTCCCTTGGGTCTGGCCTGTGCTTTTTATATTTCAGAGTTTTGTTCTCCAAGACTCAGAGAAACCTATAAAATCTTAATTGAATTTCTCGCAGCGATCCCTTCAGTTGTCTGGGGTTTTGTTGCGATCATGATGATTAACCCTTTAATCATCAATCTTTTTGATGTCCCTATTGGTCTTAACATTTTGAATGCCTCAATCATTCTGGCACTCATGTCTCTGCCTTTAATCGTTTCAGTTGGTGAAGATGCTCTCCGAGCAGTTCCTGAAAGTTACCGTGAAGCTGCTGAGGCCATGGGAGCGACCAAGTGGGAAGTGGCCACAAGAGTTCTCTTACCGGCCGCGAAGAATGGATTAATGGCCGCGGCCCTACTAGGAGTAGGTCGCGCTCTGGGCGAAACCATGGCGGTTTTAATGGCCACAGGGCACGCGATTCAAATTCCTGATAGCATCTTTGAGCCTGGTCGTACATTGACCGCCACTATCGCGGCTGAATTAGGTGAATCTCCAAAAGGTGGAGAGCACTATCAGGCGCTCTTCGCTATTGGTCTCATGCTTTTTATCATTTCTTTTATTGTTAACGTTTCTGCTGATTATCTAATCCGCGGCAGAAGGAAATAATTATGTTTAGACCAAGTCATGAACTAACGAAAAAAGAGCTTAAAGAAAAGAATTACCAGAATCTTCTGAGTACCATTACTTTCTTTCTCTTTATGCCGGCCCTCATTATTATTTTTCTTTTATTCTTAAAGGGCTATCCGGCACTATCGTGGGATTTCATCTTTCAAGATCCCATCAATGGTATGACTGCAGGAGGAATTTTCCCTACGATCGTAGGAACATTCTGGCTCGTTATCATAAGTGTTATTGTTTCGTGTCCATTAGGGGTCATTGCTGCCATTTATTTATCTGAATATGCGGCCGACAATAAATTAAACCGCATGATCAGACTTGCCATTCTAAACCTTGCCGGGGTTCCAAGCATTGTTCATGCTCTCTTTGGTCTTGGAGCTTTCGTTCTATTTCTGAACATGGGAACAAGTATTCTGGCCGCTTCATTTACTTTAGCGGTGATGAATCTTCCGGTGATTATTACCTCCACTCTTGAATCCTTACAGTCAGTTCCTCTTTCCTACAGGGAAGCTTCCTGGAACGTAGGTGCGAGTAAGCTTCAAACGATTCGCCATATCGTTCTTCCGAATTCGATTCCGGGAATTTTAACCGGTCTGGTATTTTCAGTCGGACGCTCGGCCGGTGAAACAGCGGCCATCCTCTTTACTGGTGTGGCCTTCTACCTGCCTTTTCTTCCTAAGTCAGTTTTCGATCAATGTATGTCGCTTTCTATGCATCTCTTCACTATCTCAACTCAAGTGGTTGGTGTCCCTGATGCTTATCCATTTGCGACAGCTCTGGTTTTGATTCTTTTAATCTTATCAGTGAACTCAATTTCAGTTGGATTAAGATATTATTTCCGTACAAGAAGAAAGTGGTAAGACCATGATTAAAAAAATTCAAATTAAAGACTTAACCGTTAACTATGGCAGTAAAGACGTCATTCATAGTCTTAACCTGGACATTTATCAAAATGAAATCCTGGCCATTATCGGTCCCGCCAACTCCGGTAAAAGTTCACTTCTTAAGTGCCTGAACCGGATGACGGACTTTAATAATTCGGCAAGGATTACGGGAGATATTCTTCTCGATGATGAAAGCATCTATAAAGATGAAGATTCCACATTCCTCCGTCGTCGTATCGGAATGGTTTCTCCCCTACCTGTAGGATTACCGATGACCATTAAAGAAAACGTCACCTACGCTCCTCGTATGGCCGGCTGTAAAGACCCAGCAGAACTTGATGCCATCATGGAAGACTGTTTAAAAAAGGCGGCCCTTTGGGATGAAGTGAAAGACCGTTTAAATACTTTGGCGACCAAACTTTCAGGGGGTCAGCAGCAGCGCTTAACAATCGCTCGCGCTCTTTCCCATCATCCTGAAGTTCTTTGTCTCGATGAATTCTCTATTGCTATTGATCCGGTCACGACCATGAAAATTGAAGCCGTCTTAAACGAACTTAAAAAGAACATCACTATTGTCATGGTGACAAACGTTATCAACCAGGCAAAACGACTGGGCGACAGAACGGCCATGATGCTTCATGGGAAAATTCTTGATCTTAATACCAATGAAAGAATCTTTGGCGGCGAAGTCACAGATATAAGAACAAAAGACTATATTGAAGGTCTATTCGGATAATTTATGAATAAAAATCATGCAGTAAACACAAACGAGTTTAGCTTTTGGTATGGAAACTTTCAGGCATTGAAAGGTCTTACCTTTAATATTACCGCCAACAGAATTACCGCCCTCATTGGCCCATCTGGTTGCGGCAAAAGTACTTATCTTAAATGCCTCAACCGCATTAATGAGCGAGGAACGGAAGTTTCCCATAATGGAAGTATTCAGATTTTCGGGGAAGATATTTATCACCCTCAGGTAGCACTTCCAGAGTTGAGAAAACAAGTGGGTATGGTTTTTCAAAAACCCAATCCGTTACCACTAAGTATTTATGAAAACGTTCTCTTCGGCGCTAAGACTCATCTAAAAACCTTGAAGCGCTCAGCGCTTGATGAAATGGTGGAATCTTCCCTTAAGCGTGTTGGCCTATGGGATGATCTTAAAACTCAGCTTAACCGCTCTGCCCTTACTTTAAGCTTAGAAAAACAACAACGTTTATGTATCGCCCGTCTTCTTCCTTTAAAGCCAAAGCTCCTTCTTCTGGATGAGCCTTGTTCGGCCCTGGACCCAGCGGGAATTGAGGCGATTGAAATCCTGGTAAAGGACCTTAAGAAAGACTACTCCATCATCATCGTGACTCACTCCATGAGTCAGGCGAAAAGAGTCTCAGATGAGACTATTTTCATGTATATGGGGGAGCTGGTGGAAATGAGCTCCACTAAATCTCTCTTCGAAACTCCTAAAGAGGCCAGAACCGCCGCTTATATTGAAGGACGCTTCGGCTAATCTTTGACATCTCCCCCTTGAAATCGCTATCGTTCTAGCATTATTTTTCGTTTACACAACGCAAGGGGTTAATATGTTCAAAGTAATCGCTGTTTATCGTGTCCCTCAAGACGACGCTGCCAAAGCTTCATTTGAAGAGCATTACCAAAAAGTTCATACTCCAATCTGTCTTCGTATTCCTGGCATTAAAGAACTTCGCACGAATAAAATTTTTGGAGGACCAACAGGTTCATCAAATCTTCATATGATTGCTGAAATGGTTTTTGAAAATAAAGATGCCTGGAAAGCGGCCATGAAAACTCCGGAAATGATGGAGTCTGGTAAAGACGCTATGAAGTTTGCAGGGGATTTGGTTTCTGTGCATTTCGCTGAAGAACAAATCGTTAAAGCGTAATATGAAATCCTTTGAGCATATCCTGGTCACTAAAAATTATCGGGACCATCAGCATATCGGACTCATTCAATTGAATCGTCCGAAAGTACTCAATGCCCTTTCAACTGATCTCATGAAAGAAGTCGTTGAGGCCCTGTTCATGTTGGAAGATGACCACGACATTCGGGTCATCATCCTGACCGGTAATGATCGGGCCTTTGCGGCCGGTGCCGATATTGGACAGATGGCCGAGAACTCCCCTATTGATCAGATTAACGACAATCGTTTCCGCACCTGGAAACAAATGGCCCTCATTAATAAACCGATCATTGCGGCCGTTAATGGTTTTGCTTTAGGTGGTGGTTGTGAGCTCGCCATGTCTTGTGATTTTATTATCGCTGGAGATTCAGCTCGCTTTGGTCAGCCAGAAATAAAAATCGGAACCATTCCCGGTGCGGGTGGAACTCAGCGCCTGACTCGCGCCATTGGAAAATCAAAAGCAATGCTGGCGGTTTTAACAGGCGAGATGATGGATGCTTATGAAGCTGAAAAATCAGGACTGGTGGCAAAAGTTGTTCCCGCTGAAACTCTGATGCAGGAAACTTTTGAGATAGCTAAAATCATCGCTAACCGCGCTCCGGTGGCCGTTCGTCTCGCAAAAGAAGCGGTCAACATGGCCTTTGAAAGTTCTCTTAAAGAAGGCATGGAATATGAGCGCCGGAACTTCTATCTCACCTTCTCTTCAAAAGACCAGAAGGAAGGCATGAAGGCCTTCATGGAAAAAAGAGAACCGAAGTATCAGGGTAACTAAGATGAAAACTTTTGAAACTGTAAAATATGAAATTCAAAATGGGACGGCCGTCATCACCATTAACCGCCCACAAGTTTATAACGCTCTTAATGTGCAGGGAAAACTTGATATCATTGCAGCCATTCGTGAAGCGAATAAAGATCAAGCGGTGCGCTCGATTATTCTCGCTGCGGAAGGAAAGGCTTTCTGCTCTGGGCAGGATTTAAATGACCGCACAGTAGATGCGACTAAAGGCCCGGTTGATATTGGACACACCATTGAAACCGAGTGGAATCCCCTTATCACAGCAATCAGAACCTCTGAAAAACTGGTGATTGGCGCGATCCAAGGAGTTTGTGCGGGAGCTGGTCTTTCTATTGCCTTATCCTGCGACTTAAAAATCGCGGCCCCAGGAGTCAGATTTATTTCAGGCTTCAGCCAAATAGGACTGGCCCCAGATGCTGGCATGAGTTTCATTTTGGCGAGGCAAATGGGTTACTCCAAGGCCTTAGAATACGCCCTGTTAGGTAAGCCTCTTTTCTCAGAGGATATGCTGAAGTATGATTTCATTAATCAGGTGGCGGAAAATCCACTGGAGGCGGCACTGGTGCTCTCCCATGATATTAATCAACTGGCACCGCTTTCAGTTAAGATGGTAAAAAAGAATTTCCAGTTTGCCGCTGAGAAGACTATGGAAGAAGTGCTCCTTCGCGAGAAGTATGCGCAAAGATACCTGGGCTTTTCTGAGGATTATAAAGAAGGTGTTGGGGCCTTCTTAGAAAAAAGAAAACCAAACTTTAAAGGTCAATAAGAAGAGGAGAAATTCCATGCGTCAGTATAGTGATGAAGATTTAAAATTATTTGAAGAAATTAAAAACGGCCGGACCTTTGATTCTGATTCAGAGATGCCGGAAATTTACCGTAAGAATCTCTTGAACCTTCTATGGATGCAGGCCGATTCAGAATATGCCGGTGGACTTGGTTACATGCCTTGGATTGCCAAAGCACCTAATGCTCATGAGCGCGTCCTTGTGGCCCAAATTGTAAAAGATGAAATGAGACACGCTCACGTGATCTATAGAATCCTTGATGACTTGGGTGAAAAAACTCATGATCATATGCTCTCTCACGAGTTTGACTGGCGCCTTCCGGACGATCTGGCCAATATCGGTTTTTCTCGTGCTAAGAAAGATAAGCGAGTGAATATTTTCTATTACCAAATTTCTCATTGGGAAGATTTCTGTCTCTTTAACTTTCTAATGGACCGAGCTGCTGGTCACGTTTTAGAAGACACCCTGAATTCTTCATACCTTCCTTGGAAAAATGCTATCGGCACCATCTGCAAAGAAGAGAACATGCACCTGGCCCATGGAGATAAAACTGTAAGAGATATGGCCCAGAATCCGGAAACTCGTGCATTTCTACAAGAGCGCCTCAACCTATGGTGGCCACGAGTGATGAATACTTTTGGTAAATCTACTGGTGCTGGTAACGATATTTATCAAAGACTTGGTCTTAAGAATCGTTCAAATGCAGATGTAAGATCGGCCTTCGTTAAAGAAATTAACGATAAGTGCTCTGAATGGGGACTAGTTGTTCCTGAGTACATCGAGTCTGAGCAGCCCTTAGAATACTCTCACTCTTAATTATGAATTTACAAAAAGTAGTCGTCATAGGTGCCGGAACCATGGGTTCCGGCATCGCTCAATGGTTCGCTCAACAAATGTGTGCTGTTGAATTAGTTGATAACTCCAGTGAGCAGATGGAGAAGGCCTTAAAGTCCATCCATTCTTCCTGGGATAGTCTGGTTCAAAAAAATAAAATTTCTTCCAGTGATGCTGAAAAGATGAAAACTCATCTTTCATTAAAATCATTAGACTCGATTTCAACAGATGCAGATCTTGTGATTGAGGCAATCATTGAGAATCTGGAAGTCAAAAAAGAGCTCTTCAAAAAACTTGATAGTCACTTTGAACCTCATACTATTATTGCCTCTAATACTTCGAGCTTTCCGATTGAACTCATGGCCGAAGCTGTGACCGAGACTCGAAAACCAAAATTTCTAGGCCTTCACTTCTTTAATCCTGCGACCATTATGAAGTTAGTAGAAGTGATTAAAGGAAAAGATTCAGATCTCGCCCTTTGCCAGAACCTCTATCAGTGGTTTGATAAACAGGGTAAAAAGCCCGCCATGTGCAAAGATTCCCCGGGCTTTATCGTAAACCGCGTGGCCCGAAACTTTTACGGCGAACCTCTTCGTATTGTAGAAGATGATAATGAAACAGCAATGCGGGAAGTTGATTCCATTTTAAAAGAAGTGGGCGGCTTTAAGATGGGCCCCTTTGAGCTTATGGACTTAATCGGGATTGATGTTAACTATTCCGTCACTTGCTCAGTATGGGAAGCCTATGGTAAAGAACCTCGCTTTGCCCCCCATAAACTCCAAAAACAAATGGTAGATGAAAAACGCTTTGGACGAAAATCCAAACGAGGATTTTATAAGTATGACTAATGTATTGTTCGACGACATCCTGATTAATTTTGGTTTTGGCACAAAAGCGGAAAAGAAAAAAATTCTCGAAGAGAATCGTGACAAGAAAGTTTATATGGATCTGACTTGTTATGATCCGGCGGAATTTTATCAGGAATACCCTCACCTTCTGGGCTCATTTGCCGCTCTTTTTTGCGATGAGGCGAAGAAGACAGAGATTCATTTTAAAGAAAGAAATGAGGCGGTCTTAGAAAAATTAAAAGATCTAGGCTTTGCGCCAGTTGAAACCACCATAACCTCAACTGGTTTCGTTTTCCCTCGCACCATTGTGCAAATCATCAACGAAGCTTACTTCGCTTTAGAAGAAGAAGTGGCTTCAAAAGAAGACATTGATCGAGCGATGAAGTTTGGAGTCAATTATCCTAAAGGACCATTTGAATGGTCACAGGGAAAAGAGCTCTATGTAGTAACGCTTCTTAATGAACTATATTCCAAGACCCAAGACTTGAGATATCGTCCATCAAAGCTTCTTAATCCTTAGAGCAGTTCACCTTTCCTAATTCCAGATAAAATCTTTTCTTGGCCACAGGTTTGGTTATCCCTTCATTGTAAACTTGAAGGTAAGCATAATCTCGACAAGCGCCATTAGGTCTATTCACTGATTCACATTCCACATAGGCCTTAAGAGGAACTGAAAGCATTTCAGCTTCAGAGTTCACAATATAAGTATGAGGATTAGTTTCTTCACCTAACCATTTAATCGCTCCTTGAAGGGCGCCTTTTTGGTACTCCACTTTTACGATGGCCGGGAAAGTGATGAAGTTTGAATCTCCGCCCTTTAGAGAAAGATTTAAATCAAAAGAAACTATGCCAGATCGATCACAGGCCTTCATGGGTAGAGAACGAGAGCCGGGAGAAAGCTCTGTGAGAACTGTATTCCCAAACTTCACTTCCATTTGAGCAGCTTTAAAGGCCGGGTCAAAAGAGAAGTTACGAGACACCAAGGCCCCCTCAATGAGATCCCGGTACTTACCGGCCGGACGGATAGAACTTCCGAGAGAATCTGCATAAAGCATGAGATCGAACCATTTAGCAGCATTAAGCTTTGGATGGTTTCTCGCTAAACGCATGGCCTCTAAAGTGAGATCCGTAAAAGCATGAAGACCATCCTCCCCTTCGTAAGAGTTAACGGTTAAGAGCATATCATTCATGGCGCCGCCGTAGGCTTCACCCTCGTCATGGAATTCATTGGTGAGATCAAAACCGATATCGTTTAGAATACGCATGTTCTCTTTACCAGGAAACATTGCCCCTTCCGTTTGGTGCTCTAGAACAATCTGGGCCAGGAAATCCGCCATGCCTTCAGAAAGTCCACCGTATCCACCTTGAGCATCAAAGTTTAAATGAACACCCATGAGGCGCTCCATAATAGCGTGTCCAAGCTCATGCCAGATGGTCGGATTATCACGGGCAAGGTTGGGAGTGCCCGGATTGTAGGTCGTGAAGTTAATAGTGTTATCGTAGTAATAGGCATTATCTTTCATGCTGATATCAGGATCGAATAAGAAAGCATGAAAGGGTTTTTCCGAAAGCTCCGGATCAGTAAAACCCATTTGAACCAATGATTCCATGAGGGTTGTGACACCATAATAGACCTGAACTTCATCGAAGCCAGAGTTGATATAAGTGGTGAGATCATGCTCTGGATGCCTGAAAGGGATTCGTCCCATCAGTTCTTCTTCTGAAGTAATGCGTTTTCCTTCCAGACCATGGACCACTTTCCCATTGTAACCATTCGTTAGAACCCACTTCATTAAATGATTGGTGGTAGAATTAAGAGGGAGTTCAACTCCCTTAACTGAATCCTTAAGGGAAGGATGAAGATTAATGGTGGCGTATTTTCCCTGAAGAAGGATGCCATTTTTAAAGTTGTTATCTGCTTTGGGTAAAGTTTGAACAAAGTTTTCAATTTTATTTCGAACCGATGTTTCAGACCAAAGACCCAGCATCTCACCAAGTGGAGTTCCTGCAAGAATCACAGAATAATTGGTATCGAGAAATTCCATTTTACTTAGATGGCCAAAAGGATTCTCTCCCCCTACCGGCACCCTGGTTGAAAGATATTTTAATTCTTTCACTTCGGGATTTAGTCTTTCGCCTGTTCCTTCAACTTCTTCATAGACTTGGTAAACATGGGCGTGAAGAGACATGGACTCACTTTGCATGAATTCACGATAGGTCGTTTGAAGGATTTTATTTTTAAGTAAGGAAATTGAGATCGTGTGGATTCCCCGGCGACCTCGGACTTCCACGACGCGAACCAGGTCTCCCCCTTGCCACTGATCTTTAAATTTTAAACCAAAAATTTTAGCGTCACTGTCGTGTTGTGAAACAACTTTTTTAACGATCTCGGATATTGAATCGGCCAGTTGTTTTGACTTCATGGCCTTAGGAGTAAAACGGGCCTTAGTGTAACGGTTAATCAGAAGGTCTTTTTGATTGAGGGCCTTTTCATCCAAATGCATCTCGGCCCGAATAAGTTCATTTGTTTTTAAGTCACTCCAGATTCTCACAGCGGTTCCATCGACCGGAACCATTGAGTTAGACTGAACATACATGGTGAATTTACTGGTTGCGAGTATTCGCTCCTCTATTTGGATAAAATCATCCGGAGAGAAGTTTAGATTGGTCTCGTTATTTGCTTTTGTTAATAATTCAGAAAGAACCGGCGGCATTTCACCTTTCGTCACAATGGCCTCATATCCGTAAGCCGGATTTACAAGCCAAAGAAGACCCAAGAGAGCAATGAAATTCATAACTTTTCCTTCAGATGAATTAAGGGGTAAGTTTTATGACAATTAGAGATATCAGCCAAGGAGAAAGGAGCTTTTTACTCGAAGCGCAATCCTTCTTTTTTTTCTCATTCTACGCTTTTCTTGTTAGCATGATCCACGTTTTAAGAAGGGAAATTAATTATGAAAAGCACTTACATTGTTCATGCTAAACGTACGGCCGTCGGATCTTTCGGCGGAATGCTCTCAGGTGTTCGAGTTGACGATCTCCTGGCCGAATTATTTAAAGATTATGCGGCTTCTGCCACTCACGATTTAAAAGAAATTGATGACACCATTATTGGTTGTGCCAACCAGGCCGGTGAAGATAATCGAAATCTTGCTCGCATGAGCTTACTTTTAGCGGGCTATCCGCTTGAAGTAACAGGAACCACTATCAATCGTCTTTGCGGCTCCTCTTTAGATGCCGTCATTGATGCTCACGCTCGCATTAGTGCGGGTCTTGGGGAATGTTTCATCGCCGGAGGTGCTGAAAGCATGTCCCGTGCTCCTTATGTTTTATCCAAAGCGAATTCTGGATTCGATCGCGCTCAAAAGATGTGGGACACTTCGATTGGCTGGAGATTTGAAAATCCAAAGATGGCCGAACTCTTCCCACTTTTAGGAATGGGAGAGACCGCCGAAGAAGTGCAAAAGCTTCATAAGATTTCTCGTGAGGATCAAGATCAATTCGCACTTGCTTCTCATCAGAAGGCAGTTAAGGCCCAAGCTGAAGGGAAATTTGTTGATGAGATTATCCCGATCAAGTTTGCCACTAAAAAAAGTGAAGTGATCATTGATACAGATGAAGGACCACGTCCGGATACATCCCTGGAAAAACTTGCAAAACTAAGACCTGCTTTCCGTAAAGAAGGAACCGTTACTGCCGGCAATAGCTCATCGATCAACGATGGAGCAAGTATGGTCGTGATCTGTTCTGAAGAATTCGTTAAACGTCACAACTTAAAACCTCTGGCGAGAATTACAGGAGGTGCTGTTCATGGACTTCACCCGAACGTTATGGGTCTGGGTCCAGTAGGGGCCATCAACAAACTTTGTGCCCGCTTTAATCATAAGGTCTCGGACTTTGATTTAATTGAACTCAATGAAGCTTTCGCCGTTCAGGCCCTGGGATGTATTAAAGAACTAGAACTTGATCCTTCCCGCATAAACAGAAATGGCGGCTCAATTGCTATCGGCCACCCTTTGGGTGCATCCGGAACAAGAATCCTCACCACTCTCCTTCATCAGATGAAAAGAGACCCAAGCCTTAAAAAGGGACTCGCCTCAATGTGTATTGGAGTGGGCCAGGGTATAGCGGTATCGGTGGAGCGATGTTAAAAAAATCCGTTACTCTCTTAGGACTCCTTCTAAGCTTCAATCTTTTTGCCTGCTGGAATGTGGAGGGAGAAGTTGCAGTTGATGGTGAGACTTATAAGATCCATCAGAAGTTTATTCATGATAAAGAATACTCTCTTCCCATGGGAAACTTCATCTTTAGTTTGAAAATCATTCCGGGGAAGAATAAAAATCACGAGATTCAGTATAAGCTCGTTGAAAAGAAAAAATTAAATCTCGTTGTTATCACCAAAGGTGAAGATGAGATCACAGAGAAAGCACAAAAAGAAATCTTCGCTAAAGGCGAAGAAGGTCAACCCAATTCTATTATCACTATTAAGATCACAAATATTTAAGGAGCTTCCATGAAAGAAATTAAATTATTCATTGGTGGAGAATTTAAAACATCTGAAAAGACCTACACTTCAGAAAATCCTGCGAATGGTGAAGCCGTGGCCCTCGTTCATCTTCCAACAGAAAAAGATATCGATGCGGCGGTTGATGCTGCTGATGCCGCTTTTCACTCGTCAGAATGGCGTAACATGGATCAAATGAAGCGCGCTGATATTCTGGAAGCCATTTCCAATAAAATTAAAGAACGAAAGGATGAATTAACAACTCTTGAAATTGCTGATTCAGGATCTAGTGTTAGGAAGGCCAAGGCCGATGTTCATAACACGGCTTCTTACTTTAAAGTTCTCGCAGGCCAGCTTCGGAAATTTCAATTTGAAGTTAAAGATGAAGCCGCTTCTCGCGCAGGCTTTTCAACCAACTACCGCATTTATGAACCAGTGGGAGTTTGCGGACAAGTGATTCCCTGGAACGTTCCCCTTCTCATGGCGGCCTGGAAAATTGGTCCGGTCATTGCTTCAGGATGTACAACTGTTCTTAAAACCGCTCAGGAAACTCCCGCCACTGCAGGTGTGCTTGCAGAGATCATCTCTGAATCAGGTCTTCCTAAAGGTGTAGTGAATATCATTACAGGTGGAGCTAAAGAAGGCGACCGCCTCCTCACAAATCCCAAAGTCAGAAAAGTTTCTTTCACCGGTTCCACTCAAGTGGGTAAGAAGATCATGGAGCAAGCTGGAAAGAATCTTCAAAAGCTATCTCTTGAACTAGGTGGTAAGTCGGCCAACATCGTTTTAAAAGATGCTGACCTCTCGATCGCAGTGGATGGAGCGCTTTACGCTTTCCTCTACCACTCAGGTCAAATCTGCACTTCTGGTACCAGACTTTTTGTCGATGAATCCATTTACCCCGCCTTTAAAGAAGCCCTCGTTAACCGCATTAAAGACGTCAAAGTGGGTCTTCCTAATGATCCATCTACTGGTTACGGTCCAGTCATCAGCAAGAAACAATTTGAATCAATCATGAATTATATTGAGGTCTCAAAAAGAGAAGGAGCCAAGCTTCTTTCTGGTGGAGAGCGCTTAACTGGTGGCGAGTTCGATAAAGGTTATTATATCAAGCCAACCCTTTTCGAAGTCACTCCTGATAACACCATCTTCAATGAAGAAATATTTGGGCCAGTTCTCGCTATCACTCCTTTTAAAACCGAAGAAGAAGCGATTAAACTCGCCAACAAATCAGTTTTCGGACTGGCCGGTGCTGTCTGGTCAAAAGATCAAAATCACGCCATGAAAGTTGCAAGACAACTTGAAACTGGCACTGTCTGGATCAATGAGTATCACCTCCTAAATCCAGGAATGCCATTTGGTGGTTACAAGGAGTCCGGTCTCTCTCGTGAAATGGGAGAAGAAGGTTTGAAGTCTTATCTTGAAGTTAAACATATGTGGATTTCAGACTGCGATGAGCGCGAGAAGAAGCCATGGTTTGATGCTATTTTCTAATTATTTTTTAGAGTGAGAAGTGAGGGCTTATATCCTCACTTCTCTTTAATAAACCTTACGGTTTAATGGCAATTTTAAGAACGCCATCTTTCTGATGACCAAATAAATCATAAGCTGAGACAATATCATCGAGCTTATATTGGTGAGTAACTAAAAGACCTAAATCCACTCTGCCCGACTCAACCACATTGATTAATCGTCTCATACGTTCCTTACCACCAGGGCATAAGGCCGTATTGATTTTATGATCACCAAGTCCCGCCGCAAAAGCTCCCAGAGGAATTTTTAAATCCTCAGAATAAACACCCAAACTCGAAAGTGTTCCACCAGGTTTTAAAGCACGAAGGGACTGTTCAAAAGTAGCTTGAGTACCTAAGGCTTCAATAGAGGCATCCACTCCCCGGCCACCAGTGAGCTTCATGACTTCTTCAACGACATCAACATTTCTAAAATTCAGAGTGACATCAGCACCCATCTTCTTAGAAATTTCTAAGCGCTGATCATTTCCATCAACAGTAATAATCGTTGTGGCCCCCATGAGTTTGGCACCAGCAGTAGCACAGAGACCAATAGGGCCTTGAGCAAAAATTAATACTGTATCTCCAATTTTAATATTAGCGTTTTCAGCACCCTTAAAACCGGTAGACATGATGTCCGGGCACATAAGAACTTGTTCATCAGTCAGCCCATCTGGAATGGGCGCCATGTTCGCCTGAGCATCAGGTACAAGAACGTACTCGGCTTGAGTTCCATCTATCATATTACCAAAGCGCCATCCGGCAGTGGCCTTATAGCCATGGCAGGAACACTTTCCTTCAAGATAACTTCCATCTTGAGAAGGAAAACCATCTTGACTGGCGTATGAAGTAAAAGTTGGACAAATGGCCCCGGCAATAACTCGCTGACCTTCTTTATAACCCTTAACTGCACTTCCTAATTTTTCAATGACTCCAACTGGCTCGTGACCAATCGTAAGTCCCTTCGCAACTGGATACTCACCTTTTAAAATATGAATATCTGTCCCGCAAATGGTGGTGGTAGTAATGCGAATTAAAGCATCATTAGGTCCGACATCAGGAATAGGCTTCATTGTTAGTTCAATTCGGCCTGGCTCAACAAAAACGGCAGCTCTCATCTTAGCAGTCATGAATACTCCTTGAAAAAGTTACCTGTATTTTATCACTAAAGACTCTTGAATCATCTGATTCAAATCATAATTTTATAGAAGACCAAAAAAGGAAGACCCACCTTTCGGTGGGTCCCCTTTGTTCACTTAAATGCAGGGTATGAGAGAGTATTAACCAATAAGTTTAAGAGCGTTTTGACCACTCATGTTCGCTTGAGCAAGAACCGAAGTACCTGCAGCGCTTAGAATGTCGTTTTTCGCTTTAGTTGCTGTTGCATCAGCGTAATCTACGTCACGGATACGTGAGTTAGCAGCTGATAAGTTCTCTACGTTAGTCTGCAAGTTGTTAGAAGTTGAGACTAATCTGTTCTGAATCGCACCTAGGAAAGCGCGTTGACCAGATACTTTCTCAATTGCTGAGTCTAGAGCTTGAAGAGAATCTTGAGATCCTGTTTTAGAAGATACATCTAGTGAATCTACACCAAGGCTTTCAAGACGTGAGTTAACTTGAGAAGCGTCATATGCAATTCTATCTTGGAAAGCATCATTATTCGCACCAATTTGGAACTCATACTGTTCGCCTTCGCCGTTAAGAAGTTTCTTACCGTTAAATTCTGTAACTTGTGAAATACGATCAAGTTCCAGTTTAAGGTTTTGGTATTCCATGTTAGTCATACCGCGCTCTACGTCCCCTACAGTATCAGAAGCTGTTTGGACTGCAAGTTCACGCATACGAGTTAAGATAGAAGACACTTCGTTTAGACCGCCTTCAGCAGTTTGTACCATTGAAATACCGTCGTTGGCGTTACGATCAGCTTGTTTCAATGAACGGATGTTTGATTTTAGTTTTTCAGAGATTGCGAGACCTGCAGCATCATCAGCAGCTTTCGTGATACGAGAGCCTGAAGACAATTTAGCGAGGTTGCTTTCTGATTCTCTGTTGTTGATACCCAAAGTTCTTTGAGCAGCAATTGAAGAGACGTTTGTGTTGATACGGAAACCCATGAAATCCTCCTTGGTTATACCCTCATCTTTCCTTGATGATCAGTTCTCAACCCTTGAGAGACTAGATAAGCTTCCTGCTTAAGTGAATTTTTTAAAGACTAGTCACGTATGTGGCAGTCAGAAGGCTTTTCGGAGAACGTAAAACGAACTTAATGGTCTTTTTAAAAATATTATGAAGTTTATGGCCGACAAAAAACATACGGCTTGTCCTCTTAAAATCTACATTTACAATAACTTAAGAGATTTGCAGATTAATAGCTGACTGCTATAATTAATTAATGAACTACCCAAATCCCATTTTGATTTGCGATGAAAATGAAAACTTCCGCTCCCTTTTGAGGGATATGCTGACTAAGAATGGTTTTTTTCATGTCATAGAAGCTGCGAAAGTAGATGAAGCTCTCACTCTTATGAAGCAGAGAAAAGATTTTCTCGTTCTTATCACAGCTCATAAATTTAGTTCTGAACTTATCGATTCATTGCAGTTTCAGAAGAGCTTTCTCGTCTTCGCAGAAGGCAAAGATCCAAACACTCTCACTCTTGCGGCCCGGGTAGGAGTGAATCACATCATCTCCTACCCGTTTCATTCACAGAAGCTCATTGAAAAAATTCATAGCATGCTTTAGTGGTATTCAGAATATGGAAGATTATTAATACCCATCCAGTATTTTAAATCGACTTCAACATACTTATCAAAATCTTCTATTTCGTAGTCTAATTTTTTTACCAGAATCTTAGCGTATGTAAGGGCATTACCATTATTCCATTGTCCCAGATCGAGATTCACCATTCTGGTCCACGTTCCGGTGTTAATGAAAATAGTTCCGTCATTAAAAATTCTAAGAGTAGGATTATGAGTGTGCCCTACTATGAGCACTCGAGAATCGGTATGCTTTTCAAAAAACTGTCTTGTGAGTGTTTCGAAATCCTGGAATAGCTCCAGCTCTCGAAGGAGATCCCCTAAGACTTCTTTTAAGCTGCGTTTAACCATGTAGAAGTGCCAGAATCTCACCATGACGAAGTAGTAGAAATTCGAAAGCATGAATCTTACAGTGAAGAAGGTATCAAAAAGAATCCCGTGAATCATGAAATGCTTAATCGGACGGACGGCATTAATGAAGCTTCTTTCTTGCTTGTACTTATTGATGACGTTGGTAACGTAATAAGATCCCCAGGGGGGAATGAAGTACTTCTCACCGTTCATTGTTTCAACCACAGCGTTTTCCTGATCAAACTGATGGGCCCTCTCATATTGGTGGCCGTGTTGAATACACACCCCCTTGGTTGGGATGTGAGTGGAAATCGAGTTGGAAAGGATGAAGTTCTTCCGATGCTCACCGAAATAAGAAAGGAATCTTTCCTTTAAAGAATCAAATACGAATTCGGCGTCATGGTTTCCGATAATATAAATGATCCGCTTATTGGGAGTTGCAAGGAAGGTTTTTAAAGCTTCGAGAACTCCCCCATGGGCTTTCATGATCATTTTAAGCTTGGCCAGAGCAGCAGTCTCACTCCAGAATTCATCATCATAGAATTCAACATAAGGAACTGCTAAGAAATCCAGGAAATCCCCATTAATAACAAGTTCCACTTCCACTTGCTCGTAATCACCAGAGCAGTAGTAATTTAAAAAATCGATCAGCTCATTATCATAATGAAAATCTTCCAGAAGATTTCTTTTCCCCTTAAACATTTTGCCGGCGGAAAGATGTAAATCTGAAATGACCAGAATGACTTTCTTTACGTTATTTCTTTGGTGGGATTTCATAAGCCTTTTTGCCAAAAATTAAAGGTACTTCCTGGAAAGCAGGACTGACTGGGACAAAGATCACCGTACCCGATGATTTATTCTCAATTTCAACAGCTTCACTTTTTCCCGATTTAATTGAAACAAACTTTAAAATTTTACTGCCGATCATAAACTTACCCACTTGATCTGAAAGTGAGCGGTTTTCAACCAGTACGGAAAAGAGTTCTCTGCTCTTTTCTGGAGAAAGAACGGACATACTGCGGTCATTAATCTGGATAACAAAACCTTCTTTCTTCGGCTGAGCGAAGCTTACTATAGGGAGTAAGAATAGAAGGACCCATAACTTCATAACATAAACCTTAATTCGGCCATTTTTTTAATCTCATCCCGGAGCTTGGCCGCTTCCTCAAATCGAAGTCCGGCGGAAGCCTCTTTCATGAGTTGCTTTAATTCTTTAATTTTAGCATCAATTGCTTCAGGAGAAAGCTTTTGCTCGGAAATTTCTTTAACTCGTCCTTTTTTGTCGGCCTTCTTGGTGCCTCGGAGAATCTCAATCACACCGCCGCTGACTTTCTTACTAACCGTGGTTGGAGTAATTCCATGGGTCTCGTTATACTCAATCTGCTTCAAGCGCCGTTCGCCGGTGACTTTCATGGCCTCATTAATACTTGGGGTCTTCTTAAACCCGTAAAGAATCACCCTTCCTTCTGAATTTCGGGCGGCCCGGCCGATTGTTTGGATCAGAGATCGGGTAGATCTGAGAAACCCTTCTTTATCTGCGTCGAGAATTCCCACCAGGGCAACTTCGGGGATATCTAAACCTTCTCTTAAAAGATTAATCCCAACTAAAATATCAAATTCCCCTAGTCTTAGGTCACGGAGAATTTCCATCCGTTCCAGAGTATCAATGTCAGAATGCAGATACTTAATCCTCATTCCTACTCCCCTATAAAAGGAAGTCAGTTCCTCTGCGAGCCTTTTAGTTAAGGTTGTGATGAGCACTCGGTACCCCTGAGCGATAACTCTCTTGGCCTCAATCAACATGTCATCGACTTGATTCTTTGCATCTTTAAATTCAATCACCGGATCTAAAAGCCCGGTTGGACGAATAATTTGTTCAGCGAATTCCCCACCGGACATTTCCAGCTCGTAGTTGGCAGGAGTGGCGGAGACAAATAACACCTGATCAAGCTTCGATTCAAATTCAGGAAAGTTCAGAGGACGGTTATCAAGAGCACATGGAAGTCTAAATCCATACTCTACCAAATTCATTTTCCGGGCACGGTCTCCTTTATACATTCCACCCACTTGAGGAATGGAAACGTGAGACTCATCCACGATCATAAGAAAATCTTTTTTAAAATAATCTAGAAGTGTAAAGGGAGGGTCCCCTGGCTTATTGCCAGCTAAGTGACGCGAATAGTTCTCAATCCCCGGACAAAATCCCATCTCTTCCATCATCTCCAAATCCAGAAGTGTTCGCTGCCCAAGACGTTGAGCTTCAACCAGTTTCCCTTCTGATTCGAGATAATTCAGTCTTTCTCTTAATTCTATTTTTATATTTTCTATAGCGGCCTTCATTTTATCCTTACCCACCACGTAGTGACTCTTAGGATAAATATCGACTCTGTTAAGAGGCTGGATGACTTTCCCTCTAATAGGATCAACTAAAAAGATACCGTCTACAACATCATCAAAAAATTCCACCCTTACAATCTGTGAGTCTTCATAGGCCGGGAATACCTCGACAACATCTCCTCTCACCCGAAAAGTTCCCCGGTGAAAATCCACATCATTTCTTTGATACTGAATTTCAACGAGTCTTTTAAGGAATTCATCGCGATCAAGTTTGTCTTCCGTGAAGAGCATGATTCTCTGATTGAAATATTCTTCCGGTGCCCCAATACCATAGATACAACTGACTGAGGCCACAACGATGACATCCTCTCTGGAGAAAAGAGAACGAGTGGTGGAATGCCTTAACTTCTCGATTTCATCATTAATGGCAGAATCTTTTTCGATATAAGTATCGGAACCAGGCACATAAGCCTCTGGTTGGTAATAATCATAATAGGAGACAAAGTATTCAACGGCATTTTCCGGAAAGAACTCTTTAAACTCAGCGAATAACTGAGCGGCCAGGGTTTTATTAGGTGCCAGGACCAGAGTTTTTTTTCCGAGCTTTTGAATCACATGGGCCATGGCAAAGGTCTTACCCGAGCCTGTTACTCCTAAGAGGGTCTGAAATTTTTTATCACTTTTAAAGCCTTGGGCCAGCTGTTCAATGGCAACTGGTTGATCTCCCATAGGACTAAAGCTTGATTTTAAATTGAAAGTTGCTGTCATATTTTAACTCTTGCCAAATGATCTCTGTTCTAAGAGATTAGTTTAAAGATTTACTCGCAGGACTGAATTTATGGGTACGATGCCTCTCTGCATCATGACATTTTTCCACGCCTTTCACTCATTAGTCTATTCTATTCTCTTCTATTCATATTCAACTAATTTCACTCTCAAGGAGGAAAATGATCAAGCATTTCCTATCACTTGCTAGTTTTAGTTCTCATGATATTCAGTCCCTGATCAATAGGTCCCATTTCTTTTCTCTTCATCACAAACAACCCGACAAAATCCATCACCTCTTAAAACATAAAATTTTCGCCAATCTTTTTTTTGAGCCAAGTACTCGCACTCGCTGCTCGTTTGAAATGGCCGCTAAAAGATTAGGTGCAGAGGTCGTTAATTTTGTTCCAGAAAATTCCAGTGCAAAGAAAGGAGAAACTATTTATGACACTCTCAAAACATTTGAAAGCCATGGCGTTGACGGCATTGTCCTTAGACACTCTGATGATCATGTCTTTGATGGGCTCCATCGTCGGATTGGTGTTCCTCTCATAAATGCTGGAGCAGGAAAATTTGAACATCCTTCTCAAGGGCTCCTGGATCTTCTTACTCTTCACCAGGAATTTGGCGGACTAAAAGGTTTAAAAGTCGCCATCTGCGGAGATATTAAACATTCCCGAGTTGCAGGCTCCATGCTGGTAGCAGCTGAAAAATTTGGAATGGAAATCTATCTTTGCGGCCCGGAAGATCTCCTTCCCGAAGAAGCCGGATCTTATGCACGTAAAGTGAATTTCGACGATATACTTCCGGAAGTCGATGCCGTCATGATGTTAAGAATTCAATTAGAAAGACACCAGACCCTCGAGCTTAATGCCGAGGCTTATCATACACAATTTGGACTCACTTCTTCGCGAGTGAAGACCATGAAGAAAAAGGCCATCATCATGCACCCAGGTCCTTTTAATAGAGGAATTGAAATTGCTGATGAGATTGTTGAGCATAGTCAGTCACGAATCTTTAAACAAATGTCCAATGGCGTTTTTAGTAGAATGGCCGTCTTGGAATGGGCCACAAGCGGAGAGCTTAAATGAAAAAAATTAAACTGGTTCTGGAAAACGGCGACACCTACATTGGTGAATCAATTGGACATGACATCGACGGAATCCATTCACTGGGTGAACTTGTTTTCAACACCAGCATGACGGGATATCAGGAGATCCTCTCCGATCCCTCATACTGTGATCAGATGGTAGTCATGACCTATCCTTTAATCGGGAACTACGGTGTTAATAAAGATGATTTTGAATCTCTTTCACCGGCCCTGAAAGGAATGATTGTCAGAGAGTGCCCGATGGAAGGCTCAAACTGGAGAAATGAATACTCCCTAAGGGACCTTCTTAAAAAATTCAAGATTCCCGGAATTGCGGGCCTTGATACCAGAGAGCTGACAAAGAAAATTCGTGACAACGGAGTCATGAAAGCAGTTCTGGTTCCAGAAAGCTATTCAACTGAAAAAGTGAAAGAGCTTTTACTCCAGAAATTAGGCAGCGATCAAATCTCCCGAGTCTCAACGAAGGCTCCCATTCACTTCCCTGGTTCGGGGAAAAGAATTGTTCTGATCGATTTCGGTTACAAGAAGAACATCCTCCGCTCCTTAATGATCAGAAACTGCGACGTGGTGGTGGTTCCTTATAATACTTCCCTGGAAGTCATTCAGAGCTTCAGACCAAATGGAATTCTTCTCTCAAATGGCCCGGGAGATCCTAAAGATATTCCCGAAGTCCTGCCGGTCATTAAAGAACTGCAAAAAGAATATCCCCTCTTTGCCATCTGTATGGGTCATCAACTTTTTGCACTCGCCAACGGGGCCAATACTGAAAAACTAAAATTCGGTCATCGAGGCGGAAACCATCCGGTAAAAGACCTCGCTTTAAATAAAGTCTTCATGAGTTCTCAAAACCACGGTTATGCCGTGACTACCGAGTCCATTCAGAAATCAGAGCTTGAAATTTCTCAGATTAATTTAAACGATTCAACCGTTGAAGGTCTTAAACATAAAACCCTGCCGGCCTTTTCCGTACAATATCATCCTGAGGCCTGCCCGGGACCGGAAGACACTGCCTGGTTGTTTGATAACTTTCTCTCGAGCCTAAGGAATTAAGATGCCAGTTCACTCACATCTCAAAAAAGTTCTCGTCATTGGTTCTGGACCTATTGTCATCGGTCAAGCTGCTGAGTTCGATTACTCCGGAACACAGGCCGTAAAATCGCTGATTGAAGAAGGACTCGAAGTTGTACTGGTGAACTCAAACCCTGCAACGATTATGACTGATAAAGAAACGGCCCATAAAGTTTATATTGAACCCCTGACAAAAGAGTTTCTTTTAAAAATCATCCATAAAGAAAGACCGGACGGAATTGTTCCTACTTTAGGTGGCCAGACAGCTCTGAATCTCGCGGTGAAACTCGAAGAGGAAGGTCATCTTAAACGACTGGGTGTGGAGCTTTTAGGTTGTCGGGTTGATACCATCCAAAAAGCCGAAGACCGAAAACTTTTTAAAAACCTCATGCAGGAAATTGGTGAGCCAGTTCCTGAGAGTACGATCGTTTCAACTTTAGAAGAGTCTCTCGCCTTCTCTGAAAAAATTGGTTTTCCTTTAATCGTTCGCCCCGCTTACACTCTGGGTGGAACAGGCGGAGGAATTGCTAAAAATACGGAAGAACTCATCACCATCACCACCTCAGGACTAAATTCATCACCCATTCAGCAGTGTTTGATTGAAAGATCTATCGCGGGCTTTAAAGAAGTTGAGTACGAAGTTATTCGTGACCGAAACGATAACTGCATCATCGTCTGTAATATGGAAAACATTGACCCCGTTGGAGTTCATACCGGTGACTCCATTGTGGTAGCTCCCAGTCAGACCCTAAGTGATAAAGAGTACCAGCTCCTACGCTCTTCTGCTTTAAAGATTGTTCGCGCATTAAAAATTGAAGGTGGGTGTAACGTACAGTACGCATTAGATCCCCATTCCTTTAATTACTACGTCATCGAAGTAAACCCGCGGGTTTCCCGCTCCTCTGCCCTGGCCTCAAAAGCGACCGGTTATCCGATAGCGAAAATTGCGGCCAAAATCGCTGTAGGTAAGACTCTGGATGAAATCATAAACCCGGTAACTAAAAAAACGTATGCCTGCTTTGAGCCGGCCCTGGATTATGTGGTATGTAAAATTCCACGCTGGCCATTTGATAAGTTCGTCACCGCCAACCGCCGTTTAGGTACTCAGATGAAGGCCACCGGCGAAGTGATGGCCCTAGGGAGGACGATAGAAGAGTCGCTCCTAAAAGCAGTGCGCTCACTTGAGATTGGGGCCTACCATCTGGCCCTTCCAGAATTTAAAAATAAAACCATTACTGAACTCATGGAGAAAATAAGTAAGCAGGATGATGAGCGTCTTTTTGCGGTCGCTGAGGCGATCCGGAAAAAGGTACCTGTCAAAGATATCCATGAGCTCACTCGCATTGACTACTTCTTCCTCGCAAAGATTCAAAACATCGTGAAGATGGAAACGAGACTTGAATCTGAAGGAAGAAGACCTGAGCTCTTAAAAGAAGCAAAGCGGATGGGATTTTCCGATAACTTCATTGCAAGCCTCTGGAAGACTTCTGAAGAAGAAATTTTTGAATTTCGAAAAGCACAAGGGATCACTCCAGTCTTTAAAATGGTTGATACCTGTGCCGGAGAATTTGAATCTTTCACTCCTTACTACTATTCAACTTATGAAAGTCAGGATGAAGTTCTGGAATCAACCAAACAAAAAGTGGTGGTCTTAGGTTCAGGTCCTATCCGAATCGGACAAGGAATTGAGTTTGACTACGCCACTGTCCATGCCATCGAGGCCATCAGGAGCATGGGGCTTGAAGCCATCATTATTAATAACAACCCTGAAACGGTTTCAACGGATTTTAATATTTCCGATCGCCTCTATTTTGAACCCTTAACTTTAGAAGATGTGAATAACGTCATCGAACGTGAAAAACCAATCGGTGTGATCGTTCAGTTCGGCGGACAAACGGCCATTAATCTCGCAGCTCCTCTGGCGGCCCGAGGAGTTAAAATCCTGGGAACTTCCATTGATGATATTGACCGCGCCGAAGACCGCAGACGCTTTGAAGAACTTCTAAGAGGTCTTAAAATTGCTCAGCCTCTTGGTTGTACCGTAACTTCAATCAATGAGGCCGTAGAAAAATCCGCTCACCTGGGTTTTCCGGTTATCGTTCGCCCTTCTTATGTCCTGGGCGGAAGAGCGATGGAGATTGTTTATAATGAGCACGAGCTTCTGGATTACATGAAAAGAGCGGTACAAGTGAACTTTGATCATCCCGTTTTAATTGACCGCTATATGATTGGACGGGAAATGGAAGTGGACGCCATCTGTGACGGTGAAACAGTTTTCATTCCAGGCATCATGGAACACATTGAAAAGGCCGGTGTTCACTCAGGAGATTCCATTGCAGTTTATCCTCCGCAAAGTGTTTCCCAGGAAATTCTGGATAAACTTTCTTCAACGACCCTCTCTCTGGCCAAGGCCCTGAACATCAAGGGTCTCATTAACCTTCAATTCGTGATCTATAAAGATGAGGTTTTTGTTCTGGAAGTTAATCCTCGGGCCTCACGAACAGTTCCCTTCCTTTCAAAGGTCACTGGAGTTGCTATGGCGAAAATTGCAACCAAGGCTATCCTGGGTGAATCACTCATTCAACAAGGCCTCTTCCATGGAACCTTACCTCCTAAAGACACAGTAGCTATTAAAGCTCCGGTCTTTTCTTTTGCTAAACTTTCAGAAGTCGAAATTGCTCTCGGCCCTGAGATGAAATCAACCGGCGAAGTTATGGGGAAAGATAAGATTTTTGAAAAGGCCCTCCATAAGGCCTTCGTGGCGGCAGGAGTGGAGATTCCTGATTCCGGAACAATTCTCGCGACCATTAATGATCACGAGAAAGACGAAGCGATAGCTCTCTTTAAACGCTTCCATCAAGTGGGCTTTGACTTCGTGGCAACCGAAGGAACCGCGAAAGCTCTCAGAGAGGCCGGCATTCCTGTTAAAACCGTCGCCCGTATCGGCCAGGGTCCTTATGACATTATTGAGGCCATCAAATCTGGTCGGATCTCTCTTATTGTAAACACCATCTCTAAGAGTAAGAACGTAGAGTCGGATGGATTTAAAATGAGACGAGTGGCGGTGGAACGAGGGCTCCTGTGCCTAACAAGCCTTGATACAACTGAAGCCTTACTCAGAACAATTGAAAGAAACAATTTCTCTATGGACGCTTTATCATGATTCCTAGTGAGAAAATCATTGTTGCCCTCGACTACTCAACAAAAGCTGAGGCGCTAAAAACCATGAAGTCCCTTCAAGGTCACAAGGTGTGGGTTAAAATTGGCATGGAACTTTTTTATGCTGAAGGCCCACAAGTGATTCATGAAGCGAAAGAATTGGGCTTCAATGTTTTCCTGGATTTAAAACTTCATGACATACCCAATACTGTGGGCCAGGGAATTAAGTCCCTGTGCCGCCTGCCCATCGACATGATCAACGTCCATGGTGCAGGCGGACAAGTGATGATGGAAAAAGCAAGAGAGGCCGTAGAGGCTTCCAAAACCAAACCCCTTCTCATCGCCGTCACGCAACTTACCAGTACCACTACTGAGCAGATGAATACTGAGCAAGGCATTCAGGGAGACATTCTTGAAAGTGTTATCAGGTTCGCGAAACTCACGAAGGCTTCAGGACTTGATGGAGTGGTTTCCTCACCTCACGAAGTTCGGGCGATTAAAGAGCAGTGCGGGGAAAGCTTTCTCACCGTCACTCCAGGAATTAGATTCGCGGACAGTGAATCCCAGGATCAAAAAAGAATAACGACTCCGTCCCATGCCCTAAAACTTGGAACGGACTTTATGGTGATCGGTCGCCCTATCACACAAGCCTCTGATCCCAAGCTCGCTCTCGAAAAGATTTTACAAGGAACTAAAGAATGACGATTCAAGAAAACATTGCTTCCCTTCTCTTAAAAGAAAAAGCTGTCTTCCTCCGTCCGGAAGATCCCTTCACCTGGACCTCGGGAATTAAGTCCCCGGTCTACTGTGATAACCGACTTCTCATCTCGACCGTCGAGTCCCGAGAAATGATCATTCAGGCCTTTTGTGACAAAGTCCGAGAATTAAAAGTTGATGTGATTGCTGGGACTGCTACCGCCGGAATTCCATGGGCCGCATGGATTGCTCAAGAATTAAAACTCCCAATGATCTATGTCCGTAGTTCCAGTAAAGACCATGGACGTCAGAACGCCATCGAAGGTTTGGCGATGCCTGGCAAAAACACAGTCTTAATTGAAGACCTTATTTCCACTGGCAAGAGTTCCATCGCGGCCGCTCAGAAAGTGAAGGAAGCTGGTATGAAGGTAAAGTCTATTATGAGTATCTTTACTTACGATTTTCCCCTGGCCCAGGAAGTCTTCCGGGCCAGCGGTTTTAATTATCATTCACTTTCTAACTTTGAAGTCCTGGCAAAAGTCGCTTATGATAACAAAATGCTTGATGAACAGGCATTAAACCAGGTCCTCCTTTGGAGAAAGAACGTTCAATTCCCATGAAACATACAAATTATAAAAACAAAAAACTGCAGTTTGCTAATATCGACATCAATACTATCGCTCAAAAACACAAGACTCCTTTCTTCCTTTATTCGGAAGAAATTCTATCAAGAAACTACATGGATTTTTATCAGGGAGCTCTTCAAGCGAAACTTCATGACCCATTAGTTTGCTTTGCTTTAAAATCCAATCCTAACCGTGAGCTTTTAAAAATTCTGGCCAAGTTAGGCTCTGGCGCCGACATCGTCTCAGGCGGAGAATTAAAACGTGCTCTTGAAGCCGGTATCTCTCCCGATAAAATTGTTTTCTCCGGTGTGGGTAAAACTGAAGACGAAATTCTTTTCGCTCTTAAAACATCCCCTAAAGGCATTTTCTCCTTCAACGTGGAGTCCTTAGAGGAACTTGAACTCATTAATCTTTGTGCTAAAAAAACAAAAAGAATCGCACGCATTTGTTTCCGTTTAAATCCGGAAGTGGTTTCAAAAACCCACAAACACATTTCCACCGGGAACAAGACTCATAAATTCGGTATTCTTCAAAACGACATCCTAAGCGCCATCAAACAAAAAAAATATTGGACTCACAGTAAGCTCGTAGGACTTTCTATACACATCGGAAGCCAGCTTCTTGATCTCAAGGCCACCAAACGGGCCTTAATGGTTTTAAGTGAAGTGGCCCTCAAGACCAATCTCCCTTTGGAATTTCTAGATGTGGGCGGCGGTCTTGGAGTGGATTACCATCCTGATGAAACAGAAATCCTTCCTCATGTAGATACCTACATGGAACTAATTAGCTCAACTGTTAATAAATACTTCTATGCTAAAACGGCTTTGAAACCTCGAGTGGTTTTCGAACCAGGCAGAAGAATCGTCGCCCGGGCCGGAATTTTTGTCATGAAAGTTCTAAGAAATAAAGTGTCCGAAGATAACCACTTCGTGATCGTGGACGGCGGAATGAATGACTTCATGAGACCCTCTCTCTACGGTGCCTATCACCACCTTCTCCCGGTCCGTGAAAGCAAGGCCACTAAGAAAAGCCATGTGGTAGGTCCGATCTGTGAAACCACAGACTGCTTCGCTTCTGGACGCCTGATGCCTCTTCTTAAAAGCGGAGACTTCCTCGTCCTTATGGACACTGGGGCCTATGGCTTCAGCATGGGTTCTAACTACAATCTTCGTGGACGCCCGCTGGAACTTTTAGTGGATAAGAAAAAGAAGATTAAGGTTGTGAATAAAGCGCAAGATTACGGCGCCCTTCTTTAAATAAAAAGGCCCACTCAAACGGTGGGCCTTAAAGATCATATCACATTTAAGAGCTTTTTATTTCACTCGGTAGACAAGGGTCTTAGAAGCTGAAAGATTGCTAAACTGAGAACGGTTTAAGATCTCCCCTTCAAACTTAACTTCTGCCTTCGCTGTGAACTCGTACTTTCCTTTTCCTAACTCAAAACCAAGACGAAGGAATCTCACTTCAGCTTGGTCACCATTTACAGTGACTTCTTCATCAGTAAGGGAGCGGCTAAAGATAAGCTCATCACCGAACACTTTCTTCTGCTCAACGGCCAGAGACAATCCGATATTCTCCATTTTATTGGTAGAGAATCTTAAAGCGTCATTTACCACTGAAAGGCTGTCCATTTTTACAGCACTAAGAAGAGGAGCTGCTTCAACTAATTCAACTGCGATAACTCCATCAATCATTTTAGTGTTTCCGTTAAAGCCAGTCTGAACATCTTTATGTTTTGTAACCAGGAAGTACTTTTTAGAGCCAAGAGCGCTGAAAGAAAGATAGTCACCTTCAAGAGTGACTTTAATTGTCTCACCGGTAGTTGGAAGACCTGTAGCGTTTGTCACATCAACAATCACGCGAGCGTCAACATAGTAATCATGAACCTGGTATGGGACAGAAACTGTTTCATAGCAAGTATAAGGAACAGTGTGGTAAACGGGATGTTGGGTACAGTAGCGAGGAGAATTTCCGCCGCCAGTACAAGTCGTTCTCATTCCTGCATAGGCCTGACGGTAACAAATAGTGCTACGTCTCTCTGTACGATATTCTGTGTGAGTTTTTTCACCATAAAAAGAGAGTTCAACAGAATTGGTTGAACCATCATAGAAAAATGTTTTTGTTTCTTTCGTGCTGGCAACTGCGGACACTGAAAAGGCCAAGGCCAATAAAGCGATAAGAATTCTCATAAGTGCTCCTCTCAATATTTATGCCTAACTCATACCATGGGACGTAATGAATCAAACGGATACTGTGTAATATTTTCAAAAGAAAAGGGACCTCAAGGGTCCCCTATCTTTAGGAATCTAAGGTTTAATTAGCGAATTTTGTAAATTAACGTGCGAGAAGCATCCAGGGCCTTGAACTCATCTTTGTTCACTAATTGACCTTGGTGCTTGAAAAAGATCTTAGCAGTTAAGGTATAGCGACCGCTGGTTAATTGAACTCCGAGGTCCTTGATATTAACGCTGGCAACTTTCCCGTTAACAGTCACTTCAGAAGCTTTTAGTGTACGGTTAAAAAGTTCACGAGAACTTCCAAGGATAGGATCATCTTTAACAAGAAGTGAGAACCCGATAGATTCAGGAGCTTCAACTTCACCGATTGTGAAAGTCAGAACGTTGTTCTTCATTGAAATGTTAGTCATCTCAATAGACTTAAGAACCGGAGCTGCTTCAACAAAGCTGAAAGCATAAGAAGCATCAATGAACTTCATCGTTCCACTCACTTGAGTTTCTTTTGAAGTTTCTTTAGCTAGTACGAAGTGGTTCTTAGTACCAGTTGAATCGAGATAAACTTTATCACCCCAAAGAGTAACCTTGATTGTTTCAGCCAGAGGAAGTTCAGTTTCAGGCTTAGTGAAGCTAAGAGAGATGTTGGCATCAACATCATAATCTTTTACTTGATAAGGGATAGAAACTGTTTGCATGCAAGAGTAAGGAATCGTTCTTGTTACCGGAACATGTTGGCAACGAGGAGGATTACCCCAACAGCGCGTTTCATAGTGAGTTTCTTGACGGTAGCATGTGGACCATCTTTGCTCATAACGGTATTCAGTGTGGGTTTGTTCTGCTTGCAAAGACATTTGAGCAGCATCTTCCGAACCATCGTAGAAGAAAGTTTTAGTTTCAGATGAGGCCATTGCAGACACTGCAAAAAGCATCACAAAGAGAGCGCTAAGCATTTTCATAGGAACTCCTAGTTATATGACAATACTGCTCAAAACTAGCATGGTGAAAATAAGATGAGGAGAGGGTGTTAGAGTATGTAGGATATTAGGAGGAGGATCAGGGTCAATTTGACCCTAACCCTGAACCGTCCAACTACTTGTTCCATCTGGATTGTCTTTCAGGACAATGCTTTTCTGAGCGAGTTCTTTGCGGATCTCGTCGGCCCGGGCCCAGTTTTTTGAAGCTTTGGCCAGCCGGCGCTCTTCAATTAAGGCTTCAATTGCAGAAGCATCAATCCCTGCACTACTTGTATCTTGCTCCAAGTTCTTTAAGATTTTTAAAACACTTACAGGATCTGAATGGATTAAACCAAGGGAGTCTTTAACAAACTCTAAGGTTTTCTTAACTTGCGTTAAACTCTCCGAGCTAAGTTCATCTTTATGGGCCTTCACATTCCGAAGAAGCGAGAAGAAGTGTCCCATCGCTCCGGCCGAGTTAAAATCATTTGAAAGCTCTTCCATCATTTTTTCAATGCAGCTGCTAATTTCAGGTGAGGTGTAACTCCCCTTCGCTTCATAGCTCATAGCTTCAAGAACAAACTCATGAATCCGTTTCACTTCATCAATCGCCCGTTGAATGATTTCATCACTCCATTCTAAACGAGCACGGTAATGAACAGAGAGATAGACGTGACGAAGGACCTGCCCCCCGTACTTCTCTACAAAATCACGAATTTTCACCACGTTTCCAAGAGACTTACTCATCTTCTCAGAGCCGAAGTTTAAGAATTCGTTATGGGCCCAATTGTTACAGAAAGGACATTTATTGGCAGCTTCACTCTGAGCAATTTCATTTTCGTGATGGGGAAACATGAGATCCACTCCACCGTGGTGAAGATCTAAAGTATTACCTAAAAATTTCTTCGCCATGGCCGAGCACTCAATGTGCCATCCCGGACGACCTTTCCCCCAAGGCGAATCCCACGCAGGCTCACCTGGCTTAGCTGGTTTCCAGAGAACAAAATCCGAGGGATGTTTTTTTCGTTTATCAACTTCCACCCTCTGACCGGCAACCAGCCCATCAAGATCTTTTTTAGAAAGCTTTCCATAAGAAGGAAATGAAGGAACGTTAAAGAAAACCTCTCCATCAACCACATAGGCCTTATCGTTTTTAATGATGTCTTCAATCATCTCAATGATCTCAGGCATGGTCTCTGAAACTTTCGGAGTATGAGTCGGAGGAAGCATTCCTAATGAGAGCATATCCTGCTCACACTCTTTAACAAAAATAGCTGCGTGCTCAATAGGATCTCGATTCAGTTCACGAGCGCGATTGATAATTTTGTCATCAACATCAGTATAGTTTCTGACAAAATTCACTTCATAACCAAAGGTCTTAAGTACCCGGTGAAAAAGATCCGCTACGACAAAAGAACGCCCATTTCCGATATGAGCAAAATCATAAGTGGTGGGGCCGCAGGAATAGAATTTCACTTTACCCGGTTCAACCGGAGTGAAGATTTCTTTCTTGCGGGTAAGATTGTTATTAATCTTAATTTCTCTCGTCATGATTCCTACTTCGTCAGATGGCCAATTCTATTTTTAAGTACGTTCACTGGAGTTAAAGGAATTAAAAACTTTAAATCAGGACCATGGTCATGGCCGGTCAAAGCTGCACGAACGCCCTGAAAAAGAGGTTTCCCTTTCACTCCCATATTCTTCTTCACATGATCCATCCATTGGTTGAGTTCAGCCTCTGTGATGAAATCAGTAGAAGTTTTATTCACTTCTTCAGCGATGTAAGAAAGAATTTTTGGTGTTGTTTCCCAGGATAAAATATCTTTTAAGACATCCGTCTTTTCCGGATCATCTTTAAGAATCAATTCATTCACAAGCTTCGGAAAATCCGGAATAAATTGAGCGTATCTTTTTAACAGTTCCACGCAATCATTTTTCCAGGCATCACTTTGCTGACGGAAGAATTCCGTTTCAGGCTCACTCTCCACCAGCTTAATTAAAGAAGCATTATCCATCTTCTTAATATGCTCTGAATTGACCCATTTTAATTTTTCCAGATCATACATCGCAGACGATGCTGAAAAACGCTCCAGACTAAAGACACTTACGATGTCCTCTTTATTAAAAATATCTTTTTCTTCAGGATGGGACCATCCAAGAAGGCAGAGATAATTGCACATTGCCTCTGGCAGATAATGTTCATTACGGTAAAGATTAACTGAAGTCGCTCCATGACGCTTAGAAAGTTTTTGACGGTCATGACCAATCAAAAGAGAGACGTGAGCAAACTCTGGAACTTTCGCATTTAAAGCTTCATAGATCATGAGCTGACGAACAGTATTGTTTAAATGATCTTCCCCACGAATCACATGAGAAATTTCCATGAGCCAGTCATCAATCACGCAGCAGTAGTTGTAGGTCGGAAGACCATTTGATCTCATGATGACAAAATCCCCTACCATATTCTCTGGATAGACGACTTTACCTTTCACCTTATCGTTTAACTCATAAGATTTCTTCGGCACTTTAAAACGAATCGCCGTTTTTTCACCGGCAGCCACTCGGGCACGGGCCTCTGCCCAATGAGCTTCCTCTCTCCACTTACCTGAATAATGAGGATCAAGATTTTCAGCTTCGGCCTTCGCTTTCATCGCCTCGAGCTCTTCTTCAGTACAAAAATCATAATAGGCCATGCCCTTCTCGATAAGCTCCTGGGCATACTTCATATAAAGATCCAGCCGTTCAGATTGGCGATAAGGAGCGTATTTAGGATTTGGTTTATCGGGACCTTCATCGTGAGTGATGCCTAACCATTTAAGATCATCAATTTGAAGTTTCTCATATTCAGCATTAGATCTCTCCAGATCCGTATCTTCAATCCGAAGAACAAAAGTACCACCAACAGACTTGGCAAAGAGATAATTATATAAAGCGGTTCTGGCACCACCAATGTGCAGATAACCTGTTGGGGATGGTGCGAATCTTACTCGAACGGTCATAGGAGCTCCTCAATGAATGATGAGCATGAGAATACACTTTAAGAGGGGGATTGAGAATCTCTAGCTATAAAGAGAGTCGATTTTCTCTGAGATTGTGTCCTCGGACGTACCAGAAGAAAGGGCCACCTCTTTAACTATTAACTCTTTACATTGATCAAGCATTTTACGCTCACCAAAAGAAAGCTTTTTAGTCATTTTGAGGAGCAAAAGCTGGCGAAGTACATCTGCAATTTCCAGAAGTGAGCCGGTTTTAACTTTGAGAGTATATTCACGGTGACGACGATTCCACGTGGACATGTCTACTTTGACGTCTTGATTTTCTAATAGCTTAAAAACACCGCTGATCTCAGTCGAAGGAATAAGAGCTCTCACTCCTTCCTTACTATCAACAGGGATCATGACTTTCATGCCGTTTGAAACAACTTTAATGATGTAGAAACTTTTCATCTCACCATTTAATTCTTTAGTTTCGACGTTGCAAATCTGACCAACACCGTGACCAGGACAGACAACGTAGTCTCCGAGATTAAACATGTGAACTCCTTCAACTAAACCGTGATTCATTCATTTATAACGCATATTGGTTCGAAGAGGTATGCTTTTGAAATTTTTACAGATTATCGTAAAAAACTAAGACGAAGTCATGGAAAATGGGCCCCTTAAGGGCCCATTCTTAATATCTTTTAGAAAAAGACTGAAAATTGGAGGAATCTAAGCTGAATATTTTGTGAATACTCAAGACTTGAGCCCGTAGTTGAGTTTAAATTCTCAAGGGCGATCTCAGGAGTATAGGTAAGATGTTTAATTCCAAGGGTTTCCATACTAAAACGTTTACCCACGGCCAGTGTTCCCATGAGGACCTCGTCCTTACGACCTTCTGAAACTCCATAGGTATTGGCCCAGTTAACCCCTAAATAAAGAGAAGCATAGGGACTGTTTTGAAGATCGGCCATCCAGTTAACAATCGCTCCAACCTCCAGACCATAATCTTCCAGATCCCCACGGCCGCCCTCAGTTCCTTTATCATAAGAAACTCGACCACCAACCTGAAGTCTAGGCATGGTTGGAATACTGTAGGCGTAGTTCAGATCCAAATTCAATTGGGTATCATTATCTGCTGAAGACCCCTTGGTTTTGGATTTATCAAAAGAAAAAACACCTTGTAAGACTGAATCCGCATTGAACTCGAACATGTGTTGAGTGCCGGATGCCGATCCAAATGAATCCTGGGCGAATGCAGAGGTACCCATCGTGAGTGCTGCTGCTAAAGCTAAAATTGTCTTCATAACAATCCCCTTTTTGTAAATGAATCCTGGAAGAGGATTCCTTTTCTTCTTAAAAAATTCTACAACCCCTCTATATCCTTGAAAAATGGAGATATGTTGCGATTAGGTAAGCGAAGAATCACTAGGGAATAACTTTGATCGAATGATGGAAGCTAGTTTTAAGGAGTTAAAAGGAAACAGTCTTAATTCAAGGCAAAAAAAAAGGCCCGCATGATGCGGGCCTTAGTCATTAGAAACGATTAACTACTTCGTGTTTTTCAAAGAAGTATGCAATTTCTCTCTCAGCAGCAGTAGCTGAGTCAGAACCGTGAACAGAGTTTTCACCTACTGATTTTGCATAAAGCTTACGGATAGTGCCTTCATCAGCGTTTGCTGGATTAGTTGCACCCATAAGCTCTCTGTTTTTTAGAACAGCGTTTTCGCCTTCAAGAACCATAAGCATTACTGGACCTGAAGTCATGAAGTTAACAAGTTCGCCAAAGAAAGGACGCTCTTTGTGCTCAATATAGAAACCTTCAGCTTTCTCTTTAGAAAGACGAGTAAATTTAGCAGCAGAAATACGAAGACCGTTCTTCTCGAAAATAGCGATGATGTTACCGATATTGTTATCAAGAGTAGAATTCGGTTTAACGATAGAAAGTGTTTTCTCAATGGCCATAATAGCTCCTTATTTGTTTAGCTAACTTTTTTTACTTTTTTAATACTTCTGAAATCTTTTGTCCAAGCTCTGCTGGAGATCGTGCAATAGTTACACCGCACTCTTGAAGAATCTTGAACTTAGCTTCGGCTGAATCGTCCTCACCGGAGATGATGGCACCAGCATGACCCATACGTTTTCCTTTCGGAGCAGCAGCACCGGCAATGAAACTCACTACAGGTTTAGTCATATTGGCCTTAATCCAACGGGCAGCGTCTGTCTCAGCAGTTCCACCGATCTCACCGATCATGATCACAGCTTTGGTTTCAGGATCTTTTTCGAACATTTCAAGAACTTCGATAAAGTTTGTTCCGTTAACCGGATCTCCACCGATACCGACACAAGTTGATTGACCAATCTCACGTTGAGTAAGCTGATAAACCGCTTCGTAAGTCAAAGTACCTGAACGGGAGATCACACCAACGTTACCTGGCATATGGATATGTCCTGGCATAATCCCGATCTTACACTCGCCTGGAGTGATAACTCCCGGACAGTTAGGACCGATCAAACGAGAGTTAGATCCTTTAAGAGCGGCCTTAACCTTGATCATATCAAGAACAGGGATACCTTCAGTGATACAAATAATAAGAGGGATTTCTGAATCAATACATTCAATGATTGAATCAGCAGCAAACGGAGGTGGAACAAAGATCATGGCAGCATTAGCACCAGTTTCTTTTACAGCTTCATAAGTTGTATTGAAAACAGGAATACCTTCATGAACGATTCCGCCTTTACCTGGAGTTACCCCACCAACAACGTTCGTGCCATAGTCACGAGATTGAAGAGTGTGGAAAGTTCCTTGCTTACCGGTTAAACCGATAGTGATAAGTCTTGTGTTTCTATCAATTAAAATGGCCATATTATTTTCCTCCCTTGGCAGCAGCAACTGCTTTGGCAGCCGCATCAGCAAGGTCACCCGCTGGAGTGATTTTTAAACCTGATTCAGAAAGAATTTTTTTACCAAGAGCTACGTTCGTACCTTCAAGACGTACAACCAGAGGAACACTTAGTTCAAGTTCTTTAGCGGCATCAACTACACCGTGAGCAATAATGTCACATTTCATGATCCCACCGAAGATATTAACGAGAATAGCCTTAACGTTTTTGTCTTCAAGAATGATAGAGAATGCTTTTTGAACTGTTTCTTTAGTAGCACCGCCGCCCACATCAAGGAAGTTGGCCGGAGTACCGCCGTGAAGTTTCAGGATATCAAGAGTTGCCATAGCAAGACCTGCACCGTTAACCAGACAGCCGATGTTTCCATCAAGAGAAATATAAGAAAGACCGAACTTACCAGCTTCAAGCTCTTGTTCTGATTCTTCCGTAATATCTCTCATCGCTTCAATTTCCGGGTGACGGAAAAGAGCGTTGTCATCAAAGTTTAATTTACCGTCAAGAGCAAGAACGTCGCCTTGTTTCGTTGTAACAAGAGGATTGATTTCAGCAATTGAACAATCTTTTTCGATATAAAGCTTATAAAGGTTCTCGAAGAAAGAAATAGCTTTCTTAAGAGGATCCCCTTTAAGGCCAAGAGCGTATCCAAGCTTACGACCATGGGCCGGAGTGAAACCAGTCGCAGGATCAATGTGAGCTTTGATGATTTTCTCAGGAGTATTGTGAGCAACTGTCTCAATATCCATACCACCCTCAGTTGAAACCATCATAGCGACTTTTCCAACTGTACGGTCTAAAACGATTCCGCAGTAGTATTCGTGCTCGATATCACAACCTTGCTCGACAAGAACTTTAAGAACTTTCTTACCTTCAGGTCCTGTTTGGTGAGTAACAAGTTGCATACCCAGGATTTCTCCCGCCAACTTTTCAACTTCTTCAAGAGAGCGAGCAAGCTTTACTCCTCCACCCTTACCACGGCCACCGGCATGAATCTGAGCTTTAACAACCCAAACTTTTGTATCTAGTTTCTTAGCAACTTCTACGGCTTCAGCTGGAGTGTTTGCAACTCCACCTTTTAGGACCGCGATGTTGAACTGTCGCATCAGGTCTTTGGCCTGGTACTCATGCACATTCATAGGCTCTCCTTAAAACATCATTGGAATAGGACACATTATAGGCATTTTGCGGGGTCAGACAATGAAAAGGTCTTGAAAAACGCGGTTTTGAAAGGGCATGATGGAGGCGCGAGGTGTTATGACTAAAAAATATTATATTATTCATCCGGCCGTTTTCAAATTGGACGGAGGTGCCATGTTCGGAATTATTCCTAAACCACTATGGTCTAAACATATTCCGGCCGACGAATTAAACCGAATTCAATTGAGTTTAAGAGTCATGCTCATCCAAACTCAATCAAAAAACATTCTGGTCGACACTGGTATTGGCGACTATCACGGCGATAAATTTGATGACCGCTTTGGAGTTGAGGGAGATAAGAACCCATTACTAGAGACCCTGAATAAGAATTTTGGGTTAAAACCGAAAGATATAACTGACCTTATTATTACCCATCTCCATTTTGATCATGTGGGTGGTTTGGGTCATAATGCTGATCAACATAAAAGTATTTTTCCCAACGCTACGTTACATATTCACCGTCAACATTATGACTATGCCTTGAATCCGACTGTAAGAGACAGTGGGTCTTTCCATGGCCAATACTTTAGACCATTGGTTGAGACGGCGCTGGCAGAAAATAAAGTACATTGGTTAAATGGTGAAGAGGGAGTCATTTTAAAAGACGGAGATGATGTTATCTCTTTTAAATGTTCCCATGGTCATACCCCTTGGCTGGTTCATCCCTATGATGAGAACTTTATTTATATGGCCGATCTGGTACCAACCAGTGTTCATATCCCAGTTCCCTGGGTCATGGGCTACGACATTTCCCCCGGCAGAACTACCGTAGATAAAATTGATTTTTATCAGTTTATTCTGGAAAAAGATCTGACGATGATTTTTGAGCACGACATGAAAAATTGGGGCGCAAAAATAAAAAAGAAATCCGAACATGATTTTGTTGTTGCGGAAACATTTCCGGTTAGTGGGATCGATCCTCAGAAACCTGAATTATTTTTTGAGCGATCTCATACTTAAGGGCCGCAAAGACTTGCTTCACTCTTTCCTGATAGGCCGTGATTTGAGCGGCCGTAGGATTTTGTTTTTGCTTTTGAAAGTCTTCAATGAGCTTCATCGCCTCAAGACCAATTTTTTTAGAGGTTATAGTAACGACCAGTTCGTAATTTCTCTTCTTAGATGAGCCTTCTTTGAGACCTCTGAAATAGTTTTCATTATCAACCACAAATGAAGTGAAAAAAGAGCCATATCTTCGGGTATATTGATCTACCATTTTAGGCAGACCCGTCTTGAAATTTTTCGGATTTTCATCCAGAAAGTCCAGCAGTAACTGTTCTACTTGCAGAGTCACTGCCTGGAGCGTTTCAAATTTTTGTTGCAGATCCTGCCAAAACAAATCTTCTTCATTTTTTAACTTCAGTTCCTGCTCTAGCTTCTTCTGAATGATGCGGTCGAGAATTTTATTAAATTCAGCAGGCCCTTTAGAGAATAAGACTACTTTCATTCTTCCCACATATTCAGAGTCAGGCCCTTGGAACTTATTCATAAGGGCCGGAACCACCCCTTTCCAAGTGCAATCAGTGGCTTTGATATCCATCTCATAGAGACCGGGAATAATTTTCGTCCCTGTTGAGAATTCAAAGTGTGAAAGTTCAGTGACGTGATCTTTAAGAGTCCCTTTGCTTTTGAAGGCCACACTCTCCTCTTCTGTTGAGAGCATTTTGCCAGGCAAAGAGCGAAAATCAGCTTCCACCTGACAGGTTTGAAAACCTGAATTAATTAACCAGATATGGGTGTGGTCTTCAGAAATATATTCTTTGAAGAAGATTTTTTTATTCCAACCATCGAAAGAGTTTTCCTTCATGATTCTTTCATGAAGATCCAAACTCATCTTACTTTGCCGATGAATGTTAAAAGTTTCCCATTCCTTTAGAACATTACCGAAGGCGAAATAGATCATCAAAACAATGCAGATAATTAGAAATCCCCAGATTCTAAGTTTTAAATTCTTCTTTTCCGGAGGAGTTACAGGGATCTCTATATTTTCTGATTCTTCCAACACCGGAAGAGGTGGAACTTCTTCTTCCTCTTCAAGGATTTCTGGTAAATCGGGAATGAGTTCCTCTTCTTTAGGTTCTTCTACAAGTTCTTCTTCAGGCTCTTCTACCGGCAGTTCTTCAACTTTAGGGGCCAGAGCATCTTTAAGACGCACCGGTTGTCCCAAACCTTCAGACCAGATTTCAACATCAAGGGAGATTTTTTTTCTTTCAACTCGACTTGCCAATTGATTCAGAGAATAGGGACCCTCATGCCCCATGGGCAAAAGGATAAACCACTTCACTGAGTCCTTGTCAGTCCAATCAAAATTTGACAACGTCATTCATAAACCAATTGGGAAATAAAACTATTTTATGACGAAGCCAGCTTTCACTCAATCACAAAAACGATTTCAAGAGTCTTTAAGCTCATTATTTTCTTCTTTTTCCTCTCGTTCATGCCTTTTCATTAAAAGCTCCTCTGACCAAGGGGTCATTAGAAATGGCGGCCGCAATGGAGCTCGCTATGCTCCTCAATCCCTCATTGCAACCCTCAAGAGATTTAGTCAGGATAATCAAATTAAAGATTTCTCCTTTAAAGAAGTCGAAGCTGCTGATCCCCTGGATGAAGAAAAAGATTTTCATGGTGCACAGGAAAGACAAAGTACGCGTATAAAAGCTCTTCTTGATCAGCATGAAAAATCTTCGATCATTCATATTGGCGGCGGACATGATCACATATACCCACTTCTAAAAGCCGCTTCGGAGCGCTTTTCAAAAGTCGTAGTGCTCAACATTGATGCCCATGCCGATACCCGCACAGATGAACAACACCATTCAGGAACACCTTTCCGACAATTTGCTGAAGAATTTTCTGGTGAATTCACTCTTTATCAATTGGGTCTTCACCGCTTTGCTAATTCCTTCTCTACCCTTTCTCCACTGGATAAAGGGAAACAATTCGTTTTATGGAAAAATGAAATAACTTCCGCTTCACTGGATGCTTTTTTCCAGCAAATGATGACTGAGGTGAACAATGATACTCTCCTTCTCTTCAGTCTCGATGCTGATGCCTTAAATGGATATGAAGTTCCTGGGGTCAGTGCTGTAAATCCTCAGGGTCTAACTCTGAATGAACTAAAAGATGTATGGGAGCGTTTTAGAAAAATTCCTACCCCCAACCGACTGATCATGGGAATCTATGAGCTCAATCCTGTCTATGACAGTCTGGCCAGTGTGAGCATGAGAACGATTGCGAGTTTTATTTTTGAGTGTTTAAGATAAAAAAAAAGCCCATCAGAAAGATGGGCTTTTTTTTCGAGAGACTAAGGAGAAGCTAAAAAAATCCTTTCTTTAACTCCAACACACACACAACTCTATTATAGCAAAGCGCGTGCCAACTTACAGAACAAACAACTAATCATTTTTTTCACACACTTGACGCACCCCTCAGTATATTCTTCTGTCAAGCCTATGACAAAAACAAAATCACTCCGTCAAAGCCCTGACAAATAAAGCAAAACAGTATTTTATTCTCCTTCAAAAAACACAGACAACTGAGGCATAATAAGCGCAATTAATCTTTAAATCCTATTCATTACGCTTCAAAGGAGAAGTTCAATGTTTACTCGTGCATTTTTCACAACACTTATGGTTGCATTCCTAGCTGTAGGTTGCGCTTCACAAAAACCTAAAAACACTCAAGATGACGGTGCTATGGGAGCTGACGCTGCCAATGATGGTCTTACTCTAGAGCTTAACGGTGACTCTGACAGTGCTAAAGCTGGCGGCCTACAAACTGTATACTTTGGTTTTGATTCTTCTAATCTGGACTCTTCTACGAAAGAAGCTGTTGCTTCGAACGTTGAATACCTAAAGGCCAACAGCAATGTTGACGTTCAAATTGAAGGTCACTGCGATGAGCGTGGCGGTCGTCAATATAACCTTGCTCTAGGTGAGCGTCGTGCAAAAGCTGTTCGCGACTATATGGTTGCTCTTGGTGTTGAATCAAAAAGAATCTCAACTATCTCTTACGGTAATGAGCGTCCAAAAGTTGAAGGCAACGATGAGTCTGCCTGGTCTCAAAACCGTCGTGCTAATTTCGTAGTAACTGCGAAATAAGGTCAGATGAGACTACCTCTCCTCTTAGTACTTTTAATTCTCGGGTCGTGTGGTTTAGCTACCACACGGCCTAAGATTGAAATGAGCCTTGCCCAGGCCGCTTTCCTTGCAGCTAAAGAAGCTGGTGCTGATATCCACGCTTCCAATACTTTCCGCAAAGCCGAAGACTATTACCTTAAGGCCAAGTCCGCTTATCGGAGAAAGTATTTCAACAAGGCCAAGGAATATGCCCTTTTTTCTAAAAAATTCTCCGAACAGGCCGAGTATCAGGCCATCCGAAAAAAAGCCCTTGAAGGTAATGCGCAATAGTTAAACTTCCTGTAACATCAATGCATCTTTATGTTTTAGAGGTGTATGACCATGATGAAACTTTTCACTTTATTAACTCTCGTTCTCTTTTCAACTGCATGTATCAAGACGGCCGATCAGGTAAATCGGGAAAAACGTTTGGAAAGCATGACTGAGCAAATGAAAGACTCCCAAGGTCTTCTGGCCGATATGGTAACTCAAATGAAAGATTTCCAGACTCAACTTGATCGTATGCAAGGACGTATTGAGGAAATTGAGCACCGTCAAAGTCAGGTCGATCCAGAGAAGCTTAATAAAATGAACGAGTCTATGAATGTCATCTCGACTCAACAAGAAGCTCAAAATACAACTCTTGAACAAATCCAGAATGAACTAAAAGAGCAGCGTGCTTTCATTGAAAAAGTAACTTCAAGTTTAGCGACTAAGGCCCAGGCCCCTCAAAAAAAAAGCGCTAAAGAAGATTTAGCAACTGGACTTGATCTGGTAAAAGCTGATAAGTATGGCGAGGCCCGTAAGGTTCTTGAGACGCTGATTGATCACAAAGATCTGACCGCAGGTGAAAGAAATAAAGTTCTTCACGGATTGGGACGAGTGGAGTTCTATACAGGCCATAACGATAAGGCCCTAGTCTACTTCAGTAAAATCTATACCAAATACCCAAGATCTTCTCTCGCCGCCAACAGCCTTCTGTTTATCGGAAGATCTTTAAAGAAGGCCGGCAAGACAGAAGAAGCCAAACAGGCCTTTCAACAAGTAGTAGATGATTATAAGGGAACAAAAGAAGCTAATGCTGCCAAAAAAGAACTCTGATCAAAGCCGAATCATTCTAGGTGTCGAAACAAGTTGTGACGACACCTCACTATGCATTCTTGAAGTCAAAGGATCAGAACAAAAAATTCTTGCCCTCAATAGTTATAATCAAGACTTTCTCCTCGCGAAATGGGGTGGGGTTGTTCCAGAACTTGCAGCAAGATCTCACGTAAAAGCTATTCCTCCCCTTTTAGAAGTTACTTTTAAAGAAGCTGGTATTTCTCCAGAGAACATTACTGAAGTCGCAGTGACGACTCATCCCGGTCTTGTGGGTTCTCTTCTGACAGGAATTAATCTGGCAAAAACTTTTGCTCTCATGAGAGAGCTTCCTATCGTTCCTGTGAATCACCTTTACGCTCATCTTGAAGCCATTCATTTAAGCGAAAATGTTCCCTATCCTTATTTAGGACTTCTAGTCAGTGGAGGCCACACTGCCTTCATGTGGGTTAAAGGTCCTAATGAAATGGAGATTCTCGGTAATACTCTTGATGATGCTGCCGGTGAAGCCTTTGATAAAGGCGGAAAAATGATGGGTGTAGGCTATCCTGCTGGAAAAATCATCGATGACCTCGCTAAAAACGGGGACAAAAAGAAATACGAATTCCCTATCAGCTATATGAGAGACCGCCCGGGAAAAATGAGCTTCTCAGGTTTAAAGACTGCTCTTAGAGTGAAGTTGCAAAAAATGACTCCTGAAGAAATTCAAACTGAACTTCCTCATCTCTGTGCCGGTTATCAGGAAGCAATTGTTCAAACTCTCCGGATAAAAGCAGAAGAAGTTATTGAGAAAATTCTGGAAAAGAAATTAAGAAGCTTTGATACTCCTATCGTTATCGGTGGAGGTGTCGCCTGTAACTCCCGTCTTCGTGAACTTTTCAATGAAAAATTTAAAAGCGTCCATGCTGTTAAGCCAATCTACTCCACAGATAATGCCGGGATGGTTGCCAATTGGGCCGCACGTGTTCCGGACTTGAAAATCAATTTTCCTGAATGCTTAGGTCTCGATGCCCGCTCCCGCTTTATGGAGAAAAAATAATGGGACACCGTTTTCCAATGGCCAACAAAAGTTTTGGCCAGCACTTCCTGAGTAGTTCCCACGTGATTTCTAAAATAACTTCCCCTCTACCGGAAGGCGTTGATGCCATCGTAGAAATTGGCCCAGGACCAGCAGTCCTGACTCCTCATCTGGCAAGTTACAAGCTTCCCGTTTTTGTGATTGAAATGGATGAACGCTTTGTTGAGCTTCTCTCGCCAGTTGTGGGTCCTGATCATGTTTTTCGCCAGGATGCTTTAGAGTTTAATTGGGCTGATTTTTTACAAAGCCGCGGTTTTAAATCCATCTGGCTGGTTTCCAATCTCCCTTACAATGTAAGTGTTCCTCTTACTCTTTCTTTTCTTCGAGTCCCGCAGATTTCTTATATGACTCTCATGTATCAGAAAGAAGTCGCCCAAAAAATTCTTCCTAATGATCCACGCAATGCCATGGGTTCTCTTCATGCACTTTGCCGCTCGCAATTCGATTTAAAGCATGTGGTCTATGCTCCTCCGGGAGCTTTCGTTCCACCACCGAAAGTTGATTCACAAGTTTTGGGCCTTAAGCGAAAAGTAAATCCCGACATCCCTCTAGAGGATGTGGACCGCTTTGAGAAATACTTACGTTTAGTTTTCTCTCAAAGAAGAAAGCAATTAGGCGGCATCTTAAAAAATGAATGGGGCGCTGAACTAACTCAGAAACGACTTGAAGCCTCAGAACTTAGTCCTCAAATCAGGGCCGAAGCTCTTACTTATGAAGATGTGATCAAGCTTTTTAATCTCACCTAATAGTGATACACTTCACTCCCTATGGGCGTAAAAATCATCTGTAAAAATCAACGTGCGGGCTATGACTACTTTTTAGAAGAGAAGTACGAGTGCGGTGTTGCACTGCAGGGAACCGAAGTAAAGTCACTGAGACTTGGAAAGGGCATGATTAATGAGGCCTATGTGACTATCGACTCTCAAGGAGAGGTCTGGCTTCAGAACGCTACCATTCCCCACTACGAATTCGGGAACATTAACAATCACCCGGAGACTCGCAAACGTAAGCTCTTGTTAAATCGTAGTGAAATTCAGCAGATTAACAAAAAAATGTCCACAAAGGGCTATACAATTATACCTTTGGCCTTGTACTTTAAGGACTCCCTGGTCAAATGTGAAATCGCACTGGCCAAGGGTAAAAAGCTCTATGATAAGCGCGATACTGCTGCTAAAAAGGACGTGGAGCGTAAACTTAGACAAGGGCAATTTGAATAATGGAAACCAGTTTCGATAACGTCCGGACTATTTATCCATTGAACCAGACCAAGACCTTCACCCACGAAGAGGCCCTGGAACTGGTTCCTCTCCTCATGCATATTTCTGCTAAAACCAAACGTGAATTAAATGTTTTAAATTCCCAGCTTTCTTTTTTTAAATCCAACTCTGCGAAAGCTGAAGCCATCCAGGAAAAAATCAACACCATCCTTCAAAGCTGGTCCGATAAGGTTAGACGTCTGGGGGCGATCCCGGTCTCTCTTTGCAAAGTACGCATACCAGGTGAAGAAGGACATTTCCTTTGGGAATATCCGGACAACCGTCTTTTCATGCATTAATTTGTGAGAATTAAGAACATACGTTAGAATTCTTCCATGATGGAAAAATTAAAGAAGCATTACCTGAAGCTCGGGAGCAAGCCTTTTGTTATAGGTGCCGTTATTCTGCTGTTAGTAATGGATCTATTGAATTCCGCTTATCTCAGGCTGTATTGGCTTAAAAAAGACCTCTCAACCACACTGGTCCATGAAATGGTCAGAAAGAACGGCTATGTTCTGGAGAACTTCTCACGAGACACCATCATGGAGATGAAAGGTTTCCTGGATAATACGTTCTACTTCTTTTTATTTCTTATTTTGATCAACAATATCTTCTTCTATTTCTTCTATCTCAGAAAGAAACTCTGGGCCCAGGGTTATATTCTTTTTTATACTCTGACCGGAAGTGTTTTCTCTCTTTCATTTCTGATCGATCAGGCCGACTTAGGTGTGATGTGGTTCATCTACAACATCCTCACCATTTTCATTTATCTCTATCTTTATTTTGGCGTGAAGCTTTTAAAGTATGAGACGACTGATGTCATCCCTGAACATGAAAGGTAGGCACAATGAAATTCCCGTTATCGGAATTAATCCAGGCGGGAATGTCTCTTAAGCCGTTCATCAGCATCCTTTGTCCAACCACTGACAAAATAAATGAATCGAAGGCCTGAACATTTTTGATGATGGTATCCAGATCATTTTCGTAAATAAAGATCTGCATATGCTCTTCAATGTTCATAATAATCTGTTCGCGGGCGGAGCTAGCGAGATCAAGATCAAACAACTGAAGTAGTAGTGATTTACTCACTACCCGGGCGCGATAAAGCTCTAATAAACAGATATGAATATTAGATTCATACATCGTCAGATCCTTCGGGAAATGACGAAGAAGATAATTCAGCCGTGCCAGGAGCATGTAGGAAACATTGCCGAAGGATTCATAGGAAATCTTAAAAACTTCCAGCAATTGATCGTAGTAATTTTTCCAGACCCAAAAATCAATGGGCCGGTGCCAGTAAGGAGTGAAGCCTTTACGGAGTTTGCGCTTAAAAGAACGGGAGAGCATGTGCTCGTCGGTATTTTTCTTTAAAAGATTTTTGGAATAATCAATTTCAAGAGAAGAGACACGTTCTTGTTCATACTTTTTAGGGTTAGTTCTCTGGAATTCAGCATCCTCTTCCAGGAGTTCTTCCATTTCTTCCCTCACCTGGGTGACATTGAGACGAGGACAGGATTTAGCACCAGTACAGCTGGGAAGACAGGAGCCCTCGCAGGGAGGGCGACTTAGGGGAAAGTCGACAACCAACTTCTTTAATCCGTAGGTCTCAATCCAGGTCGTGATGATTTCATCACGGTCTCTGATCTCTTCATCCTTGACCTGATGAAGAGATTTCAGAAACCATCGTTTTTTCTCTGGATAATACTCAAGGAGAGACAGGAAAAAATTCTCTTTCCTTCCTCCTCCTAAACTTAAACCAGCAACGTTTTTGTATGATGAGATCAAAAAACTTCCTTCCTTAAAGGGGAGATTCCACTTTAAACGGTAGAATCTGCATATTATGGGCCAGGACCTTTTCTTTAATAACTTTTGGATCAAGTCCTTTATGAACCAGAATGAAGCATCCGCCTCCTCCTGCTCCACACATCTTTAATCCTATCACATTTCCGTCTTTTTTCAGCTCACTAGTAAACTGACGAATTTTATCTGTCGTAATTCCCGGAAAAAGTTTTTCCCTTTCTTCCCCTTCGCGGGCAATAAGGGATAACATTTTATCCCACTGTTTCGTCTTAAGAGCAGTATAGGTTTGATAGGAAATGTCTGCGATGCGGGTCAGACCTTCTACGACTTCTGGTTTCTTGTCGAAGAAGCCTTTATAAACTTCCCAGTTATTAATTCCAGAGGCCCGAGACTGGCCGGAAGAAATAAGAGTCAGGTGGCCTTCCAGAACTTCCTTTAATTCATCCGAATAAAGTTGTTCGACCTTGATTTCCCCTTCAATGCCTTTGATAGCAAGAACTCCGCCCGTTAAGGCGGGAAAATAATCCTGATAACCAGCTATCCCCTGATTAAGAATTCGGCTTTCAACGGCCTTAACTCTCATCACAGCAGTATGGCGGTCATAGTTGTGGCCGGTAAAATTACAAAGAGCACGATAGAGAGTAACACCCATCGCCGAAGAGCCACCAAGACCTGAGCCGGCAGGAGCTCCGGAAGAGAGCTCAAGCTTTACGTGAGAATTGATATTAAAGAGACGCAGGATCTGAAGAATGAAAGTCATTTCAGCAAAGTCCTGAGAGTAAACCACACGGTCCTCAGTCAACTCATTGGAAGTATATTTATAACTCTTGTTGTAATCGGCGGAATGGATTTCTACGCCATCAAAAGAAGTTTTACTGAGGCTGACAGAAGCTTTTAAACCAGTCGCTACATTGAGGGTGATGACATTCTTAATAATAAGATTGATTGGTTCAATATCAAGAGTTCCTCCAACCAGATCAACTCTCACGCTTCCAGTATTAGTTACCTGCATTTAAAATTCCTATGTACGGCAGTTCACGATAGCGGCCGGCATAATCAAGCCCGTAGCCAATGACAAATTTGTCTTCAATTTCAAAACCAAGATAATCGATTTGAACTTTATGCTGAAGCTTAGAAGGTTTAAAAAGAAGAGAGGCAAGCTTCACGGTCTTTGGTTTTCGAACAGAAAGCATCTCAACCAGGGTTTTAATAGTAAGTCCGGAATCAACGATATCTTCAATGATAAGAACGTTTTTTCCTTCGATATTGGCGGTAATGTCCATATCCAGTCGAACGTTGCCGGAACTATGAGTTGAGTCCCCATAGCTGGATAATGAAATAAATTCCAAAGAAAGCGGGAGATTGATTTTTTTAATCAGGTCCGAGCAAAAGATGAAAGCACCTTTTAGAACGCAGATAACCACCAGGCTCTCACCTTCAAAGTCTTTAGTGATGGCCGAACCAAGGGCCGCGATTCTTAGAGCAATCTCGTCTTCAGAGATAAGTGCCTCAGGCGTATAAAGTTCCATTTTCCCTCCATGGGTATTAGCAATATGAATTATTCATGATCTCACCAAGACCGCCCGCTCCCGGTACGATGTATTGATGAGGGTTGAGACCTTTTTCCTGATCCCAATATGTTCCTGGTACTGATTCAAGAATTTTTTCCGGTGAAAGCCCGCGATCAAGTCTTAAGGAGAAAACATGCAAATCAGGACACTCATGGGTAACTTTTCTCAGGTACTCCGGAGTCACGATTAAATGTATCGCGGCCATGATTAAAGGCTTTCCACCGACATTTTTTTTATAATGATTATATACTTCTACGATCGTACTTCCTGTGGCCCCCATTGGATCCGGAAAGAGAACGATGGAACCGTCCACTCCTCCTCCGATTTTTGATCCTGAGATATTGGCCCCAATAACCTTACCTGATTCATCGCACTCACGAGCGATATAAAAATGATCCTGTCTCACGACTTCCGGATTCATGAGGTAGTTCAGTTTATGATAGCAAATCTGAGAAGGAAGAGTTCCAGCACGGGCCAGATCTACCGTCACCACTGGAACAGAGGGATTAATCACCTCACCTTCATAACTGGCCTCTGGATGGGCCAAAGACATTCTGGTTTCCATTTTTACCGTCGTACGAGGGAAAAGGGAGTCTGCCACCTCATCCATCAAATGAGAGTAAAGAAGACTTACCAGTTCATTAATTTGTGGCTGAAAAGTTTGAGGAGATCCTAATTTGGCCAAAAGGGAAAGCATCATTGGAGAAGAAAGGATGTGAACCTTCTCCCCATAACGGTGGGTCATATATTGATTATGAGAAATTAGTTTTTGGTGCTGAGAATCCATGGCCATGAGCTATCCTTCTGAGAAAAAAGGATAGCATGACCTTTTTAAAAAAGTCTCTTAATTCGAGAGCTGAGAAGCGAGAGGTTTAATTTCGGCATCAAGAGGCAGAAGGGCCTGCTCTTCATTTTCGTCCCACTGGTAATGACCGCGGCATCGTGCCTCATAAGCGTCAGTTTCTCCCAAAAGAACCTGGTCTTGAGAAGCAGACAAACGTTGAGAACGAGTGGCGGGTGCTCCACAAATGGTGCAGATAGCATGGATCTTTACGACTTCATCGGCGAGGGCCAATAAAGTACCCATTGGCCCAAAAGGCTGAGCGCGGTAATCCAAATCAAGACCAGCGCAGATCACTCTGTAACCACGGGCCGCGAGTTTACTCACAACTGTAATAATACCTTCATCAAAAAACTGAACTTCATCAATCGCCACCACACGTGTGGAATCCTTAAGACGGATCAAAATCTCAACAGCATTTTCAACTGGTTCAGATTTAATGGATTGAGAAGAATGAGAAACTACATCTTCTTTATCATAACGAACATCAATGGCAGGCTTAAAAATTTGAACTCGCTGCTTAGCGATTTGGGCCCTTTTCACACGACGAATCAGTTCCTCGGTTTTGCCTGAAAACATAGGCCCGCAAACAACTTCAATCGATCCATGAAAATACTGGTGCGTCATCCGGTCTCCTCGAACATTCATAACTTGGTGTGTGCTCTGCATACTTTCAAATATGACGAAAAATGACAATAAACCCAGGCTTTTCAACGGTTTGATTTTGCATGGCCGTAAGAAAATATTTGTTCAATCAGGCAGAAAGATTTAGCTCACTAAATAAAAAAACCCAACAAATAACATACTCAGGAGCATCAAGAGAAACACTGTAGGAGTCAGGAGGATAACCCAGGCGAGAGACCTTGAGGCCCCAAGATTGGAACGAAGGCCAGCATAGAGAAGGAAAAAGTAGCTCAGAGATTGAAGAACATCTCCGATGAAAGGAATGATATTAAAAATATGTGACGAAAGAGCGTGAGTTGTAATCTGGTCTGCGATTTCTTCGGCCGGAAGTTCAGGATTCAGCCATTCCGCATATTTTTTAATTAACCAAGCCCAAACTTCAGTCAGGACAATGGTTGCGATCGGGAAAAAGATAATATCCAAGGCCGCAGAGAATAATAAAAAATAATAAGTGGACGAGCTTGAACTCTGAAGAAACTCCTGAAGGAAAGGAAAATTCTCACTCTGCATGGAGAGAAAGGTTTGCAGGAAAAAATTCAGGATAATAATTTTTCCCAGACCCCGGATGATGGCAAAAACCCAGGAAATCCCAATCGACTCCGCCAGAGTCAGTGGTTTATAAAACTGCCCGTCATGATGAGGAAGGGCCACATTATAACGAAATTGCTGGTGAATCCTGAAAGGATGGACCAGCACTAAAAGGTAAGTTTCTAATAATTTATAAAGTGAATTCATGCCCTTCTATTTTAGCACATCTTCAAATTTACCGTTGAAATTCTCATCAACTAAATTGAAATGGGCCTTAAATCCCTGAGTAAGATTAACCACTATCAACTCCTCGGCTTTTCTCCACAGAAGCAGTTCTTGTCCTAAAATCTCAATCCTAAGATGCTCTTCGCTGAGAATCTGTTGGCGTTCCGATTTAGACAATTGGGAAACTCTTTCGGCCTGATCCTTGGAATCGAGATTGAAAATGAATTGAAGCAAAAACTCCATTTTCGCCTGATCAACCTTATAACCTTTAACCTCAAAGCCTAATGGCTGACGGTTAATAATCGTCACCACAGCTTCTTTGGAACCTTGAATGAAAGTTGCATTAGTTTTTGAGAAATCAACAAAAGCTTCAGGAGGAATGACTTTCTTGTCCCAATAGTCCTGAACTTGGATAAAAAATACCTTAAGGGTTCCTCCTACCATCAAGTAGGCCCGTTTTTTATCACTGTCGAGGATATAAGCATCGGCCGATTTACTATCTTTTAAAAACAGTTCCCACGTAACCGTTTGGTCATCTTTCAAAAGTTTTACTTCTGCCAGTTTTTTGAATTTTAACTTCTCAGAGTAAGGAATCTCGCTCTTGACATTAACTTGAGTCAGGAGGGAGACAAACTTATTAGCGAGATCATGATGCACGTCAATGCCTGGAACGGGAGGAGGTTCAGTCGTGCCTTCTTTGAAATTAAGTTCAAAAGGCAAGCTTCCCTCTACATCCACCACCACTCTTTCCATGGGAAGATTAGGATAGAAGCGAAAGAGCTGAGTTTCTTTGAGATCATTTAAAGACCGGGAAAGAAATGAGACCAGATCATTAAGTTTAGAAGCTTCAATCTCTGAAGCATCATGAGTCAACTGATGGCTAGGACCTTCAATGACGGCGAGATAAATCTTATCACCTTTTGCAATATAAAAAGCTTCCTTATCCAGAGACATGTCTCCAATCGTCCACTTTTCATTATTAACTTCAAAGACAAAGGGATGAGAAAAGAAATTCTTCCAATCACCTTCAATTGTTTTAATTTTTTTAATTTCCTGTAACTTTTTTTCAATCTGCTTAAAAGTATTATGGGATAATAAAAGATCCCCTTCCCACCAGTTGCCGTCTTTTTTAACCGCCTCAGCCGCAGGAAGCTTTAAATGAACCAGATCGTCCTGAAGCAAGCGGGCCTTCTGTTCCTGAGCAACATATTCCTTTTCACTGCGTATTTCCTGGAAGAAATAAGTGACCCCTAAAAGAAGCAGCACCAAACCAAAGAGAGATAAGTTTTTCTTCATAGGAAACGGCGCCTTCTGTAGACAAAAATAGCGGCTCCAAAAAAGACAATGGGAACGACTAAAATAGAAATGACAAAAATAAGCTGTAAGTGCTGGGCACTTAATATGACCGGAAACTCTTCTACTCCTGGTCGATTGAAAGAAATAATTCCTTCGTCGTTAATCATCCAGGAAACAGTATTGAGAAAGAGAGTCGTATTCCCCGACTGAGTCTGGTAGGCATTGATTAAAAATGAACTTGAACCTAGGAGGGCCACTCTTGAAGCCGATTTGCCGGTTCCTTCTGCGACTCCTAGAAGTCCAATCGGTCCCTTAACATCACTCTTTTCTTCAAACTCGGCTTTCCCCTCTGTGACAGCTTTTAGATTTGTTTCCGCCCAGCTTCCCGGGAACTCTGAAGTAAAGGCAATAATCTCTGCAGTATCCTTACCTTCAATTTTACTTACTGAAGAACTAAGAGGGAAAACTGTTCTGAGACTGAACCCCTGAGTAATAGGATGATTATTTTCATAAGTACTCACAATAGGAATAGTTGCTTCGGCACCTTGAATGGTTGAAAGGCGATCAATCACGACATCTTTACCAAGCTTTAGACCGTAAGGCTCCACCAGTCGATTTAAGTTATCATAGAGTTCAGATTTAAAGGCAGGAGCGAGTGCCAGAAAAAAACTTCCCCCATCTTTTACATACTCTTCGATGAGGTCAACCTCTTGCTTTAAAAAACCTGAGGCCGGACCCAGGACAAAAACCCCTGTTGCATCAGAAGGAATTTTCATCACTTTAGTAAGGTCTAACTCTCTTACTTCATAGTTTTGATCTCGAAGTTTCTGGCAGAGGATTGCAATTCCTTCCATTGAGTTTTCCAGGCAACTCAATTCCTGGTGCCCGGTAATCATATAAAGAACAATTTTATCATCACGTAAGGATTTCAAAAGAGCATTGGTCACTGAAAGCTCATCAATTAAAGGGAAAGACGTTTCCTTCTCTTTATAATCAATAATAACCGTTCCATTTTGAAGAATACCTTTTGCTTTTACCAAATCGGGACGAAGGTCAGTATCAATCGCCGAAATTTCAACTTTTTTGTTTTGGCCTTCATAAAGTTTGAGAAGGTTTAACATCGGGGCCCATTCTTCCCTTCTGGCGTAAACCGTCATTTTAAGCGGCTCTTTAACCATTTCCAGAACTTTCTTTGTCTGATCCGTCAGGCTGTTACGATTTTCTTTGGTGATATCAAAGTCTTTATAATTTTTATTTCCGAGATAATTAATAAGCCCCAGAATAGAAACGACCAGGATGACGTTGATTCCGTGGTATATGATTTTTTCAAAATACCGGCTTCGAACAAAGACCTTAATCTCATTAAAACGCACGAACATTAATAAAAACCCCAGAGCAAACGCAAAAACTGTAATTCCTATATTCAGTGTCGTAAACTCAGGTGCCGTGATCCATAGTGAGATTGCGGCCACAAATATCAAAGCGTCCATGATAACCCATAGAGGGAATAACCAGTTTTTCATTACCAGTTCCTCCTTCCAAGGCTTTTAACGGTGAGGAATAAAAATAAGAACATAAAACTCGCATAATAAACGAGATCTTGAGTGCCCACAAGACCTCTGAGGATTCTTTCGAAGTGAGAAGTGATTCCAATATAGCTAAAAATTTGGGCCACCAAGTAGTTTGAATTAAGATGTCCTCCCCATGTGAGCATCCATAAGAACATGATGCCTAAAATGGAAAGTAGTCCTGCAATGATCTGATTACCTGAAAGGGAAGAACAAAAAAGCCCTAAAGCAATATAACAACCGGCATTCAGAAGTACCGCCAGATAAGCAGAAGAAAGGAGAGAAAAATCCTGAATCCCTGCCCCCCAGATAATGAGAGGAAAGATAATCGTCATAGAAAGCATAGCTCCTATCAACGTCAATGCGGCAAGCGCCTTGGCCAGAACCAGCTGCCACTCACCTACAGGAGAGAGCCAGATAAGATCCAGAGTTTCGAGTCGCTTTTCTTCTGAAAAAAGTTTCATCGTAATAAGCGGAACAAAAAAGAGGAAAAGGAAATTAATATTAGCAAAAAGTCTCAAGACCACTTCATCTATAAAAGAAATTCCCTGGGCCATGTGTTGAGGAATCGCCTGAATATTATCAGTATAACTAACCAGGAGATTAAAAAAGAGAGTTCCGCTGATAAGCGAGAATAAACCAATCAGCACATAGGCCAAAGGTGAAGAAAAATAAGACTCAGTTTCTTTTTTCCATAATGTGTAAATCATTTTCGAAGCTCCGTCATATGGAGAAAGATATCTTCTAACTCAGGGGACTCTACATTAAGAGTCATTAGATGAAGACCTCGACCAATTATAAGTTTTCCTAAATCAGCGCGACAATCCAGGTCATTTTCGAAGACCAGATCATATTGCTTTTCCAGACCTAGCGTATGTTCATGAGTGATTTCATATTTACCAAGTTCAGAGAGGTCCGGTAATGCTTCATCATGACGGATTCCTACTTTAAGCACGAGCCCTTGTCTGAATTTTCTGTGAATCTCCGGTAAATTGCCGGAGGCGCGGATTTTCCCCTGATGAATGATAGTGATCTGATCACAGATATGCTCAACCTCAGGTAAAATATGAGTTGAGAACAGGATGGTCTTGGTTTCTGAGAGTTTCTTTATATACTCTCTCAACTCAACCACTGTCTGAGGATCGAGGCCATTCGTTGGCTCATCAAGAATTAAAAAAGGGGCATCATAAACAATCGCCTGAGCGAGGCCAACTCTTTGTTTATATCCTTTGGAGAGATTCCCGATTAATCTTTTGCGGACATCAATCAGAGAAAGCTCTGATATGACCTTTTCAACCTGATCCTTGGGATGAGCAACTTTGTGAAGCTTTGCCACCAGAGTAAGGTATTTTTCAACAGGCATATCCAGATACAAAGGAGCGTTCTCTGGTAAAAGACCAATTTTATTTTTTAAATTCAGATTATCAGGGTGAATTTTCTCACCAAAAAGAGTCATCGTGCCGCTACTGGCGGGCAAAAGACCTGCAATCATACGCATGGTAGTGGACTTCCCTGCCCCGTTAGGGCCTAAAAATCCGTGAATTGACCCCTTGAGCACATTGAAAGACACGTTGGAAACTGCCATTCTTCCAGGGAATTCTCTACTAACTCCATCAACTTCTAGTATTTTATCCATATCCGCCTTAGAATTATAAAAATCACTATCTAGTCCGGAGACATAAGTGCCGAAAAGATTTTATTAAAACTATGACTATTTTAGATACTTTTAAGTCAAGAATTCAAGCAGCAGAGCGGATACTTATTACCACTCACGAATATCCCGATGCCGACGGCATTGGTTCTGAAATTTCCTTATGTCTTGCCCTAAGGGAATATGGAAAGAAATGTTTGTGTGTTAATGAAGAACCCCTGTTGGACCGCTATCGTTACCTGGATCAGGACCATGTCGTGATGGGTTTCGAAAATTTCAGAACAAGCTTTCCCGATATCAAACCAGATCTGATTATTGTGGTGGATACCAACACTAAGCTCAGAGTTGGCAAGAAACTTGAAAATTTCATGGATGAGTCAGTACCCGTTCTTTATATTGACCACCACCCTTGCCGTGGACGAGATCTGTCAAACCACTGCATCGACATAACGGCAGCCGCCACCGGCCAACTGGTGGGAGAAATGATTGAGCATCTTGGTATTAAGTTCACGAAGAAAATAGCTCTTCCTATCTATACAGCTATCATTATTGATACGAGTTCATTCCGATATCCTACAGTATCGGCGTCCACTCACCGTTTAGTGGCAAAACTTATGGACACGGGGATTAATCCGCCTGAAGCCTACAATGGTATTTATGGAACCAAACGTGTTTATCACATGCATCTTTTGGGAAGTATTTTAAATACGGCCTCTACCAACAAAGATGAAACCATTGCCTGGATGCTTTTAAAGAAAGAAGACATCGATAAATATGAAGGCGACGTGGAAGACACCCATGCCTTCATTAATAACCTTCTCGTCCTTAATCATATTAAAGTGGCCTGTATGTTCCGCGATGATGGAGATCATATCAAAATGAGTCTACGTTCTTCAGGAGAATATGACGTGGGATTTATTGCACAAGCTTTAGGTGGAGGCGGGCACTCTCATTCGGCTGCCACAATCCTTATTCGTGAACCAAATGAAACCACTCAACATGTCATTAGCCGGGCCATCAATAAAGTAGAAGAAGTTCTATTAAAACTGGAATCCCACTCTCACGATCCAATTTGATCGGTGTCCATCAAGATTCACTCCAGCAATTTTAAGCCCTGGCGTATAGTGATGAATAACCCCTGCTCCCAGGATTAAATCCAAAGTTTCCCGAGAAGGTAAATAGACTTGGTGATAACGCCAATTAAAGATCAGTTTCTGAGAGAGAGCAAGACTACTTCCCTCTATATCTCCATTATAAGTATCCGTACTATTCTCAATTGTCTGAAATCCCGGTCCCAAGGCGTATTGAATAGTAAAATTATCACTTAAATAAAATCTTCGAAGATACTGGAAGCCTAAGTAAGTCACACGAGCTTCATAATCATCTCCACGCCGAAAACGATTAAAAATTTTAGAACTTGGTGTATTCTTAAAATTATGTTCTGAAGCGTAGACCATCCCTAATCCCCACTCAGGCCTGATGAAGAAATTCATCTCAAATCCAACGTAGCCAGAGGGGTCTCCAAGCTTTTTAAAGTTTCCAGATTGTCCAAGTTCTCCGCCCACATCAATGGCAAACTCAATAGCAGAATAAGAAAAAGATTCTGATTTAATTTCTTTATGCTTTAAGAAACGGGCCGTAAGAGAACAAGTGCTTCGATCTTTTTCATTGTAAACAGGAATAATGACTTCCAATTCCTTCACATCTTTGAAGTCTTTCTTCTTGGGAAAATTAACTTGCTGAATTGACCACCAACCTTCCAACACGCGATGATCCAGATTCCCGAATTGATAACCAGGAAAGCGCTCTTTCTTTCCATCGAAAATAAACTTAATGTCCGAGTTTCTTATGATGACCGGTGATTGGTTTCCATTGGTAATCCCCATGAGCAATCGATTATGGCGATGATTCCCCACAAGATAAAGTTCAGCCTCTACCCCGCAAGCACTCTCTAGTTTAATGGTCGACGACGTTTCAACTTGCTTCCATCCATCTAGTTCAAAATCTTTAAGTTCCCGGTAAATATTTTTATCCGTTCCCGTATTTGCCCACGTGAACTGACTAAAAAAGAGGATTAAGAAAATAAACATTCTCATTGAAAATCCTCAACTCTAAAAAGATAAGCGTACTGGACCGACTCGCCTTCTAAAGGAACATCAATCAGGGCCTTATAGTCACTGACTTGAAACATTCCTTCAGCATTATTTAATTGTGTCTGACACATGACTGAGAAAGTTTCTTCGGAAGCAACAGAGAATTTAACTTTCTTACTATGGGAGTTATGACAATGGAGAGGAATCTTCCGAAGGCCGATCATGAGAAAAGATTCAGAGAGATCTATATGACGAGAATTCTTTTTAAGATTTTTCACCATCAGTGGATATTTGAAAAAAGGGCCTTCGCTTTTTTCCTCTAATTCACTGGGATGAACGTAGGAATTGGTTATGAGAAAATCATTCACTCGGAGGAGCTGGTACTCACTACGAACCATGGGTAATTGAGATGAGCAACCCGCAAGTAGTGGAAATAACAATAATAATTTAAACACTACGATCCTTCTTATCTGACCAATTTTTATACACCGGCAGTATTAAATTCACTGTCTCATCTATTACATCTCAAAGTCAGCTATTCTCAAAAGAAAAACAGGAGAAAACCATGAAATTTAAGACGCTCTTTGCTGCTGCTGCACTAGTTGGAACTATGTCCTCTTTTGCTAGCTGCTTTGATACCTATCAAGACCAACGTAAAGATGTTGAAAACTACATCTCTAATTCTAATTTAAAACAAGCAAAGATTGAAGGGTTGACCCTGGCCACGACCACTAACGTTATCGTTATTAGTGCATTATCCGGTGGTGCGGGCGGTCCTCTGGTTTCTACAGCTGCCGGCGCAGGCCTAATTTCTTCAATGTATCTCGCTAGTGCATATATAGACATGAGAGTAGAAGATGGCGTAGAAGAGGCCATGGCCAAAAAATATCTCTTAGAATCAAGCCTCGCACTACTACGTGAAGCGAAATTGGGCAATGGTCCGCTCCTCCAGGATGCTATCGTAGGCATTAACCGCTCGGTCTCAACAGAGATTTCCCTGAAAGACCTGGCCGATAAAATTAATGACCAAAGTAACAGCCGCCTTTACTGCCAGAATCCAGAAGTGGTGATGTCACCGGCAGGTATTTTAACTTCAGCAATCGATTCATTGAAAGCTAACTTATGATTTTAAAATTCCTGATCCTCTTTACCTGTTTTATCAAGATCGCTGGGGCCACAGACTTCAGCGATTTGGTTGAACGTTATGTGAAGATCAATCAGGAAAAGATTAAGATTCTCGAGGCAAACCGCCACCGCTATAAAGGGGTAGAAATAATCGTAGCAGATAAAGCCGAAAGTGCGGCAAGTCGATTTGGTCATGCCATGCTCAGGCTCATTGATGATGATGGGACCTGGAGTAATGATGCCGTCATAAGTTTCACCGCCCTTTCCTATGAAGAAAATTATAATCTCCGACGATCAATTTTTGGGGGCTATGCCATCAGTCCTCAAGTCATGACTCTTCATGAGTACTGGAGCATGTACACGAAAGATGAAGAAAGAGATCTAAGACGTTTTGTGGTGACTCTTCCTCCTGCCCAAATTAACAAATTGCTCGACACTCTCTTTAAGTATATACGTGAGCCGGAACTTCTGGACGATTACACTTTCCTTAAAAACAACTGCATTGGCGTGATTACAAAAATCATGGTTGAAGCAGGCATTACCAAGAAGAAAAGTGCTTTAAAGATTCCCACCAACATTGATAAGTGGCTTATGAAAAATGAACTGGCTTTGTATCCTGAGTTCACCATGAAAAATCATAAGGCGACGGCCAACAAGGCCAAGAACTATGACCTTAATGAAATATCAAAAGATGAACTCATCCAGATCTTTACTCCCCAAGAGCTTCATTATCTTGTTTTAAATGACAACTCACTTAAAGAGAAGACTGTTGATTTTCTTGTGGCCTATCTTCGAAAGCAGGACGTAAGTATTAATGGGACTTTTAATTTTGATCCTATTCCACAGAAACTTTATACTGATAACACTCAAGAGCAAAAGTTACTTCAGAAAGATCTGCTCATTAAAATAATTATCCACCGACTGGATAGTAATGAGTCTTATCTTGCAAAGCAATTAAAGCACCTGAATTATAATGAGAAGACTCTTGTTCAGGTAGAAACTATATGGCAGTCATTAAGGTCTTATCGTTTTGAAAAAATGAATGGAGAATTTTATCTGGTTTTAAAACTAGATGAAAGAAACTCCGGCCAAAGTAAAACAGAGACCATCAAACTTCCATTAAAAACGGAAGGAAAAATTGCCGTTGTAAAAGGCAACCGTAGTATCGATTTTAAATTAATCAGCCTCTAAGAATTCTATTCATTCTTATTTAAGAATTTCACCATTCGGGATTTAAAGAGTCTCTCATTCCATTTAAGACCGAGTCGACGAAGGACTTTTCGATCCGCACTCATATAGTGCTGATCCACATCCTTTAAGGTTTCAAGAAGAGATTCCTGTGAAAAATCTGGAAGGAAGTGTGCCCCGCTAGTCAGATACTCACGATTGACGGACAGATCCCGAACAACCACCGGACGTCCAGTGGCGAGTCCGCCAAAGGCTTTAGACGGGAAGAAGGTCTTAGAAAAATCCCAAATGGCCTTGGCCTGATGAGAGTACAAAGCACTTGTGGACTCACAGTGGTCCCCGCCAAACTCGACTTTAGGGAATTCTTTTTTGATAGCATCAAGATGAGCTTCAGGACCTAATACTCTTACCGTCTCCCCTTTTTCAGTCAGTACTTTCAGAATAGAACGGATCTCGTCTAATTTTAGATCATGGGTAAAAAGAAGATGGTGAGTGAATAAGAAATTATGATCCTCATCTTTAACAAAAGGATACTCTTCAGTCCGATATGTCGGAGCAACGACTTCGGCATTAGGAAGATGGAGGGAATGTTTAAGCGCTTCCGAACTCACAGCAATCTTAGGATATTTAGTAAGTGCTTTTTCTCTCCAGTCATTCACATAAGGAATAAAAAGTTTTTGAAACCAACTTACCTTAGTTTGATCAATCAAATCCCAATCGATGATATAAAGAAGTTTTTCTACGTGCTCCGGAAGATTAAGCCCATGAATGTATCCGCGACTTAAGACAATCACTTTCTCAATGCTCCCATGGAAAGGAATACCTTTAACCGCAGTTGGCATGATCCAAAAATTCTTGGATAAAACTTCAGGGTCACTGGATTTATGAGAGAGAAAAGATGAAACAATCGGACGGGTTTCAATCGTCCCGAGAATTCCGCCACGTTTGTGAGTGATGGTGTAAATTTCTGAATTAGGAAAAAGATTTAACACTAATTCCAATAAGAAAGTTGCGTCGTCACGGTATAAAAGAGAATCAATTAAAATAGCTGTTTTCATATTAGTACTTCTTTAGCTGGATCACGAATGATCCAAAAATAAGGATACCCCCGCCCAAGAGCTGAAGCTCCGTGAGCTGTTTACCTAAGAATATCCAATTCACAATAATGGCAAAGAATGGAAAAAACATCTCAGCAATCGCCGTAGTCTTCGCCGATAAGCGTTTAAGACCCTGGTAATAAAACCACATGGCAACGGCTCCGGATATGATGACCATCACTAAAATTTTTAAATAATCATTCCCTTGTGGAAGAATCATGGACTGATTCCAATGCACAAAAGGAAGAAGCATTAAGAGTCCAGTCAAGAATCTTCCGGCCATGATTGACCTGGGTTCAAAGCCTGAGAGTGAAAGTCTTTTACCGAAAACTGTGGCAGCTCCCCAACCAAGAATGGAAACGGCCACAAGCCCATAACCTTTGAGCGCCACATCTGAAGTCACTGCTCCAAAATCTGACTGCATGAGAATAAAAAAGCGCTCGATATCCGGGGAGCTCACAAGAAGTCCACCGATTAAACAAACCATAGCCCAGATAAGAAATTGTTTTTGAATTTCTTCTTTCAAAACCAATGAGGCCAGGGTGATGGCAACCAGAGGTTGAAGTTTTTGAAGAAGGATTACAAGAGATGGATTTAAAAATTGAAAAGATTCTGTGAAGGCCACAGTAGCAATCGCCGATCCCAAACCGCCTACAATAAAAAAACTTACGAGATCAATCAACTTCAACTCGCCAAACTTTTTTAAATGCTTGATTAGACCGAGTGAGAAAATCAGGGAGAGAATGCAGTGCTCATAGAAAACGATAGTGACTGGATGGATTCCGCGCTCCACTAAGGGATAGCGGATCAGGGTATCCATACCCCATAGAAGACTTGCTAAGATAATTAATAAAGTTCCAGTCATGGGAATTATCTTAACGAAGAAGTAAAGCTTTGGAAAACTTCTTGTGCCCGACGGGCCACAAGCTCTTTCTTAAGCTTCTTTCCTCCGGTCTTTTTCATTTCCTTAGTAAATTCGATCGAAGGAATGAGACCAAAATTAATATTGGACGGGCAAGGCTTCTCAATAGTCATGATGTAATTGACCAATGCTCCGATGGCGGTTTCTACTGGAAAGTTGACTGGTTCCTGTCCCTTGATTCGGCGGAGTAGCCCAAATGCAACATAAAGCCCCATGGCCGCTGATTCAGTGTAACCTTCAACACCGGTAATCTGACCTGCGAAATAAAGTTCAGGATATTTTTTAGAGCGAAGGTCTGTCTCTAAAAGCTTTCTCGCATTTAAAAAAGAATTTCGATGACAAGACCCTAGATGGATGAAGCTTGCTTCCTCCAGCCCGGGAATCATGCGGAAGACACGAACTTGTTCTTTGTATGTCAGACGAGTCTGGAAGCCGACTAAGTTATAGGCCGACCCTAAGAGATTTTCCTTACGAAGTTGAACAACGGCAAAGGGCCACTTCCCATTTATATCTGGCTCAAGCCCTACTCGCTTCATACAAGAAAACCTTGCTGTATCCGGGCCGCGCTCGGCCATAAGATCAATCGGTAAGCACGATTCAAAGAATTTCCAGTCTTCAAAATCTTTAGCTGGAACTTTTTCAGCATTCTTTAATTCTTCAATGAAGGCGTAGTACTGCTCTTTAGTCATCGGTGAGTTTAGATAATCTCCCCCCTCAGTCATTTCCTTATGGCGGTCTTTGAAATACATTTTACTGAGATCCAAGGTATCCGCATCAACTACCGGAGCGATGGCATCGTAGAAATAAAAATCATCTCCGGATACTTCTTTAGTAATCCAAACTTCAAGGGCCTTAGATGTTAAGGGGCCAGTGGCCACGATGACGTAGTCACACTCAAACTGAGCCTTGAGTTTTATTGGGTCATCAGCTTCAAGTTCCACAATCCGAATGTTTTTATGGGCCTTAAGTTGCTCAGTGATCTCTGCGGAGAACTTCTCCCGATCTACTGCTAAAGCATCGCCAGCAGGAACGGCATTTTTTTCAGCTGATTCAATAATAAATGATCCCAGAGATTTCATTTCGGTTTTTAAGAGGCCGTGAGCAGAATAAGGATCAAGAGACTTTAAAGAATTAGTACAAACAAGCTCAGCAAAAGTTGGAATCTTTTGGGCAGGATTAAGCTTAAGTGTTTTTCCTTCCACTAAAACTACTGAAACACCGTTATTGGCCAAATACATGGCCGCTTCCGATCCAGCAAGTCCTGCTCCAATGATTAAGACGCGAGTTTGCCCAATTTTCTGCATGAGTACTCTCTTTTTAAGTTCTTTTTTTGTATAATCAGAAGGTCCTCAAATACCTTCTTTTTAAGCAATGTGTCAAGCAGCAATGGACTCTCATATGAAAACAACTCTGATTCTCCACCAAACACATCATACTCTCGCGGATTTTGACGCTATTTTCGAGTCAATCGTGAGCTCACTCCAGGGTGATGGTCTCCATCTTTTTCCTGAACTATTCCTTACAGGCTACCCTTTAAATGACCTGGTTTTACAAAGGCCCTTTATCGATAGTTACCAGGAACATCTAAGGGACCTTGATATCTGGGCCAAAAAACAGAATGGAAATTTCAGGGCCTTAATGGGAGGTCTTGAGTACCACATGGAAACTCAAGGTGTTCCGACTAAGATTTATAATGTGATCTATGAAGTCACTCCTGGAGAGGGAATAAAAAAACTTTATACCAAGAGGCTGCTTCCGAATTACGACATTTTCGATGAGCAGAAATATTTTTCTCGAGGACAGGACAATACCTTTTACCAGTTTAATGACAAGACTTTTGGCCTGCTGATTTGTGAAGACATGTGGGCCTCAAGTTTTCATGATATAGACCCCTGTGAATTGATGCTGAAAGAGGCTACTGAGAAGAAAATAAAAATAGATGGGATCATCAATCTTTCTGCTTCTCCCTTTGACGTCTCCAAAAAGAAGAAGCGCCTTAACCGCGCTGAGATGGTTTCTCTGGAACTTGGTTGTCCTTTTTTCTATCTCAACCGAGTCGGAGGTGAGGATGAAATCATTTTTGATGGAACAAGTTTTGTTACAGCCGGTTCAAAACTTGTAATCCTTCTAAAATCTTTTGAAGCCGATTTACAACAAGTCATTCTCGAAGATATTCAAGGTGAATATCAGAAGAAAGCGGTTAAGCAGCCGGAGAATACCTGGGAAGGCCTCTTTGCACCAAGACTTGATCAGTCTCAAAAGATGCTTGCCCTTCAAAGACTTAGCGATGAAGAATGTGCCAGCGTCCTCGAAGCATTAATCTTCGGTCTTCAGGAATATGCCACAAAGAGTGGATTTAAGAAGTTTCTGGTGGCCCTTTCGGGAGGGATGGATTCGGCCCTCGTTCTTGCTATCGTTAAGTTGGGTCTAAAACCTGGCCAGGAATTGGAAGCAATCTACATGCCAAGCCAGTTCTCGTCCCCCATTTCCACTCAGCTCTCAGAAGAAATGTGTAAAAAACTTAATATCCCTCTTTCTTATTTCCCTATTAAATTCCTTCATTCGGCAGTAAGAAATGCTTTCACCCAGAATTTTCCTGACCCCTTCGCTGGACTGGTTGATGAGAACGTGCAAAGTCGGCTGCGCGGGACCCTGCTTTATACCCGCTCCAATCAAACTGGAGCAGTGGTGATTAACACCTCTAATAAATCTGAACTGGCAGTGGGCTACTCGACTCAATATGGAGATTCAGTAGGCGCACTTTCTCTTCTTGGGGATCTTTATAAGTCTGAGGTATATCAGCTTTCCGAATACATTAATAAAAATTATAAAAATCCTATCCCTACAGGCATCATAACCCGAGGGCCTTCGGCCGAACTGCGGGATAATCAGCTTGATCAAGACTCCCTTCCTCCTTATGAGCGCCTCGATCCGATCCTGGAAGGCCTCTTAAGCTACCGTTTAGGAAAAAAAGAATTGTTAGAATTAGGTCATAATGAGGGAGAAGTTACAAAGGTCCTTCATCTCTATTTAAAATCAGAGTATAAAAGAAGACAGTTCTGTCCGATTCTAAAGATTAAGGCAAAAAGCTTTGGTTTTGGGTACCGGATGCCGATGAGTAAAAACCTTAACTACCAATTAAACACATAGACCGGAGGATATAATGTCTGAAGAAACCAAGAACAAAGTTATTAGTAAAATCAACGAAATTAAGTCTAACATCGAAAACTTTATCGCAGAAGTAAACCTTACTGAGCTTAAAGCAAGTTTGAACACTCTTGTAAAAGATGCTCAACAAGACTTGAATAACAAGGTCCAGGTTGATCTGGAAAACCTTAAAAAGAAACTACAAAAAGAAAGAAATGACATTGAAAAGAAAGCGAAGAAGTTTCTTGATGGTCATCGCAAAGAACTAAGTGCTCTTCAAGCGAAGCTTGATCAACTGATCAAGAAAAATGCCAAACTTAAAACGAAGTCTAAGGCAAAGAGCACAACGGCCAAAGCTCCAACGGCTCCTGCCACGAAGAAAAGTGTTAAGAAAAAAGTTGCGAAATCAATTCCACCAAAGGCGGGATTTACTCCGAAGTCAGCTGCGAAGAAATCAACAACTAAAAAACCAACTGCCCGCAATAAATAATTAGTCACGATTAAACCGCGTATTCTCATGGATACGCGGTTTATCTAAATAGCAAAATTCCAATTCATACTGATATACCAAGAACGTCCTAAATCCGATTCAAGATGAGTGTCATTAAAGCTTTCGCCTTCTTTTAATTTCCGGTCAAAAGATAGTCCCGTCTGAAGCTCCGTGGAAATAGCATTGGTTAACGGAGAGCGAGCCCCTAGAAACACTTTTTTCTCATTAAAGAATAATCTGTCAGTCTTCTCTTCACGGTCAACTCGTAAAAAATTTTGTTGTGAGATGGCAAATCCAGCGTAAGTTTGAAACTTATCGCGAAGACCATAGGCAATTTCACTATTAAAGTTCGTGATAAAAAAGGACATGGATAAAATCCATGGGGCCCTAGGAGTCCACTGCATACTAAAAAATGGGAGTCCGAACATTCCGGTAAAACCCTGGTTACGATAAAGGTAAATGAAACCAGGTATAGGAATATAGTTTGCCAGGGAATTATTATTAGAAAGGAATACGGAGTAGATCCATTGTCCTCTTCCTTTGCCAGGCTTTGTGTAAAAAGTGCTTAAACTGAAAGTTATTTCATCTTTTGAATAGAAAGGTTTATCACTGGCCGATCCAATCGATCCTCTAAGACCAAAAAAAGCTTTATTTTTTAAAGTTGAACTATATTGGGCCCCTAGATCTACCCGGTGGAGTTCTTGAGGAGTCTTTTGACCGTCATCAAAGAGTTGAGTTTCATTAAAGGCTATTCTTCCTCCGCCTACTGACATGGCAAAGGCTTTTCCGTTTTTAGAATAGATGGGGGTAGCAATACTCATTTTTGATTGCTCGACAGTCGTTGGATTCCCCTCTGGGGAAAAATTACCATTAAGCGTGATGATTGTTTTCTGGGGAGGCATGAGTCCCATACCACCCATGATTCCGCCAAAGGAAGACAAACCGCCTCCGCCACGAGAACCAGCGGCTTCTAGAGTTTTACTTATGCGTTGTAGTTCTTGCTTACAATTTTGACTAACTTCTTTTTCATGTTTTAGAAGACAAGATAAAGATCTTTTTTGATCGTCTTGATTTGAACAATGCTTCTCAATCTCGATCCGACAAGCACTCATGGCCTTATCATCGGCCATGAGAGGCAATGACAAGAATAAGAAAAAGAATAAAGGGAGATAATTCAGGCAACAACCTCATTAACGTGGAAGACTTTCCCACGGCCGGATTTCTTAGACATGTACATCATCTTATCAGCAAAATCGATAATGGCCTTAGCACTCAGAGCATCGGTGGGAAACTCCGCCAATCCGATCGAGAGAGATAATCTGTATTTCTTGTCTTTCTCAATATCAAATTCAGCAGCCTTAACGGCATTGGAGATTCGAAGTGCAATCTTTTTCGTTTCCTCTAAATTTGTTCTTGGAAGAAGAACAATAAATTCATCTCCCCCATAGCGATAAACAAGATCTGAGGAGCGCAACTGTACTTTTAGAATATTAGACATATCAATGAGAATCTGACTTCCCACTACGTGCCCAAACTGATCGTTTACATTCTTAAAATAGTCGATATCAACGAAAAGAAGGCTAAAGCCGACATGATCATGCTCGTAACGGCCGATATAAAGATCCAGATCTTCCAGTAGCTTTCGTTGATTATAAATGCCGGTCACTTCATCGGTTAAGGCCAGCATACGGATTTCTTCCCTGCGTTTGGCATCATGAAGGATTGTTAGCGAAGTTCTAAGCACGTTGGCCAGATAATCGCTTAAGATATCCTTTATTTGATAACGAGAGCGGTTTTTCAACACAACATAGGAGAGATTCCCGTCTCCTCTTTTCATCAGAAAGTAGAAATGATCATCTATGAAACGAAGACCGAATATAAGACCCGTCTCATCACTGAGAAAATGCTTGATACGTTGGATTTGATGCTGACTAAAGCGAAGTTTCTTTTTTAAGGATTCCAGAAGTTTTAAATTTGATGTGAATACGATTTCTTTATTCTTAGTGAAAAACATATTCAGATACTGCTGAAGATTCAAGGCGATATCCTCGACAGTAGCAAAGCTCTCTGGGCGTGAAAAAAGATGAAGCACGGCCCGTTCAGGATTCCATTTGCCGCTTTGAATCGCTCCATGGATTTTCAAGCGGTAAATAACAGTTCGCAATTCCTGTTTGTCCAGTGGCAATGAAAGAAAATCAAAAAGGCCTGCGCGAAAAGCACCGACAATTCCCTGCAAATCAGATTTTGGAGAGAGAAGAGTTATACCGGCACCAGGAACAGACTGATGGATGCGTCTGATATCATCAACAGTCTTCTGGCTTTGGCGATTTGAATAAAAGAAAATCGCTTGAAAACTTCTCTTTTTCAACTGCGACAGTTCACTCACGTCACGAAGAAATACCAGTTGGTATTTAAGCTTGTTTTCAAGCAAAGATGCTTTAATCGTCTCAATAGAGAACGAATCAAGACCGATGGCCAATATGTCGAGTTGCTCGTGGTTTTTATTCATTACATATCAATATTTTTCTTTAAGGCATCCAAAGCATTTGAACGATCTGTCTCATCTTCCAATACTGTGATGGCACCTCGTAACGTTTTAATCGCCTTCTCTAATTTATCTTCCAGTTCAAAACGACTTTCAACTGAACGCTTCTCCTGAAGAGTGATCGATTCCATATCAAACTCCATAGCATCAATTTTTCTTTTCAACTCCAGAATCTTTATATCACGATTCCTGATTTGAGTTTCAGCATCGGATTTCAAAAGCTCTAGCTTTTGCTCAAGTTCTCTTTCCCGACTCTGTACTTTACGCAGATCAATTTTATTCCTTTGTCCTGCCTTATCAAGTTCCTGAGTAAGAATCCTGTTCTTTTCTTCTAAGATCAATCTCTTTTCATCGAATAATTTCACTCGGTCTTTAAGCTCGTTGATCTCTTCATTTAATTTTTTACGAATAATTGTAAGTTCAATTTTTCTTTCATCGAGCTCTGCCCTTATACTCAGGGTCTGTCGGCTCTGAAGGAGTTTCTCTTCTTCCAAGGTCTGAATTCTGGCCAGAAGCTCCTCTCTGTCGGAGCGAAGATTGGAAATAGTGGCCTGCATCCGCTCCATTTCTCCCGAATAGGCGGAAGAAAGCTCTTTAAGATCCTCTCCATATTCCTGGTGCTTTTCAACAGGAGGGGCTTCTTTTTTCTTTTTCTTAGGTTTCTCTTCTTTAGGAGTAACAACTGGTGCGGCTTCAATTTCATCCGTCCCTTCCAGATTCGTTTCATCAGTTTGATCGAAGCTTAAGTTACCGAGATCCAGCTCTTCAGAAACGAGAGGTTCATCAAGATTTTCCTGACTCAGAAGATCACTACGAATCTGCACCTGTGAAGCATCATAATCCAAAATCGCATCAATCTCTTTTAATTTCTCTTTGGCTTCTTCTGAAAGATCCATTTCTCCACTTAATGATAAAGAATCATCATCGGAGAAACTAAGAGATGGTTCACCTGAATCCTCTTTGGCATCTTCAGAGAGATCCAATGATAATGAATCATCATCAGAGAAACTGAGAGATGGTTCACCAGAATCCTCAAATGATTCATCTGTAAGGTTGAGTTCCACACTATTATCAGAAGAAAACTCAAGGCTTTCCTCTTCAAGTGGATCGGAAGCATCCAGTGAAAGAGAAGCAGGATCATCACTTCCTAAATCTAAGGAGAGGCCGTCACTAACTTCACTATCATCAAAACTCAAATCACCAATATTTTCGATGGCTTCTTCAGAACTATCTTCTTCTAAAGAAAATAGGTCATCATCATCACTTAAAGAAAGTCCATCTTCATCTTCAAGGGATAATTCCTCGTCATCACTAAGAGATAGTTCATCCTCATCTCCTAAAGACAATTCATCGTCACTTAAAGCGAAACCTTCTTCATCATCCAGCTCCGCGCTTCGGCCCATTTCAATGTCTCCTAATTCGAGATCATCTCCGCCATCAAGGCTTAAGCTTAGGCCATCATCTAAGGTTTCTTGCTCATTAACTTCATTTTCATCACCAAGATTTAGATCCAGCTCATCCCCACCATCTAAAGATAATTCTTGATCTTTTATACCCACAAATTCCCCTTCTACAATTTCTTCATTCTTTTCACTTTCTGATACCGATAAAGAATCTAAGCTCTGCCACATCGGTTTCTTTTTCTTGATTTCAATCGCCAAGGCAAATAGCTCATCTATTTGTCTGTTCAAAGGATGGTTCTTAAATCTCTCCAATGTTGAAGAATCTCCGAACTGTGATCCCACCTGGCTCTCCAATCTATTTGCAGGAGTAGCAATGTCCGATGACTTAAGACCATCAATGATCTGATTAAACTGCTTTTCGGTAATTTCCGGATTAATATAGGCATCTCCGCCCGCTGGCCCCATTTGATGGCCTTTAAGCTCATGAGCGTCGCTTTCCTCCGTTAAATAAACCACTTTCGCATGGGAAGCCTTTTTTCTTATCTCTAAAACCAATTCATCTATTTTTTCATCAAGTCCTAAGTAATGGATAAAAAAGAATGAATTCCCTGGCACCTCACCTGAAAGAATACCTTGAAGATCTTCCAGATTTTTGAAAGTTTGAGCACGACTCAGTACAGACATCCGATTACGGAAGTTGTCCAAGGAGTCCTGATTAGAAAGCAATAGATAATAATTCATTAAATACCTTTCACTAATCATAACTTCCCAGAGCAAAGGGCACCAACAAGGGCAAAGATTGCAGGCAGATAGCCATTATCTTTATTGATTCCTCTAGAGGGTCATAATACAATCGAGAAGAATCTTCTGGAGGATTTTTGAAAAAATTATTATTTGCGGCTTCGCTATTTCTGACCGCCACACTCGGGTACACCGAAGAAGTTAAAAGTTTTTACCCTGCCAATATCTTAATGATGGATAGCAAATTCTCTCACCATATCCTGCTCGTAGAAAAGGCCACACATAAATTGTACCTCTACGAAAATGGCGAGACGATGCCCAAGTTGCTTAAGACTTATTCAAGCGCCACCGGAAAATACAAAGGTGACAAGGCCATCAGCGGAGATCATAAAACTCCTGAAGGCATCTACACCATGTATGACTTCTATTCCAAACAAGAACTTCTTCGCCGCCACGGAAAGTATGGTGAAATTTATGGCAGTGGCGCCTTCCCAATGGATTATCCAAACTTCATGGATAAAAGATCCGGGAAAACGGGAAGCGGGATCTGGCTTCATTCTACCGATGATGACAACCGTATCTCCAAAGGTCTTGATTCTCGCGGATGCGTTGTCGTTAAGAACCAGGATTTAAAAGATATTTCTCAATTCGTAGAATTACGTCACACGCCAATCATTGTGGTTCAGGAAGTCTTCTACCTTTCCCAATCTACCTGGGAGAAGAACCGTAAAGAAATAAACGATGTGGTTGAGAAATGGGCAACAGCCTGGAAGAATAAAGATTTTGACAACTATATCGACAGCTACGATCAGGAACGTTTTCACGATAAAAAACATAAAAATTATAGAAATTATAAGAACTACAAAAAAGCGGTTTTCTCTCGTAACGACACGCCTGAGATCAAGTTAGATTTCATTTCGATCATGTCCCATAATGATTATGCAGTCGTGATTCTCCAACAGGACTATCGTTCTGCCGTCATTAATGACACGGGTAAAAAGACTCTCTATCTTCAAAAAAATAAAAACTACGAATGGAAAATTGTTGGTGAGGTATGGTCTGAAGTAAAACCCGATTCGCTCGCTTTTACTCCTTCTAACCGTTACTTTCAAGAATAGGTATGAAAGAAAGCATTCAAAATACCGGGAATGAAGTTGCCATCGTAATCTACGATGCTCCTCTTCCTCCCAAATACTTCAGAATCAAAAAAAGCTTCATCAAGACGATTCTGGTAGCGGCTCCCCTATTAACCGTTTTTTTGATTGCAGGATTCTTTTTATGGGGACTGGGCGAACGCTTAAAATCTATACCGGCCCCTCATCTTCCAGTGGTGGTGTCTGAGTCTGATAAGAAGATCGCTACTCTCCAAAAAGAGTTAAGCGAAGTTCATAAGACTAATGAAGATCTTTTATTAAAACTTTCAAGTACTCCTGCCCCTACTACCGCTGAAGACCCTTATTTAATGATGATAAAAAAGCCTTATGGCATGCAGAATCTCATCGATAAGGGACGAATTGGACTTGATCAAATTAAAGTCAATCAGACGAATAAGATTGAGCTGGATTTCCAGCTTGTGAGCCGTGCCCCCGAGAGCCGGGTCTCAGGTCACATCTTGGTCTTCATGGTATCCGATTCAGGCATTATGGCCTATCCAGCTGAGGCCAATAAACAACTCACTCAAGGACTTAAGTATTCACTAGGCGAGAATTTCTCTTTCTCCCGACTCCGCCCTACCAAGGCCGAGTTTAACCGAGTGGCCACCAACGAATCTGTTAAATTTGTGATTTATATTTTCAGTCGTGAAGGAGATCTTCTCCTGATTAAAGAAACTGAATCCTTTCAGCTCGGGGCCAAAAAGTGATTAACGATCAAGACTTCAAAGTTTTTAACTATAACATTCTTGGCGCTGAATCTAAGTTCACCGGCGACCTGATTTTAACCGGTGATACCGTTATCAATTCCTACATTGAAGGCAATATTGAAATGCGCGGTCCAGGGAAATTAGTTCTCGAACGCGGAAGTATTGTTAAGGGAAAAATCAAGGCCCAGGATATGGAACTCTTTGGATCAGTGGAAGGTGAAGTTGAATGCACTGGCCTTCTATCTATTCGCTCCAGTGCTTATCTTCAAGGTCAGGTTAAGTCTGCCCGCCTGGTGATTTATCCCGGGGCCGTCGTTGAGATGAACGCCAGCTCCCAGGAATAATTTTTTTCTTAAAGATAATCCTGATACTTAATCACTCTCACCGGTCTAATCCTGGAGAGACTCTTCACTAAAGACTTATCCCCTACCACCACAATCGTCTGGCGATCCCAAGAGAATACTTCCATATTGGCAGAAGCAAGTTCCGACTTAGAGATTTTCTCAATCACCTGAGGGAAATTAACCAGTTGTGAAAGCGGTCTTTTCTGATGATCATAAAGCATGATTTGACCTAGAAGAGCATTAGTTTCTTCAAAGGCAAAAGCGTAACCGCCGATCTGATGGCTTTTCTGATGGGCGAATTCTTTATCTTCAAATTGTCCGACACTTACTTGGCCTAAGACATTACGAATAATTGAAATAGCTTCAGCTGCGGTTTCGTTCTTGGAAAAAGTCATAATTCCTGCGCGCCCGTAATCCCGTTGCATGGAAGCGTAAGCACCGGCAGAATAAGTTAGCCCTCTTTTTACACGCAGCTCCTGCACCAGCTTAGAAGTAAAACCACCGCCTAGGAAGCGGGACATGAATTGGAAAATCTCATGCTTATTTTGAAATTCATTATTAGTTAAATAACGACCGACTCTGATTTGGGCCTGGTTCGCTCCCGGAACTTCGACTAAGTAAATAGAAGACTGTGGCTCTGGTTTTGTTAACTCCACCGGAACCATTTTAATTTCGTTGGTCCAGTCACAATTCTTCTCAATGACTTTTCGGATATCTTTAACATCTGAAGGACCTGCAAGGTAAAGGACTTTGCGGGTTTTATTGAGACGCTTAAGTCTTTCCTTTAAAAGTTCAGGATTCATTTTATCGAAACTCTCAAGAGTCCCTTCGGTAGGAATGGCATAAGGAGTTCCTGACAGAGAGACCTGACGAAAAACCCGATCAGCAAGGCTTGCGTGTGAAGTGACTAAATTTTTAAGACCACTTTTAGCACGGCTTATATGGGAGTTTAATTCATTGGCAGGAAATTGGGCGTCCTTAAAAATTTCACAGACCTTGCCCATAACCGGAGCGATGTCTTTTGCTAAGGCCTGAACGCTAAAGACTGAGTATTCATGAGTCACTGAGTGACGAAGGCTTGCTCCGTAGAAATCAAAGAACTCTGAAAGCTCCCGTTGATTTTCTTTCGTGGTTCCCGCTGCAAGCTGATCAAAAGTTGTTTGAGTCACCCCTGAGATTGAATCACTCATGGCCCCATCCTGGAAATAAATGGAAGCTGTGAATTTTGGAAACTTGTCATCCTCAATCCAGACAACATCCATATCTTTCCATTTCATCCGGTTGACGGAATCGAGAAAAGAGTCACTCGCCAGAGCAGTGTTCATAATAAAGAGTGCTGATAAAATATATTTCATAGTTTATTCCTACTTATGCTGATTCCAGACAGAAACAAAAACACTGTCTTTATTGAAAGTTTCAAGACACATGGCCTTAACGTCTGCTACTGAAACTTTCTCATACTGCTCAAGTTCCTTTTTATAAGATCTCCAATCTCCGAATAGTAATTGGCGATCACCCAAAAATTGCGCAAGGGCCGCGTTGGTATCAAGACCACTATATAAATCGACCAGATAGTTATTCTTCACTTTTTGGATATTCTTTTCAGTGATTTCAGTTTCACAGTAACCAAGAAGTTTCTTCTGAAGATCTTTTCTGAAGTCATCGACTTTTATACCTCTGACTAACTCTCCTCCAATGAAGAACAGTCCGGCCTTCTCCAACTGCTGATGGGCCGCGTACATTGAAGTCGCCGCTGGACGGTTAACCAGAATATATTCATTGATAAGCGAAGAACTTTTTCCTGAGCCTAAGATACTGGATAACACATCCAGTGCGTATCCTTTCGGATGCCCCACTTTATAAGTAGGATAGGCCATCATGAAAATCGGGCTTGGTGACTCGCCTTTTTTCTTAACGACTTTTGATTCTTTAAAAGTCACTTTAAATTGATCATCTGTCAGTGAAGCATGTTCCTGAGCAACTGTCGGAGAGGCAGGGATTTTTCCGAACTTCTCTTTAATTAAACGCTTGGCCTCAGAAGTATTAACATCCCCGACCAAAACCAAAGTCATATTATTAGGAGCATAAAACTTTTTAAAATAAGCATGCATCTGTTCACGAGTCACTGACTTTAAGTCAGGAATATTTCCAATGACCGAGCGGCCATAAGGAGTTCCTTCAAAAAAGTTTGCCATCATTTCCTGATAGAGCTGACCACGCGGAGAATTCTCGTAGCGCATTTTTCTTTCTTCCAGCACCACGGCTCTTTCTTTATTGAAGTCATCTTCATCAAGAGAAAGATTCTCTAATCTATCGGCTTCAATATCCAGGATGAGATTAAGTTCTTTAGAAGGAAGATTTTCATAATAAACAGTCTGATCATTAGTGGTGTAAGCATTAGTTGAGCCGCCGCTTCCTTCAATAATGAAATCCAAAGTGTTCTTACCGAATTTCTTGGCACCCTTGAACATCATGTGTTCCAAAAAGTGCGAAGCACCGGTAATTCCCGGTACTTCATTTTTTCCGCCAACTTTATAAAAAAGATAGAGTGAAAAAATCGGAAGCTTAGGGTTGTTAACAATTAATGCTGTCATGCCGTTATCAAGCTTAAGTTCTTCAACATCCAAGTTGATACTGTCAGCAAGAGTCTTCTCTTTTTTTAAAGAGGAGCAGCCATTAATAAGTAGAGAGGTCATAAGTAGCGAAAACAAAAACTTCATAGTACCATCCTCGGATGAACAAGATCACGATATTGGGTTGTGGAACCAGTACAGGAGTTCCTATTTTAGGGTGTAACTGCCAGGTTTGCCAGTCAAACGAGATAAGAAATAAAAGGTTCCGCACTTCAGCAGTGATTGAGTTACCTGACAAAAAAAGATTATTAATCGATGCTTCTTCAGATCTTCGTACCCAACTATTAAACTCAAAAATTAATTCCTTAGATGCAGTTCTCATTACTCATGACCATGCTGATCACACTCATGGCGTAGATGATCTGCGTCCCTTTGGCTTCATGAGAGAAAGTCCTCTTCCCGTTTATACAGACCCCCACTGCGCTCAGTCCCTAAGAGGAAAGTTTCCTTATATCTTTGATCGTGAAAACTTCTTTAAAGATAAGGCGATCTTAGGCGGAGGTATTCCTCTCCTTGATCTGGAAGAGATTCAGGAAGGACCAGGTAAGATTCTTGATCAGGAAGTTGAATTCTTTTTTCTTCCTCATGGCCATATCCAGACCACGGGCATTCGTCATGGGAAGATGGCCTACCTGGTAGACTGCGAGTCTATCCCCGAAACTGTCCTCACAGGCTTAAATCAATCGAAGCTAGACCTTCTTATTATTGACTGCTTAAGACCCAAGCCTCATCAGACTCATCTGCATTTTGAAAAAACTATCCAGTACATAAAAATGATTAATCCTAAGACTGCCGTCCTAACTCATCTAGGTCACGAATGGGATTACTTAAATTTAATCGATAACTTGAAGCAGCATGGGATAAATAATACCTTCCCCGCGACAGATGGTGCATCCTTCTATTATTCTTAATAGCACATTTTGAATATGTCTCATGAAAGGGAGTCCTTGTATGAAAATTGCAGTGCCTAAAGAAATTAAAAATAACGAAAATCGTGTTGGCCTGGTACCTGGCGGAGTTCGCCAATTGGTTCAAGATGGACATGAAGTTTTTGTACAACATAATGCTGGTATCGGAATCGGTATCACTGATGAAGAATATATTCAGGCAGGAGCTAAGATTGTTTCGACGCTTGAAGATGCTTTTGCAACTGGCGAAATGATTATCAAAGTTAAAGAGCCTCAGCCAAATGAGATTGCTCTTTTAAAACCTCATCACATTCTTTACACCTATCTTCATCTTGCCGCTGATAAAGAACTTACTGAAGGTTTGATGAAATCAGGTGCTACTTGTATCGCCTACGAAACTATTCAGAATGCAGATGGCTCCCTTCCCCTACTGGTTCCTATGTCGGAAGTAGCAGGTCGTATGTCGGTTCAGGTTGGAGCGACTTATCTACAAATCAATAATGGCGGACAAGGTATACTTCTCGGTGGAGTGCCAGGAGTTAAACGCGCGAAAGTTACTATTATTGGATGTGGTATAGCTGGAACCAATGCGGCCCAAATGGCGGTTGGTTTAGGCGCTGACGTTACTCTGGTTGATCTTTCCACGAAGCGTCTGGCTGAACTTGATCAGCTTTTTGAAAATAAAGTGAATACGATTTTTTCAAACTCACAAAATATTGAAGAAGCTGTCCTTCAATCTGATTTAGTGATTGGTGCGGTTCTTGTCCCAGGAGCTAAAGCCCCAAAACTTGTCACACGAGATATGATCTCAAAAATGAAGAAGGGATCAGTGGTAGTTGATATCGCTGTAGACCAAGGCGGTTGCATCGAAACCTGTAAACCGACAACTCACCAAAACCCTACTTACGTTGTGGATGGTGTGGTTCACTACTGTGTCGCCAACATGCCGGGTGCTGTGGCCAGAACTTCTACTTTTGCCCTGACTAACGTCACCTTGAGATATGCCCGTATGATCGCTAAAGAAGGTATTGAACGCGCTTTAGCGAAGGATAAACCATTATCCTTAGGACTAAATATCTATAAAGGGAAACTGGTTTATGAGCAAATCGCCTTAGATCTAAACCTTCCTTATACTGAATACCGTTATTAAAATCAGAAGGGGCGCTTGATGCGCCCCTTTTTTGTGTTACCATCAATTCATGGCCCAAAAAATTCTCATCATTATTAATCTGGTTATAGTCCTCGCAGGTGCAGGTCTGGTTTATTATTCCCATAATTTGTTAGGGCCAGAACCAACTGATCAAGCGGCAGAAATAGAAGGCCTCAAATCCCAGGCCCTCGAGTCCTTAGACATTCGTCCTGTTGCGATTCCGAAGATTGCTGTGAATTTACATTCAAGAGGTTCCCGACTTCGTTACTTAAATATCGAAATGAACGTCCTACCGTTCTCTAAGGATCAGCTCGATATCATAAAAGCGAATGAACATGTATTTAAGGATGCGGTGATTGAAATCGCCTCTCAATCAGGTCCGGAAGATCTGGATACTGTGACAGGGAAAATTCTTTTTGAGAGCAGAATAAAAGAACAGGTGAATTCCAAACTTGGTAACTCACCTGTCGTTAAGCAAATCTATTTTTCAGTGTTTGTCGTTCAGTAAATTACTGAAGATTTCCGCTAGCTTCTTCTTGATCAAGAGGAACAGCATTGTTCGCTTCATCAGCAAGACTATTAAGATATTTTTGCACTTCTTCTTTAGTGATTTTGCCTTCAGCAATTAGACGGTCACGAACGCGAACATCAAGTAGTTTTTCTTCAAGAGCTAATCTCAATTTCATAAGTCCTCACTTTTAAACGAAACTCTTTGTACCACTCAGCAAGAGAGTACGCAAGAATTAACATGATGCAATAATTACTGCCAGTATTTTGGTGGGTTTTGATCGTCGTCTTTGACCACATAAAGGTGTTTTTTCTTGGCCGGACGGGAGCTCCATTGGGATTGGAGGACTTTTCTCATCAGAGGACGATTCTGGAAATGAATGATCAAAAAACTGATCCCCATAGCAAGTAAGTGGGCCCAGGAGGTTTTTAGAGAAGTGAAAATGGCCATATAGGCCTCAATTCCCACTAAAATCCAGCAAAAGGTTCGTGCCTTCATTGGGAAAATCATCATAAAGGCCATTTGCCGATCCGGATAAATCAGGGAATAGGCAATTAAAAGGGCCAGATTTATTCCCGACAAACCATATAACGAAGCAAAATGAACGGATGTACCAAAGAAGAAGATCAGGTTCACGAGGCTAAAAATCAGCCCTACCCCTAAAACCACCAAGAGGAGAAAACGCAGATAAATTTTTGTCCCCCACTGGGACTCAAGCTCAGAACCAATGAACCATAGAATAAGTCCATTAAAGAGCATGCTCATCATCTGAGTTTCAACAAAAGGATAAGTGATAAGTTGAAAGACCAACCCTTGGGAAAGCCCATTGCTGGAAAGACCCAGGATGCTCGGTAATGAGAAAAGACCGATGGCCTTCAAGATGGCGGTCGCTAGAAATCCAACGGCCGAAGTAATCAGGATTATTTTGTTAAGCTTAGAGAGTTGTGGTGCTTGAAATTGAACCTGACTCATTCTGGCCTCTGTGATATTTCAATGAGAACCCCGCCGGTTGATTTTGGATGAAGAAAATTCACCAGGCATCCGCCCGCACCGATTCGTGGTTCAGGATAAATAAATTTATAACCCTTATCTGTAAGTTCCTGGGTTTTCGCCCTGACATCGGGAACTTTGAAACACAGGTGATGAAGACCCTCACCTTTGGTTGCAATGAATTTATGAATGGTGCTTTCTTCCGAAGTCGGCTCCAGAAGTTCAATATGAGCATTTTGATCAATTTGAGCAAAGGCCGTGAAGACCTTCTGATCTTTTACTTCTTCAACTTGATCGGAAAATTCTAATCCAAGATCCTGATAGAATTTTTTGGCAACAGGAATGCTTTTAACAGCAATCGCTATATGGTCAAGGATACAATCCTTTAGTTCAGGTAAAGACATGGGGGCTCCTCTTTCGATTCCTATTATGCCTCGAAGAAAGGAGTGGATCAATCACTAAAAGTTTGGCGCAGGCACGGCGTTATTACAGGCGCCAGGAGCATTGGGATCAAATGGAGCGATGGTTTCCTGAATTGGCGGAACACATGTTCCATTTTTACAGTCACCAAACTCTTCCACGTTATAGCAGTGCTGACGACATGTTGTGTTTCCTAGAGTGTCAGTACCCGTTTTAACGATCAGACATTTTGTCACTGTTGTCTTCTGACACCATTCTTTAGCGATACAAGCACCACCGATTGGTTTATTACAAAGAACAGGAGGAGAGACGATACTGTTATGAGGAGCACACATCCCAGTGCTGGTATTACAACATAAGCTGGTACATTCTAAATCACTGGTACAGCTTTCGCCGATCACGCGATTTCCTTGGGTCGTAGTTGAATCAAAACACTGAGACACCAAAGTCTCATCCCAACAGCGGTTGTTGAAACAACATTCGCTGCCACCGCAACCGGCATTGGTTGAACAGCTCTTAAAGTTATTATAAAGAACTTCGTTACCCACATCAGTGCGATATTGAGTTGGACGAACCAGCTGGAGTTTCACTTCATTAGAGTTAGCGATAATATATTCAGTTCCATTGTCATCTTTAGCGGTGATCTCTAAAAGCGCACTGACGTTACAAGAGCCAATGTGTTCCAAATCATAGTTCTGACTTTGAGCACGAGCATTGGAACCGTCCATCCACAAAGTCTTTCCTGAAACGGCCAGGGTTTGTTCCATTCTAACTCCATCTGCTTCATCAGAGGCCATGTGTGGAATACCGGCCGTAAGATCGAGCTTAGTCGCAAGCGGGAAAAGATAAGAATTATAATAGAGTCTATTTTGAACAGGATTGTTGCTGTTATCATCCGGTAGCGGCTGAGTCAGATACAACGGATAATCGACCCATGAGCCCTGACGGAAAAGTCTTTTCTCTCCATCCAGCTCAGGAAACTTAAATTGCCATTCATTATTATTAATCAAACGATAAGGGCCACGATAGTAGTAACGGGTTCCCAGAATGGTGACTGGATCCCATATAGATGTCGGATAGGTAAAAGTAATGTTAGTTGAATCAAAATTTGGAGATAAAGAAGAAACGCTGAAAACATAAGATCCGGCGATAAAAGGAACAGTCGTAGGCATAGTATCCGGAAGCGGCTTTTGAAGTTTATAGTTCATATAATCTTCTAAATAACTTCCACCGCTCACACTTTTAACTTGCGGGAAAGAAGGAGTCATTGCCACTTTAGAGGTGCCTGATTCCTGAATAAGTCCCTGATCAAGAACTTTTGCATAAGCATAGAGACATTGCTCGGCCGGCTGATCTGGATTGTATTGAACACCATCACAAGCGCCTACACCCTGGAAGGTCGGATCATCTTCAACACGAAGACCACGGCAATATAAACCTGTATCACGGTTATCCTGAACAGGTGAAACACCGGAAGCTAATTTTCCGTTAGAATCTAATTCATAATCATTGTAATCATAAAGATCATAAGGCAGACGGATGTTTCTAAAAGGCTCTGAACGAAGATCCAGAACAAGAACTGAAATATCAGTCTGAGGAGTTATCCCCGGAGCTTTCGCAACTACAGCAGGAATTGAAACCACTTCACGGTTCATCCCAAATTTAAAACGAACAGTGATGTGACGGTTAGATAATGAAGCGATGTTAATACCGGCCACATAAAGGCGGCCTGCAAAGTTTTTAGGAATGGTGAGCTTACGGACATAGCTTCCGCCTCCAGCATAACCAGTTCCAGTATTATAAGAGGTATCAGTTGAAAGATTGGGTTCAATTAAATGGCGGATTTCGACAGTTGGAGGAAGAGTCGTTCCTTTACCGATGGAGGAATCTCCAGCTCCGGCACCGCTTCCGCTGGTGGAGTTACCGATAGAACCTGTTTGTGCGGCATTGGTTGCAGTTGGTATATCTGAAGACAAGCATCCGGAGATGAAAAAAATCATCGCAAGTAATTGCCCTAAAATTTTACTACCTAAAAAACCTTTATCCATGGTCTCGGACCTCTAGAGACTTTTCGGTCCTTCGTTTTTAAATCTATAAATTTATTATGGGAGAGAAAGAATTGCCGGAAGGAAGGCGGGAACTTTAACGTCTTTACAGGAAGTTAGAGATCCCGACCAATGAAATAAGCTTTTTTAGACTATTTTAGGGCCTCATTTAAGAGGATCGCCAGGCGAAGGCCACCTTGAAAGATACGCTCTTCCACTATCGGCATAAACTGGTAGCTGTAATCATAAGCGAGCTTAGGCATGTCTTCTTTGGCGACCGTGATATCAGTACGGCAATATTGTTTTGCCGAAAGAGGTTCCGTTACCGGCTTCACATTCTCAGGATAAATAGCGGCCCTCAAATTCTTGGACTCCCGGGCCCAGTCAGTAAGATCACCTGTTCTCCATCTCTGGATTTCTTCTTTGGTCCGGCCTTGAATCACAAACTGAGAAAGCTCAGTATAACTAAGTCGGGTGAAATCAATCATCTTCTCATCCCAAAGAGAATGAAGATTCACGGGTTCATTATGGAAAAGAACCTTACAAGCATTCCCTCCCCGATCAACTCCGTTCCCCACATGGAAAGGCATATGAAGGTCACCCACTAAGTGAATCACAAATTTTAAAGCGAAAGCTTTTTGCTCCTGAGAAGCATCGGCATTCTTTAGCACTTCTAACTGCTCGCGAATGGCACTAACAAGTTTCCCGGAAGAATTACTCTCATCATGCTCATGGGCGTGATCAGGCCAGTCAGTGTAATGCCAATTGTAAGTGTGAGAATAGTTGGCGGGTTCAGATTTAACTTCATCTGCCCAAGTTGAAACCCGGGCGAGACTCCGGCTTCCAAGAAGAGTGTAAGCTTTTAGGAGAGCTCCCGAACTCATATATCTCTCGGCAACCTGACCTACGGCCCTGTGACCAGTTGGACCCCAGGCCAATGCACTTGTAGAAATAAAGGCAAAGGCAAGAAAAAGAGTTTTCATAATTCGATCTCCTCGAATGTTCCTCGTTGTTTATTTTTTCTGAACTTTGGAACGGTATAGAGTTTCCCGTGGAAAGTTACATAGTAGCCAGGGCTTAAAATTCTTGCGGCGAAGATCGCCTCGATCACATTTTGAGCAGCATCGGAGTCATCAAATCCCAAAGGCTTCATGGCACCGGTAAAAACCACAGCGACCTTTAAATCCTGATGATTTTCCCAACAATATTTTGCGGTGATATCCATCGTGTCAGTTCCATGCAGAACGATAATAGGATTACCTATGAGCTCATGTTCTTTAATGGAATTTAAAATGAGTTCCCGATCATGATCATCCATATAAAGCGAGTCTTTTGACATGATCTGCTTTACGGTAATGTCGGTATAAGGAAGACGAAGTTTCTGAAGGATTTTGTTTTTAACGATGGTTTCGCGATTTTGAAGAGAGCCTTCAAATTCGTCGTAGACCTTTTCAATGGTCCCGCCAGTAGTCAGAATCGAGAGCGGCATTACGAGATTAGACATAATATTTTTGCAAACCTTGACGTTTAAATTTTGAGACCCATATTTTGTAGGTATTATTACGCTAAATGACAAGACAGACAATTTGACACCAGTATTTTGGAGGATTTATGACTAACCGCAAGGGTTCGATTTCAGTAAAAACCAACGATATATTTCCCATTATCAAGAAATGGCTTTACTCGGAACATGACATTTTTGTCCGGGAATTGGTCTCCAACGCCTGTGACGCGATCACCAAAAGACATACCCTCGCCCGAACTCAGGGCCATGAGACTCCAGACGGCAAGGTTCAGATTGAACTGAATAAAGAGGCCCGCACCATCATCATCACCGATAATGGTCTGGGGATGAATGAAGCCGAAGTAGAAAAATACATCGCTCAACTGGCTTTCTCAGGTGCTGAAGAGTTCGTTCAGAAAATGAAAGATATGGGTAACACCAGTACTAAAGATGAAATCATCGGTAAATTTGGTCTCGGCTTCTATTCAGCTTTCATGGTGGCAGAAAAAGTTGAAGTGGAATCTCTTTCGATGGTTCCAGGTTCAACTCCAACCAAATGGACTTGTCTTGGCGACACGGATTACGAATTCTCAGAATCAACTAAATCAGAAGTAGGAACAAAGATCACTCTTACTATCGGTCCTGACGGCGAAGAATTCTTAGATGAATGGAAACTGAAAGAAACTCTTAATCGTTACTGTGACTTCATGCCTTTCCCAATTATACTTGGTGAAGAACAAATTAACGATACCACTCCCCTTTGGAGAAAAGATCCCACAACTCTAAAAGATGAAGACTACAAAGAATTTTACCGCAAGATGTTCCCAATGGAGCAAGAGCCTCTTTTCTGGTTACACCTAAATGTAGACCACCCTTTCACTCTTCAAGGTGTGCTCTTCTTCCCAAAACTTAACCCAAATAAACCGGTTCAAGAAAACGGCATTAAGCTTTATTCAAAACAAGTTTTTGTCTCGGATAACGTGAAGAACGTTGTTCCAGATTTCTTAGGTCTTCTAAAAGGTGCTATCGATTCAGTAGATATCCCTCTGAACGTTTCACGTTCGGCCCTTCAAGGGGACCCGAATATCAGAAAGATCTCGAACTACATTATTAAAAAAGTTTCTGAATCTCTTAAGAAGCTTTTCAACACTGATCGCGAGCGTTTTGAGAAGGCCTGGGAAGACATTGGTCTTTTCGTCAAATACGGTTGTATGCAGGATGATAAGTTTGATGAAGTGATGAGAAAGTTTGTCCTCTTTAAAAACTCTGAAGCAAAACTCGTGACGTTGGAAGACTATCAAACTTCTATCCCTGAAGCTTATAAAGAAAAACTCAAAGATAAGTACGTCTACTTTGAAAAAAACATGAGTGATGAGTCTCTTCGTAAGCAGCTTCTTTCTGAAGGCATCCAGGTGCTTGAAACTGATCAATACATCGATCCTCACTTCATGCAGCATGCTGAGATGAAGAAGATTGGTGAGCAGTCTTATAAGTTCTCAGCTATCGATACAGAAGTTGAAAACCTTCTGGATGGCGAGCAAACAGAACCGGATGACATCAAGGTTAAAGATTTCTTTAAACAAGTTCTCGTTGGTGAAGATAAGGATATGGAAGCTAAGCTTGATGTGGATGTTAAAAGTCTAAAAAACTCTTCTTCCAGTGCCTACTTTAAGATCGATGAAAATATGAAGCGCTTCCAGCAGATGACGAAGGCCATGGGTCAGACTGGTTTCTCTATGCCGATCAAAAAGACCTTGGTTGTGAACCCAAGAAACGTGTTGGTTCAGAATGCTTTTAAAATCTGGGAGAAAGGCGAGAAAAAAGAACTTGCTGAAAAGATCTGTCACCATGTTTCGGATCTTGCGAGCCTTTCTTCGGAAGGGTTAACTTCTGAGGAGAAAGAGAAGTTTGTGACTCGTTCTCAGTCGTTGGTGCAAGAGCTATCTCAATTTATTGTTTAATTTTTGAAAGGGCCTTCGGGCCCTTTTTTAATCTCTAAAGCGCTTCCGTCGCCGGAATTAGATCCGCCAGTTCAGTCTCAGTTTAGTTTAAACATCTCAATCAAGATGAGTGGAGAACTTCACGCCTCGCCATTATTCAAAGGTGAAAGTAATTGGACCTAGGAAAGAAAGATACTTGGCGGACAGTTTCTATCAATGACAGTCTTCGCCATCCTATCCCAAGGTACTTAAGCACATGTTATTACGGCATGGCGAAGAGGTTGTCCTACATTGTAGCAGATGCTACAATGTAGGAGTCTCTCAAGGATAATGATGGACAGAGAATTTATACTAACGGAAGAGTTTGAAAAGCAATTGAAAGCCTTTGCAAACTCTGGCGAATTTCTACGAGATATTGAGCAGGAAATTTTTAAAGATTTAGAAAATTCTATCAGTGAAAGAGACATGATTCAGGGGACTGGTGGCTTTACCAAGGTGAGAGTCCCGCTTAAGGCCCAGAACATTGGTAAAAGCGGAGCAATCAGAGTTATCTACCTTGATTGTCCTGTTTCAAAAATAGTTTTCTTGATGATGGCCTACTCGAAATCAAACCTTGGCAATATCTCTGATAAAACGAAACAAGCATTAAAACAAATTGGACAGGAGCTAAAAGCATGGCAACCAAAAAAGAAATAGTAAACGAGGACAACTTTGAAGAACTACTTCTAAAGTCTGCTAACGAGGCCCTTAAATACACTCGTGGGGAGAGAGGACTTAAATCTCACTTCGCGACCAAAATTGCTGAACCACCAAGCTATTCGAAAGCTAAAATTAAAAAAATCAGAGCAAGTCTTGGCTTAAGCCAGACCGTTTTTGCATCTATCTTTGGTGTAACTGTTTCAGCGGTTCAACATTGGGAACAAGGTTTAAGATCAATGCCTGCACCAGCTTGTAGACTCCTGAACATGATAGAAAAAGACCCAGAAACAGTCATGAACCTCATCTCGAAGAGCAAAGCCTCCTAAAGGGCTTCCGTCGCCGGAATTAGATCCGTCAGTTCCAGCGATTTCCTGATCCCTGAAGCCGTAAAATATTTTAATACTAAAACCATTTCCTGATCTTTAGGAAGACTTGAAAAGCCTAATTCATCCAGGGCCCCTGCCGCCATTTCATCAGCTTCATTCAGCATCATGTCCCGCTCTAGTTTTGTTAGAAGAAGATTTGGATTCATAAGCAGGATAAAAAGCTTTTGCTGCATCTTCATGAGTTTTTGAATATCAGCTTCCTGTGAAAGTCTTGAGAAATCTTCACAGCGATAGGCCACTGAGAAATAATCGCACTTACTCCCTTTAATCTGTTTGGGAGTATTTTGGTATTCTCTCAAGTGCGGAGTGAGATTTTGATTCTCCTGGCAATCAGAGTCCCTGGAGCGGCCATAGGCGTTTTTTAAATCGCGGAACCGAAATTTATCCAGAAGAGATGGGGAATCTTTTCCAAAAGTCAGATCATGCGCGACTAAAGTTTCGGAGTGAAGGAAACGGTGAAAGCCACTGTAGCCACTTTCTACATTAGGTTCCTGATAACGATCTCTATAAAGGGCCTGGATGAATTTACCCCCCTTTGAAGACTTCTCATCTTTTTCAAAAATATATTCCGGCCCATAAATGTTGATGATGTCGCCGGGTTGTTTTTTTTCATCGGGATTTAGTTTTCGGCACAGTGGACTCGAGAGCCAATATTCCATTTCCTCTGACCACACGAAGCGGGGCCTTAAAGAGTGTTTCTTAAATGACAGGGTCGTGCCCCAACAATTAGCACCGCTTCGATAGAGTTTTTTATTTTGCACCAGTTTAACGAAGTCCGGTAAACAGGAAGAGATGGTTAGGGAAAAATTGTTGTTAGTTGTTTTCTTACAAGTATTGGTTGTGGAACTCTTCCGACTCCACTGACAAATTTCTTCCTGGCGTTTTAAAAGTTCGCTGCAGCTTTTTCCAGAAAGGATGAGTTCATTCTTAGCGCTATAACGGATGATAATTTCGGAGGCGCTGACCGTGAAGCTTATAGATAGAAAAAGGAGCGGGAAAAATTTCATTCAGAGATCATAAAACAGAAGTGAGTCTCAGATGGGGTCTTTGTAAAAACTTCAGGGTAAAACGAAAAAGCCCCGCTCGAGGCGGGGCTTAGGTTTATTAATTAACCAACTATATCCTGATAAGACATGTGCGAGACAGTGAAATTAGTGGTACCTGTCTCATCTCTCTTATAGCCGCGCTCCAGATGTTCAATCGGAAGCACTCGACCATTTTTAACTGAATCACGGTTTTTGTGGACCAGTTGATTCTCTGCTTTTTCTTCAAGCTCTTTACAGTGGATGCAAAGATCGGCAGTTGGTCTGGCCTTTAAGCGGTTGATCGAAATTTCTGAACCGCAATCTTCACACTCTCCGAAAGTGCCATCATCGATTTTTTGAAGTGATTTACGAACCTTCTTCAAATATGTGGCGTTCCGGGCCTTAAGACGAAAATCCAATTGGTTTTCTTTCTCAAGGGATACGATATCAACTTCATCACCTTCCATGGACATTTCCGAAAGTTTGCCTTCGAAAACCTCTTCTTCAGAGAGAATTTCCATGAAAAGATTTTTGAAGTGTTCAATTGTAGCCTTTTCCATAAAGCGCTCCTTCGGTGCTATTTCTTCCTGAGTAAAAGTGGTTCTAAATCCTTTTAAAACCGGTATCAAATATCCATTGAGGTCGAAGGTGAATTCCGTTTCTTGGCCACTCATCCTTGAGTGATCCTTCGCTCTCTTGCGGTTCCTTTGAGCAGGAATCGTGCCAACAGGAAATCTGCAAGATTCTAGCAAGTTATGTAGATATTAAGAAATTGTGTACTAAATCACGGGGGCATTTTAGTCGAGAATCGAGGCCAATTTAGCTCCATGCTTGGAGTCACTAAGACCCTCAGCAAAAGAGTCAAATTTTCTTGAGAAAAAAAAGGCTTCATTTCAAAGTTGTAAATAGTGCTCTTCGATAGGACTAAACCAAGACAATAAAAAATGGGAAGAAGTAAGGTCTCACGAATCTTTCAATTATGCTTCCACTAGACGCCCCAATGATGGGGCGCCATTTTCTAATGGGAGTTTCATGGAAGAGACAATAAGGATTCTCATTCTGGTCGTTGTCCTATTACAGCTAGCTGTAATGTGGAAAACACTTTAATGGGATTAAGGGAAGGTGGATGGTGCCACCTTCCCCCTTATTCTCTTTCTTATTTTATTATCAAATTGGAACTCAAGTACAGAGGGATTTTTTCAGATTAAAAATTCAATTATTTAACGCTCTTTACCCGATACCTATTAGACATACTTTTCGGATTTTTCTTTGGAGAGGACGATCTCTCCGCGTTCGCGAAGTTTGTGGACCAGGTCCATAATTTTTTTCTGTGCATCTAAGACATCTGAAAGCGGACGAGGTTTGCCTTTTAAAATATCCTCTACATCTCTTCGCATGTTGGTGGAGAACATATTGAGGAGATGTTCGGAAAGCTCTTTGCTCGCCCCTCGAAGAGCGAGTCCCAGGACATCGAGGTCAATGTCTTGAAGAAGGCGCTTCATCATAGTGACTGTGAGATATTGAAGGTCGTCAAAGGTCACAAGATTTTGTTTAAGTTTGATGGCCATCTCAGGATCTTTGCGGGCAATCTCCGCCAGGAGAGATTGTTGGGCCGCTAGATCGAGTCCTTGGAGCATTTCAATTGCTTGTTTAAAGCCATCAATCTTTATATTCATAAATTAACCAAAGTATTGAGAAGGCGCTGCCAGATGATTACGAACGTAGTCATCAACGGCATCTTCTAGTTTCATAAATTTAAATTTCGGAAGAGCTTTTTTAAGTTTCCCCATATCTGCCTGGGTGTAGTACTGGTACTGATTTCTAAGTTCTACAGGCATATCAATGAACTTAATTTTGGTCTCACGGTCCATGGATTTGAAAGTTGCCTTAACCAGATCGTGGAAGCTTCTCGCCTCCCCGGTTCCAAGATTATAAATCCCAGAGAGAGAGGGTTTCTTTTTTCCAGCGTCGATAAGTTCAATCATCGCTCTTACCACATCTTTTACATAAACGAAGTCACGAAGCTGCTCACCATCGTTATAGTCAGGGCGGTGAGATTTAAAGAGCTTCACCTCGCCCACATCTTTAATCTGATTAAAGGATTGGTAGACCACTGAGCTCATTTTACCCTTATGGTATTCCTGAGGCCCAAAGACGTTAAAGAACTTCACTCCAAACCAAACATTTGGTTTCTTTTTTTGTTTAAGAATCCACTCATCTGAAAGCTGCTTAGAGTAACCATATTTATTAAGGGGTCTTAAGGCAGGGATCCCCTTATGGTCATCCTTATAGCCCTGCTCACCGGCCCCATAAGTTGCAGCACTGGAAGCGTAGACAATGGGGATATCAAGTTTTGCCGCAAGGGTCAGGAGTTCATTGGTAAAAAGAGTGTTATTCTCGTAAAGAAAATCCATGTCGAGTTCGGTGGTATCTGAGCAGGCCCCCATGTGGTAGATGGCCTTGAGACCGCTTTTTTTCTTCCAAATCGGATGATTGAAAAGATCTTCTACTTGAACGAAAGAATCGTACTTTAAACCCGCTAGGTTTTTCCATTTATCGCCACTTTCAAAGTGGTCACAGAGGATGAGATTCTCATGCCCTTTTTGGTTTAATTCCTTCACAATCACGCTACCGATGAAACCGGCCGCACCCGTCACTAAAATCATGTTTTCCTCTCAAAGTTATACCCCTCTATCATAGGCCTAAACGCTGAAAACGTCATGCACGTCCTCTAAAGTCCTACTGATTTAAGTGACTATCCGCACTATTAACTTGGAAAAGGGTGATGTTTAGGTTAGAAATTTCTCATATTTTCGAAGGAGTTTTAATGAATGTACCAGGCTGGATGATTGAAGAATCTTTTCGTAATACCTTTGCAATGGGTTTTAAAATTAAAGAGCATCTTCATAGTGAACAATCAAAGTTTCAAAAGATTGATGTAGTAGAAACTGAGTCCGTTGGAAAACTACTCCTTCTTGATGGCAAGACTATGGTTTCTGATAAAGATGAATTTGTTTATCACGAAGTGGTTTCACACATTCCTTATATGGTTTCACGGAACTGTAAAAAAGTTTTAATTATCGGCGGCGGCGACGGCGGCGTAGTTCGTGAGTTCGTTAAGCACCCGGACATCGAGCGTATTGATCTGGTTGAAATCGATGAGCGCGTGATTGAAGTTTCTAAAAAATACTTCCCTGATTGCACTTCAGGTCTTTCTGATAAACGTGTCCGTGTTCTTCCTGAAGATGGTTTCGCTTTCATTAAACGTGCAAAAAATGAATATGACATCATTGTGGTTGATTCGACTGATCCGGTTGATTTCGCTTCAGGTCTGTTCACAGATGAATTCTACCAGGACGTTCATAATGCCTTAACTGAAGACGGCATCATGATGAACCAAACTGAAAACCCTTTCCTTGATGAATGGGGTGTTAAGAATATTTATAACAATATGAGAAAAATTTTTCCTGTGGTGAATTCTTTCAATGCTCCAATGCTTATCTATCCTGGAGTTTATTGGACCTTCGGTTTTTCTTCTAAGAAGTACCGTCCAACAGATATCAACCCGGAAAAATTGGCACATATGACGACTCTTCAAAGAAGTCTCAAGTGGTACAATATGGATTGGCATAAAGGGACTTTCTCAATCTCGAACTTTCATAAACAAATGATCGGCCAGGAATAAAAAACTTATGACTACTGAACCTCGTTTAATAAAAGAAGTAGAAGGACTCGAACCTCAGAAACCATTTATTGGTACTCAGTATGCTGAGGCGATCTACTCTCACTCGACCCACATCATTGGCTTTTGCTTCGATGGAACCACGAGCTTCCGTCCCGGCGCGCGTTTTGCACCAAGTGCCATCCGCGAAGCTTCTTATGGACTTGAGGACTACTCTCCTTACCTGGATAAAGACACTCAGGACTATAACATCATCACCATGGGTGACCTTCCGACTTATCCGTCGAAGTGGCACCTCACCAATGAATTCTTCATGGAGATGACAAAAGATCTGGATCTTAAAAAAGATGAAATCAAATTCGTAACCTTAGGTGGAGAACACTCCATCTCTTATGGTCCGATTGTGACTTATCTTAATAACTATCCGGATCTCGTTGTTCTTCACTTAGATGCTCATACGGATTTAAGGGACGGTTACCTGGAAGAAAAATTCTCTCATGCGGCGATCATCCGCCGGGTGCTGGATCACTTCACCGATAAGAACCGTTTGATCCAATACGGAATCCGATCTGGACCTCGCTCAGAGTTTCAGTGGATGAAAGAAAATAAAACTCTCGCGAGTTCTCTAAAAGAGTGTTGTGAGTGGTTAGAAGCTCTTCCTGATGAGCGTCCGATTTATTTAACTCTTGATCTTGATTTCTTTGACCCAGGCTTTTTCCCAGGTACCGGAACTCCAGAGGCCGGCGGCGAAGACTTCCATGGTTTCATGAAAATCCTGAAGATTTTAAACCGCAAAAACTTTGTAGGAGCAGATATCGTAGAACTGGCACCAATGCTGGATGCGACTAATAACTCTTCTTGTTTTGCTTCTAAAGTTACTCGCGAGGTTATGCTCGCAATGAACAAGTAATTTGCCACAAAAATGTGCTGGGTGCTCGTCACCCAGCTTTTCTAACTCATCGTTTTTCCTTTCCCTCCCCCTCCAATTATTAATTATTATCTAATGCCTTTAGAATCTCTCCATCTGGAGGATCTATGAGAAAGTTAAGTCGTCTCGAGGCCAATAAAGAAGTGAGAAGAGTGCTCAATCGACACGGAGTAGATCTCTCCTATTGCCAGTATAGTGTTGCAGGCATGGAAGTAAGACTCACCGGCTGGTTGTGCAAGTACGACACTTCCGATTACAACGGCTCACAAATTGAAAGTATGATTCAGGAATTCATGCGCCTTCTTCCAGGTTTTTCAATTGTAGGAAGTTTAGATAATTGGAGTTTCTCCACCGACCACATAAGTTTCCTTGGGGATGGAAACAATTCATCCAATAATGGAAATGGCGGTGAAGAAGATCAAGAACGCTATATTATTGATTACGATTATGATTCAGAAGCCAGTTAATTTGGTGACTCATTATCATCGATATATCTTCTCTTTAAATACGGGTGGACCAGCAAGGCCACAGCAATGATTCCAATTTCGTAAAGAACCATCATTGGAACCCAAACACACATCATGCTCAAAATATCCGGAGTCGGAGTAAGCACTGCTGCCAGCACGGCAAAAATGACGGCCAGATAGCGGCGCCATTCACGTAGTGAGTATTTCGTGACCAGTCCCATAAACCCCAAAATCACGACGATATTCGGAAGCTGGAAAAGGATTCCCAGAAAGACGAGAACTTTACTTGAAAGGAGAAGATAATCCTGAAGATTTAACATCGCCTCAACGTTTGTGACCCCTGCTGCGAGTAATGTTTTGAAAGTGAATGGGAAAATTACATAATAACCGAAGGCCACTCCTGTAATGAAAAGCAGGAAACCAACAAAAATAAAAGGTCTGATGGTTTTGATTTCTTTGTCGTAAAGCCCAGGCTTAATAAATAGCCAAGCCTCTCTGAACCATAAAGGGCTGGCAAAAAAGACACAGGCCCAGAAGGCCATTTGAAGTTCCGCCAATACTTTATCGAGGATTCCGGTAAAGATCACTTTCCCGGTTGTCCCAATGGCCTCCCTTAAAGGGGCCAACAAGAATTCTTGAATATGGTTGGAAAAATAATAACAACAGCCAAAAGAGACGACTAAAATAATCAGGATTCTGATCATCCTCGTTCTTAGTTCTTCCAGGTGGTCCATGAAACTCATTTCTTTCATGAGACCCATCTTAGCTCTAAGACTATTTTCTGTCTTATCTTTTCTAAATTCGGGGTACAATTGACCCATGAAATATCTTTTGGTCCTCTTCTTAACCCTGCAAGCAATGTCTTTGGAAGCGAGAACTCGCCAGATTCTTAAGTGCCTGGGCGAAGAGGAGCAGCAGTTTCATCTTAAAAAGGATTCAGGTCCCCTCTATGAGCTCAATCAACGACTGATTTCCGAAATGGTTCAAATTCCCCGCATCGAAATCAGCAAAACCGATTTTGATGAGATCTGTAATAATAAAAAACACTCCCCCTCCTGGAAGCTTCTTGAGCAGTCCATCAAAAAGGGCAAAGAACTCTTCATTTATCCGGATACTGTAACAGGGATACAGCGGAGCATGGCCGAGGGGATGGTGGATGACTATATTGAAGCGACCAGAGAAATTCTTCTTTATTTTATCAACCAGGTTCAAATGCTCGCCCCAACACCTACTTGCTTAAAAGAGCAGATACCTGAATTAGATAATTTTTTTGTTGAAATTAAATACCTTCAGGAAGATGTGGATCTTCAGCAAATTTTTAAAGGTAAAGATAAGAAAATTTTTGATCGTCTGACTTATTTTCCAGAAGCATTTAAAAAATGCCGGGAAGATCTTAAAAAGAAGGCCAAATCTAAGTCTACGGCACGTCCTAAAAAGAGCTGAAGCTCTCGGGCCATCGCCTCTTCCTCAGTCTGAGTTACTTTCTTATCAAATGAAATGGTAACCCGGGCGTCTTTCATGCCACGAACTTCCATCTTCCAATCCTCTCCATGGGGAAACTTCGCCAGATGGTAATCAATCTGAACTAACCAATCAGCAATAGGACGAAGCTTGTAATGGCGACCTGTCTTTTTTTCATCACTATCAACCAGCCAGCGCTTAAGTTGGGGCACACAAGTTCGGCATCCCATACCGGCCTTAGTTGCTGACCCTAGAGTTTCAAGAGAGGGTGTTTTTTCATGATGAAGATGATCAAGAACATCAGTTTCACGAACACCGAAGCAGCGGCAAATTAAGGGACTGGTTTCATGATAGAGATAGTCTCGACCCTGAAAAATATCTAAGGTAGTTTTTAATAATTCCAGAGGTTCATGGATAAAAGAATCTTCTTCTTGTTTAAGATCCCAAAAAAGCTGATCGTCTTTATAGAACTCTTCCCAGCTTTTAACATTTATCTTTGAGATCTCGGCCAGACTCTTATTAATGATGAGGGCACACAGAGAAGAAAACCAAGGATTAAACTTTCCCGTATATCCGGCATAGAGAAGTTTATCTTTCGAATCAAAACGAAGAGAAAGGGCACGACTATTAAAAGAAGCCGAGACAGAGGGAAACTCTACCGGTCGATTAAAAGCTTCTTCCGAAATCAAATCTTTAAATTTTATCATCGGCTTCAGTCCACTCTTCCGGAGAGAATTGTGTCAGGATTTCATGACCATCTTCGGTTATTAAAATGGTATGCTCAAACTGAGCTGACCATGACTTATCTTTTGTCACGACAGTCCAGCCATCATTTAAAACTTTGCAGTGACGTTTCCCTAAATTGATCATGGGTTCAATCGTAAAAGTCATACCCGGACGCATTTCTGCTCCCGTGCCTTTCTTACCAACATGCACCACTTGAGGATCTTCATGAAACTTGCGCCCAATTCCGTGCCCACAATATTCGTGTACCACTGATAGATTATGTCCATGGGCCATCTCTTCAATGACGGCACCAATGTCACCAATATGCGCACCTGGACGACAAACAGCAATGCCTGCCATCATGCAATCATAGGCCACGTCTACGAGTTTTTTAACTTCTGGTTTCACGTTTCCGATTAAGAATGTTGCATTGGTGTCACCATGGAAACCTTTCCAGATGGTGGTGACATCAAGATTCAGAATATCTCCATCTTTCAGGTGATCCTTCTCAGTAGGGATGCCGTGGCAGATAACTTCATTGAGAGATGTGCAAAGTGATTTTGTAAAACCATGGTAGCCCAAGGTTGCGGGAATTCCTCCACGATTAATGGTGTACTGATGACACATGGTGTTTATCTCTTCAGTATTCATTCCAATGCGAAGGTTTTTTCCTAAGAAGTGGAGCGTTTTAGCTGCCATCTTACAGGACTCCCTCATTATTTCTATTTCGCGGGTAGATTTAATTGTGATCATAGGTACCTTATACACTTTTGACCTCTTTTACGCTAGCTTGAAGAGATGAAAAGCTACCAGGTTATAAGAACACATCTCTCTCCCTATCAAAGTAAAGACTTCACTCTAAAGGAGAAATCCCTCGTGGAGAATCTACCTGGATTGAATTACCAAGCACTTAAGGACGCAAATTTTCAAGAAACAATTCTTATTACCAATACCCATACTCAGTTAAGGGAATTGCCCCAATCGCTCCTGAAACAAACGAAACTCATCATTCATCCTAATTCAGGCTATGACCATTTTGAGTCAGAACAAGATCTTTGGAACAATATTCCTTTAGTCGTAGGCCACACTATCCGCGCTCAAGCTGTGGCGGAATATAGTATACGTGCGCTCTTTGAGGGATTGATCGAACTTCCTTGTCATATGACTTGGGATCCTAAACGGACCTGGGAGCGTCCCCTTATGAAGGGAACTTCCGTTTGGGTTTTTGGTTACGGGCATATTGGAAAAATCATCACAAACACACTTAGTGCCATTGGTATGAACGTAACAGTGATTGATCCTTATCAAGCTCAAAGCCTTAAGCATTGGAAGGATGGAAACATCAAAGAAGCTCGGGTGATCATTTCGGCCATGAGTTTAAATAAATCCACTTATCATTATTTCAACCAGGATTTCTTTAAGGCCTTAAGTGACGAAGTACTCTTCATCAATGGGGCCCGTGGAAAATTAGTGGATGAGAATGCCTTGAGAGAATATCTCCTTTCTCACCCATTATCTTTTGCCTTCCTGGATGTCTTTGAGAAAGAACCTTTCTCCGAACAATGGCATGGCTTTCCTCAAGTTTGGAAGACCAGTCATATTGCCGGAGTTGAAAAAAATCTCGACCAAAAAATCTTAAACTTTGAAGAAGCGGTCTTAAAAGATTATCTCAAGCTTGATACAACCAGTTTCTTCGATAAATATCATAACGAGCTCTTACAAAATAAGTTAATGAAAGGAGTGCTCATTTGAAAAATCTACCAGAACTTCTTACCTTACCGGGGAATGGAGTTTTCACAGTTAATACAGGTAAAGAGAAAAAAGAAAAACTCATGTCCGCCTATTACGGAACTCGTAATGTCGAAGTCGCTCGCAAAAAATGGCTTAAGACATTTGAAAAACTTGATACTGAAAAACCGTGGATTCTAGGAATCCCTTCCGATAATGGAGGCGGCATTCAAAGAGGTGCTAATTGGGGACCTCTCGTTCTACGTCAGGAAATTCTGGATTCCTCCAAAAAATTTACCGATCTAGGGGACGTGAGAGTTATTCCTCACCTCCTTCACGATAAATATCTGAATGAAGAAACGATTAAGCTTTGTCGCAAAGGCCTTTACGGGAAACTCAACAAGCTCCCTGTGGCCCCGCTTAGTATTGCAGAAAAAGCTTTAGGAGAAATTTATAAAAAATATCCCGATGCCCGTATTCTGGGTTTCGGTGGTGATCATTCCACCAGCTACCCGTTAGTTAAAAGCTGGCTTGAATCCCGCAAGAACTTAAAGGAAGCGGCCCTTTTCCATTTTGATGCCCATACAGATCTTCTTGATCGAAGACTCGGAATTGATATCTGTTTTGGGACATGGACTTATAAGATTTTAGAAGATCTCGCTTCAACAGATCATGTTCTCCAAATAGGAATTCGCTCTAGTGGAAAAAATAAAAAGCACTGGAAAGATAAACTTGGAGTGGAACAACTCTGGGCCAGTGAAGTGAATAAATGGGGAGTAGAAAAAACTTACAAGAAAATTAAAGATCATTATAAAAAACTTGGTATTAAAGAAATCTACATCAGTTTTGATATCGATGCTCTGGATGAAAGATACGCTTCTGCTACCGGTACTCCTGAAAAAGAGGGGCTTCTCCCAACTGATTGCGCAGCAATTATCCGGTTACTCGCTCAGGATTTTGCGATTACAGGTGCCGATTTAATGGAAGTCGCTCCCTATGTCTGGCCTGAAGGTGTTGAAGCGCGAGACCAGCAAAGTTCTCTGACTGTTGCGGGTGATATGGCCCGAGTTCTCCTGGAATCACTTCATACATGAGAAGAAAAATTGTTTTTCCTCCAGTAGATACGGCCTC
>DISW01000008.1 GCA_002422605.1 Bacteriovoracaceae bacterium UBA6200 | reverse complement strand
GAAAAGATAGTAGATACTTCTTTCTCTATCATTTTAAAACTTTAAGGTAGTTAAAGCATATTTCCGATAAGTGGGAATATGGATCTTAATTCAAAAAAAATGTCACGCGAAGAGCGAGAGAGGAAACTCATTTTCAAACATAAGTTTGAGAATCGAATTACGATTGCCCGCTATGGTAAAGAATCCCTGGATGCCGGGGATTATGGAAATGCCCTCCACCGCTTTGTGGAGTATTTAGGGATTATTGCGGAATATAAAGAGGTGAAGGATTTGTATTCACTCCGCGTTTCACATTTCGATCCCAAAAAAGAACTGACTGAAATGATGATGATCAGTCATATCTTTCTCCAGCTGGCTCGCATCTATGATGCCTCTCCTAAATTTCAAGATGAGTGTAAGCGTTGTCTGGATCAGTTTGTGGCATTTTCCTCTAATCAACCCTATCAGGTGGTAAATTCAGAACTCATTCGTAAGAGCATAAAAAAGTCCATGTATAAGCAGACAGGGATTTTCCTGGAAGCTCACAAGAAAATTTATACTCAATCTAAAAAATGCTACGTCGTCACCTTCTGTTACGGTCCTGAGCATCAGATCACTAAGGACTATAGGGACTTAAAAGACTGGATGCTTAACTACCGCTGGGGCCAGAATTTTATTAGATTTTACTATACCTACTCTTCCAGAATCGTTCCTCGCTGGGAAAAGAGTCTCGCTATGCATTTCTTTTCAAAATTACTGATCCGCCCTGTACTCGTTTTGTTTTCAAAAACAATCCTGCGCCTTATACTTAACAAATGCTAATTCTCTCTTGGTTCATTGTTAAAGAATGGTTTAAAAGTTTGATTGGGGCCGTAACGGTTCTCTTTCTTCTTATTTCTACCGCTGATTTAATTAATGGCTTCCTCCAGGGGAAAGAAACCACCAGGGTTTTACTTGAGTACTCTTTAAAAATGCCGGACCTGATGGGAAAAATGTTTCCCATATGTTGTCTGGTCGCGACCCTTTTTTCTTTTAATAAATTAAAAGCTCATTCAGAACTTATCTCTATTTTGGCGGCCGGTTTTTCCTACCGGAAGATCTATGCTTTGATCGGGACCTGTGCCCTCAGCGTAGTGCTTGTTCAATTTATAAATCTGGGTTTCATTGAGCCCTATGCCAATAAAGTTAAAAGGCAGGAAATTCAAAAAAGCCAAAGATCAGAGGGAAAGTACCTCACCCGCAGTTCAATTGACGGTGGGAAATTCTGGTATAAGTATCAAAATTATTTTGCTTCTTTCACCTATTTTGATCGTCGTACGAACTCATTACAGGACTTCGAAATCTATTTTTTTAGTCCTGAACATACCAGCGAAAAGATCATTCGCTCATCTCGTGCCACTTATGTAAAACCGGGCCACTGGGAACTCAGTAATGCCCGAATCCTTTCAGATCTTAACACCCAAACTTTTCCGGTCGAAACCAGCGAACCGGTTATGAATTTAAAACTAGATGAAAGACCAGAAGACTTTGGGGAATTTGAGGCAGATCTCACGACTCTTAATTTTTTCAAACTGCGTCAGTTTATTTCGCGACTTTCTAAGACGGGTATCAATATCGATGAATATGAAATTATCCTTCTGAATAAAGTCTTTTTAAGTTTGATCTGTTTGGTTTTTGCCCTATTGCCACTCTCGACTATTTTTAATCCGAATCGGCGCTCCAGTTCATTTGGCAAGAATGTGGTGCAAACTCTACTAATCACTGTCGTCTTTTGGGTGCTTTATAGTTCGACTGTCGCATTTGGTAATTCCGGCACTCTTAATCCATGGCTTGCCACCGGAACTGTTCCCTCCGGTTTTCTGGCTTATGTCCTCTGGGTTTTCTATAAAAACCGGAAACTCTCGCTCTAAACAAGCTCGTCGCTTTAACATCTGTGTGCTATAAAAAAGTCTATGAATATCGAAAATTATAAGCTCGAGGGAGAGAATCTCCCCATTCTTAAGTATCCTGATCCGGTTCTGTCAAAAGTGGCCGGGCCGGTGACTGAATTTACTCCTGATCTTGAGAACTTAGTTAAGAATATGCTCTTCACTATGTATCACGCGCCGGGCATAGGTCTGGCCGCTCCTCAAGTTGGTGCCAGCATCAGACTTTTCGTTCTGGACGTGGACTATGAACGGGAAACTGTGACTAATGCTAATGGCGAAGAAGAGGTCCGGATGTCGGACTTTAATCCCATGGTGTTTATTAATCCCGTTATCACCGGAACTTCCGGAACTACAACTTTTGAAGAAGGTTGTTTATCTGTTCCTGGTGTTTATGAAGAAGTGAAACGTCATAAGTCTGTGCATGTGAAATACCAAAATCTAAAAGGTGAAACACTTGAAATGGAAGTTGATGATATGCTCGCCATTTGCATTCAGCATGAAAATGATCATCTGGACGGCATCGTATTCATTGAAAGACTTAGTAATCTCAAAAAACAATTTTATAAAAAGAAACTCATTAAAGAGAAAGGTCGATGAAAAAACTTCGTGTCGCTTTTTGCGGAACACCTGATTTTTCTGTACCGACTCTGGATCTCCTGGCCCATCACCCTCACATCGAACTCGTGAAGGTGATTTCTATGCCTGATCGTCCAGCTGGAAGAGGTATGGAACTTAAGTCCCCGGAGGTGATTGAGTTTGCCCGTTTGAATAAAATTCCTTTTCTTCAAACAGAAAACATCAATAAAGAACCAGAGTTTCTAAAAGAACTTAAAGATCTGGATCTGGATTTTGTGGTGGTCCTGGCTTTCGCCCAATTTCTGGGAAGCGAAATGCTGAACATGGGAAAGATGGGTTGCTTTAATATCCATACTTCCGTTCTTCCGAAGTACCGGGGTGCCGCCCCCATTCAATACGCTCTCTGGAACGGAGACTCTGAAACCGGTGTCTCCATTCAGAAGATGGTTAAGAAAATGGATGCCGGGGATCTGGTTCATTTTCACACGGTAAAAATTGCGCCAACTGAAACTGGTGGCCAGCTTTATACCCGTCTTAAATTCCAGGCCGCTTTAGCGATGAATGATTTCATCACTAAAATTTTAAATAATGAAGTTGTCTACACTCCACAAGATGAGTCTCAGGTTTCATTTGCTCCAACATTAAAAAAAGAAGACGGGCTTCTTAACTTCAAAGAGAAAACCGTTGCCCAAATTTTAAACCTCATCCGAGCCCTTGATCCATGGCCCGGGACTTATTGTTTTCTTAACGGGAAACGCATGAAAGTTCTGGAGGCGGAAAAATACCACGCCAAACTTTCTCCCGGTAAGGCCCAGAATGATTTGGGTTCACTGGTAGTCGGATGTCTTGATGGTTCACTTCGTCTCACGCAGATTCAACTGGAAGGCAAAAAGGCCTGCAGTGACCGCGAACTCTTAAACGGTCTGAAATCAGAAATTATCCTCACATCGGCCAAGGAATAATATGTCAGTAATCATTTCCCCTAGCCTTCTCTCGGTTAATTTTCTTGAACTAAAAACAGAGATTGAGAGATTAAATCAAATTGATAATCTCTGGCTTCATCTGGATATCATGGATGCCCACTTTGTTCCGAACCTCACTTTCGGTGAACCGGTACTGAATAAAGTTAAAACTGTTTCAAAGCATAAGCTTGATGCTCACTTCATGGTGACTGATCCGGACTTCTTCGCTGATAACTTTAAAGACGTGGGTCTCCATAACTTCACCTTCCACTGGGAAGCTGTGACTCATCATGACCGTCTGATTTCCAAACTTAAATCCATTTATCCATCTGTTGGGATTTCACTTAATCCCTCTACCCCGGTTAGTGTGATTCCTCATTATCTTTTAAAAAAGATAGATCTCATTTTACTCATGAGTGTTAACCCGGGCTTTGGTGGACAAAAGTTCATTCCGGAAATAACAGACAAGGTTAAAGAGCTCGCTCAATTTAAAAAAGATCATGGTGCTCATTTTCAAATTCAAGTTGATGGCGGCATTAACGATCAAATTGCTCCTTCTTTAATTCAGGCCGGTGCTAACAATCTGGTGGCCGGCTCCTATATTTTCTCTGCTCCTCAAAATGATTATCTTTCACGTATTAATAAAATTCGTTAAGGCGCGCTATTATGAAAACTTTTAAACTCACTGGTACTAATTTAACTCTTGAAGATCTGGCCTATATCGCCAAAGCTAAACCTGGTCAGGTAAAACTCCAGATTGAAGATGCGGCTTTGGAAAAAATGCACAAGTCACGTGAAGTGGTGATGAATATCGTAAAGAAAGGAAAACCTGTTTACGGTATCAATACTGGCTTTGGAGCTCTCGCCTCAAAGCAAATTGCGGTAGAAGATCTTGAGCAGCTTCAATACAATCTCATTCGCTCTCATTGTACAGGTGTGGGCCGTCCCTTCAATCGTGAGATCACTCGTGCCATCATGCTGGCAAGAGCAAACTGTCTCATTCAAGGTTTCTCTGGAGTCACTCCAGAAACCATCGCACTCATATTAGATTTCATAAACCATGACATTAATCCTGTTATCCCTGAAAAAGGTTCCGTTGGTGCTTCAGGAGATCTGGCACCACTTTCTCACATTGCTCTTGCTCTTATCGGTGAAGGTGAAGTTGAGTATCAGGGAAAAGTTGTGCGTTCCGATTTTGCCATTCACCAAATCGGGAAAGTTCCGGCGAAACTTGGACCGAAAGATGGTCTAGCTTTAATTAATGGAACTTCCGTTATGCTGGCCCTTGGTACCCTGGCCTTAGTTGAAGCCAAAAAAATCATGAAGCTTGCTGACATCATCGCTTGTGTCACTCTTGATGCTGTTCGTGGAACTGCGGCAGCCTTTGATGAGCGCATCTCTATTTTAAAACCACAACCAGGGCAACTTGATGTTTCAAGAAACCTTTTAAAAATCATCAAGGGTTCTGAAATCGTCGTTTCCCATAAAGACGATGGTAAAGTTCAGGACCCATACTCTCTTCGTTGTATTCCTCAAGTTCATGGGGCCTGCAGACAAACTCTTCGTCATGCGGAAGAAGTCCTGAATATTGAACTTAATTCTGTTACAGATAATCCACTGGTCTTTATCGATACCGGAGACGTAATCTCTGGTGGTAACTTCCACGGTGAAGCCCTGGCCCTTATGATGGATTATCTCGCCATGGGACTATCTGAAATCTGCAACATTGCTGAAAGACGTGTTGAAAAAATGATGAACCCCCACTTCTCAGATCTTCCAGCTTTCTTAACTAAGAATTCAGGTCTTAACTCTGGTCTTATGATCGCTCACGTTACGATGGCGGCCCTGGCCTCTGAGAATAAGTATCTTTGTCATCCGGCTTCAGTTGATTCAATTCCAACTTCAACAGATAAGGAAGATCACGTTTCTATGGGTGTGACTTCCGGCCGTAAACTTCATGAAGTTTTAAATAACGTTCAACATGGTCTCGCAATTGAGCTTCTGTGTAACACTCAAGGGCTCGAGTTCCTACGTCCGTTAAAATCATCTGAAGCGGTTGAGAAAGTTTTAACTCTGGTGAGAAAGCACGTAGCACCAATCGAAGACGACAGAGTCTTCCATAAAGATATTGAAAATTTAACGAAACTTATCCAAACCGAAGAGATCGTCCAGGAAGTTGAATCTGTGACGGGACCTCTGGCCTAAGGAGAAAATATGTCAAACATACCTCTACCTCCAACTGGAGATAAACTTACCTGTAAGGGTTGGCACCAGGAAGCAGCTCTTCGTTGCCTTTTAAATAACCTTCACCCGGATGTGGCAGAAGATCGTGAGAACCTCATTGTTTATGGTGGTAACGGCCAGGCGGCCCGAAACCATAAAGCTCTGAATGATCTCATCACGACTCTTCAGAATTTAGAGAACAATGAAACGCTAATCGTACAATCAGGAAAGCCTGTTGCGGTTTTTCCAAGTAATCCACAAGGCCCACGAGTTTTAATTGCGAACTCTAACCTTGTTCCCCATTGGGCGAACTGGGATCACTTCAATAAATTAAAAGACGAAGGTCTCATGATGTATGGCCAGATGACGGCCGGCTCTTGGATCTACATCGGTTCCCAAGGCATCCTTCAAGGGACTTATGAAACTTTCATGGCAGCTGCTCGTAAGCACTGGGGTGAAGGCTCAACTCTTAAAGGTAAACTTGTCCTTACTGGTGGTATTGGCGGTATGGGTGGAGCACAACCACTTGCGGTCAAAATGGCCGATGGTGTTTGCTTATGTTGTGATGTTGATGTCACCCGAATTGAAAAACGTCTTAAAACTAAATATCTCGATGTTCTCGCCCAAAGCTTTGATGAGGCAATTGAAATTTCTCTTAAAGCTAAGAACGAAGGCAAGGCCCTTTCTGTTGGTGTTGTTGGAAACGCTTCAGAGTTTTTTAAATATGTTTTCGATAAAGGTATTGTACCAGATCTCGTGACTGACCAGACTTCGGCCCATGATCCTCTTAATGGTTATGTTCCAGATGGCATGTCCTTAGCTGAAGCTTCTGATCTTAGAAAATCTAATCCTCAGAAGTATACCCAGCTCTCTTATGAAACCATGGGACGTCACGTAGAAGCGATGCTCGCTTTTATGAAGATGGGTTCTCATACTTTCGACTATGGAAACAATCTTCGAGCTGGAGCTCTTAAAGTCGGTGTTAAAAACGCTTTTGATTTCCCAGGCTTTGTTCCGGCCTATATTCGTCCTCTCTTCTGTGAAGGCTCAGGTCCATTCCGTTGGGTCGCTCTTTCAGGAGATCCGGAAGATATTCGTGTAACTGATGAAGCCCTTAAAAAACTTTTCCCCGAAAATACTTCAATGATTAACTGGCTTGATAAGGCCGGCAAAATGATTCAGTTCCAGGGTCTTCCTTCTCGTATTTGCTGGTTAAAGTATGGCGACCGTGAAAAAGCGGCCCTCCTCTTCAATCAACTTGTGCGTGAGAAGAAAGTTAAGGCCCCAATCGTGATTGGTCGCGATCACCTGGACTGCGGATCAGTTGCAAGCCCTAACCGTGAAACCGAAGCCATGAAAGATGGTTCTGATGCTGTATCTGACTGGCCGCTACTGAACGCCATGATCAATATCAATAACGGTGCGAGCTGGATCTCTCTTCACCACGGTGGTGGTGTTGGTATGGGTTACTCTCAGCACTCCGGAATGGTAATCGTGTGTGATGGAACACAAGAGATGGATGAACGTTTGTCCCGAGTTCTTAACTCTGACTCAGGTATGGGGATTGTTCGCCATGCTGATGCAGGTTATGACATCGCTCTCGATATCGCCAAGAAGCCTGAAACTAAAATTAAATTCCCTTCTTTGTAGGATTTAACATGCTCAAAGCTTTAACTGATCTGAATGAAATCGTGACTCTTAAAGGTGCTCATCAAAAAGATGGGCGCCGGTTAACTTCCGAGGATCTTTCAATCATTAAAGACGGGGCCATTGTTTACGATGAAACCAAAATTCTGTGGGTAGGAGAAACTTCTCGCCTACCCGAACAGTACCGGACCCTTACACAGAGTATGAAGGGCCACGTCCTCACTCCGGAAATTGTCGATTCTCACACTCACATTGTTTTTGCCGGTGACCGTGCTCAAGAATACGCCGACCGCTTAAGTGGCGTGAGTTATGAAGAGATCGCAAAACGTGGTGGCGGTATTCTTCTCACCATGAAACAAACCAATGAGGCCACTCGCGAAGAACTATTCCAAAGTGCCTGTGAGCGCATTGAAAGGATTTATTCTTACGGTATTGGTACTATTGAAATCAAATCCGGCTATGGTTTAAACTTTGATAAGGAGTATGAGGTTTCACTCATTATTTCTGATCTTAAGAAAAAGTATGCGCCCCGGATTCAAATCTTTAATACTTATCTCGCCGCTCACGATGTGCCTAAAAGTTTTGAAAATTCAGCGTCCTACCTGAAAGAAGTGGTGATCCCACTTTTAGAAAAACTCGCTCCCTTAAAAGTTATTGATGCCGTTGATATTTTTCATGAGAAGAATTACTTCGACGCTCAGGACGTGGAACTTCTTTTTTCCAGAGCTAAAGAATTAGGAATCGAGCGAAAAATTCACGCTGATGAATTAAATGAAAATGGTGGCGCTGCTCTGGCCTCTCGTTTTGAAGCCCTCTCGGCCGATCATCTTTTAAAAATTTCGCCAGAAGGAATCTCGGCTCTCGCCCAGTCCAAGACTGTCGCAAGCCTTCTTCCGGGAACGGCTTTCTTCCTAGGAAAACCTTTGGCACCTGCTCGCGCCTTACTTGATGGCGGAGCCAAGGTCGCCATTGCCTCTGATTACAATCCAGGTTCATGTCACTGCGATAATTTACTTCTTATTGCTTCCGTGGCCTCTGCCCAATTAAAAATTAACCAAGCTGAACTCTGGAGTGGCATTACCCTCAACGCCGCAGCGGCCTTAGGTCTCCTAAAACAAGGGGCCATCATTCCGGGCATGAGACCTCGCTTCTCGCTTTTTAAAACTGAGAGCCTTTCACATATTACTTATAATTGGGGCCGGAATTTTTCGGTTACTCTGCCTTAAGAGCACCATCAATCATCGCCAAGAAAGTAGTATCCATAAAGTTATGGAGCTTCTTACTGACGTAGATGACTTTACCTTTGTGGTAAATGATTGAGACGGGGTAAGTCCGGATCAAGAATTGTTCTGCAATTCTTTCATAGGGATCTTCCACAGATTCGAAATTCAAGTTGTACTTAGCTTCGGTTTTTTTTATCAGCTCTAGCTGATTCTCGGAGTCCCCATTAATGCCGATGACTTTCACCTGGGTTGGGTACTTGGCCTGAAACTCCACTAAGCTAGGAAATTCCTTCAAACAGGGAATACACCAGGATGCCCAGAAATTAAGCACAATCAGAGGGGCTTTCTCATTCTTGAGTTCAATGGTCGTATTTTTTGTAGTCGTAAATTTAAGCGTTTGGAACTGAGTTTCGTAAACAGAGTCTTTTTGTTTATCTTGAGCGACTTGTTCTGCGTTACTATGGAACTCATCCCAGAGGATTTGAGTGGAAAGAAATCCACTAAAGGCCATAATAAAGAGAAGAAGGTAGGTGAGTTTTTTCTTCATGCCCCTACTGTAACCTAGACGGAAAACTTTATGAAGCCCCGGAAGTTGCTACCATCACTAAAATTGAAAAAACTGCTCAAAGAGCGGGGGCAATCTATCGTGGAGTTTGTTCTCCTCCTCCTAGTCATAACCTCAATTTCGTATGCTTTCGTAGATATTGTGAATCGCAATATTGCATTATACTGGGAATATTCGGTAAATTTAATTATTAACGATAAGCCCGGCGAAAAAACCGTTAACCTCTGAATAACTGAATTAAGGAACGATTCATGACTTATTTGTTGGCCATCGACCAAGGCACTACTGGTTCGACTTCTCTTCTCATTGATGCAAAAACACTTAAGGTAATCGATAAAGAAAAATATGATTATCGACAAATTTATCCTAAACCAGGTTGGGTAGAACACGATCTTAATGACATCTGGGAATCAGTCACCATTTCAGTGGGGACTCTTTTAAAGCGCTCTAAAATTGATCCCAAAAATATTATGGCGATTGGTATCACCAACCAACGTGAAACCACCTGCGCTTTCACCAAGAGCGGCAAACCACTTCACAATGCCATCGTCTGGCAGGATCGTCGGACTGCCGATTATTGCGAAGAGCGAACTGAGCAGTACAACAAGGTTTGTAAGTCTAAAACCGGCCTACCCCTGGATCCTTATTTCTCAGGAACTAAAATGCGCTGGCTTCTGGATAATGTGCCAGAGGTGAAAGCGGCTTTGGATAAAAAAGATTTGTGTCTTGCGACCATTGATACTTTTCTGGTTCATCGTCTGACTGATTCAAAAAACTATGTCACCGAGCCTTCCAATGCTTCCCGGACTATGCTGATGAATCTGGAAACATTTGATTGGGATAGTGAGCTCCTGAGTTTTTTCGATATTAGTCGTGACTGCCTTCCAGAGATCAAAGAGTCCTTCAATCATTTCGGTGAAACGAAGAACGTTGGTTTTTTACCAGACGGTATTCCAATTCTATCTATCCTTGGTGACCAGCAAGCGGCCCTTTTTGGACAAGCTTGTGTGAACGTTGGAGACATTAAATCCACTTATGGTACAGGGGCCTTCCTTCTTTTAAATACCGGCGAGAAGCTCGTGCGTTCGAGCACTGGCCTTCTTTCAACGGCCGCTTATTCTTTCCGCGGTAAAAAAGTTTACGCTCTAGAAGGCTCGGCTTACATCGCAGGGGCCGCCGTCCAGTGGTTAAGAGATAATCTTAAATGCATTAAATCTTCTCCAGAAGTATCGACTCTTGCGGCACAAGTGACGGATCTCTCCCAAATGGAGCATGTTCTGTTCATGCCGTTTTTTACCGGAATCGGAACTCCCTATTGGAATTCTCATGCCAAGGCTGCCATCGTAGGACTTACTCGTGATACCCATAACGGTCACATAGCCCGGGCCTGTTTAGAAGGTATTGCTCTGTCGCTTAATGATTCAGTTTCAAGTTTTAAAAAGGACTTTCCACAATTAAATGATATTCGCGTGGATGGTGGGGCCGCTGCTAATGATATTCTGATGCAGATGCAGGCGAACTTCTCTCAGAAAACGATTCTTAGACCTGAAGTCATCGATACCACGGCTTTTGGTGTGGCAATCGGGTGTCTTGTAGGTCTTGGCGAAGTAAGCATTGAAGACATGGGTAAGTATTGGAGACTGGAAAAAGAATTTAAACCAGAATCCAATTCTTACTACGCTAATAAAAAATCATTATGGGATGAGACGATTAAGCGCCTATACCTTTAATTATTTAAAAAGAAGATTTTTTAGCTCACTCGCTTTCGTAATGCCGGTGATTTCAATCTTGAATTTACCTTTAAAATCATCGGCTGCACGTTTGGAAGTGATGACTCGTTTATAGTTCATCTGAGCTATTTCTTTTAAACGCATCTCCATCATCGGAACTGATCTGACCTCTCCCGTAAGACCCACTTCTCCCAGGAAGATCGTGTCATGGGGAATGGCACTCTGGTAGTAGGAACTTAAAAGTGAGGCAATCACTGAGAGGTCATTTTCACGGGTAGTAAGTTTCATTCCCCCCACAACGTTCACATAGATATCGTTATAAGAAAGAGGGATGCCTAAGTATTTATCAATCACGGCCACAAGAAGGGCCACTCGATTGGAGTCCAGGCCCTGAGTCGTACGTCGTCCGACAGCGAATTTATTTTCAACCACCAAAGCTTGAATTTCGACAAACAGCGAGCGGCTTCCTTCAAGAATACAAGTAAGAGATCTTCCGTAAGAACCGGGAAGAGATTGTTCCAAGAAATACTGGGATGGGTTTTTAATTTCAACCAGTCCCTTCTCCTGCATCTCAAAAATCCCCACTTCATTAGTATTACCGAAACGGTTTTTCATTACTCGAAGCATGCGGTATTGGCCCAGTTGATCGCCTTCAAAATAAATCACAGTATCTACCATGTGCTCTAAGATTTTCGGACCGGCAATTTGTCCCTCTTTAGTGACGTGGCCAATAATGAAACAAGTTAAGTCATAGGCCTTTGCATAATTCATTAGCTCATAGGTTACTTCTCGAATTTGAGTCAAAGTGCCTGCAGCCGAATCAACCTGATTGGAGTGAGTGGTCTGAATAGAATCGAGTACCAAAAATTTTGGTTTTAATTCTTTTACTTGTTCTAAGATTTTCTGCCAGTTGGTTTCATTGTAAATGTAAAAACCCTGGTTATGCACACCCATGCGCTTGGAACGAGAAGCCACCTGAGATTCAGACTCCTCACCCGAAACATAGAGAACTCGTTCATCCTTATAACCATTTAGTAGCTTGCCACAGACTTCCATTAATAGAGTTGATTTACCAATTCCGGGCTCACCACCGATGAGAGTAAGGGATCCAATGGTTACCCCGCCTCCCATGACCCGGTCGAATTCACCAATATCGGTTTGATAACGTGGAACGTTTTCATGTTCAATTTCGTTAATCGTTTTGGGCTTACTTTCTCTTCCAACAATTGATTTGGGAGCGCCTTTGCTGGCCTTAATTTCTTCTTCTTCGGAAAAAGAATTCCACTGATTACAATCAGGACACTTCCCCAACCACTTGGCCGATTTATATCCACATTCCTGGCAGGTAAATACTGATTTAACTTTGGCCATTTTATCCCTCGATTAACTTCATCAATTGTTCTTCATTGATTATTTGAATGCCCAGGCTTTTGGCCTTAACAAACTTACTGGAACTACTCTCAGTTTCGTTAGTAACTAGATAATTTAAATTTTTTGATACACCGGCTATCACCCCGCCCTGCATTTTGATCATCTTTTCAAATTGTGGTCTGGGTTGGCTCAGTTCTCCGGTAATACAAAATTTAAGTCCTGAAAGCGTTCCTTCACCGGAAGAAATTTCATCCGCTTTAACTTCAATCCCCAAACTCAAAAGCTCCTCAATGAGGCTTTTCTTGGTTTCTAAGGAACTTAAAATAGCGGTGGATGACTTTTCCGCGAAGCCCTCAATCTGGAGCATCTTCTCTAACGTAAGATCCATGATCTTATCCAGAGTGTTGTAACCTTGAGAAATAATCTTTTCACTTTTGGCGATGGATACCCCCTCTACACCAATTGCGGAAATAAACTGGGCGAGATTTTGAGTTTTAGTTTTTTGAATATTTTCAAACATCTTAGTCGCAAGCTTTTCTTTAACTTTCTCCAAAAGAAGAAAGTCTTCCTGCTTTAAGCGGTAAAGATCGGGAATGGTAGCAACTAATCCCTTATTGATAAGTTCCTCAAGACGCTTATCAGAGACATCATCGATGCCGGCCTTATGAATGTAGTTTAAAATTTCTTCTTTCACTTTGGCGGGACAAAGATCGTTTTCGCAAAAAAGCCAGATGTCTTCAATCACAAGTTTTGAATCACAGCTTGGGCAATTTTCGGGATAGATAAATTTTTGCTCGGACCGTTCCATAACTCCGAGAAACTTAGGAATAACTTCTCCCGAACGAATGATTTCGATCTTATCACCTTTTTTAAGTTGGAAGTTCTGAACCATACCAAAGTTATGAAGAGTCACCCGGCCAATCACTGCACCAGATAGTTCAGTTGGTTCAATCAGGGCCACAGGAGTCAGCGTTCCATTACGGGATACGCCCCACTCGATTTCATTAATCTGGGCAACCTTTGTTTCGCCTTGAAACTTAAAAGCCATTTTATAGCGTGGGTGGTGACTAGTTTCCCCTAACTCTTCATGAAGTTTTAGATCATCATAAACGAGAACAAGACCATCAATTAGATAATCTCCTCCCGACATGAAGTCTTTGGCCTCAGCTATTCTTTCAGTCAAACCCTTTCCGCTTTTATGGACAAAGTATTCCGGAATAATAAAACCCGAATCTTTTAACTTATCGAGCTTCTGATGTTCCTTTTGAAACTTCTCTTCATCGATTAAATCAAAAGCCTGAAAACTTAAATGACGGCAAAGTTGAATATTTTCTTTTCGGCCAAGAAGGCCTGCTACAATATTTCGTTGGGAAGTGGGAGCATCCAGACCTAATTCCTGCATCTCTTTTGAAAGCTGAAAGAATTTTTTCTCTATACAGTAAACCTCTCCCCTAACCTCCACTGTACCTTTTAAAGGAATGTGCTTAGGGATATCAGGAATGAAAACGGCTTTCTTGGTGATGTTTTCACCTTGAACTCCGTCACCTCGAGTTTTCGCCACGACAAGATGACCATCTTCAAAAATGAGGGAGCAGCTTGAGCCATCAATCTTAAATATTGAAAGGATTTCTTCTTTCCCTACCCATCTCAGGAGATCTTTATCTTCATAGGTTTTATCCAGGGACAGCATCTTCTTTTGATGGACAACTTTGTCCAGAAGTTCAGTTTGCTTAAAACCCACCAGCTGTAAGACAGGATTTTCAGGATCGAGAGATTTTAGTTCCGCTTCCAGGTGGTCATACTGTTCATCGGAGATTTCAGCATGACCCAGGTAATAGCGTTCTTTATGGTGTAGGATAAGTTTTTCGAGTTCTTGAATTCTCTTTGTCTTCATTCCTAATGTTTAACATTTTTCTCTTAGAAGTTAAACGAAAGGCCTAATTTAAGACGATTGTCCTTGTAAGAAATTTCTTTAAATTCCCCATTGAATTTCGCCTTGCGAGACATCGTTTCAAAACTACCGTCAAAGGACATGCGCGGCGTATATTGGTAATTTAAGCCGATTTCCAGATCTAAAGATGAGACACTTTTAGCATCTCCAAAGATTTTATCGCTTTCATTAAATGAAGGAAATGGCATGAATTCGCCTTTAGCAAAAACTCGGAATTCTCGATTAATTGGAATATTGGCCTTGGTACCCAATAAAATTCCGGTAAAGGAATTTTTTCCATAACCATCGACCTTAGACACATCAAGATCATAGGTAAAGTTCGCAAAGCCTCCGTAAAGATCAATTTGTGGGCCATAGAAAAAACCTATCGGAAGATATTTATATCCACCTGTTAGTTTAAATACACCAGTGCCAGCACCTACAGATGATTTTTCAGCATTCCCTGAAGCTTTTTTTAAATTCCCAAGTGAGCGCTCTACTTCGAGAGCTGCGAAATATTGACGTGTAATCCAAGCTTCCCCCCTTAAATCCACACCAAGAAGGTAACCATGAAGACGTTTCGTTTTTGCACCTTTGGTAATTCGGGTATTGTGACTTGATCCAAATAGATTTACAGATAAGACACCTAGTGTACCTGGAGTTTCTACTTCCACTCCTAAAGTCGGATCATCCAGGATCTCGACTTTCGCAACTTCCAGTCGTACCCAGTCTCCCGCATTAATTTTTTTATTCCCTTTATAAGACTGGATTATACCCAAAGCCTGATTATCTGAGACACTAAAGACTTTTCCTGTCGCAAGCGTTTCAGCTTCCCAATCAACCACTTCTTTTAAAAGAGGATGTTTTTTCTTTTTTACCGGTCTTTTAACAATAAATTGCTGTCCTACAGTCACGACATGAGATTTACCAACATCCAGGGTAATCTGGTCTCCTAAAACTCCGTTTATTTTGGCATCGTAGGGAATCGTTTTGGCGTACATTTCGAGCCAATTATTAACCACTCCCGCCATTTTGTTTATGTCTTGAGTCTTAACTAAAATATTCTCGTTAAAGTAAACATCTTCACCGTTCTCTCCATATACGGTGAGTCTCATGTCATAACCATCGATTTCATTCTTAATTGTTACTAAGAGAAGAGAGCCCACGTTTAATTTTTCTGAAACGGTTTTTAAAACTTCTTTGGATCTTAGATATTGTGGAAGGTTCTCGCGGTAACGACTAAAGATACTGATCATGCTGGAGTTTGATACATAGGTACACCAGTTACTAGTCTTAAGCCCTTCTTCAACCTCTTGAAAGACTTTGAATCCAACTGCACCTTCAACACTATCAGTGATAGGTAAAAGCGTGCATCTTCTCATGGAAGACTGGCCAAAGGAGGCAATCGAAAAAATAAGACCAAAAAAAAGTAAAAGGTATTTCATATGTGTAGAGGAATCTCTGGAGGTAACTCCGGTAGTTGATTTTTATTACTTTGATTTTCATAAAGCTCAACCAACATTTTTAGTTCGTTGTTCTCTTCCCGCAATTGTCTTATCTGGGTCCGCAGCAATTCGGCCTCAAGCTTCAACTTAAGTAACTCTTCTTCTTCGCGCAACTTGAGCTTTTCAGTAGAAGGCACGTAGATAAAATACTTCCCGTTTTCTTCTTTGTGTTTCACAATGTTGTTTTTGATATGTCTTCTTATGGTCGATATGGAGACATTCTTGTAGCGGGAATAGTCATTAATGGATAGCCAGACACCTTCAGTGGCGTTCATGATCGCTCCTTTAGCATTAATCTTTATGTTAAAGAATCCGATGAAGATGTGCAAAATATAAAAAGAAAGTTGAGTAGGAATGTCGGTTGATTTAAACGATTTAAAAAATAAAAAAATCGCCCTGGTCCTCTCCGGTGGTGTGGTGAAGGCAGCGGCCTGGCATCTTGGGGTGACTCTTGCCCTGGAGGAACTGGGCTTCGCTCTTAAAAATAATAAAAATTCTTCTTCCGCCCAAGGGCTCAATCAGAAAAGTCTGGAAATCGGGACCTATGTGGGTTCTTCTGCCGGAGCGATGATTTGTGTTTATCTGGCAGCTGGCTACACCCCTCAGGATATCATTCAGGCGACTCTTGGAATTAAAGGCTCCCGTCTCAAAGGCATTACTTATAAAGATATGTTTGCCATTAAGAGACCGGAACTCAAAGCTCCCAAGGGAGATCTGTACTTCCCGCTGGATGGTTTTCCCACTATCGTTAAAAACCTTTTAAAGCCTGTTATCTCATTACCTGGTCTATTCACGACTGAAGGAATTAGAAATTACCTCCTCCGTAATGTGATTGAGCAGGACCGTTTTGAGGATTTTGCGGCCGATCTATTTATCGTCGCCACCCAATTGGATCATTCCCGGAAGGTCATTTTCTCAAAATATAATTATCCGAACCCTTCTCATGACAGTACTTCGGTCTATTATACCGGAACCAACGTCTCCTATGCGGCAGCGGCCAGCATGAGTGTTCCGCCCTTTTATTGCCCCTATCCGATTAAAAATCGCCTCACCAACGGCATTGATTACTATATTGATGGGGAAATTCGCGAAACCCTCTCTACCCATGTGGCAGAAGATAATGGCTGTGATGTGATCATTAGTTCCTGGACTCACACACCTTATCACTTTCATGATGAAGTGGGATCACTGGTAAACTACGGGCTTCCACCCATCGCCATCCAGTCCATCTATCTCATGATTCAAAAGAAGATCGTCTCTTCTCGCGCCGAACGGGCCAAGGCAATTGATATTATCGATACCGTGAATGATTACATGAAGAGCGAGAAATTCTCCCAAACTCATCGCCGGGAGATCATGGCGATTCTTCAACGGAAGCTCAATATTAACCCGAAAGTTAAGTTGATTGATATTTATCCGAGCCACCACGATTACAAACTCTTCTTTGCGAATTCATTTTCTTTGAATTCTCAAATTTCTTCCCATGCGGTTGAATCAGGTTATAAAAGGGCCATGCAAATCCTAGGCTCCAAATGATCCTTAAGTACTCGCTGGTATCTTTAATCATTCTTCTCTTCGTCACTGCTTCTGATCCTTTTTTCGGAATAGATCTTTCCTGGAAAAAGCCACCTTCGGAAGAAAGTGCTGACGTGGTCGAGCACTTATGGTTGAGAACCGATGTCTTTAAACCCTATCTTTTAGATTACGATGACCGGGTTTCAAACTTGTTTCCGGTTGATGACTATTTTTACCCAAACGTTTTGTTTTGGTTTCTCATTTATACCCAGTTTGAATCAAACTCAGTTGTGATTCACGATAAGGCCGACCTTTCGATTATTTATAAGGTGTTGGATTTTTCCTCTCTCCACAAGAAAGAACTTCCACGAAATACGATCTACGTCCTTCAGGATAAGATTGCCGAAGATAAAGTTGAAGAGCTTAAAAGGGATCTGGAAGAGCTTTCAATGGATCCTTATTCGCTCTCAACCACCTCTCGAAATATCCTTCGTGCCCTGAAGCAGGCAGGAATCACTCTACCAACCTCTAAGTCGGATCGAAGTATCTTCTTTACGGAGCTCAAGAAAAACCTCCGCACGCAAACCGGCCAGAAGAATTTTATTAAGAGCGGAATTGTTGAATCTCTCCCTTATCAGTCCTTTTTATTTCGTTTGTTTGCTGACAAAAAACTCCCCAAAGAACTACTGGCAATTCCTTTTCTGGAATCAAGCTTTAATCCTCGCGCCCACTCGAAAGTCAGTGCAGCCGGGGCTTGGCAGTTCATGCCTCTTATTTCCAGTTACTTTCTTCCCAAGAGAACTACAAATCTGGATTACCGCTTTAATATCGGCTTATCCTCACTTGCGGCGGCCAAACTCCTTGACGAAAATCACCGCATTCTAAAATCATGGGATCTGGCAGTCACAGCTTATAACTCCGGCACCAAACATCTTCTTAAAACCAAAAGAGAGCTTAATAGATCCGACGTAACCCTAGAGGACGTCATTAAACATTCGGATTCAAAACATTTTGGATTTGCTTCTAAGAATTTTTATAGTGAGTTTCTGGCCCTGGTTCATACCCTGGCCTACCAGGAAGAATTATTCGACGGCCTTCATACTCATGATAGAAAGGATGTTAACGAAGAGCTTAGATATTTTATGGCGAAGTGCTCGGTTAAGCTGGAAAAAATACTGAAGGCCGAAGTCCTGGATGATATTTATTTTCACAATCACCAATTAAAGAAATCAACCCACACTCTTCCCCGCGGCTACTTGATCACTTCCAAGTCTCTCCTGCCATCAAACAGGTTTTACCATGTCCCTTATAAAGAACTTTTAAGAACCAAACCAAAGGATTGGGGACGATTTCTAAGGGGTCAGAGCTGTTCTACTAGATAAGTATTTGGTGAGCAGTAAGTTCCAAGATATTGAACCGTACCGTCTTGATAAGTAACTTTCACATTGATTTTAGAATCCATGGCGTAATCAGGAGATCCTTGATTCTCACCCATGACGATCACTCGACGAGATTTAGGTCCAACCGAATCATAGAATTTTCCATCAGCATCTAAAACTTGAGTATAAGTCACAAGTCCCTGGGCCACAGATTCACCGGCCACATCAACTTTAAGGGCTTCTTTTGTAAGATTAACCTGAACCAAACAACGATTACCTAAGTTCGAATCAGCAAATTTTGAAAGGATGAATCGCATAAAGTTTTCAGAAGGAATTTCCAGAGTACTTTGCTCGCGGAAACCAACAAATAACGGTTCCGACTGATGACTTAATTCAAGATACTTTCTTGAACCAAGAAGCACTTTACCAAAATTAGTTTCATAGGTGTGGTTATTAATTTTGGTTGCTGTTTTATTAGTCGCAAATTCTTTTACCGAACTAGAAGAAATCACAAGTGGAGTCTTTTCCTTAGTCAGTAGATCCTCTTCTACCAGTCTAACTTTCTCAGAAATTACTTTTTCGAAATAATTAGCGTCAAAGGTCACTTCTCTTTCATGGATATGAATGATTCTTGAAGTTGATTTACCCTGGTTATCCTCATAACTTAGAAGAGCATTACCGGCCTTAACTCCCAGGAATAAGAGATAGCGATAATCTTCACCCTCAGTGACTAAAAGGTCTCCATCAAGCTTCAATACCTCAGACACCGGAACATCAAGTTTAGCGTTTTCAGTAGAGTCATCTAATTCCACCAAAACAGCACCGATGATTCCACGAACTTCAAATGGGGCCATAAGTTCATTGAACTTTTCTTCTTCAATAAGCGGAATTGAAACGCCTGTTGTCTCTTCATCCATTAAAAGATCAGTATTCGTCGGAGCATAACCTCTTTTCAGAATAGAGATTGAACGAGTCATACGTGGCTGGGCCAGTGTCTCATTAATAGTCACAGCACCAGTTCCATAGTCCTGAAGAGCTTCTCCAAGGTCATCCTGGAAACGAATTTCAAAACCGACTTCAGGAAAAGCTTTCATAAGATTGGTACCAAATGTCTGAATAGTCACATTCATCGGGTACGACTTATCAACAGAAAGGGCGTTCTTTTCCACAGCCTCATTTTGAGTAGTCATTTTTTCTGAAGCCGCCTGTTTCTTTTTCTTAGCTGGCTTCGATTCTTCTACAATAAATTTTTCAACTGTTTTCGATGGGTTCTGTTTTTGAGTAGTCACCGCACCCACTACCGGCATGCTTTGATCCTTGATTTCCTTCTCAGCTTTTGAGTAGTCAAAAACCAGAAGATCATCAAGTCTCACAACTTCAGTTGAGTTATCTACATTTTCGATTTTATCAACAGTGTGGACTACATTTGTATTTGTTGATGTTGTGGATTCAGTAGTTGTTACTTCTTCTGCTATTGGAGCTGGTACAGCTTTCTCTTCAACCGGAGCTGGAGCTGCGGCCACGACCGGTTCCGCATACTCAAAGAATTCTGGCTCAGCTTCTGTCTCTACGGCCGCCAACTGGTGAGTCACTTCATCTTTAACTTCTGCCACCATCTCATAAGAAAAGTCTTTATAGAGGGCCACAAGATTCGTTTGAAGAACTTCTTCCATTACTACTGGTGATAATTTCACCGGCTCATGAAAAGGCAATTCGTTTTGAGCAACTTTGGTATAAACCATTTGGATAGTCGTATTGATCGGCTTAGCAGCGGCAATTTTTGCTGGTTTAACGATTACTTTCCGCTCAACCGGAAATTTAATCTCGTTAAAAGCAATTGCCGGGACTTCTAAAACATCAATTTTTTCTACCGCTAGTTCTGTTTTAGAAAAGATCGAAAGAGCATTTGTATTGAGAGTAATAGTCGTCATTTCAGGAGCAAAAACACGCACACCGATGCACCCTACAACGAGGTACAAAGCAAGTGTCAGAGAGGTTAATAAGCGTGTCAGCATGATCGACATATACTTATATTTTAATTGATTTCATCATTTATTACGGCAGGTAAAAGCATTCATGATGCATTTTGTGCGTAATCATTTCAGACATTTAGTGCAATTTTGGTGGGTATGCGTGAGTAGCCGGATGGTTTCTTCAGTGAGTATGCAGATTTACTAGCACTAAGAGGCAGATAAAAAAAGCCCCGCTTTAAGCGGGGCCCATCATTACTTTAAATTAGCAAGACGTAAGCGGAGTTCAGCTCTTTCCATTTTGCGGCGGAACTTTATGAGGTCCACATCCGACAACGATTCCTTACCAGATAAGCGATCGTGGGCCTTGGCCTTTGCAGCCTTAGCACGTTCCATATCGATATCCTCAGCTTTCTCTGAAGTGAACGAAAGGATAGTCACCGTATCTTGTAGTACTCGGCATAGACCGGCAGTAACTGAAAAGTGACGAGCACCCATAGGTGTCTTGGCCGTCAAAATCCCAGTCGAAAGCTCAGTTAAAATGTGAGTATGTTCAGGGAGAATGTTAATCTCCCCGCGCACAGTTGGAATTACAATGTCATTACACTCAAGATCTTTGATCACAACACCTTTGGGTGTGAAAAGATTGAGTTTAAAGGCTGATGCCATAATTACTTCCCTTCAGAAAGTTTTTTAGCTTTTTCATGAACCATTTCAAGTCCACCAACAAGATAGAAAGCTTGTTCTGGAAGGTGATCAACTTCACCAGCAAGAATTGCTTTGAAACCTTTAATGGTATCTTCGATTTTCACGAATTGGCCCGGAATACCAGTGAACTGCTCAGCAACGAAGAATGGCTGAGAAAGGAACTTCTGGATCTTACGAGCACGTGCCACGAGTTTCTTATCATCTTCAGAAAGTTCATCCATACCAAGAATGGCGATGATATCTTGAAGTTCTTTATATTTTTGAAGAACACTTTGAACCGCACGAGCAGTTGTATAGTGATCTGCACCCATGATTTCTTCAGAAAGAATTGTAGAAGAAGAAGTCAAAGGATCCACCGCTGGGTAAATACCAAGCTCGGCAATTTGACGAGACAATTCAGTTGTAGCATCCAAGTGAGCAAATGTTGTAGCAGGAGCTGGATCGGTATAGTCATCCGCAGGAACGTAAACGGCCTGGATTGATGTAATCGAACCATCTTTTGTAGAAGTAATACGCTCTTGCATTGCCCCCATTTCAGTACCAAGTGTTGGTTGGTAACCCACAGCTGAAGGAATACGACCTAGAAGGGCCGAAACCTCAGAACCTGCTTGAGTAAAGCGGAAGATGTTATCTACGAAGAATAGAACGTCTTGCTTTTCTTCATCACGGAAATATTCAGCAACTGAAAGACCAGTAAGAGCAACACGTGCACGTGCTCCAGGTGGCTCGTTCATCTGGCCATAAACCAGTGCTGTTTTTGTAAGAACTCCTGAGTCCTTCATTTCGTGCCAAAGATCGTTTCCTTCACGAGTACGTTCACCCACACCAGCGAATACAGAGAAACCACCGTGTTGAGTAGCGATGTTGTTAATAAGTTCCATAATTAGAACTGTCTTACCCACACCTGCACCACCGAATAGACCGATCTTTCCACCTTTAAGGTAAGGAGCTAGAAGGTCGATTACTTTAATACCTGTGAAGAAAGGCTCTTTCTTAGTTGATTGGTGAGAGAACTTTGGAGCTTCACGGTGAATTGGGTATGATTTTTTGTTACCAATCGGGCCAGCTTCATCAACCGGTTCGCCGATAACGTTAATAATACGACCAAGAGTTTCACGACCAACTGGTGCTTGAATGGCAGCTCCAGTATCAGTCACAACTTGACCGCGAGCTAGACCTTCAGTTGCATCCATAGCGATACAACGAACCATGTTGTTACCAAGGTGTGATGCTACTTCAACGGTGAGGTTTCCTTCTCCGCCTGGCAAAGTTTTGTTAGTGATCTTGAGAGCGTTGTAAAGCGCCGGTAGTTTTCCGTTAGAAAACTCTACGTCGATTACTGGTCCCAACACCTGACGAATAACGCCTGTATTTTGTTCCATTTGAATGGCTCCTTAACCGTTTAGAGATTCAGCACCAGCTACAACTTCGGTCAACTCCGTTGTAATTCTCGCCTGTCTCATCTTATTCATTTTTAGTGATAACTTTTTAATTACTTCTTTACTGTTTTTCGATGCATTTTCCATCGCATTCATACGAGAGCCGTGCTCGGAAGCAATAGCATCTAGTACGCATGTATAAACGGTAGTGAGATAAACTTCCGGCACTAAAGTATCCAGAATTTGTTCCGCACCTGGTTCATATTTAAAGTCGTAAGGGTACTTAGACTTGATGGTTTCTTTATCAGAAGCAGATACCTGCATTGGTAGCAGTTGTCTAACTTTTGAATCAAAAGCAATCGCTGAGATGAAAGAGTTATAAGCAACGTAAACCTTGCCTACTTCACCACTGATAAACATGGCACCCAGCTCATCGGCCACTTTACGAACTTCCTCGTAAGATGGCTCAGCCTTTGCGAAAGTGTATGCTTTACCTACATTCACTTCTTTTTGAATAAGTTCACGTACTTTTTTGCCAATGAAGAAGAACTTCAGATCTTCGCCTTCATTTTCAGCAGTAAAACGTCTGATGGTTTTAGCTAGTGAAGAATTATATCCACCGCAAAGACCTTTATCAGATGAAATTACCAAAACTACACTTTTTGGATTTTCCTTCGCTGTGAAGTACTCATTTGTGTAGTCAGCGGCCAGAGCAGAGACTGTACGAACAGTCTCTTCAAGCTCTACTGAATATGGACGAAGACCTAAGATTCGGACCTGGGCCTTGTTCAACTTCGCAGCTGAAACAAGCTTCATGGCCTTTGTGATCTTGAAAGTACCTTTGGTACTTTTGATCTTAATCTTTAAGTCTTTAATGTTTGCCATGGTCTTTAATCCTTAAAATTAAGCCTTGTAGCCAGCAACGAAGTTCTTAACGATATCTACAACTTTAGCTTCGTTTTCTGCCGACATTTGCTTCTCAGCTCTCATTGCATTCATAAGGTCTGCATGACGAGAGTTCATAGTTTCGAGAAGGTCTTTTTCAACAACCTGGATTTTCTCAACAGGAATAGAGTCAAAGAAACCTTTCGTAGCAGCAAAAATTGATACCGATTGATCGATAACATCCATTGGTGAGTATTGAGCTTGTTTAAGAAGTTCAACTAAACGAGCACCACGGCTAAGCTGTCTTTGAGTAGCTTCATCAAGGTCAGAACCGAACTGAGCAAACGCTGCAAGTTCACGGTACTGAGCAAGGTCTAGACGAAGAGTACCAGCAACTTTTTTCATTGCTTTAATCTGAGCAGAACCACCAACTCGAGAAACCGAAAGACCAACGTTAACCGCTGGACGGATACCAGAGTTGAAAAGATCTGACTCAAGGTAGATCTGACCATCTGTAATTGAAATCACGTTTGTAGGAATATAAGCCGCAACGTCACCTTCTTGAGTTTCAATGATCGGAAGAGCGGTAAGAGAACCAGCTCCTAGATCATCGTTAACTTTACAAGCACGCTCTAGAAGACGAGAGTGAATGTAGAATACGTCCCCTGGGAACGCTTCACGTCCTGGTGGACGACGAAGAAGAAGTGAAAGTTGACGGTAAGCTTGTGATTGTTTTGTTAAGTCATCGTACACGATAAGAGCGTGCTTACCGGCATCACGGTAGTACTCGGCCATAGCACATCCAGAGTATGGAGCTAAGTACTGAAGCGGAGCTGAGTGAGAAGCTGTAGCTGAAACGATGATTGTATATTCAAGTGCACCAGCTTCAAGAAGCTTTTGGTAAACCTGACGAACAGTTGATTGCTTCTGACCGATGGCCACATAAACGCAAACAACGCCTTTACCTTTTTGGTTAATGATAGTGTCAACGGCAACTGCTGTTTTACCAGTCTTACGGTCACCAATGATAAGCTCACGCTGACCACGACCGATTGGAATCATGGCGTCGATTGCTTTAATACCAGTTTGCATAGGCTCGTGAACTGATTTACGAGCAATGATCCCTGGAGCTTTAACTTCAACGTTACGGAATTCAGTAGCTTTAATTTCACCTTGGCCATCAATTGGCTCACCGATAGCGTTAACTACGCGTCCAAGAAGAGCATCGCCAACAGGAACAGAAACGATTTTTTCAGTACGTTTAACTGTTGAACCTTCTTTAATTGTTTCGTCGTTACCAAGAACAACGATACCTACGTTATTTGCTTCAAGGTTAAGAACCATACCCTTAACTCCACCTTCGAACTCAACAAGTTCTCCAGCTAGTACGTTTTTTAAACCAAAAACGCGGGCCACACCATCACCAATTGTGAGGACTGTTCCAATTTCATTCATCTGTAAGCGAGATTCGAAGTTCGCAATTCTCTCTTTAATGATGCCTGTGATTTCTTCAGGTCTGATTGATGTACTCATCTAAAATCCCTTCCCTTTTTGGGGTTATTATTCGCCAAGAATTGATTGTTTAAATTGTTCTAATTGATTGTCTAAAGAGGCATCGAGCTGAAGGTCTTCAACAGTTACTTTGTAACCAGCTGAAAGATTCGGGTTCTGCACGTATTCCAAGTTAGGCTCTTTACCGAATTTGTTTTTTAGAAAGGCTTCAATTTTTGCTTTGAAAGCAGGATCGACTTGAACGTCGGTGCCTTCAATTGTTCCTTTCATGAAACCTTTTCTTTCATCATCCAATACGATCACTTCTTTGATGATCATTGGAAGAATCCCGATTCTTTTTTCATCGATAAGGAATTTTATAGTTTCAGTAGTAATGGCCGATAAGCCAAGCTTAGTTGCTACTTCTGTAAAGACAACTTTCTTCTCTTCAAGAGTGAAGAGTTCAAGGAACATAACATTCTCAAGTTCATTAGATTTGTTAATGACTTCAGTTAGCTTTGTAAGTTCATCAGCAATCTGAACTTTTTTTTCATCACCAAGCTCTAGTAGAGACTTAGCATAAACTTTGGCAACGGCTTGTTGTTTCATATTAGAGCCCTTGAATCAGTTTCGAAGAAACTTTATTCTGATAATCTTTATTGGTTTTGATTGTCGTTTTTGTTTTTGAAATAACCTGGTTTAAAAGTTCAGCGTTAAGCTCATCCATGACAGCTTTTTTATCAGCTTGAATTTTTAAAGTCGCATCTGATTTCAACTTGTGAGTTTTATCTTCTGTCTCTTTAGACATTTTCTTCTCGTAAGTTAAAACATCGTTATCAGAATTCTGATGAATTGATTTGATTTCATTATCAAGATTAGAGAGTTTGCGTTCCTCACCTTCAAGCATGATTTGCGCTTCTCTTGATTTTAAATTCGCACGCTCAAGAGTGTTAGAAACTTCTTCTGATTTTGAGTTGAAGTGGTTTTTAAGTGGATCTTTTAGTTTCCAAACCAATACAGCTAAAAGAATTCCCACGTTAATTGTTGGCGCAATTAAATCTGTGATTGATCCGTGAGCGCCGCCTGCAGCGTAGGCCTTAGTGATACTTAGAGCGAGTAGAGCGTAAGCTGTCCAAAAACGCATAGACATCCTTATTGAATAATCTTTTGAACTAATGACTGGGCAAGAGCATCGGCTTCCGCCATATACTTATCTTTGTTACCAGCAACTTCTTTATTGAACTCATTACGAGACTGATCAACGTAAGCACTTACTTCTTTTTCAGCTTGCTTGTATTGTTCAGTGTAGTTTTGAGCAATTTTTTGTTTTTTATCAGAAGAATTTTTTAAAGCTTCACGATTAGCTTCCTCAATTTTAACTTTGTATTGAGTCTGCATCTTCTGAACTTTTTCGATAGTTTCGTCCGCGCTGCTTTCAAGCTTTACTGTCTTCTCTTCGCGAGTCTCAATAACTTCTTGAAGTTTTCCAAGAAAGAGAAAGTGAGCAAGAATGAAGCCTATGAGGATAATGACAAACTGAGGGACAAGTGAGTTATCGACACCCAATTGAGTGAAGATGGCCGTAAATGTTTCCATTAGTTAAACCTTAAAAATGAAGCGTATTAATTTTCAGTAATTTTGTAAGCTGAAGGGGGGTTTTCGTCAAGGAGTTTGGCCTGTTTGGGCGTGTTATTTTTTGTCCTTCATTTTCGTAATTCCGTGGAAAATAACTCCCTCTTCGACAATAAGACTCGGGCTTGCCACGGTTCCTTCAAAGCGCGCAGGGCGTCTTATTTCTACCCGTGAAGAAGCTTTCACGGTTCCCTTCACGGAACCGGAAATAATCACAATATTGGCATTTATATCGGCATTAATAACGGCTCCCTCTGAAATAATCAGAGTGTCGTTAGAAAATATACTACCGTTAACATATCCCGCGATCCGAACGGTACCGCTAAAGGAGAGGTTTCCTTCAAATTTGCAGCCCTCTTCGATGATGGCGCAAATATCATTTTTCTTGGCCAAAAAGCTTCTCCAGCTTGGTTTATTTCATTAGATAAGAAAATATATCATTAAATTCAGCTTCGTTGCTAAATTTGATGGTTATTTCTCCAGCTCCATTCTTCTTTGCCTTAACATCGAAGTGGTATCCAGTTTTCTGCTCAAGTTTATTGCGTAATTGTGTGTATTGCTCGGTTATGAACTTATTATCGTTCGAACCTTTTTTGCCCGGCTTTTTGCTTTTCTTCGCCAGCTCTTCCAATTCACGAACTGAAAGGCCTTTAGTGATAACTTCATTCGCTAAACGCTTGGTCATCTCATCATCATTCACACCTACTAAAATTTTGGCGTGACCAAATGAAAGAAGGTCTTTTTGAAGAGAAACAATCACGTCCTTAGGAAGTTTTAGAATACGAAGGAAGTTGGCGATCGTTGAACGCTCTTTTCCAATTTTCTTTGCGACTTCTTCCTGAGTAAGTTCGAATTCATTCATCAGCTGGAAGTAGGCCAAGGCTTCTTCAACACAGTTAAGATCCGAGCGCTGAACGTTCTCAATAATAGACATAACCAGTACGTCTTTCTTAGTAGCACGTTTAACGATCACTGGAACTTTAGTAAGACCCGCTAGTCGAGAAGCACGGTAACGTCTTTCTCCAGCAACGATCTCAAAAGCACCCTCTTTTTCAATAACAAGAATGGGCTGGATCACACCGTTTTCTTTAATGGACTCAGAGAGCTCCATTAATTCTTTCTCTTTGAAAATTTTACGAGGCTGACCCTTATTTGGGTGAATCTTTTCAACGTCAACCAGCATGGGCTGGGTTTCGATTTGAATTTCTTTTTTTACTGGTTCTATAGGGGCGTTATTATTCTCGCTCGGACCAGTGAAAGATCCTGGATTACCTCCAAGGAGAGCTGCCATACCTTTACCAAGTTGTGGTTGTTTCTTTTGCATTTTCATCTCCTAGGGCTGGACCTGATAGTCTTCAAATTTTGGAATCTGATTGGTAAGAGGCATTTTCACCTGAGTTGTCTCAGGTTTTTTCTCTGACTTCAAAATAATTTCGCGTGCCAGAGAGAGATATGCTTCACTTCCCTTTGAAGTAATATCGTAAAGAATGATCGGCTTACCGAATGAAGTACATTCAGAAAGTTTCACGTTTCTAGGAATAATCGTTTTAAGAATATCATCTTTAAAGTGAGTCATAAGATCGTTCGCAACGAGCTTACAAAGATTGTTTCGAGAGTCGTACATAGTCAGAAGAATGCCTTCCAGGCTTAGCTTCGGATTAAGAGAAGCACGAATCAAGCGAACAGTATTTAAAAGCTGAGAAAGACCTTCCATTGCTAAATACTCGGTCTGCATTGGAACCAGGTAAGTATGGGCCGCTGTAAAAGCGTTCACAGTAAGAAGGTTAAGTGATGGTGCGCAGTCGATAATGATATAGTCGTATTTGCTCATTAAAGGCTCAAGGGCGACTTTTAACTTCGACTCACGAGCAAACATATGGACCAGTTCCAACTCCGCTCCAACCAGGTCATTATTTGACGGGCAAATATCCAGAAGTGGAAGCTCGGTTTTATAAATGCAGTTATCAAAGCTCTCTTCGTTAATGAGGGCGTGATAAATATTGGCCTTTGCAAAAGTGTCTTTTTCTACACCAAGGCACGAGCTCGCATTCCCCTGGGGATCGAGATCGATCAATAAAGTTCTCTTTTCTGCTGCGGCGAGACATGCGCTTAAGTTGACAGAAGTTGTCGTCTTTCCTACGCCACCTTTTTGGTTTGCGACTGCAATGATTTTAGCCATTTAGTTCCCCGCTATCGATTAAATTGTGTACCCTATTTTTAGAGAATATCCGAGAGTTTGACAAGCGTTTTAGCTGTTCCACGTGGAACATTTTTCGCTGCGAAAGAGACTAAAAATCTCTGTTGAGTGCCAGGCACTTCAATCTGCTGATTTTCTAGTAATTTCCACTCTTGTCCGACGTGAGCAATGTCGTTTTTCTCTAGCTCCATAAAGCTCGGCCCTTTGTAAAAAAAGACCGTCATGTCACTAGTGGTACGGCGAATGATAGGCAGATAATTGCCGACTGTTCCCACTGCCTTAAAGGTAACAGTGGCCGGTCGATCAAAGAGAAAATCTTCGAGACGGGAATGGACCAACTTCACATTAGTAAGACCAAGCTCTTCAGCAATGAGTTTGACCGCATCCACTTTTTTTCGCTTCGACTCTACTCCCACAAACTGGATCTCCGGCAGAAGTTTGGCCAGAGGGAGAATAGGAAAGCCTCCACCGAAACCCACATCTACTACCACTCCTCTCTTCTGGACCTCCTTCTTGAAAGATTCCGACTGAAGGTAAGGATTGATCGAGTCCAGAATCTGTTTGTGATAAAACTCATCTGGATCCAGGATATTGGTGAGATTGAGACCTGCTAACTTTGTTTTGAGTACGTTTAAGTACCGAATAGAGAAATCCAACATTATAATGCCTTTGCTGCTACTACTGCTAATGTCGCGGGACGGATTCCCTCAATCAACTTCAACTGCCCGAAGGTATCGGGTTTAATACGAGCGATTCTCTGCTTACACTCGAATGAAACGTTGGAAGAAGAGGCTATTTGCTGCCAATCGATCTTCATTCCGTCCATCTTCTTTAATTTTTCAAATTGATCTTCTGATCGCTTGATATAGCCATCGTATTTCTTAGAAATGGCCACTGATCTCACCAGATCATAGGAAACCTGTAGGCCAAAATGGCTAAATACCTCTATGAGAGTGGTTATTGGATTTAACCATGCTTGCTTCAGTAATTCAGTTACACTCATGCGGCGAACAAGTTGTCTTTGCTCCCCTTCTCCAGAGAACTGCTGCATGAGAGGAGATTTTTCAGAAATCATAGTCTCATCGCAAAAGTTCATGAGATCTTCGTACTGGGTGAGAAAATTTTCCTGATATTGATCCAGAGGCAGACTTAACCCCAAACTGCTCCTATAGGGGCGCATCCTCAATAGAGAATTGTCTTCTCTGATGAATAATCTGTTCTCTGATCGGGCAGTAAACAATCGATAAGGCTCATCTCTGGTATTTGAGGTCAAATCTTCGATCATGACCCCTATATAAGACTCGTGCCTACTCAAAATGAGCGGATTTCGCTCGAGAATCGCTAAGGCGGCGTTTGCACCTGCTATTAAGCCTTGCCCAGCGGCTTCTTCGTATCCAGATGTGCCATTTACCTGGCCTGCGAAGTATAAACCACTCAATTCGGTGTGCTCTAAGGTGAGATTTAAGTCGGTCGTATCAATCACATCATATTCGACTGCATATCCATAAACGAGAATTTCTGCATTCTCTAGACCAGAAATAGATCTCACGTACTGTTCTTGAACTTCTTTTGGTAGAGAAGAAGAAATTCCTGAAGGATACATTGTATCTATTTCAAGTCCTTCTGGTTCAATAAAGACATGATGGATATTTTTATCTGGATAACGAAAGGCTTTATCTTCAATAGAAGGACAATAACGAGCACCTACTCCTTGAATCTGTCCATTAAACATAGGACTTTTCTCTTTGTTGGCACGAATCACACTCATCGTTTCTTCATTAGTGTGAGCAAGATAACAAGAAGCCTGCTGAACATGCCTTTCAAAAGGCAAATGCAGGCAATGAAAGTTCCTAACGGTAGAATCAGAGGGCTGTTCTTCTAATTTTTCATAATTAATAGAAGTTTTAGCGAGTCTTGGAGGTGTTCCAGTTTTAAATCTCTGGGGGCGTGTCTTTATACTTGAAAAAATATCGGTCAAGCCTTTAGAAGGCTCACAACCTACTCTTCCACCATAAGATTGTTCACTTCCGGTGTGAAGCTTCCCATTAAGGAAGGTTCCAACTGTCATGATAACTTTGGGTGCTGAATAAGTATTGATACCCGTTATTCTATAAAGGCCATCGACATGTTCAATAGTGGTTACTTTTTCTCTTAAGACCGTGATGTTTGGGATCGTTGCAATAAGAGCTTCGGCTTCTAAAGAGTAGCGTTCTTTATCAATCTGAACTCGAGAAGACTGAACAGCAAAACCTTTAGAGTCGTTTAAAGTTCGGTACTGGATTCCGGCTTTATCGGCCAGGATTCCCATGAGACCACCAAGTGCATCTATCTCACGAACCACTTGACCTTTACCTACTCCGCCCACTGAAGGATTACATGGAGCTGATCCAAGGCCGATTCCAGGTATAGTAATGATCGCAATATTTAATTTAAACTGGGAAGCTATGTAGGCAGCTTCAATCCCAGCGTGGCCGCCGCCAACAACAATAATGTCGAAGTTATTCATCTTTTCCTCGAAAATGTTCCACGTGGAACAATTCTATTTTCCGATACAAAAATTAGAGAAAATAGAATTTAAGATTTGGTCTGGTGAAACTATACCTATGAGTTCTGAAATACAATGCCCCATAGCATTTAATTCTTGCGAAAGAATCGCTACGTCACTTTCTTCGGTGCTAAGCTGTTGATAATTCGTTAATACCTGACTAGCTTGTAATATTAAATGCTTATGTCTGTCCAACAATATTGGTTTAGAAGAAACCTCTTTTAAATACTTTTTATTTATAAGCTTTAAGAGCTCTACTTCCCAGTCGCGGGATGGATTTCGTAAATCAACCGCCCCTATAGAACCAAGTGAAGGATAAAGAGAAACCAACTTCGCTTTTTCTGCTTCAAAATCCGGAAGATCGGCATGAGTGAAAAGCATTAAATCAAACTGCTGCTCCATGAGTTCAGCGAAACCTTCAACAATCTCAAATGGATTAATCAATAGAATAGAATAAAAACTATCCTTCAATTTCTTTTTAGTTCGTTTAATTCCTTCTGATTCGATCGTGTCTTCTGATTCACGAATACCGGCGGTATCAATCAACTTGTACTTAACACCCTCTATGAGAAGAGTTTCGGTTAAATAATCCCTGGTGGTTCCTGCAATATTTGAAACTATCGCTCGCTCTTCTGAGAGGAGAAAATTGAATAATGAACTTTTTCCAGAATTAGGAAGACCGGCCAGAACGAGTTCTGGTTGAATCAAATTATGATCCATCGGTTGAACCCGTTTAACTAATGCCTGAAACTTATTTGCAAATACCGTTAATGAATCATCGAAGTGTTTCTTGGCAGCTTCCTCACCTACATCATCTGAAAAATCAATAGCGAGTTCTAAGGATGCTTTATGCTTCAAAAAGAGATCAAAGAGTTCCTGATAAGCTTCCTGGAGATTACCACTTAAAAGCGACAAACCCTGGTCCAGGGCATAGCCGGAATTAGCATTTAAAAATAAATCCAGACCCTCTACTTGAGAAAGGGTCAACTTCTTGTTCTTAAGGGCCCTATAAGTAAATTCTCCGGGTGAAGCCAGGGTACAACCGCCCTCTTTAATAAAAAGGTCAATAATACGCTCAATATTGAGGGTATTCCCGTGAACAGAGAGTTCCAGGATATTTTCCCCGTTATAGCTATGAGGCCCCTCAAAATAGGTAAAACAGAGGTCGTCTAAAATTTGCCCCTGTAGGACCAACTGGGTGTAATAAACCCGGCGTGGTTCTATAGGACCAGCCAGGTTTTTCTTAAAAAAGGGTGCAAATTCAGAGAGTTTTTTAAAACCGGAGATCCGGATGACCGCCATCGCTGCATGAGCAAGGGTACAAGTGCTGCAAGCAATGATCGGTCCGTCCGAATAAAGAAACTTCATACAACAACAGGTGACTTCGTAGCTTTAGAGTTGAACACCATCATCTGCTGAAGAATACCAAAGATGGTAGAAACAAAAATATAAAGAGAAAGACCAGAAGGAAGATCTTTCATGATCACACCAAATACTAGTGGCATGAAAAGCATCATCTTCTTCTGCATCGGATCCGTAATTGTATTCGGTGTTAGCTTCTGTTGAAGGAACATAGCACCTGTCATAAGAACCGGAAGAACATAGTATGGATCTTTATTTGAAAGATCCTGAAGCCATAACATGAATGGAGCATCAACTAGTTCAACTGCAGAATAAAGCACTTTATAAAACGCAAAGAATACCGGCATCTGAAGAAGAAGTGGTAAACAACCGCCCAAAGGATTGGCCCCTGATTTGCGGAAAAGTTCCATGCTCTCTTTTTGCATTCTTTGTGGATCATCTTTAAATTTCTCTCTGATCTTTGTTAGTTCAGGTTGAACCAACTGAAGTTTTTTCATAGAGACAAAAGACTTATACTGAAGAGGGAAAGTAATTAAACGAATGAGAAGTGTTAAAAGAATAATTGAAACACCATAGTTCGGAATGAACTTATAAAAGAATTGTAATCCTTTTAAAATCCAGACTGCGAAGAATCCAAAAAAACCAAAATCAACAGATTGGTTTAGGTTGTGACCGAGGGCCGTAAGGTCGTTGTATTCTTTCTTGGCAAATACAACTCCGTAAGAAAGTTCATTGCCAGCAACGTTAGAGTACATAGAGAAAGTTTTATCAGCACCAAGACGGTAAAGAAGTGGAGAAGCTTTTTCAAAGTAGGTAGCAAAAAGATGATAGTTAAAATCAACTCCCGCCCACTTGATAGCACGGTCACCTGAATCTTCCTCACCTACGATTTCGCGATTTAATTCATCAGTGTAGAAAGCGAAAACTCTTTCCTGACCGTTTTCAAGTTTCTTGTTTTCACTCTTATAAACGAAGCGGTATTTGAAAGCTTTTGGTGAATTAACTTTAAAGTTAACTGTGCCAGTTTCATTGATAAGTACTTGTGCTGTCACTTCATTTGCAGAATTGACGAAAGTCTTACTCTCAGATGCTTTAGCAAAATGAATCGTTTCAAAGCCACGGCCGAAATCAAATTCCACTCGCATTGGCTTTTCTGAATCAACTGTATTTTTAAATGTGAAAGCCGCTTGTGGATTCTCGAAGTTTGTTACAGAAAGAGTGTTATCGAAGGTAACTGCTACGCCTGCCCCACTGACTGTGAAAGTTTCGGCCGCCACTGGTTCTATAGGACCATCGGTGGTTTTATCTGAAGCTGCTACTGGAGCAGTTTGCTCAGTTGTTGTGACAGTTGGTTCTATAGGGGCGGTAACCGGAGTTTGGGGAGGAGCAAAGTAATATTGCCAACCAAATAGAATTAAACCTGAAAGAACCACTGCTACTAAAGCGTTACGCTGCTCTGAACCCATTTATACATCTCCAATACAGAAATAATTAGGGCACGGGGTCGTGCCCACCCGGATGATACGGATGACATTTACAAATACGCCGACATGAATACCACAAAGCTTTTCCGAAGGAAAACTTCTTAAAGCACTCACGAGAATATTGCGAACAAGAAGGATAAAACCGACAATTTGAACCAAGAAACGGTGAGAGACAAATCTGATAAAATCTTATGAAAAAATCCGCAAGCTTATTCATTTGCGCGCACAAAGCTGGCGCGCCAGGCGAGCAAAAGCCTCTCTTAATTGATTCTCAGAATCAGGGGTCTTAATAATCACAAACAGCATATCAATCGGAAGTGTCTTTAATTCAGGATACAATCGATACTCCTCTCTCAAAATTCTTTTGAGACGATTACGATCGTGGGCCTTACCTATCTTACGAGAGATACTGAAGCCAATCCGTGAATGAAGGGAATTAATACGCGACGGTTTGTGAAAACAAACTAAAGGGTGAACAAAGCCACGCGAGCTTTGTTCACGAAGATATTCAAAATCTTTTTTGTGGGTAAGTTTGAGAGATTTAGGAAAGCCAAAAGTGGCAGAACTCATCTCTTAAAATTACTTCGTACCTGTAGAAACAGTTAACTGCTTACGGCCTTTAGCACGACGACGGCTGATAACTTTTTTACCACCGGCAGTTGCCATTCTTGCTAGGAATCCGTGATCACGAAGTCTTTTAAGTTTCTTTGGCTGCCAAGTTCTTTTTTGCATACTCATATTGAGATCCTTCGGAAAATAACTTTTGTAAATTTTTCGGAATGTCCTTATTACAGGAAATTTGCGGTTGGGTCAATAATATTTGTAAATCAGGATTTAGAGTAAGGTCTTGTAAGAGGCCCAGCATTGATTATCATTCGGGGAAGTGTTACCACTCTTAAGCTTTTTTAAACCTTTCTCAAGAAAATTTATATACAATGACTCAAAAGTTTCCATTCAACCATTTTTTAAAACTAGACGGACTCTCAGAAGCACCTGCCCAGCCGGTCAAAGAAGTTCACCCTGTTATCATTCAGGAAGCGGTTAAATCCATCAGTTCACCTAAAGAATCCAAGGTGTTATCTGAAGAATTCACCTCCGATGAGCTCAAATCTGTTACTGATGCTCTCCTCGAAACTATTAAAAGTCTTATCAGCCCTAATAAATATCATGCCTATTTCGCGAGCTCTTTTACTGTTTCCGCCATTCAAGAGAAGTCAGTAGAAGTATTAGTCACCACCAGTTTTATTAAAAAAGTTGTGGAGAACCAATACTCTGAAACTTTAAAACAGGCCCTGATGAATATTTTAGGCAAAGAATATCTTATCAATATCCAAGTTCTAGGAACTCCATCGAATAGCTTAAGTTCCAACAACGATAACATTCTTAATTCTCTAAAACCTAAAAAGAATGATTCTGTTAAAAATACGACCTTCTTTATTGAAGATCTGGAACCTACAAAAGATGACAATATTAGGGCCATCGACTCTAAATACATCGAGCACCAAACCGGCAATAGCACTACTCAAATAGATTTGAACAAGACCTTCAACAACTTTATTACTGGTCCTTCAAATAATATTGCCCAAGCCCTGGCCATGGCAGTTGCCAAAGAGCCTGGTAAAACTTATCCGGCTCTCTATATATATGGTGGTTCAGGTTTAGGGAAAACCCACCTTATTCATGCGATTGCAAATTATGTTCAAATGCATAATCCAAGCATAAGAATTTGTATCATTTCAGCTAACCGTTTTCAGAATGAATTGGTTGAACACATTAAGAATAATCAATCGATCGAATTTAAAAAGAAGTATACAGAAAATACCGACATTTTAATTATTGATGATATCCACGAGTTGAAGAATAAAATTGCAACTCAGGAGATGTTTTTCCACATTTTTAATGAGCTCATTAGTAAGGGAAAACAGCTTGTTTTCACCTCTGATAAAACACCGAAAGAGATTGATGGTATTGAAGACAGAATTCGCACCAGGCTCTCCTCTGCTCTACCAGTTGAGATCCAGCAACCAGACCTGGAAACTCGTATCGCTATTCTTAAAAAGAAGGCCATTGAGAAAGACGTCTATTTAAGTGATGACGTGGTAAACCTGGTAGCAAAATGTGTGAAGAGTAACATCCGTGAGCTTGAAGGGTGTCTTATTAAGTTGGGTGCCGTTACTTCTATTTTAAAGGTCGATATTGATCTTGAAATGGCCAAAGAACACCTGAAACTAAGCGAAGAATTAGAGAACCAAAAGCATGTGACTATTGAGTCTATTACTAAGACCGTGGCCAACTATTATAAAATTCCTGTTGGGGACATCCGCGGTAAGGCCAAGACCAAAGAGGTCGCTCTTCCTCGTCAGGTAGCCATGTATCTTATCTCTAAGATGATCAAGCCTACCCTGAAAGATAATGGTCATTACTTCTCCGGGCGAGATCACTCGACAGTTCTTCACGCCATTAAAACCATCACAGATCGTATAAAAAATGACGGTCAACTGGCGCAGCAAGTTCTCGATATCGAAAAACAACTCTAATTACAGCGAGTCTTTACTCTTTAAGTGTGGAAAGGATTTATCCCTAGTGGATAACTCACGCCCTTTTATCGACGAGCTTTTCTAAAAGGCCCCACGGCCCATCCACGGCCTTTAGTGAATTACGGCCCTGCAACATTGTTCAATCCACGGCCCCACGGCCTCCACAGTGGACAGGCCGTTGATCAACGGCCAATCCACTAACATTGTTAATGCTTTTGTGGATAAAATGAGTAGTCAAGGCCCTTTTCCACGGCCAACATAAAGAGTCAAAAATTATTATCCCCGAGTTATCCAAGGCCTCAGAAAAAGACGTGGAGTTTTCAACGATTTTAAGAAAATATACGAATCAAAAAAGAAGGGTCCTAGAAAGATGCGTTGATAAATTAAGACTAAATTGAGGGTAACTAGCGGATATCTAAGGCCTCGCACAAAAGCATCAACACTATCCCAGGTATTATTATATAAGAATATAAATACATATATATAGGGAAAGAAAACTACTGGAAGAAGAATTTAAATCTATTAAAGCAGTTCACTTGAAATTCTCTGAGCGACAAGCTAAAACCTTCATCTAATCGAGGATTAAAATGAAATTAACTATTCAATCTCATTTGTTAAGAGATGCTATCAATAAAGTTCTTTCTGTTGTCGACAAGAAGAATTCTCGTCCAATTCTCACAAACTGCTTAATCAGATCTCAAGGTCAAAAGCTCGAACTCATTGCAACTGACCTGGAAGTATCTGCTAAAATTATTTTAAATGCTACAATCGAAGGTGAAGGAAGTTTTTGTATCAATAGCAAAAACATCGCTGATATTTTAAGAGAACTTCCTAACGATGATGTTGTTTTAAATGTTGATAACAACAACCTTTTAAATCTTTCTTGTAAAAATATTAATTATTCACTTTTAATTACAAGCGCAGATGAATTTCCACAATTAAGCTTCCAGAATCAAAGTTCTGAGTTTCGTTTAAAAACAAAACAAGTGGCCCATATCATCAATAAAACTTCCCATGCGATTTCAGTTGATGAAACAAGATTGTACCTTAATGGTATTTATCTTCAGATGATTGATTCTAAATTACGTTCAGTCGCAATCGACGGTCACCGTTTGGCCTTATTAGATACTCATGAGTTTATCGGTGAGAATAAGTTTTTAAGCGATGGTGTGATCGTTCCAAGAAAAGGTATTTCTGAACTTAAAAAGATCGCTGATACCTATCCGGAAGATGAAGTTGCCATCTCATTAGATGATTCATTCATGTTCGTTAATGCACGAAATGAGTACTATTTATCAATTCGTCTTATCGCCAGAGAATACCCTAAATATCAGACGGTAATTCCTTCTAAAACAACGAATCGCTTTCATATCGACCGCAATGCTATTCTTAACGCTGTAAAGAGGATTAAGATCCTTTCTAATGAGAAAACCAATGGGGTTAAGCTCAATATTCAAAAGAATGAATTAATCATTTCTACCAATCACCCGGCCCTTGGTCAGGCGATTGAGACTCTACCTATCAGTTATGACGGGAAAGCTACAGAAATCGGTTTTAACGCTAAATATCTCATCGAGAGCTTATCGGTTCTTAATGAAACAGATATTACTTTTGAGTTTAATAACGAATTAAGCCCAGTGGTTATTAAGTCGGATGATCTTCCAGAATTTCTCGGAATTATCATGCCGCTTAAGCTGTAATTGTGGATGAATTGTTGGAAAATTAAAAAATTACAGGCCCAAAATTTCAGAAATCTCAAAGATAGTATTTTTGATTTTTCTCCTGGTATTAATTGTATCTTAGGTCAAAACGGTAACGGTAAGACCAACTTATTAGAAGCCGTTTTTCTCCTCACAAATAAAAAGTCATTTCGTAAAAACACTGATTATGCACAGATGATCAACATTGAGGGTGAAAAGCCCGAATTGATTCTTCAATCTGTATTTCAAAATGAAGATCAGCTTCTTCCCTACTCTTTAAGAATGAGTGATTCTTTGGAAGAAAGATTTCTCAATAACAAACCTGAGAAAAAGCAAACTCCTTCATCCTCAGTTTTTGTAAATCCTTTTGACTCTTATCAGTTTCATACCAGCAGCACTTTTAGAAGGCAGTGGATTGATAGCCATATCTCAATGGGTGATAAAGAGTACCGCCAGATCCTGACACGCTTCCAAAAGTCGATGAAGTTCAGAAACTCGGTCCTGACCTTTGGTGGCAAAAACGCCTCTATGCAGTTAAGAGCAATTGATGAACAAGTCAGTGAGTATTCCGAAATCATTACCCGTAAAAGGTTTGAGTTTTTAGAAACTCTTAATCAGTTCATCACCCCTACTTTTAAGTCCATTTTTTCCGAAGATCATACTCTGGAATTAACACTCGACAGTATGTTCGTTCATTGGGACAGAAAAAGGATATTTGACTTCTATCGTCACCAGGAAAATACCGACATAAAAGCCGAAGTAACCCAGGTAGGAATTCATCGGGATGACGTCATTTTTAGCTTTGATGGACTCAATGCGTTTGAATTCTGTTCTTTAGGCCAGCAGAAAATGGCCTTTCTAAGCTTGATATTTGCTTATATTGAGCTTTTTAGGTATAAATTTACGTCTTATCCCATTGTCTTAATTGATGACGTTTCCGGCGAATTGGATAGCCAGAGATGGAAAAATTTGGTCCAATACTTGGAAACAAAAAACTTCCAAGTTTTGATAACCACAGCAAATGAGAGTTTTGGGAAAGAACTGGAAAAGATCCCTGAATCTAAAAAGTTTTATATTGAACATGGAACGCTCAAACACCATGGATAGGAGCATCTGAATGAATCAAACTCCTGATTCTATTTCTAAAGTAAATACTGAATACAACGCTAACCAGATTAAAATTCTTGAAGGCTTAGAAGCCGTAAGAAAACGTCCTGGTATGTACATCGGAGACACTGGTGTTCGCGGTTTCCACCACTGTGTGTATGAAATCGTGGATAATGCTGTTGATGAAGCCCTTGCCGGTTACTGTACTGAGATTAAAGTTGTTATTCATGTGGATAATTCTTTATCTGTTGTCGATAACGGTCGTGGTATTCCAACCGACCTAGTTGAAAGTGAAGGTGTTTCAGCAGCCGAGATTGTTTACACGAAACTTCATGCTGGTGGGAAATTCAATGAGGAAGGCGGAGCTTATAAAGTTTCCGGTGGTCTTCATGGAGTTGGTGCCTCAGTAGTAAACGCCCTTTCTAAGTGGGTAAAGCTAGAAATTAAAAAGCATGGGAAAGTCCACCGCTTGGATTTCGCTCACGGGGTTGCTCAAGCTCCACTTAAAGTTGTCGGTGACTGTGATCCTTCTGATACAGGTACTACTGTTACTTATAAATCAGACAACGAAATTTTCGAAGTTCATGAATATAACTACGATACTCTTTCGAATCGTTTCCGTGAAATGGCCTTCCTCAATAAAGGCTTAAAAATTTCAATCACTGATGAACGAACAGAGAAGTCTGATACTTTCCACTATGAAGGTGGACTCGCTGAATTTGTTCAATATTTAAATCGTGCGAAAACACCAATTCATAAAGAGCCAATCTATTTCTTCCAGTCTCGTGACAATTACGAAGTAGAAGTAGCTATGCAGTGGACTGATGGTTATACCGAGACGATGACTTCTTACGCCAACAACATTAACACTCCCGAAGGTGGTGTGCATGTTTCTGGTTTTAAGACTGCTCTTACTCGTGTTTTAAATAACTACGCCAAAGATAATAACCTCCTTAAAAACGTAAAAATCAACTTAACCGGCGATGATATGCGTGAAGGTTTAACTGCAATTATTTCAGTTAAACTCACTAACCCACAATTTGAAGGTCAAACTAAGTCAAAACTTGGTAACTCTGAAGTTGAAGGGATTGTGAATTCTTTGGTTGGTGATCGCTTTAAGATCTACCTCGAAGAAAATCCAAACGTCGGTAAAACAGTTATTAAAAAATCGACTGATGCTGCGGCTGCTAGAGAAGCTGCTCGTAAGGCCCGTGAACTTACCCGTCGTAAGACAGCTTTAGATTTCTCAGGTCTTCCAGGTAAAATGGCCGACTGTCAGGAAAAAAATCCAGAGCTATGTGAAATCTACATCGTTGAGGGTGACTCTGCGGGTGGATCGGCCAAGCAAGGACGTGATCGTCGTACGCAAGCCGTACTACCTCTTAAAGGTAAAATTCTTAACGTAGAAAAAGCGCGCTACGATAAAATGTTAGCAAGTGAAGAAATTAAAATTCTCATTCAAGCTATCGGTACCAGTATTGGTAAAGATTCTTTTGATATTTCACGTCTTCGTTATTACAAAATCGTCATTATGACGGATGCGGACGTGGATGGTGCTCACATTCGTACACTACTTTTAACTCTCTTTTACCGTCAGTTCCCGGAAATTGTGGAACGTGGTCACCTCTATATCGCTCAGCCACCTCTTTTCCGTTATAAGAAAGGAAAAAATGAGCGCTATCTAAAAGATACTCCGGAACTCGAGCAGTACTTAGTTTCCAGCACTCTTTCGGATGCTGAAGTTAAGATCGATGGCGAAGTCGTCGGAATTGATGCTGCTAAAGCGATTGTAAATAAGTTTAGAAATTTCTTTAACACCCTTCACTCTTATGATCGACATTACGACGCTTATTTCTTAAGAGCGGTTGTGGAAGACGGAACACTTACTGTCGACATAATGAAAGACAAAGAAAAACTTGCTGCTTATGCTGAAATTATTCAAAAACGTATTCAGACCTATGAAGAAGTAGCGCTTAAAAAGTATAAGTTTACAGTTGAGGAAGATCTGAAAAATCTTGGTTTCCAACTAAGAGTTACAGTCGCTTCTGCCATGAAAACGAAAAACTTTAGAATCAGCATGAACTTTGCAGATTCCTCAGAGTTCTCGGACATCATCAATCAATATGATGGAATTAAACGTCATCTGAATAGCGAATTCATTATGAAGCAAAAAGAAAACGTTCATACACACATTGGGCTTAAAGAATTTGCTAATTTTGTTTCAAGTGAAGGTCGTCAAGGAGCCTATATCCAACGTTATAAAGGATTAGGAGAGATGAACCCGGAACAACTTTGGGAAACGACGATGAACCCGGCAAACAGAACATTGTTACAAGTTAAAATTGAAGACACTATCGATGCCGATCAAGTGTTCTCAGTTCTTATGGGTGATCAGGTTGATCCTCGTAGAGAATTTGTTGAAACCAATGCTCTTAATGTGCGTAACCTCGATATTTAATTTTAAGGACGAATTGAAATGAGTGACGAAAATAACAATTCAGAAGTTAATCACGGAAATATTCTTCCTCTCTTGATCCAAGATGAGATGAAAAACTGTTACCTTGATTACGCTATGTCAGTAATCGTAGGCCGAGCCCTTCCCGATGTGCGTGATGGGTTCAAGCCAGTGCACAGACGTATTCTCTTTGCCATGCATATGCTTAATAACTACCACAATCGCCCTTACCTAAAATCAGCGCGTATTGTTGGTGATGTTATCGGGAAATATCACCCACATGGTGACTCTGCTGTTTATGGAGCTCTTGTTCGTCTCGCTCAGGATTTCTCAATGAGATACACTGTCGTGGATGGCCAGGGTAACTTCGGTTCTATCGATGGAGATAGTGCTGCGGCCATGCGATATACTGAAGCCAGAATGCAAAAACTTGCAAACGATATGCTTGGTGATATTGATAAGGAAACTGTTGATTGGCAGGAAAACTATGATGGATCTCTTCAAGAGCCAACAGTTCTTCCAACAAAAATTCCAAATCTCTTAATCAATGGATCAGCTGGTATTGCCGTAGGTATGGCAACCAACATTCCTCCGCATAACTTAACTGAAGTTGTGAATGGTCTAGTGGCCCTTCTTGAAGATTCAACACTATCTGTTCATGACCTGATTAAAATTATTCCTGGTCCGGATTTTCCAACGGCTGGTTCAATTCATGGTACTGCGGGGATTCAACAAGCTTACCACACTGGTAAGGGTGTTATTCAGATTCGTGCAAAAGCCGATATTGAAATTGGTAAAAATGATCGTGAAAAAATCATCATTACAGAACTTCCTTATCAAGTTAACAAAGCTAAGCTTATTGAAAAAATTGCTGAGCTTGTTACTGATAAAGCAATTGAAGGGATTTCTGATATTCGTGATGAATCTTCACGTGAAGGTATCCGTGTAGTTATTGATGTTAAGCGTGGAGAGCAAGGTTCAGTTATTTTGAACCGCCTCTATAAGCAAACTCAGATGCAGGTTTCTTTCGGTATTATTTTCCTTTCGATTTATAATGGTCAGCCGAAAGTTATGGATCTTAAAGAGATGCTTCAATGTTTTATTGAGCACCGTCGCGAGATCGTTATCCGTAGAACAACTTACGAACTCAAAAAAGCTCGTGAGCGCGCACATATTTTAGAAGGTCTCAAGATTGCCGTTGAAAATATCGACGAAATCGTCGAGATGATTAAGAAGGCAGAAGGTCCAGCTCAAGCGAAAGAGCAGTTGATGAGTCGCTTTACTCTTTCAACTATTCAAGCTCAGGCCGTCCTGGATATGCGTCTCCAACGCTTAACTGGTCTTGAGCGTGATAAGATCGTTGCTGATTATGAAGCAGTGATGAAAGAAATTGCTCGTTTAGAAGGCATTCTATCTTCTGAAGAACAAATCAAAGATATTATCCGTGGTGAATTTGTAGAGATTCGTGAAAATTACGGAGATAACCGCCGTACTGAAATCGTCGCACAAGCTGACGAAATTCATATGGAAGATTTGATCAAGAATGAAGAAGTGATCGTGACCATTACTCAAAAGGGTTACCTGAAGAGAATGGCCAAAGATACTTACCGCTCTCAAAAACGTGGCGGTAAAGGAGTTAAAGGTGCTGATCTGGATGAAGATTTCTTCACAAGTATCTTCACTGCTGATACCCACGATACGTTGATGATCTTCACTGATAAGGGAACTGTATTCTCGATTAAGGTTTATCAGATCCCTGAAGGCTTAAGAACTTCTAAGGGTCGAAACATCGTGAACATCATTAACGTTCCAGCTGATGAAAAAGTGAAAGAGATCATTACTGTTCCTAAAGAGCAGGAAGGTCACTTCATTATTTTTGCAACTAAACAAGGTATCGTTAAAAAGTCTGAACTTTCAGAATACAAAAACATGCGCCAAAACGGTCTTAAGGCCATTAAGATTGTTGACGGTGACGAAGTACTGGCAGTGAGAATCACTGATGGAAATAAAGACGTTCTTCTCGCCTCTTCTGGCGGTAAGTCGATCCGCTTCCATGAAGATGACTGCCGTGCTCAGGGACGTGTTTCTCAAGGTGTGAAGGGCATGAGCCTGGAAGACGATGAATATGTTATCGGTATGGAAATTATCGATGAAAAATCTGAGATCCTCACTGTTACGGCCCGTGGTTATGGTAAACGCTCAAGTGCTGAAGAGTACCGCAAACAGTCTCGTGGCGGTAAAGGTATTCTGGCCATGAAGTTGACTGAGAAAACCGGCGAGATCATGGGAATCCTTCCTGTTACAGATAAGGATGATCTAATGATCATTACCGATAAAGGTCAGGTCATCAGAACGAAAATCTCGGGTATTTCACTTCTTGGAAGAAATACTCAAGGTGTCCGCTTAATTAATGTTAAGCCAGATGAAAAAGTTGTCGCAGTTGAGAAAATCGCCGAAGCAGAGGAAGATACTACTGATGGTGAAACAACTGAAACTCCTGAATAAAATTCTAAGCATCCTGTTAATCCTGGGCTTAAGTTCTTGTGACTTCACCTCAGGACTTAACCAGGATATCTTAACAGCTCAAAAGTTCGTCGATAATCAGGAGTTCAACAAAGCAGTTGAACTCTATGAACGAGTCCTTAAAAAAAATCCTTCTAAACAGATCAAAACTAAAATTAATTATCAGTTGGCCGAGATTTACTATCTCTATTTGGATCAGCAAGTTAAGGCCTTGAAGTATTATCACTATATTGTGGATAACGTGGACGATCCTCTCTGGCAGGTGAAGTCACTCGAGAAAATTGCCGACATTAATTTCAGTTTCTCCAAAAATTATGGGGAAGCGATACGTGCATACCAGATCTTGATGGAAGTTAAACCTCGCCTTAAAAACTACGACTATTACTATTTAAAGGTGGGAGAAGCCTTTTTTGAAATGGGTCGCTACACCAAGGCTCGGGAGATTTTTGAAGTCATTATCGATCAACCGGCTCACCCCTATTATCTGGATGCTTTTTATCAGATGGGTCTGATTGAGTTTTATAATAAGAACTGGGATAAAGCGGTAGAGTTCTGGATGGAATATTTGAAACGTGAACGCCGGAAGGATCAGATTGTAAAAGTTAAGTTCTTGATCGCCAATGCCTACGAATCCAATGAAAAACTCAAAGAAGCGTATAATATTTACTACTCGCTCCTACCTTCTTACCCGAATCCCGAAGTTTTAAAGGCAAGATTGAAATCTCTCTATGCACGAAGGGTTGCGAGAAAGCGCTAATTCCATTATCTTATTGGCAACAAAATGACGTTTACTTTATGACTAGCTGGAAGAAAGCCCTGGCCCTTGCTCTCGGTCTACCCTCAACGATAATTGGGGTCTTCTTAGTTTTTCAGGAATTAGTAAAGCATGGTTTCATCACTCAAGGCGCTGCCCAGGGTGTATTACTGGCCGTCGTAACATTGATTTTAATAAAGATGATAATGGTTTCATGGAAAAAAAAATAAATAAAAAATTCTATCTCCTTTCATCACTCAATCTTATTCCTGTGCTCATTTTGGGTAAGGGGCTGACTTTAGACAGTCTGGCACTTTTTGGGGCCCTGGTTGTTTTAGTTTTAAACCACACTCTTCTGGTTAAAATTGTTCAATCAATGACAACTGCTGCTAGCGGTGGTGCGGAGCAGGGCGTTGGGAAGGTTTTAGGCCTTATGGCCCTTAAGTTCCTGATGTTATTTTCAATTGTGGCCCTGATTTACTTCTACAATAAAGATCTAGTTATAAAACTCTTCCTGATCATCTTTTTCCAATTGATAATTCAGGTCTTAAGTATTAAAAACAACTATCAAAATAGTTAGGATGTATATGAAACTTCTTGGTTTTATTGGCTTATTGCTTTCTCAATCTGCATTTGCAGCAGGTGGCTTCAACTTTTTCTATGAAGCGGCTCATGCAACTAATCTTCCGGCCCATACTTTGGCCCTGATTTTTGGTACTATCGTAATGGTAGTGGCAGGTTTAGTTTACCGTGCACAAATTTCTAGCGTAAAAAATTACGTGATTCCTGATAAGGGCGTTACTACTCGTAACATTTTAGAAGCTCTTGGCCAGGCAATGTACAATACTTCTAAGACTGTTATGGGTGAAGAGAGTGCTAAGAAATATTTTTCTTATATTATCTTCTGCTTCCTTTTCATTCTTATTAATAACCTTCTAGGTGTTATTCCTGGTTCTATTACTCCGAACCAAAATTTAAATACAACACTAGCTCTTGGTATTTTCACATTCATCTATTTCAACTTCCAAGGTATCCGTGCTGTTGGTTTCGTTAATTACATGAAGCACTTTGCTGGTCCAATGCCTGCATTAGCTATCTTGATTTTCCCAATCGAATTAATCTCAGTATCAGTAAGACCTTTATCACTTGCTCTTCGTCTTCGTGGAAACATGGATGGTGACCATTTGATCTTAGGAATCTTTTCGGAACTCGTTCCGTACTTAGTACCAATTCCGTTCTTTGCAATGGGAATTTTCGTAAGCTTTCTACAAGCGTTCGTATTTACACTTTTAACAATGATTTATATTGGTATGGCCACTGCTCATCACGATCATGGTGAGCATGAACATAGTCACTAGAATCATTATTTTTTAACAAAGGGATTTCAAATGGAAACTGTTCAAACTGCTATGTCTACAAACTCATGGGTAGTTCTTTCTGCTGCTCTTGCTTTCGCTTCTGCTGTTATCGGTGGAACTCTTTCTCAAGGTAAAGCTGCTTCTGTAGCTCTTGAAGGTATCGCTCGTAACCCAGCTGCTGCTGAAAAACTTCAGACTCCAATGATTCTTGCTCTTGCACTTATCGAGTCTCTAGTTCTTTTCGGTTTCGGTATCGCGTTCCTTATCCTTCAGAAAGCTGTTTAATTTTATAATTAAATTCTGAAAAAAGAGGGCCCTCGCAAGAGGGCCTTTTTTATTTCTTCTCTTTGTCTTTGTCTTTGTCTTTGTTAATCTGCGTTCCCCTGAGAGTTGGTGAGACAACTTTTACGGCTCCAGCAGGAACATTCGGAATATCCAACGGTTTTTTAGGTTTCAATTGAGAAGCAGTAAGTACTGCTTCACGTTTAGTACCGGTCGCAACCAGGGTTTTATAATCTTTTAACAGACTCTGCTTCACTCCTCCGCTTGGAAGTCGATTGATCTCTTTCAATAGCTCTTTTTCGGCCTGAATAAGTTTGCTTTTTGGTACCGTCCTGGCCAGAGAACCATATTGAAGCTCCGGATAAATATTACTGATGATATCACTGAGTTTGGCCTTATCTTTACTAAATGCTGAGCGAATAAGCGCCTGACGTTTTGGGGTAACGGCGGTTAATAATTCTTGTTCCAGCGAAAGAAGTTTTTTACCATTTACTTTGGCCGGCATTTTCGTCAATTGTATTTTGGCCAGCAATGGTTCTAGTTTCGCATTCGATTCAATAATGGCAGAGGTCGCAGCAGTTTTTACTCCTAATTTAGGGGCTCCAAATTTGAATGCTTTTTCTACCGTTCTCATTCCGGCTTTGTATGACATCGTAACCAAAGGGTTATCAACCGGAAGTAAAACGACTTTTAAAGATGTTTTCAAAACTCTACCTGAAAAGAAGATAGTTTTTCCGGTAGAGGATTGCGCCACGTAGACGGTTCCCTTTTTCGCCAGCATAGAAATGGCCTGATAAGAATTTTTCATGGCCGCTCTCATGGGCGACAAAGTATAGGTGCGAATGGCCTTAAGTGATGTACTGATTGCCGTTTTGGCCAGAGCAAGACTCTTTGTTAATAAGGCAGCTCTGGGTGCAAGACTTGTCTTCTTAACCGCCATCATACCTTTGGCGGAAACCTTAAAGAGTCTGGAAATTTTAGCCGCTCCACTCACACCTTGTTTTACCGCAGTAATCAATCCTCCGGTAAGGAAGGCCGGTACAACCTCGGCAACAAGTGTGCCTGATATTCCACAGAGACCGGTTAATAATGTTTTACAAGGAAGACAGTCGTAACTATTGGTGGGCTGCAGGCATTTACCAAAATGAGGAGTACCCTCCCACTTCTGACAGAAGATGCTACTTTTAAGCCACTCTTTTAACGAGGCCACAAAAGTCTGCCAAATCTTCCCCATGGTGCCGGGGAAGTCATCTAATAAGGCCTGAAATACGCCTGGATCTTCAGAAGCCTTGGCCAAAGCAAGTTGAGAAGTTGAGGAATGATTTTCAGCGCCTGAAACCCAGTTCCAAAATTCCGTCATCTTTTTTCCAGCAGCATTTCCTGCCAATTTTAGGATGTCCCATACAGCAGTGAAGTAAGTTGTCGCGGCTTTTAGAAAAGAAGTCGCAAGTTGGGTTACACAACTGTCATTAGAAAGATTGCAGTTTTTGGGCTTATAGTTTTTTGGGAGAAGGTTCTCTGCGACCAGACCACCTACTCCCAGGGTGGAGAGACTTAAAGCAGATGTGGCAAAGACACAGGAAAGATCACCGGTGCATGCATCTTCAACTTGTTTTTTTTTGGCCGGAGTACAACTTAGTTCCTGATTAATATCTTGAAGATTATTAAGCCCGGGAGTGTTATTAGCAAGGGTTTGGCATTGGCCTTGAGAACAATCTAACCTACCCTCGAGTTGAGATTGGTGTTTTAAAAGTTCGGTATCTAAATGATTTATTTCAGTAATGTATTTCCAACATTTTTCTGAAAGGCCGTGAGTTTCATAATGAGCTTCGACTTTAGAAGGGGCGACACCTTTGGGGAAACAGTCTTTTTGATAAAGCTGAGATAGATTTTCTAATCTAGTAAGCAGTGTGGGAACGCATTCCCCTTGAAGACAATCCTTAGATGCCTGAACTGGAGTGGTAAAAACTCCGAGAAAAATGAGAAGAATGAAAGTCCATTGACCCATTCGTTGCTTATCGAGAAATTTCGCTGATTACTTGAGTATAAGATGCCACTAAGAAGTCTTTACAACATCTTACGCAGATAACGACCGGTGTGAGATGTCTTAACTTTGGCCACTATCTCAGGGGTTCCTTCGGCAACGATCTCACCTCCACCTTTACCGCCTTCGGGCCCTAAATCAATTACCCAGTCAGCAGTTTTTATCACATCTAAATTATGCTCAATGATTAATAGCGAATGACCCTGTTCAACTAATTGGTTAAGGGCCTTAAGCAGAATCTTAATATCTTCAAAATGTAGTCCGGTGGTTGGCTCATCCAGAACATAAAGAGTTGAACCCTTAACCGCTTTGGAAAGTTCACGAGAAAGTTTTAAACGCTGGGCTTCTCCTCCAGAAAGAGTTGTAGCAGGCTGACCTAGTTTAATGTAACCAAGTCCAACAGAATTAAGCACCTTGAGGGCGCGGTTAATCTTTGGATGATTTTCAAAAAAAGGTTCTGCTTCCTCAATACTCATATTGAGAACATCTGCGATGTTCTTTCCTCGATATAAAATGGACAGAGTTTCATTATTATAGCGGGAGCCCCTGCACTCAGAACAAGTTACAAATACATCTGGAAGGAAATGCATTTCGATTTTTAACACACCGTTACCTTCGCAAGTTTCACAGCGGCCACCTTTAACATTAAAGGAAAATCGACCAGGCTTATATCCCCTGACTTTTGATTCCGTCGTCATGGAAAAGATATTTCTGATGTTATCGAATAAGCCCGTGTAAGTGGCTGGATTGGAATGAGGAGTTCTTCCAATAGGAGATTGGTCGAGTTCAATGAGACTTTGAATATGATTAACCCCAGTGATGGACTGGTAGCTTTGTGTGCTTCCTCGTCTTCCTCTTGAAAGATGATTCTTTATCGCAGGAACCAAAATCTTATGAACCAAAGTTGATTTACCTGAACCGGAAACACCCGTTATACAGGTCATGCCGCCCAGAGGTAGTTTAAGAGTTACATCTTTTAAGTTATGCTCTCGCGCCTTATTAAGAACGATATAATTTTCAAAACTTCGGCGTTTTTTGGGAACTTCAATTGATCTGGCCCCAGCAAGATATCTACCAGTAATACTATTCTTATTCTTTTTAACTTCCTCTGGTGTTCCGGCAGCCACGACGGTACCACCATGGAGGCCAGCTCCTGGACCCATATCAATGAGATAATCACTGGCATTCATCGTGTCTTCATCGTGCTCAACAACTAAAACGGTATTTCCTAAATTTCTTAAATTAATAAGAGTTTGAATGAGTTTTTCATTATCACGTTGATGGAGACCAATGCTAGGTTCATCAAGGACATATAGAACACCTGAGAGAGCTGAACCAATCTGTGTGGCCAGTCGAATCCTTTGGGATTCACCACCGGAGAGAGTAACTGCATCCCGGTTAAGAGTGAGATAATTGAGTCCGACGTTTAGAAGAAATTTTAAACGATCGCGCACTTCTTTTAATACTTTATCAGCAATGATAGCTCGATTGCCTGTGAATTTGAGTTTATCAAAAAAGTCAGAAGCGTCTTGAATAGATAAATCGCAGACGTCCATGATGGATTGGCCATCAATTGTAGCGGCGAGGGCAAAAGGATTTAATTTCTGTCCTTTGCAACCAGAACACTTCTTGATGATCATGTATTCTTCTAAATCTGAGCGTGTTTTTTCTGACTCCGACTCGTTATACTTTTTTTCCAGCCAACTGACGATTCCGGGAAATTCTTTTTTAAAATTCCATGAGGAGTTTTCTGACTCAAATTTATAGGTATAAACTTTGTCTCCACCGTAATAGAGGACTTGTTTGAATTTATCCGAAAGCTTTTTATAGGGTTTTTCAAGATTTGCTTTCTCAGCTGCTGCAACTGAGCGGACCATCTGCCATAAAAACGAATTCTTCTTAACAATCGGCATGGCGCTTTCTTCTAAAGAAAGATTCTCATCTACCAGTAAACTATCCACATCAAAGCGTTTAGAAATTCCAAGGCCATTACAGATGGGACAAGCCCCTAGTGGAGAATTGAATGAGAATAATCTGGGTTCGAGATCCGGATAACTTTTGCCGGATTTAAAAGAATAATTGTTTTCCGAATAAAAATGTTCTTCATCGTTGGCCAGAAGGATTAAATAGCCGTCAGATAATTTCAAGGCCTGCTCAACAGATTCAGTTAAACGGGATTCTATACCCTCTTTCATAACCAGGCGATCAATCACGATATCAATATTATTTAATCGGGCCTTGTTAATACTTAAATTATCTTCAAGGTTTAGAATCTCGCCATTTAGTCTTATGCGGGAAAATCCCATACTGGCAAATTTCGCCAACTCTTCTTTATGCTCCCCTTTCTTGGATCTTATAACAGGTGAGAGAATTTGAAGTTTTGTCCCGGTTTTGAATTTGCGAATGGATTCAACAATTTGTTGAGGAGATTGTTTGGCAACCTTCTCCCCTGTCTCAGGGCAATGGGCATCACCCAAACGGGCATAAAGAAGCCTCAAATAATCATAAACTTCGGTGATGGTTCCGACTGTGGAACGAGGATTCTTATTGGTTGATTTCTGGTCAATGGCAATGGCCGGAGAAAGACCAGTTATACTTTCTACTTCAGGTGCTTCTACTTGCCCTATAAATTGGCGAGCATAACTAGAGAGTGATTCAATATATCTACGTTGTCCTTCAGCATAAATTGTATCGAAGGCCAGTGAAGATTTTCCGGAACCGGAGGGTCCAGTTATAACGGTTAATGAATGACGAGGCAGAGAAACATCAATGTTTTTTAAATTATGGACTTTGGCCTTAATTACTTGAATCTTTTCCATATGAGACCTTTTTAAACAATGACACTGCTTCTTTTAGTGCATAGGCGCAGCCACGATAATCAGCTTGGTTTTTTCCAAACAAAGAAAAAGAAGTACCGTGATCTGGACTAAAACGTGGATAAGGTAATCCCAAAGTTATATTTGAACCTATGAAACCCTGAAGTCCCTTAAACACTCCTAAACCCTGGTCATGAAATAAATAGACCAGAATATCTTCCGGAGATTTTTTCTCCAAGAGCATTGTATCACCAGGTATTGGTCCCATGACATCTAATTTAAATTTGGAACGAACTCGTGAAATGGCCGCCGCAATTCGTGGGTCTTCATGTCCGATAAGACCTTGCTCGCCTGCATGAGGATTAAGGCCGGATACTAGGATGCGCCTAACCGGCCAACTCCACTTTTGAAGTGTCGCGATTGCTGCAACTAATCTTGAGTAGATTATTTCTTCCGTCATGAGCTGAGATAACTTGTTTATGGGAACGTGATCTGAGAGAAGCAGCACTTTAAGTTTGGGAGAAGAAAAAAACATTCCGAGCTCGGGCCGCTTGTAGAAGGTGCGGAAATACTCTGTATGCCCAGGAAAGCCTGGAAACTGGTCTTTGGAGGTGGGTAATGTGAAAAGAACTCCACCACTCTCACATAGTTTCATGCCGAGTTCTATCGCCGTAAAACTTTGAGAATGATTAATGTCTTCTAGCCATGAAACCTGAATCTCTCTACCCGCTAGAACAATGCGGTCCTCTTCTAGTTTATAGGGGATTCTTAAGGTTTTGATTGTCTGAGAAACTGCCGTTTTAAATGCCAGCAGCTTAAAATACGATAAGTCATCCTCACTCATCAATAGACAAGCTTTGAAAAAAACTTCTAGCCCAATACCTTGTTCATGGCCCTGGGTGATGTAAACTTTCATATTAAATCAAAGTTTTTATATAGTAGTTGGAGTATTCACGATCAAACCAGTTATCACTAACTGATTTGCCTTTAGACATGAAGATCTCGTTTTGGATTTGATCTTTATGTTTTAAAAATTCCTGGGACTCAACTAAATCTTTCTTCTGAACATAGAAGACGTGGAGATATTTATTAAGGGAGATCGATTTAGAAAAAGATCCTTCAGCAGTAACTTTTAAGATTTTTGAGAGTTCTTTCGCCAGACCATCTTCGTTTAGATTTTCAAGATGATTGGTTTCAAGGCTTCTATATTCTTCAGGAAGTTTCCCGGTTAGTTGATAGTCTTTTAAGACAGCAAGGAAACGGTCTTCATTTTTATCAATTAACTTTTCTTCTGATATGTAAAAATCAACGAGATTGTATTTAAAAGAAAGCGCATTATTGGTGCTATTTCTTCGGTAATACTCATTTTTAATTTCTTGTTCAGTGACGGAAATTAATGGAGCAATGATTCTCTGGGCGAAGATATTGTATTCCATAGTTTCGCGAATAACTTCAAAGTACTCTTCGTAGGTCAGCCCTTTCGTTTTCAAAAACTCCAAAAGGTCGGCACGGCGAAGGCCAATGCGTTCTTCTGTCATTCTGATTCTTGATTCCACTGCATCATCATTAATCACATACCCTTGAGCATTGATTTTATCGCGGATGATAAATGAGCGGATAACAGTATCGATCAACTCTTTTTGAGTATATTTCTTTTCACTGTAAATAAGCGGCGACACTTCTCTACGAGCTTCAAGGGTGGATTCAATACGTTGTATTTCAGATAAGGAAATAACTCGCGTGTTTACAACAGCGACTATTTTATCGAGAAGTACGGGGGCTGGGTTTTTAACCTGGGCATGAGCAATGCTCATACCCAGAAGTAGCAATAGAATTAATTTCACTAACCAAGGATATTACAAAAGATTTGGGTTTGTCTTGATTTCCGCATTCTTAGCGAGATTTTTGAAGTAATTTTCGATCATTGCGTCTCTTTTATTGTCGTAAATGATCTTTTTATAGAGATTCTTGTCAATCTGGTCGTATGACTTAACGCCTACAACTTTAATAATGTGGTAGCCCATCTGAGTTCTGACCGGTTTTGAGATAAAACCAACTTTTTGACCTTTAATAGCTTCATAGTACTCAGGTGCCAGACGAGTTGGAGGTTGAAATCCTAGATCGCCGCCCACTGGTGCTGTTGAAGTTTGAGAAAACTTGTTGGCATATTTAGCAAAGCTATCTGGTTCTTTCTGAAGAATATTATAAATTTCAGAACTCTGAGTCAGCGCCGCTTTTACTTCTTCAGGAGTCGGTTCAGCTCTTAGACGGTAGAGGATGTGAGCTGTACGATACTCTTTATTTGTATCGTAATACTTCTTCACATCTTCGTCTGTGACATTTATTTTTTTGAACTCATTCTCTAAATCTTTTGAGATTTGAGCATGAAATAGAATGTCTTCTTGTTTTGCTATAACTTCCGGATCTTTATTAAGACCAGTCTTCTTGGCTTTTTGAATACCAAGTTGACGGTTAATTAAATCCTGAAGAGAAGTCTCTTTCGTGATTTTTCTTTGACCCACAAATTTCAAATTTTGCAGATGATATTCTTCAAACTGTTTTTTAGTAATGGACTGACCATTAACTGTTGCGACTACTTGATTTTGAGCAATGGCCGGCATGGCCATAGCGACAGCAATAATTGCTAAAGAAAGTTTTTTCATACACATCCCTGTGGTTTTTATTCAAACTAATAAAAACAGTATCATACACCCATTTCTGCTGCAATATGTTTTGCAAACTCATAAAGCACGGTATGACTCACTGGCTCTTTGAAGAGCGCATTCACAGAAGAATCAGGATTCATTTTGTAAAACTTCGGCTTATTAATGAAGAAGTTCAACATCTTATCTCTTAGCTGATGATTCCAGTTAAGTATTTCCTGATCGAAGAAAAGGGCAATCTGGGACCCGGAAACTTTGACCAGTCGAAGGCCCAGAGGTTGGAAAATAATTCTCGATCGAAGGATAGAATAAAGAGCCTCGAGCTCTTTTGGAGTAATTCCGAAAGCGTCGTTTAATTCGCTGATGATATCTTCTAAACGAGTTAAGTCACTACAGTTAGAAAGACGCTTGTAGTATTTTAACCGAAGTGAGTGATCAGGAATGTAGGAATTAGGAATATAAGCAGACCATGAAGCCTGAATTTCAATATTTTTAACCGAGACTTTCTGCTCGCCTTTCAATTCCTGGATGGCTTCTTGTAAAAGGTCCATATAGAACTCAAGACCTATGGCCTCAATGTGTCCTGACTGCTCTCCCCCTAAAATATCTCCGGCTCCACGAATTTCCATATCAGATGAAGCGAGAGCAAATCCCGATCCCATCTCTGCATAAGTTTGCAGCGCCTGAAGTCTTCTTTGAGCAGTCTCACTGAGAATTTTATTTTCCGGAACAATGAAGTACGCATAGGCCTTCCTGTCTGAACGCCCGATTCGTCCTCTTAACTGATGAAGCTGAGCAAGCCCATAAGTATCGGCCCGATCAATAATCATGGTGTTAGCATTTGGAATATCAATACCCGACTCAATGATGGTGGTAGCGAGAAGAATGTCCGACTTATGATCATAGAAATCATTAATTCTTTTTTCGAGCTCCCGTTCATTCATTTGGCCGTGAGTAACACTGATCCTGGCATTAGGAACAAGCTTTTTTAGGTAGAGTTCATGCTCTTCAATATCATGCACACGATTATGGACATAATAAATCTGACCACCACGAGACAACTCTTTTTCAATCGCTGACTTGAGCGTCAGATCATCTTCTTTAATAATGTAGGTCTTAATCGCTTGACGACGAGGCGGTGCTGTTTGAATCAATGAAAGATCGCGAATTCCCAGAAACGATAGTTGCAAAGTTCTTGGAATCGGTGTCGCGGTCATGGTTAGAACATCCACACCGGATTTTAAAACTTTTAACTTTTCTTTATGACCGACACCGAAACGATGTTCTTCATCAATGATCAAAAGTCCTAAATCGTGAAATTCAAGTTTGTCAGAAAGTACCGCATGGGTACCAATCAGAATATCAACCTTTCCTTCGGCAACCTGTACCATCACTTCGTTTTTTTGTTTTGCTGTTTTAAAACGGGAAATGAAATTAATATTTACCGGGAAGTTTTCAAATCGTTTAACAAAAGAGTGATAGTGCTGAAGAGCGAGAACTGTTGTTGGCACTAAAACGACCACTTGTTTTTTATCCAGAACCGCTTTCATCGCGGCCCTCATGGCAACTTCAGTTTTACCAAAACCTACGTCACCACAAACCAGTCGATCCATTGGATACTGATTTTGCATATCTTCTAATACATCCAGAATGGCTTTTTGTTGGTCAGGAGTTTCTTCAAAAGCAAAAGAGAGTTCAAACTCTTTAAAGATATGGTCTGGTGGAGAATACGGGTATCCACCTTTAAGTTTTCTCTCGGCCTGAAGTTTTAATAAGTCGAAGGCCAGTTTTTTTACAGAACCACGGGCCTTCTGTTTAAGTTCGGAGAATTTTTTAGATTTTAATGAGGCAACTTTAAGACCACTGGAAGAGTCTGCATGCTTTTGAACCAGATTTAATTTATAAACCGGAACATAAACCTTATCATTGTCTTCATAAAGAATGACGAGGTAATCACTTTGCTGGTCTCCGGCCTGAATCGTCTCCAAACCTTTATAAATCCCTACCCCGAAGTCACGGTGAATGACATAGTCGTTTATCTTTAACGTTGCAATCTGTTCAGCAAAAAGATCTTTGTTGATAGACTTGACCTGTTTGGCCTTTTTCTTTTTGACTGAGAAAAAATCCCCTTCCGACAAAACAAAGATGTGTTCATTCTTATAGTAAAAACCTTCATCCAGTTTCCCAAACACAAACTGCATTCGGGTTCCAATTTCGGTTAAGCCGTTTTCTTCCAGAAGATATTGTAATTCCTGCCGGGCGTTCTCTGATTTATAATTAACCAGAAGATGTCCCCGCACACTAAGTTCTTTTTTTAAGATACCTAAACAGCCTTTGATGTATTCAAAACGGTTCTCGGGAACTTTACCCGTCATTTGCAGTTTGGTTTGAAAATAGGACTTTAACTTTTCAAAATTTAAATGAAGTTCTTTATCAAAAGGAGTGTCCAGATTAACAGCGATATCAAGTTGATCAATATAAAGCTTTTTAAAACTGAGTTCCGGTAAATGTTCAAGATAAAAAAACTCCGGACCCGGGATAACGGAAGAACTTTCCACGTCATTAGAAAGAGTTTTAAAGTCGTCTTGTTGGGAAGCTAAAAAGAGATCGAAGGATTTCTGTCCGTTATCATAGTTAAAAAATGAAATTTTACTGTTTGCCGGAAGAAAATCAAAAAGCGTGCAAGGCTTATCAAAAAACAATGGAATATAAAGAGGATAGTTTTCAAACAGCTGGCCTTCATTAATTCTTCCCAGCAACTGCTTTCTTGCTTCATATTTATTTTTAAAGGCAGGTTGTGCCTGTGGAAGATTTGAGCGCAAGCGAGAGGCATAAGGATCCTGGGTAAGAAAGCCCGCACCTGGAATAATAGAAACATCCTGAAAACTAACTTCTCTATTAGTTTTTTGTGTATCGATATCAATCGCAAAAATATCCTCGATCAGATCATCAAAATAATGAAGTCGAACCGGCGGATGTGAGATGGGAAAAATATCAAAAATCTCCCCTCTTCTTGCAAAAGTTCCCGGTTCTTCAATCGTACTTGAAGGAAAATAACCTAGTTCAGTGAGTTTTTTTGCCAGATCAATCGGCGAAATGATGTCGTCTTTTTTTATGTGAAAGCGATTTTTCTTAAAAAATTCCTGATCTGGCCCCAATAATAATGAAGCTTCAGGTGTGGTAACAATTATGAGCGGAGTATTATTTTGCAGTTTTTGCAGTACCGACCAGCGTTGAAGCAATAAATTTTCTGAAGAAAGAATAGAACTATAGAGCGCGTGATTGTGCCCCGGGTAAAAAGAAATATTCTTTAAGTGTTTGAGCGCGTCGAAAACTTCTTCAGCTTCATCTTGGTCAGAACACAAGAGAACATGTGTGGAATCAAATAGTTGGCCAGAAAAATAACTCCCCGCAAGGAGACTCCACTGATTTGGAGTCACACCTTTAAGCGCGAGTTCTTGCTGCTGCTGTAGCCAGTAATTAATTTTATTTGAAATACCACTAAACAAGGTCACGTTAAATCCTGATGAAATAGGTCTATTTTCATTCTGTTTTTTACAATTGCCCTGCTTAGACATTTGCTGGTCACATTTAAAATAACATCTTTCCTAAATTCAACATCTTTTGTATCTTAAAACTACTTTTTTGCGACTTTAATGCAGTGGAGACTTCCATGACACCAGCTCAGTTTGATGGCTTGATGCCTATTGTTATCCTAATGGGGATAGCAGTTGTAATGTTTTTCGGCGGACATTTCTTAACAGTTTTACTGTCTCCTAAGAAGCCTTCACATCTTAAGTCTATGCCTTATGAATGTGGTGAAATCCCGGTCGGTTCGGCCTGGTCTTCATTCAATATTCGATTCTATGTGGTGGGCTTAATCTTCATCATTTTTGATGTGGAATCTGTTCTTATGTTTCCTGTAGCAGCGATCTTTAGAGAACTCGTTGATATGGGCCATGGCGGATACGCTCTCATCATTTTCTTAAGTTTCATCTCCGTTCTCCTTGAAGGAATTGGTTACTGCTGGAAAAAGGGCGACCTTGATTGGGTTAAGTCATATCAAGTTTCTTTAAAAAACAATAAATAAGGTTCCTTAAAATGAATCAAACTATCGTTAGTTATCTCTCTCAATATGAATTTTACGATGTTCTTTTGAACCTCTTTGGAAATAACCAGGGCCTTTTAGCTTTTGCTATTTATTTAATCGTTGCTCTGGTTGTTGTCGGTTTCTGTGCCACGGTAGGTGGTCTGGGAACTTATGCTGAAAGAAAAATTTCAGCTGACCTTCAGGCACGTATGGGTCCAAACCGCGTTGGTCCTTATGGACTTCTTCAGTTTTTAGCTGATGGTGTGAAGATGTTAACGAAAGAAGATATCATGCCTTACACTGCTGATAAATTCCTTTTTTATCTTGCTCCCCTACTGGCCCTCGTTGGTGTGTTCGCAACTCTTGCTGTTCTACCATGGTCAAGTGGCTTCATGATGGCCGACCTTAACGTAGGTGTCTTTTATCTTATCGCCATTTCATCTCTAGTTGGTTTAGCGGTCTTCCTTGGTGGTTACGCTTCAAACTCAAAATGGTCGATGCTCGGTGGTATGCGTGGAGCTTCTCAGATTATTTCTTATGAGATTCCAGTAACTCTATCTGTTCTTGCCATCACTCTTTTGGCCGGCGGAATGAGCTTCGGTACGATTCTTTCTCACCAGGAAGGAACTATCGTAAACTGGTTTATTTTCCATAACCCATTCGCATTCATTGCTTTTTTTGTTTACGGTATCGGTGCAATGGCTGAAACAAACCGTGCTCCATTCGACTTACCAGAAGCTGAATCGGAACTCGTTTCCGGTTACCACACTGAGTATACCGGTCTTCGTTTTGGTTTCTTTGCTCTTGCTGAATACATTGAAGTATTTGTTGTATGTGGTGTTGGTACTGCTCTCTTCCTGGGCGGTGGTAACCTTCCTTTTAATATCAGCATTGATATTATCCCAACTCAGTTCGCTCAAGTTGTGATCTTCGTAACAAAAACTTGTCTTCTATATTATGTAGTTATTTGGGCCCGTTGGACTCTTCCAAGACTAAGAGTTGACCAACTGATGTCCGTTTGTTGGAAATATTTAACTCCGATCGCGATTTTCAATTTAGTTGGCTGTGCTATCTGGTTGGTAATGTTCAATGGTAAATCATTGGCCGATCTGGTATTTGGTAGTCATTAATTAAGGATTAGAAATGTTTATTGAATTACTATTTTTAACGTCCGCACTCCTTACAGTGGGAAGTGCCATCGGAGCAGCTGTTACTCGAAATATCATGCACTCCTGTGTGTTTTTACTAGGCTCTCTTTTAGGTATTGCCGGTTTATACGCGACTTTAGGCGCAGACTTTGTAGCTGTTAGCCAGATTATGGTTTACGTTGGCGGCGTCGTCATCCTCATGTTGTTCGCTGTTATGTTAACTGGTGGTAAAGACTTCGTATCAAGAGCTCAAAATCTTTTAGGTTTAGCTCCTGCCATGGGTAACAAATGGACTTACACCATTGGTCTTCTAACTGCTTTGGTTGTGGTTTTAACAAACGTAAAATTGATTACAAATGTTGTTAAAGCGTACCCTGCGAAAGTAATTGGTAATGACTTTCCTTCAACCGTTAATCAAATCGGCCACTTATTAGTTAAAGAACATGTACTGGCCTTTGAACTTTCTTCGGTTCTTCTTTTAGGTGCTCTAGTGGGTGCAGCGATTATTGCTCGTCCAAGAAGGCAAGGATAATTCTATGATGGGTTTAGCTTCTTATTTAATTATTTCCCTGATTTTGTTTGTGGTCGGTCTGGTGATTATTCTTTCCAGAAAGAACATTGTTGCGATCCTTCTTGGGATTGAACTCGTTCTCAACGCTGCCGCCTTGAACTTTGTGGCCTATTCAAGATATGTAACAAACAATCTTGATGGTCACGTTTTCAGTCTATTCATTATTGCTATTGCAGCTGCTGAATCTGCTATTGGACTCGCTATTGTGATTCGATTCTTCCAAATCAAAGAAACAATTCACATTGATGAAGCGACACAGTTAAGGAACTAAGGGTTATACATGGAATATACAGTTGGAAATATTGCGCCGATTTTTCTTGCCCCAGTAATTGCGTTTGTTATTAACGCCTTTTTTGGAAGAAAACTACCTCGCCAAGGGGACTGGTTAGCAACACTCAGTATTTTTATTTCTTTCATCTTTTCAGCTAGAATTTTCGGTGACTTCGTCTTTGGCACATTTGCCACAGATCATTTCATCCATAAAACTTTCACATGGTTTGACCTGTCTCACGGGGCGAATATCTGGAAAGTTAACATGGGTGTCTACATTGATAACATGACAGCAATTATGCTTCTCATGGTGTCGGGCGTAGCTTTCCTGATTCACCTCTTCTCTACCTGGTATATGGACCACGATGAGAAGCATGGTCGTTTCTTCACATTCCTTCCGCTCTTTACTTCAGCGATGCTAGGAATGGTTATGTCAGATAACCTTTTTGCTCTTTTCTGTTTCTGGGAAGTCATGGGGTTCTGTTCTTACTCACTAATCGGTATCTATGTTAAGAAAGAAGCCGCCGGTGATGCATCACTAAAAGCTTTCATGACTACTCGAATCGGTGACGTTTTCCTTCTATTGGGTATCGTCGCTCTTTGGATGGTTCTTGGTTCAGTTGCTTATGTTGATATCTATGCTGCTATTGCTGAAGGCAAGTTTGCCGGTCAAACGGTAATCGGAATTTCCCTGGCAACTTTCACTGCTCTTTGTATCTTCCTGGGTGCAATGGGTAAATCAGCTCAGTTCCCACTTCACGTTTGGTTACCAGATGCGATGATGGGTCCAACTCCGGGTTCTGCCCTGATTCACGCTGCGACCATGGTTACGGCCGGTGTTTGGGTTTCTCTTCGTATGTATCCACTAATGGTTCTTGGTGACATCACTTGGTTTATTGCCGTGATCGGTGCCATTACTGCTTTTGGTGCAGCTACAGTTGCCATGGTACAAACAGATATTAAGGCGGTACTCGCTTATTCAACTCTTTCACAGCTTGGTTATATGATCATTGGTGTCGGTGTTGGATCTTATAACGCAGCTTTTATGCACGTTATTACTCACGCTGTTTTTAAAGCATGTCTGTTCCTTTCTGCTGGTTCAATCATCCACACAGTTCATGAGCAAGAAATGCCAAAACTTGGCGGTCTTCGTAAGTATATGCCTTACACGCACTTTGCGATGATGGCCTGTACTCTTGCGATTGCAGGTATCCCATTCTTCTCTGGTTTCGTATCAAAAGACAGAATTCTTGGTGATGCCCTTTATTTCGGTTTCATGTCAGGTCAAAACCCACTTCTAGCGATTGTTCCAATTCTTGGTTTCGCCGGTGCTGGTCTGACCGCGTTCTATATGTTCCGTATGATGTTCTTAACTTTCTACGGCGAAAACCGCATGGGTCATCATGATGCTCATGGCGAAGATCATCACGGTGACCATCACCACGGTCACGAGATTCATCACGAGCATCTTGATGCTCGTCAGAATGTACCTCTTCTTATTCTTGCGATCTTCACCCTTGGTTTCTGGTTCGCTGGAAGCTTAACCGGTCAGGGAATTGTAAAAGTATTTGGTGAAAAAACAGAATGGTTTAAAGTCCTGGTGGAAGCGCCTAAGGTTGAACGTTTTGTTAATCATCCAAGAGAAGCATGGGGCTCAACAGATACTCGTGTAAAAACTGAGCTAACGAAAGCACGTTATGATCATCAAACAGGTTATGCTGGTCCTAATCCGGATGAACACAAGATCCATACAGCTCACGTTATAGGTGCGATTGCATCTATCATCATTGCAGCTTTGGGTGTGCTAATCGCCTTCTTGATGTACATCAAAAAATCAATTAAGCCGCTGGCCACCAGGTTCCCTGGCTATACAGAGGTTTTAAGGAATAAATACTACTTCGATAATTTCTATATCGACGTCCTTATTAAGAAAGGGCTACTCGGTTTTAACCGCTTCCTTTCTTGGTTTGATATGGGAATCTTCGACCGTTATGCCGTTGATGGTGCAGCCGCAGTTAACCGCGTATTGTTCAAGGCTTCGAAGTGGTTTGATAACGTTGTTGTTGATGCCGTAGGTGTCGACGGGACGGGAGTTGCAGTAAATCTATTTAACCTAGTTTTAAGAATCATTCAGTCAGGTAAAATTCAATTCTACTTTGTCATGTTGGTCGTGGTTCTTGCTAGTTATATTTGGACAGTAAATATTTAAGGTTTTTTTCTTAATAGAGAGAGGTTCGTTGTGAACGGAATACTGAATTGGATTTTATGGTTACCTATTATTGGGATGGTTGGAGTAATCCTCACGCCAAAAGCTAAAGAGAACACCATTAGAATGGTTACTCTCGTGACAACATTCATCACAATGGTATTGTCAGTACTTCTTTATGTGAAGTTTGATACCACTACTGCAGACATGCAGTTTGTGACCAAAATTCCTTGGATATCACAATTCCACATCAATTACTTTATCGGTATTGATGGAATCACGATGTTGATGACGTTCTTGAACGCTCTCCTCTTCTTCATCTGTACTCTTTCTTCATGGACGGTTGAGAAAAACGTTAAGGCATACTTCGCACTTCTTTTGATGCTTCAATCAACAGTGTTTGGTGTGTTCTTCTCTTTAGATTTCTTCCTCTTCTATGTTTATTGGGAAGTTATGCTACTTCCAATGTTCTTCCTTATCGGAATCTGGGGTGGCGAGAACAGAGAATATGCTGCTGTTAAATTCTTCCTCTATACTTTCTTCGGTTCGATCTTCATGTTGGTCGGTATCGTGGCCCTTTACTTCGTTTCAGGTCAAGGCGCTGATTCTTTTAATATCCTTGCTCTTCAAGGTGGTAAATTTGTTAATGAAACAGTTGTTATCTTTGGTAAGTCTTTCTCTTTCGAGACTATCTTTTTCTGGTTCATGTTCCTTGGTTTTGCCATTAAGGTTCCGGTTTTCCCGTTCCACACTTGGTTACCTCACGCACACGTTCAGGCCCCAACAGCTGTTTCTGTAATCCTGGCCGGTGTACTTTTAAAAATGGGTTCTTACGGATTCCTAAGAATTGCCTTCCCGATCTTCCCGCAAGCTGCTTCTGATGCTTCAACTATCATCGCAGTTCTTGGTTTGATCTCAGTTATTTACGGAGCATTCTGTGCAATGGCCCAGGATGATATGAAAAAGCTTATTGCTTACTCATCAGTATCTCACATGGGTTTTGTAATGCTTGGTCTTGCGGCCATGACAACTCAGGGTATGAACGGTGCTGTTCTTCAGATGTTCAACCACGGAACTTCAACAGCTATGATGTTCTTAATGGTTGGTGTTCTTTATGAGCGTTCTCACCACCGTTGGATTGTTCGTCCGGATGGTTCAAAAGGTTACGGCGGTTTAGCGACTAAACTTCCTAAATACACAACAATCTACATCATTGGTCTTTTTGCTTCTCTAGGTCTACCAGGGCTTTCAGGGTTCATCTCAGAAGCATTGATCTTCTTAGGCATTTACGAAAAGTTCACAACAATCACTGTTATTGCAGTTGTGGGTCTTCTTCTTGGTGCTGCTTACCTTCTTTGGATGTTCAAGCGTATGTTCTTCGGAGAAGTTAATCCTGATATCGAAAAGTATGAGGACATGAATGCTCGCGAAGTGTTCTATATGATCCCGCTTTGTATTTGTGTAATCGTGTTTGGTATTTTCCCAAGCCCACTACTTAATGTGATGAAAGCTTCTGTCGGACAGTTGGTTGATCTGTTGAGTAAGTATTAAGAGAGGTTTTTTGTGATTGACCAATTATTTGGTTTTTTAAGTTACTACATACCAGAGTTGATTACAGTTATCTTGATGACGACTCTTTTGGTAGCGGAAGCATCTGTAAAAGATGAACATGCTCCTCGTACTAAGATCCATGTTTTCACACAGATCATTCTGGGTATTGTATTTGTATGTTTGTGCCAAAACTTAGGTGAAACTCCGGTTCAGATTTTCCATAATGCTGTAACAATTGATCCTTTCAGCACATTGATGAAAATGATTATGGTTGTTGGAACGATGGGTGCAGTTTTCCTAAGTCACTCTTCTAAGGACATTTACACGAATCTAAAATCAGAATATTCGATCATGGCGGTTGGGGTTTTAGTTGGTGGGATGCTTCTTGCTTCAGCAAATAACATGCTGACATTCTACCTCGGGTTAGAAATCCTTTCGATCCTTTCGTATGTTATGACCTCTTTAAAACGTGAAGATTCCACTTCGACAGAAGCCGGTATGAAATACGCTCTTTATGGTGGTTTCTCTGCAGCGATTGCCCTGTTTGGTATTTCTCACCTTTACGGTGTGTTCGGATCCATCCAGTTCAACGATATTGCGGCCCAGGTTTCTTCTCTTGAAGGGAGCAGACTTGCGATCACGCTGGTAGCATCGATTCTGTTTTTTGTTGGTATCGGATATAAAATTTCGGCTTTCCCGTTCCATATGTGGGCTCCGGATGTCTATCAAGGTGCTCCGATTCCTGTGACTACATTCTTCGCCATCGTTCCTAAGATGGCAGGTTTGGCTTCACTTGTTCGCGTATCCTATGTGTTTTTGTCTGAGGGCTCTCCATTAAAAGTGAGCTGGGTTGGCCTCATTCTGGTCATTGCTGCCCTAACCATGACAGTGGGTAACGTAACAGCGATTGGACAGAATTCAGTTAAACGTATGCTCGCCTTCTCTTCAATTGGTCATGTTGGACTGATGATTCTTGGTGTAGTCGTTATGAATCAGACCGGCGTTCAAGCAATTCTCTTTTATGGAATTGTTTACATGCTGATGACTCTTATCGCTTTCTTTATTACTTCTCATCTTTCAGATATGTACGGTTCCGATTCTTATGATGTTTTCCGCGGCCTGGTTTATAAGCACCCGGTTATGGCAATTATCATGGCTTCAGTTCTGTTCTCATTAGCGGGCATTCCACCATTTAGTGGTTTCGTAGCGAAGTTTAATATCTTTGCAGTAGTGATTGAGCAAAAGCATTATGGAATTGCGATTGTTGCAGCAATTAACTCAGTCATTGGTCTTTACTACTATATGAGACTGGCCAAAAATTTGATTTTTGGTGAAGCAAGCAGCGATGAAAAAGTTGTTGGTTTCAGTACACTAAACCAAACTGTGATCATCGCCCTCTTTATTCCGGTTCTACTTTTGGGTGTCTTCTGGGAATCGGCTTTGGCCCTCGCTGGAAATGCAACCATCTTTATAAAGTAAAAATCCTCAGGGGGGAGCAGATATGCTCCCCTTTTTTTGTTTTACCCTCAAATAGCTAAAATCCTTTATAATTAATGCTATGACGAAATTTCGTATCCGGCTGGAAAGTGGTCGGGTGATTGGTCCTTTTGTGAAAGCACAGCTTTTTGAATTAAAGGCCAAGGGACATATTAAAGGTAATGAAGAAGCCCAGATTTTCCCCACGGGAAATTGGGGACCTATTAATAGTTTTGATTTTTATCCTGAACTTATGGATGAAAACAAAACTGCGATTCAAGATGAAACTCCTAAAGAAGAAACTTTTGTTATCGATCTAGCTAAGATCAGAAGTCAGCAGTTAGAAAATGAAACGGAAGCAACAGAAGAAGATTCAATTCCTGAAGTTCAAGAATTAACAGAAACTGTTCGAATGGAGACAACTCCTGAAAAGCATGATCCTGAGCCGGAAGAGTTAAAACTCGAGCAGGAACTAGAAATTGAAAAAACAACAGTCACTACGACCGCGGAAAATTTTCAGGCTAATTATAGTGGTGATAGAACGCTTATAAATCCAATTGCTCAAGAAGAAATAGCCAGAATGAGGCGTGAGCAAAAAGCAGCAGAAGATAAACGTCGAGCGGAAGAAGAAGAGGCGCGTAGGCGTGAAGAAGAAGAAGCGGCAGAAAAGCACGCTCTCATTGTTGCTCAGGAAAATGCCGCCGTTTCACAAGATGAAAAAACCCAAGTCATTAATTTAGAAAAGACAAGTTTACTTCAGGTAGCACTACTGGAAGAAACGAGTATCGAAGATGAAATAAAAAAAGAACTTAAACGTCAGGCAAAAGAAGAGAAAGAAAAAGCTAAGGCCAAAGAAGAAGAAGAAGAGGAAGTTGCAGGACTAGCAGCGAAAGCGAAAAAGAAAAAAATTATCATTATTGCTGCGGCAATTGCGATCATTTATGCCTTGATGTTTCCAGAAGAAGAGAAGCCCGTTGTAACATTTAAGCATTTAGAGCCTCAAATCATATTCCCTATTCCTTTTGATAAAGCAGACAATCAAAAATCAAAAGCAGAGTTTAACCGGGGATTGGCAAATTTTAATAAAGGTACTTACCCAGATCTTATTCAGGCCGGGTTAAGTTTCAAGGCAAGCTATGAGAATAGTCTGGAAAATAAGGATGCCTTGAATTTCTTAGTTAGGACGTATGCAGAGGAGCTCAAGCACTCCAGCAATAAAACGGCTGATTCACAAACTCTCTTTAATATTATTCAAAGTAAGAAACCCTTCCTGTTAGATGATGTTAATGGAGTTATTGGCCTTAACCTTTTTTACATGGCCATTAACAAGAAGGCTGCCGCTGTAGATGTTGTCCAAAAATATTTAAAGTTGAAACCCAAAGATATTACTCAGGACTTGTTTGCCGTTTATTTAAAGAGTCTTGTCTCAATGGGAAAAATTGATCTTGCTCGTCAGTTCTACCAAGCTTTGGAAAAAGCTCCAGATAAGAACCGCTATGCTTATGCTGCACTCATTGAATATCTTCTTTTAAATCAGGAAACCGAAAAGGCGCTTGAATTTGTGGATGATGCCATTAAAAGGAATCCACAGATTATTTCTTTTGCTCTTATGAAAGCCGAATTACTGTTAAAAAAGAACAAGGTTGAGGATGTTGCAAGAATATTGAAGAATGCCGAAATGGTAGGCCTTGACTCCAATAACTTAAATCGTGCGAAGTTTTTTGAACTTAAAGGCTTGGTATATGCCCATCAAAAAATGCCCAAGGAAGCCACGGCTTATTTCTCGCAATCATTAGCTCTTAACGATTCTTCATCTCTCAGAATGATTCTCGCAGACCTGGATACCAGTGAGGGCGCTTTAGCTGAAACGGATAATTTAATTAATGAAAGTAAGGCCTATAAACTTTTAACTCAGGCAAACGATTTCTTTAATAAGAGAAGCTATGAGTTAGCTTTGAGTTATGCCGCCAAGGCAACGGATGCCTATCCTGGTCACATACCATCAGAGCTCTTTCTATCTAAAGCTCAAATGAAATTAGGGCTTGCTCAGCAAGCACTAACAACCCTGGAAAACCTGGTTAAGAAGTATCCTGATGATAAGAATATTAATTTGGCCCTGATAGATTCATATATTGAAACTTATAAGTTTCACGATGCTCGTAACCGAATTGCCGTGATTTCCACAACCGATATTCGAGAGAGTTACGAGTTTGCTTCTCTAAATGCCAAGTTGTATTACAAGACAGGTGATATTCTTCAATCCATGTCTTGGCTTCGGAATTCCGTGAGCTTGAATCCCTTAAACGATTCTGATATTTTTCTATTGGCCGAAATTTCATTACGCAAAGCTGACTTTGATATTTCCCGAACTTTTCTCAATAAAATAATTGAACTTGATCCAGTTAATCCCGATTATCGCATTGCTTATGCCAAGCTTATTTATGAAACTCAGGATGACCGTGCAGCCATTGGTTATCTATTGAGTCTTTTAGATGAGTTCGGAGAAAGCCCGAAGATTTTGGCCGAAATAGCAATCTTTTACTATCGGGCAGGTCGAGTAAGAGACTTCCAGAATTATAAAGAGAAGCTTGAAAAGTTTCATTCAAAAGACAGAACGCTTTATGAATTCTTAATTAAAGCCGCTCTTCTGGACGAAAGGTACAATGATATTCCTGAACTAGTTGAAAAATTATTAACAATCGAGCCGGGTGAGCTAGATGCCATGATGACGGCAGGACGAGTCCTTTTTGAAAATGGGAAACTAGTTGAGGCAGCCAAATGGTTTAAGAGAGTTCAAGAAAAACTTCCTTCCTATCCAAAGGTTCTCTACTACACAGGTAAAATTAAATTCTTAAGCGGTGATCTGGATGGAGCTCTGGAAGAGATCAAACGAAATATTAAAGAGAATGGCGAGAATGACGCTGATCTTGTATTTATGGCGCAAATTCATTTGGAAAAGGGACTTTTACTAGAAGCAGAAAATCTTTTTAAGCGTGCCCAAAAATTAAACGCTAAATCCTATGATGCCATTGTGGGGATGGCAGATCTAAGTACCAAGAGAAGTAACTTTGATCTGGCCCTTGACCTTTATAAACGAGCTTTAAAACTCAATGGAGAAGAGATCATTGTTCACAAGAAAATTGGAGATGTTTACCGTCAGCTGGGTCAAGGGGCTCTGGCCATTGAAGCCTATAAGTTGTATCTTGAAATGGATCCAGATTCTCAATACAAAAGACAAATCGAAGCTTATATCAAACTCATGCAATAGGTGATCCATGTTAGACATTAAGAAGATTGAAACCGATTTTGATACTATAAAAAACACACTCGCTAAGAGAAATTTTGATACTTCAATCTTAGACCAGATTGTTCAGTTGAATAAAAACCGCAAAACCCTGACTCTTTCTTCGGAGACTAAGAAAGCGGAAATCAATAAAATCTCACGCGAAATTGGTGAATTAAAAAAGAACAAACAAGATGCCGCTGAACCAATGGCAAAAGTAAGTGCCCTTAAAGCTGAAATGGAAAAAGAAGCCAAGGAGCTCGATGAGGTTCAGGCAAAACAAACGGATCTATTACTCGCTATTCCTAATCTTCCAGCAGACTCAGTTCCTGTTGGTAAACACGAAGATGATAACGTAGAAGTTGGAAAATGGGGCACTCCCCGAGAGATGGATTTCACTCCGGTTGACCACGCAGAACTTGGGGAAAGACTTGGCATCTTAGATTTTGAAACAGCGGCAAAAATAACAGGTGCCCGTTTTGTTATCTATAAAGGTGCCGCAGCTCGTTTAGAAAGAGCTCTTATTAATTTCATGTTGGATCATCAAGGCTCTAAGGGCTTTACCGAAATGATGACTCCATTCATTGCTCATGAGCGTTCGTTAATCGGAACTGGTAATCTTCCAAAGTTTGAAGACCAATTGTTCAAGTTGAACTCTGAACAGCCTTGGTACTTGATTCCTACTTCGGAAGTGACTCTTACAAATTTAAAGCGTGAACAAATTGTTGAAGAAGCAGAATTTCCATTCTTGTATGCGGCCTACTCACCATGTTTCCGTTCAGAAGCTGGTTCTCATGGTAAAGACGTAAAAGGTCTTATTCGCATGCACCAATTTAACAAAGTAGAAATGGTTTCAATTTGTTCCCCTGCTCAATCTGAGGAAGTTCATCAGAAGATGGTGGCCAGTGCTACTGAGATTCTTCAAAAGTTAGAACTTCCATATAGAGTCCTGGCCTTATGCACAGGTGATATGGGTTTTGCGGCGCAAAAGACATTTGACCTTGAAGTTTGGGTGCCAAGCCAGAATAAGTACCGCGAGATCTCTTCTATTTCTAATTGTGGTGATTTTCAGGCGAGAAGGGCCAATATTCGCTTCCGTAACAAGGAAGGCAAGGTTGAGTTCGCCCATACTCTAAATGGCTCAGGCTTGGCCGTAGGTCGAACTGTCGTAGCGATCCTTGAAAACTATCAGCAAAAAGATGGTTCAGTAAAAATTCCGGAAGTTTTAGTTCCTTACATGGGTGGATTGAAAGAGATTCGTAAATAACCGATTGCCTTTTTTTTTCCATGCATTTATATTAGATGACTCAAGACGGAGGACTGGCCGAGTGGTTTAAGGCAACAGTTTTGAAAACTGTCGTGGGTTAACGCCTACCTGGGGTTCGAATCCCTAGTCCTCCGCCACTTTTAAACTTCGGTTTAAAAGTACTAAATTCATGTTTTATGTTCTTAAGCCATAGCGGAGACGTGGGTGAGTGGCTTAAACCACACCCTTGCTAAGGGTGCGAAGGGAAACCTTCCATGAGTTCGAATCTCATCGTCTCCGCCACTTTTTAAATTTCTTGATTGATTATTAAAGGCCCAACTGATGTTGGGCTTTTTATTTTGGGAAAGAAAACGGAACCTAAAACAGAGAAAGTAGACTAATACGTCTTATATATCTACTGCTCAAAAGTTCCACCCATGCTGTTGCATTCTGTTTGTGCTTCTCCGGCCGTATATCCTTCTTCATAAAAGAAAACCGTGTGACCTGAAAGTTTACAGCTTGCAATTTTTGCAAGCGGTGTACAGGATGCTGCCGTTTTACTGTCGCGGTGACTTTTCAAAGAGAGAGAATGTCTGTCTTGGGCTTCATCGCAAAAAGTTTCTGAATTGCCACTGTAATCTAAGTAAAATTCAGCACATTCTAACTGACTAAGAGTAATGTTCTGAATATCGCAACTTGCTTTTAGATTATTAGTATTCGAAAGAATATTTTTACCGCTGGTTTTACAACCGCTTAAAAAGATGGGTAGGAGAAGTACTATAAAAGCATGTGTTAAGTTTTTCATAACTTATTTTAAGGTATTCAGAAAAAAAGTATCTAAGGGAATTATCTTCCAGACTTAGTTGACTATAATTGAACCTTATTTATACCAACAACTGGGTCTTTCAGCATACTTTTGACCACAGCTATTGTTCTCCATCAAATTGAAGTCGAGAACGAGTGGTTGCTCTTCTCTACAAAGTGCACCATTCACAATTGTATCAAGGCGACATTGCCGATCGGGATACATGTCTCTGATGAGATGGGGAGTAATGGAATCATCAAATTTTTCGCAAGAGATTGGGAAATCAAAAACGACTTTTAAAAAATCTTCTCCAGCAAGTCCCGCACGAAGACACATCTCAAGTTCCTGCCCTTTAAATCCGGCTTCTTCCTGACATTTGCGTTTAAGCCTTGGACCCACCCTCTTTAAGTCTGGTCTTGGTGATTCAGAGGATTCAAGTTCAAGCATTTTTCGAAAACAGACTAAGCTTGCATAGTAGTCGGCCTGACCTTCACTTGTCATGAGACTAAGTCCATCGTGGGCCACTGGGCCATCCCATTCTGGTGGAGCATGTCTTCGAGGAGATCCTCCAAACAAGTGACCAAGCTCATGGCAGACAATCATTCTAAATCCATCTGGTGTTAACCTTGATGTTTCCAGAAGGCCTTTATCGATTACTACCGCTAAGTGGCTCACTTCATGGTGAGCACTTCCACCCACGGTTTGGGATTCGCTTGTTTGAAAGTAAAGTGGCTTATTAAAGGTGGTGATAGAAAGAGGCGTATATATGGTTTTGGCGTCTTCAATAATCTGTTCTTTCCAGGAGTTCCCAAAGGAAGCTGTAGAAAAAACAAGTAAGAGAACACAGAAGAGTTTGTTCATTTTAAGATCATAAATAGAACTGCTAGGCGAAGCAATCCAGGATGAATAAATGAGAACTGGCCGTCAAAAGTTTAGACACTTTGTCCCCGTTCTAAATACTTTTCATAGTTAGCTTTTGTTGTCTCTATTTGTGTCAGAATCCGACTATGAAAACATTAAACCAACGTTTGATTTATCCTGCCTATGTCACCATCACCATGGGACTCTTCTTCATCCTCTTCCCCTACTGTGAGGGACTTAAGTATCAACTGCTGCTTTTAGGGAGCCTCGCCTCTTTAAGCTTTAATGCGATCTTTATTCATGAACGGCTATTTCCCCTTCATAGCGAAGAAGCGATTGGGTTAAAAGAAAAACTTCACGATGGCTTCCAGACGACCGTTGTCTTTCCGGTAGTTGCTATCGGTGTTGCAATGGCCGTGAAATATCTTATAGGTGCCCCATTGAAGAGTTTCTGGCCTCACCACTGGAATGCAATTATTCAGCTTTTTATCCTGTTACTAGTCGCAGAGTGGTTTCATTATCAATATCATAGACTCTCACATCGTAAGAAATTCCTGTGGAGAATTCACAAGATTCATCATGCTCCTACAGCTATTTATTCTCTTAATTCGGCCAGGTTTCATCTTTTAGATGTCATGCTTAATATTGCGGCCTATGTGTTTCCTGTTGCTCTTTTGGGCGTGAGCATGGAAGTGCAATTGGCCTTCATGCTTATTAACTGTGTTACCGGAACTTTAGAGCATGCGAATTTCGACTTCAAAGCGGGAATATTAAATCGAGTTTTCAACACAGGTGAATTACACCGCTTCCATCATTCAAAAAATGCTCGTGAATCCCAGATGAACTTAGGAAAAGTGCTGTCGATTTGGGATCAGGTTTATGGAACTTATTATTTGCCGAAAGAAAAGAAAGTGAAAGCTTTTGGATTAAGTAAAGCAGAAGACATACCCGTTACTTTTATGGGGCAACTTAATCATCCTTTCGTAATTAGGGACATTTTAAAGAAACCGGAGTTCCAAAGAACTCCGGTGAATTAATTCGAATTAGAAACCTGAAAAACAACGACCATCAGTGATCACTTGGTCAGCATCACGAACCATGAAATAGCAGCTTTCATAAGAGCGGTGTAAGTAAATACGAACGTGAGGAATGACTTCACCTTGTTGATCAATGATACGAGAAGGTTGAACTTCAATATCTAGTACACCAGGAAGTGTGCACATTTTTTTAAAATCATATTCTAAGTGAGCGGCCAAAGTATTAAGGGCCTGGTCATAGCGAGGGTTAGAAATCCAACGCGAGCAAAGATCCTGTGCGAAAGCAGTTGAACTAACTAATAGAGCAGCAGCAATAAACATTTTCATAAAAATATCCTTTGAAGAATAAGAGTTGGGAATTTATATCCAAAAGTGTTTGGTGTGGCAAACAAAAGGTTGACTTCCCTTTTGTGCTCTAATTGCTTAAGATTAGAGGTTACGTATGCAAAACTATCAAATTATCTTCTCCATTTTTAGTGCCATTATTCTCTTCTTGTTTGGACTTGGTGCCTTTAGCGCAGAGTTAAAAACTGCAGCAGGAAATAAGTTAGAAGAGATTATGAAAAAGCTCACGGCCAATAGATTTATTGGTTTTGGAGTTGGTCTCATCTTTACCACTATTATCCAATCCTCTACAGCAGTCTCTTCTCTCGCCGTCTCACTGGTTGATAGCGGGGTTCTTAGTTTTGCGGGAGCAACCTCAATCATGTTGGGTTCGTACATAGGTACAACGGCCACTGCCTGGCTTGTATCATTTAAGCTAACCAATATTGGGCCGATTTTTATTGTGTTAGGTACATTGATTTCGGCCATTCCGTTTAAGATCAAAGTGTTTGGTAAAGGGATCTTTTATTTTGGATTTATTTTCTTCAGTCTCGATTTGGTTAATACGGCCATTATTCCTCTGAAGGACTCAGAGCAGTTAACAAGCCTTTTACTCTATACCTCAAATAGGATGGTCAGCATTTTGATAGGAGTGCTTTTAACTGTCGTTTTACAATCAAGTACAGTGGTAACTGGTCTTGCCATTATTTTTGTTCAGCAAGGACTTATTACTCCAAGTGATTCAATTCCAATAGTTCTGGGAGCAAATATCGGAACTACTTTCACTGCTCTTTTCGCTTCGATAAGAATGTCCCCAATGGCCAAAAAAGCAGCTCTCACAAATACTCTGATTAACACCATCGGGGTTATGATTATTTATCCTTTCTTAACGCCCTTTTCAGAGTGGGTATTAAGGTTCGCTCCTGATGAATCCATGGTCGTAGCTATGGCCCATTTAAGTTTTAATGTCGTCTTAGTCACAATCTTTCTCGTTATTCTCACCCCATTCATAAAACTTGTAGACCGAGTTTTTGATGGGCCCCAGAAGAATTAAGGTTTATGTCTTTTTAATTAAGAGCAAAATAGGCGAAAATTTCGGACTAAATGTAACAAGGAGAATTTAGTGAAAGTACTTTTAGTTTTAATTGGTTTTATCTCCCTTAATGCTTTTTCTGCACCAATGAAAATGAAGCCAGGCCTTTGGGAAATTAAAATGAAGATCTTTCACGATGGGAAAGAGTTTGACCCTATGGCCGAAGTTAAAAAACAATTGGAAAAAATGCCTGAGGCTCAGAGAAAGTTGATCTTAGAACAGATGAATAAAAGCGGGTCCGAAGCTCAGGACAATATTACAACTGTTTGTTACACCAAGGAGATGGTTGATAGCCCGGAAAAAATCGCGGCTGAAGAAAATGAAGATTCAGACTGTGATCATAAAGTTAAAAGTAGCTCGGCCAACAAAGTTGTTTCAGAATTTACCTGTAAAGATGGAAACCGCGGAACAACCACCTGGGAACTCGTAAGTCCTAAGCAAACGAGAATCTTAACTGATGCGGTAGATAAAAAAGGCAAGAAAAGCCAAATGAAATATGAAGCAAAATTTTTAAAAGCCGATTGTGGGAAAGCGAACTAATAGAAGTATTTAGTTTTCTCTTCCAGCATTTGAAGCTCGGTGCTTTTGCAAAAATTATAGCTGTCGGGAAAGTTCATACATAAGGAAGACATAGCCGGATAAGCATATGGAACTTTTTTTAAAGTTTCTTCCATACTTTTTTGAGCACCATTAAAATCATTTACCTGCGCCTTTTCTACACCCTGGGCATAATCATAATGTGAATACTCATAAAAGAGTTTCAGTTTTGTAAATGCCTGGGGTCCTTGATAATCAATTTCCACTCGATGATTAATATGAATAGGAAACTCTTGAAAGTTTATCCCCTCGCCTTCTTCAAGCATTCTTCCTAGCGGGAAAAAAGTAACTTTATATTTTATTCCATCCACATAGCCCTTCGTAAAAAAGAAACGAGTTTTCTGAAGATTAGGTCTAATAATATCCTGGTCTCTATTGATGTACTTTGAGCGATAAATTTCCTCTGCTCGAGGGAGTGTAAATTCTGGAAGATTAACTTGGACCTTGGCCAAATACCAAGGATGAAAAAATAAAGGCAGACTGACTATGGCCATTTCATTTGGCCGCACTCCTTCATCAAATGATTGGATGTATCTAAGACCAAAATAGCTTGCGTCTGTATCAGCAACAATAAGAGAGGGATGGTTAGACTTTCCAATTGCATAGAAGTTATTTGCGTAGTCTTCAATGATGGAGTCATTTCTGAGACCTAAAAAATCCGGAGTCGATATGATGTTAAAATAAAGGGCCGGAAAAATTGAAACCAAAAGAGAGAAAATTTTACTTTTCGAGAGTTTCAGCCTCGTTATTAAAAATACAATCCACAGTGCAAGGACTATCAAAGGCATAACGTGGAAACGTTTAAGAACTTCGGCACCAACGTGTTTGGAAGTCACATTCATGGCCAATGGAAATGAGAGAGTGATAAATAAGATTAATGACCATAGGAGAAATTGAATTGATTTCAGCGAAGAAATTTTATCTTTTAAAGCTAGCCCTAACACCACCAGGCCAATCAGTAACATGGACCACAAGTTCTTAAACATAAAGCTAAAGGCTTCTAGACCTGAAGAACTCTTGGTTGCAGCCAATTGAAAAGTACCATAGTCACTTCTTAGAAAGTGACGAATAAGCCCTGGAAGATTATTAACCTCAGCCCAAGAAAGGGGATGAGCAGGATTTAAGAGAAGAATTGATAAGTAGAGACCGGTAAATAAGCTGAGTCCTATTCCTAGAGATACAATAAGCGATCTGTAGTCTTTCCTTTGAACTAAATGACCTAGGCTATAAAGAAAAACGGGGAATAAAAAGATCGAAGTATGATGATTGGTGAGAGAAAGAATAAAGAGAATTATGACCAACGAGTCCTTTCTAGCATGGTGGCTAAAGAGAAAGAAGTATCCAATGAGCGCTACAAAAGCCGCGTGAAGAGAAAAAACATCAGGCAGCACACTGGCCTCTATGAAGGCTGGTTTAAGACCGATTAAGAGTAATGCAGCCCATATGCAATACTTCAAATCCTTTAATGGAAAAAGCACTGCTGCTATTGCGATGACTCCAAAGATAGAACTTAAAATGCTGGCACGCCAAAACACCGTAGATATGTCAAAAAGATGAGTCCAAACAAATTGTAGCCATACAAACAATGGATAGCCGGGCGGATGGGCCACAAGCCGATGATAGCTGGCCATAACCAGTTCGGGGGTATCCCCACCCTGAATGAACTGGGGAGCAATAAAGAAATAGAAGATTAGGATTACCACTAAGGGTAGATAAATTCGAAGTTGTCTCACCCTACCTCCAGAGTATTTACGTATTCTAAATCGGATTTTTTAATCCGAGAAAGGTAAAGTCCAGATAACCCATTAAATTTAGTTTGCTACAACCCTTTCATTTTTACACAGCATTCTCTCAAAATTTGTATTTATGTTATTAACTCCTCATTAACAGGAGTTCTCTTCATGAAGAAAATAGTGATTTTCGCGATGCTGGCCTTTGTCTCAGTTTCGGCTCAAGCAGCTCAAAAACTATTTCCTATAACCGATGGCTCTTTAACTGTAGAAAAAGGTTATTTAAGGGCCCGCGGCTTCGTGAATAATAAGTCAGTTAAAGACAATATTTCATTTCTTCGCATACTAGGAACTGTGGCTGGACTTGAGTGTGGTCAAAATAAATGCATAGGAACCCTATCTCTAACTCCTGATAAGGATCTAATCCTTAATGCCAGAATTGATATAAATGATGATGGTCATGTTGATGGTAGAGAGAGAGCGATAGTAGGACGGCTGGTTGATAATTCTCTTATCTTTGATCGTCCTGTTACGTATGTTTATGTGATTGAACGGTATTCTCTTCTAGAGAGAATGACCGGTTTAGATAATAAAGAATTTATTTCTATTTCAATTCAAAAGGATTTTCCCTAACAAGTGTGGCGGGCCAGGTTGATATGCTTCCAGTGAGTTATAGCTGGTTAAAATAACGCTGGGCGCGCAAATTCTTTAAAATTCAAACTTGATTACTGGGCCACTTTGCATTATAAATTGGACTCACTTAGCGCAGCCGTAGCTTAGTTGGATAGAGCACCTGACTACGAATCAAGAGGTCGGAGGTTCGACTCCTCCCGGCTGCGCCATTTTCTTTTTTATTCCATACTTACAAAAGTCAACGCATTTATTCCTCAATCAGACGGAATTGTGCGTTTTTATCACATCAAAACCCTCAAAAATCACGTTTATATACGATAAAAACCCTCAAACGGTGCGTTCAACGCCCATCGTATGAAAACGTCCACTTGTCGGAAAATCAAGCGCACAAAGATAATCCAAATTCTTCTCTTAAAAACCCCTCAAAATTTACACCTTACTGTATGGGAATTGACCCAGGAATCGGCGGCGGAATTGCCCTGTATGACTACGAAAAAAAGCGCCTGGTAAATGTCTATGACTTCCCCACAGAGAAGGACCGGAAAGGCAGAAATAGGATCGATGTTCTTAGAACTGCTTTCCTTCTGGATTCAGTAGCTTCCCTAGTTAAAGTTTGTTTAATCGAGGAAGTAGGATTCCAGACCGGAAAAGAATCAGCTCACTCTCAATTTGTTTTTGGTTTTGCCACAGGAGAAGTTCACGGAATCCTGGCGGCCTGTCAGATCCCTACTGCCACCGTTAAACCAGCGATCTGGAAAATGGAAATGGGCTTAACCTCTTCCAAAACAGAATCTATTGAAAGAGCAAAAGAACTATTTCCGGAAGATGCCCCAAAATATTTAACGCTGAAAAAGCATCATGGCAGAGCGGAAGCAATTCTTCTTGCCTGGTATGCAGCAAAGAAAATGGGAGCGATCTAATGGAAGTTAGAGATCCGCTTTCCATATCTCCCTACCAGGTGAAAGGTGCAGAGTTTCTTGCCTCGAAATTTCAGGCGCTCTTAGCCGATGACATGGGCTTAGGAAAAACCTGTCAGACTGTCTTAGCTTCCGACATGGTAGGGGCCAAGAAGATCCTGATCATTTGCCCAGCAGTAGCAAGAATAAACTGGCAAAGAGAATATGGTTACTGGTCTATCTATGACCATGACTTCAAAGTTTGTTCTTCCCTGGATGATGAACCATCTGATCAATGTATTGTTAGTTTTGAATACGCTACAGCCAACCAGGACAAGCTTTTCTCGATGTCCTGGGATCTGGTCATAGTCGATGAATCCCACTTCATAAAGGAACCAGAAGCTCAAAGAACCAAAGCAGTTTACGGCAAGCAAGGCATTGTCCGGAAGACTCTGAGGATCTGGTGCTTATCCGGTACTCCAGCCCCAAATAACGCCGCTGAATTATGGCCAATGCTCTTCACATTCGGAGCTACGGCACTCTCCTATGATGCCTTCATTCACCGCTACTGCAATTTGAAAATTGCTTATCACGGCGGAAGACCACACCTCCAAATTATCGGAACCAAGAAAGAAGCGATCCCAGAGATCCGCACCCTATTAAACAAAATAATGCTTAGGAGATTAAAGGAAGAAGTCATGAAAGAACTACCGCCTATTAGCTATGAGGATTTAGTTGTTGAACCTGGTCCAGTTGATCTGGCAAACGAAATGTCATTCGCTCAATACTTCTTCCCTGATGACCGGAGTGAGTTTCTAAAAGAGAAACTTGCTAACGAACAAAGGATAGTTGAGGAACAAGTTGAGCGCCTGGGATTCACTAAGGACGGGCTTAAAGTTTTGGAAGGAATCGCTGATTCAGTATCCACTTTAAGACGCTTCAATGGACTACAGAAAGTTGTTCCCATCGCTGAGATGGTGGCCCAGGAATTAGAAGCCGGAGCTTATGAGAAGATAGTTATCTTCGCAATTCACCGTGATGTTATCGAAGGATTAAGAGTAAGGCTTGCTAAATACAAAGCAGTTACTCTCTATGGAAAAACCTCTCCAGCTCAACGTCAAAAGAACATCGATAAATTTCAAAAGAATCCAAAGTGCAGAGTGTTCATCGGGAACATTCGAGCAGCCGGAATCGCAATAACTTTAACTGCCGCTCACCAGGTATTGCTATTGGAAAGCTCCTTTGTCCCTTCTGAGAATGCTCAAGCCATCATGCGTGTTCACAGAAGGGGCCAGGAGTTTCCGGTGTTTGTTCGGGTGGTAGGAATCGCTCACTCAATCGATCAAAGAATATCAAACGTCCTCAAAAGAAAGACCAAAGAACTAACCGCAATTTTCGACAAACCAAGAGTTGTTTAACCAAGGAGAAATGAAAATGGAACTACTAATCAAAGCCTCTAGCCCAGAAGAACTAGCTACAAAAGTTTTGAACCTTGCCAAGATCATGGGATGTGATCCAGCCCAGCTTCCGCTTCCGGTCCCTGTCTCATCTACTCCAGAAGTAGCGCCATCTATTTCAGCTGCACCAATCACAAAAGAAGAACCTGGTCCGGATCTTCCAGCTGATGAACCAGAGAAGCCAACCAAAGAAGAGAAGCCAAAAGGCAAAGGCAAAGGTGGCAAAGCCGCTGCTAAAAAACAAAACGAAACAAAGCAAATGGGAGATGAACCAGCCGCCACAATTAACTGGTCCGGTGAAACTGCCAGCACAGAAACCAAAGAAGAAACGAAAGAAGAAACTAAACCAAAAGAAGTTACTAAGCAGATGGTAGCTGATGCTTGTCAGGATGTGACGACGAAAAAAAATCTTGATGCTGCCAGAAAACTCCTGGGGAAATTTAACTCTGCATCGAATGAACCTTGTCGTCGAATCTCGGAGCTGAAACCAGAAGACTATGCTGCTTTTGTTGAGGCTTGTGAGAAGGAAGTTAAGGGGTAAGCCATGCCAACCACAACACCTAAATCACAAATATCAACCACGCCCACAGAGCATTCACCCTGGGGAGCTTCCTCTTACTACAGATGGAAGTCTTCAGCTTGCCCTGGTTCAGTGAGGATGTCTAAGGGAATGCCTAACATTGAATCAGAGCATGCCAGGAAAGGAACCTTTGCTCATGACAAGGCAGCAAACTGTCTTATTCATGGAGAGCTACCTAAACCAGATGACTTTGAAGACGAAGAAGAATTTGAAGCTGTCATGCTTTATATCAATGCAGCTTTTGAAGCAATGAAGGGAGCAACCTTTGTTAAGGTCGAAGAAAAATTTGATCTGTTTTCTGTTTACCCAGGGCTATACGGAACTTCAGATCTGATCATCTACCACGAAAAAGAAAAGCTTCTACAGGTATGGGATTACAAACATGGTAAAGGCATTCCGGTCCAGGTAGAGAACAATGACCAGCTAAAATATTATGGTTTAGGTGCGCTCCTGAAGACCGGAGTTAAGTGCGAAACCATAGAGCTAGTTATCTGCCAGCCAAGATGTCCTCACCCTGATGGACCAATCAGAAAGTGGCGCATCGGTATCATGGATCTTTTAGAATTTTCAGCGGATCTTGCTGATGATGCCAGGATCACAGAAAATCCAGATGCTACTTTAAGATCCGGCGACCATTGCAGATTTTGTCCAGCCGCTCCTACTTGTCCACAGCTTTCACTTGTCGCTGTTCAATCAGCTCAACAAGAATTTTCACCACAGTTTTCTTACGACCCAAAAAAATTATCTCTCACTCTCGAACTGCTTCCGGCCATCGAGTCATGGGTTAAATCAGTTAAAGAATTTGCTTACCACGAAGCCAACCAGGGAAGAGAGATCCCAGGTTATAAGCTCGTTCCGAAACGTGCCACCAGGAAATGGAAGGACGAGGAAACCGTGGAAGACAAGCTGCTAATGGAATTTGGTTTGAGCTACCAGGATGTAACTAAAACTTCTTTAAGATCCCCTGCTCAAATTGAAAGTTTACTGACCAAGGAACAGAAGGAAGCTCTGCTCGAATTAACCGTGAAGGAATCAAGCGGAACGAAACTTGTTCCTATGTCGGACAAAACACCACCAGCAAAACCAGCAGTAGAAACAGAATTTACAGTGGTCAACCCTTTACTTGATTAGGAGCTATCTATGTCAGAGCAAATGAGAATTAAAGCAACCGTGGGAGATGTGATTCATTACCAACCATTCACCGGAGCTACACCTAAAGTTGCGACCGTGAGTGAGATCAACCCAGATGATCCTACCGTTGTGAATCTTTCCATCGGTCCATTCTTTTCTATCTCAAATGTCCGGTACTCAGATGATCCAGCGGAAGGACATTGGCACTGGCCCCGACCAACAAAAAATTTTGAGACTAACAATCACTAGCCATCAAGGAGGATACCAATGGCAAACGTCAAGACCCCAAAATTCAGACTCTCTTACCCGAACTTGTTCCGCCCAAAGCTGAATGATCTAAATGGAAAGATGGAATACAGCTGCGTTGCTCTCTTCAAAAAAGGGGAAGACCTATCAGCCCTGGAAGCAGCTGCAAAGAAAGTGCTTGAAGAAAAATTCGGAACAGACAAAAGCAAGTGGCCGAAGAATCTCAAGTCACCATTCCGAGATCAAGGCGACAGAGAAAAAGAAGTTGATGGAAAGATGGTACTCCCTGAAGGCTATGAACATGGAGCTATTTTCTTAAACCTCAAATCAACACAGCGACCAGGCATTGTAGATCAAAACGTCCAGCAAGTTCTGGATGAATCAGAAGCCTACGCCGGACGCTTCGCTCATTGCACAGTCAACCCCTACTACTTCGACCAGAAGGGAAATAAGGGAATCGCATTCGGTCTGGTAAATCTCCAGCTCCTAGATCATGGAGATCCACTTAGCGGAAGAACAAAACCTGAAGACGACTTTGCACCAGTAGCATCTGAAGCCGGAAGTGCTTCTGATTTATTTTCATAGGAGGAAGGTATGAACTTAAACGAACTAGCTAAAAAAATTTCTGACATCGAAGGCGGTAAACACAATTTGAATATCGCTGAGATCAAAGAAGTCCTGGCAAAACTCGGATTGATCCTGGCCTACATGGATCTTGAAACTGCGACATCAGTTCTTACTCGTCTGATTAAGAGCGGAAAGAAGTAGTTATGAATGACCAGGAAATCAAGGACGCTTCCCTGGATGAACTAAGAATGAAGTTTGCCCAGCTGAACTCACTGATCATTACCTTCTCTGCATCCAGCAAAGAAGAAGATGAAGCGATAGCTGTCTGGGATGAAATTCAAAGAAGAGAACAAGCGGCTGGAATAAAGAAAGGAAAATAAAAAATGGAATCGATAGCTCATGCAGACTTGGAATCCTTTAGTGCAGACGACCTTAAGAAAAATGGTTTAGGTCATTACGTCGAGCATCCTACTACAGGGATTCATTGCCTTTGCTTTGCTTTCGATAAGGGACCAGTTGAAATCTGGAAGGCAGGAGAAGACTTTCCTATCGACCTACGTTTTCACCTGGAAGATGGCGGCGCAATCTACGCTCACAATGCACCTTTCGAGTTTGAAATGTGGAACAGAATTGGAGTGAAGAAATACGGCTGGCCTAAACTTTCTATTAAACAAGTTCACTGTACTATGGCCATGTCATATTCAATGGGCTTACCAGGCGCTCTCGAAAAGTTAGCTCCAGCTTTAGGAATCGATCAACAAAAAGACATGAAAGGGAACCGCACCATGCTTAAGCTCTCTCGACCTAGAGGAGTTGAGCAAGGTGCGTGTCCTTCATGCAAAGGTAAAGGCTGCTTAACTTGTAATTACACCGGAGATGGATGGATCTGGTGGGAGAAAGAACATGTTCCGGATCAGTATGAAATTCTTTATGACTACTGCAAGCAAGACGTTGTTGTTGAAAGAGAATGCCATAGCCGGATGATGCCTCTCTCTAAACAAGAAAGAAAGTTCTGGCTTATGGACCACCAGATAAATTCAAGAGGTGTCCAGGTAGATGTGAAGGGAGTGGAGACAGCAGTTAAGATTGTCGAAGCTGAGAAGAAACGACTCGACAAAGAAATGAGAGATGTCACGAACAATGCAGTAGCTACTTGTTCCGCTGTATCTCAGATCAAAGACTACTTGAAACTTAAAGGCGTTGAAGTTGATAAGATCGGCAAAGCTGATGTCACGGTATTACTTGAGACAGAAATCCCAGAAGACATTAAACAAGTTTTACTTCTGAGACAGGAAGGATCTAAGTCTTCTACTGCCAAGCTCATGGCAATGCTGAATCGAGCTAACACTGATGGAAGAGTTAGAGGGATTCACCAATATCATGCGGCCCACACAGGTAGGTGGGGAGGGAGAGGCGTAAATTTCCAGAACCTACCTCGACCAGCTTACGACCAGGAAGACATAGAAAAGATTGTTAATAACCTCACTAAATTTTCTTTGAAGCAAGTGACAGATAACATCGATCTTTTTTATGGACCACCTTCTGATGTCATCTCTTCTTGTATTAGAGCTTTCGTAACCGCTGCGCCTGGAAAGGATCTTATCGCTATTGACTTCGCTGCTATCGAGGCGAGAGTGCTTGCCTGGTTAGCTGGTGAAGAGGAAGTGCTTGAAGCCTTCCGTACTCATGGAAAAGTTTACGAACTTCAGGCAGGAAAGATCTATCTCATTCCAATGGAGAAGGTAGATAAGGACCAGCGCATGATCGGTAAGGTAGCAATTTTGGCGCTAGGTTTTGGTGGTGGTGTCGGAGCTTTCCAATCAATGGCCAGAGTTTACGGCGTGAAAGTTTCAGATCAAAGAGCAAATGAAATTAAGCTCAAGTATCGAGCAGCAAATAAAAAAATTGTTCGTTACTGGTATGCCCTGGAAGAAGCTGCGATCAGAGCTATCTATCATCCTGGCATTCAGTACATGGCCGGAGCGGAAGACAGAGAAGTTACCTTTCTTGTGAAGGGATCTTTCCTCTGGTGCAAACTTCCATCGGGAAGAGTGCTTTGCTATCCCTACCCTAAAGTTGAAATGCTTTCTAGTCCTCACTTCGAGGGAACAAAAGAAACAATCACGTACATGACAGAAGATTCCTATACCAAGAAATGGATAAGGCAATCAACCTGGGGCGGAAGCCTTGCAGAGAATATCACTCAGGGAGTAGCGAGAGATGTTCTTGCTGAGTCAATGGATAGACTTGAAAACAATCAGTATCCAGTAGTCATGCACGTACATGATGAAGCAGTAGTTGAAGTTAATGAAGGTGATGGAAGCCTGGAAGAAGTTAGCGCCATCGTGGAAGTGCTACCTTCATGGGCCAAAGACCTCCCTATCAAAGCGGAAGGATGGAGAGGAAAGAGATACAGAAAATAAAAGTCTAAAGGAGTGGACCATGAGTTTTCTACAGAACGCTTTAGCGTTAGCAGAGAAAGGATTCTATGTTTTTCCGCTTATCGAGAACAGTAAGAAACCAGCTGTTAAAAACTTTTCTCAGATAGCAACCAGAGATAAAAAGCAAATTACCGAATGGTGGTTTGATCCTCACTTAGAAGTTGAGAGATCCTACAACATCGGTATCAGTACAAATAAATTTGGCAATGACCTTGCCCTGGTAGCGGTTGATGTGGACAACAAGGGAGATAAGAAAGGCGACGATACGCTTTTTGAATTGGAGATGGATGGAAAAGATTTTCCATGTACCTTCACCCAGGATACTCCCACCGGAGGAAAGCATTTAATCTATGCCCACAAAGAACCTATCAAGCAAGGTGTTGATAAACTCGGAAACGGTTTGGACATCAGATCCAAAGGTGGATACCTGGTTGGAGCTGGATCTGTTCTTGATGGAAAGGTTTATCATGTCTCTCATGATTGCCCTATCTCAAGTGTTCCGGAATGGTTAGTGCTTACTCTAGGGAAAGCCCTGGAGAAAAAGCACAATCTAATCAACCCACCAGAGACAATCAACCAGGCAGCTGCAAGACAAAGAGCGATTCATTACCTTGAGAATGAAGCGCCACAATCTATCAAGGGACAAGGTGGAGATCAGACAGCTTACAAAGTAGCAGCAAGGTTAAAGGATCTTGGAATCCCTAAAGGTGATTGCCTCGATCTAATGTTTGACCATTGGTTTGAAGGATCTGGATGGACCCCTGAAAAACTCCAGGCAAAGATTGATCATGCTTACCAGTATGGAGTTGAAGAACCAGGAGCGGCTGCACCTGAAGTTCAATTTGAACCTATACCAGCAGAGTTTCAACCACCAGAAGAGGGAGCATCGGAAGAAAAGAAAGCCTCCTACCTGGAAGACATGAATAAAAGATTCGCAGTTGTTTATATGGAAGCGAGTCACTTCATCATTCATGAAACCATCGATGAGAAAGGAAGACCGAAAAGAAATTTCCTGGGAGAGCAAACTTTCAAAAGAATGTTTTCTCCATACACCCTTGAAGGAGGAGGTACTTATGCAACCCAATGGCTTGATTGGAAAAAGCGAAGAGAATATCGAGGTGTTTGCTTTGCACCGGAGCGAGCAGCAAGACACGACTACTATAACCTCTGGAGAGGGTTTGTCTGCGATGCTGTTCCGTACTCATCTGGAACTGATGAGCAAAAGCGAGGCTTTGATATGTTCATGGCTCATGCAAAGGAAAACATTTGCAGAGGAGATCAGGAGCTATTCACCTGGCTTATGGGATACTTTGCTCACATGGTCCAGAAGCCCTATGAAAGACCACTCACCACCCTTGTTCTTAGAGGAGGAAAAGGTGTTGGTAAAAACGCTCTTATCGACCGAGTTGGAAACCTTATGGGATCGGGGCATTACCTTGTCGCTCATGATGGACGTTACCTTACATCCAACTTCAACGCCCACTTTGACAGTTGCTTGTGCCTTGTCCTCGACGAAGCATTTTGGAGCGGCGATAAGAACGCCGAAGGCAAGCTTAAGGGAATAACCACAGCACCAGAGATCTTGATTGAACGTAAGGGGAAAGAACCTTACATGGTAGATAACCTTGTTCGCCTGGTAATCATCGGGAATGATAAGTGGCTAGTGCCAGCTTCATTCGATGAAAGAAGATACGCTGTTCTTGATGTCGGCAATGGCCGGAAACAGGATGGAGTTTTCTTTCAGGAGATGAAAGAGATCATCGATGACAGAGGTGGAAACCAGTTACTACTCCACTACTTAAAAACATTCGACCTATCCCAGGTAAATGTAAACAAAGCTCCAGCTACTCAGGCTTTATTAGAACAGAAGGAAGCAAGCTTAGAACCATTCGAGCAATGGTGGTTTGACTGTCTCACTAACAAAGAGTTTGTGGGATCTGATTTTAATATTCCCTGGAATCGTGACGTTGATAAGTCTCTCGTTAGAGATGCTTACTCAAGCTATTACCGCAAAAGAAATATCAGAGGAAGGCTACCTGATGACCGCTCTCTAGGAAGAATGGTCAAAGAAGTATGCCCTTCAGTTGTCACTAATCAGAAGCGTAGAGAGGGATCAAACACCGTGAACATCTACAGGCTTCCTACTATCGAAGATGCAAGAGAAGAATTTGAACAACGTATGGGACAGAAGATCCTATGGGATTAATAACAAAAGGAGAAGTTATGACTAGACATCTCACACAGAACCAAGAAGTTGATGATGGAATGAGAAAAGGTTATCAGACTGAAGAAGGTACTCTTTGCTTCCAAGAACAAGAAGCTGGAACAGTTACACTTCCATCAGGTAAACGCTTAGAAGTGATTGTTCATTCTCGTTCTGGATTCACTAAGACTGAAGCTGAGAAACATGAGACAGCTATTCAGATGCTAGAAGAGATTTTAAACTCAGTTGAATTTAAGCAGCGGTTTGTTGCTAAGAAATTCACCACTACTAAGAAAACATCTGAAGCGGTTTATAGACACATCATGACCGGAGCTGAATCAATCGGAAAAGATACCGACTACGAAGTTGATATTTGGGTAGAAATGTATCACGAAGATAACAACGTAGTTGGCTACACTTACGGAAGCACCACTAAGACATGGGTAAATAAGAAGTTCTTCTCCAAGTATGATTATGCAGGAGTGGCCTGTAATGCTTTCCATGAGTGGCTTCACAAACTAGGTTATGATCATTCGAGTGGGAAAGATCATTCATCAGTTCCTTATGCTGGTGGATACCTGGTGGAAGACATGATCGGAGAGATGATTAAAGGGAAGAAGTTCACACCGATTCATTCCGTTGAAACAGTTGTGAAGCCAGAACCTTCTCCAGCTCCACCTACTCAACCCGATTCACCAGAGCAACCATCGATCCCTTTACCAGGAACAGTAAAGAAAACCTTAGTTTGTAGAAGACTTTGGTACACTCTATGGTTAGTAAAATCATGTAGATACGAGTAGATTATAGCGGCGCTGGGATTGTTTTCTCAGCGCCTAATCCTTAAACGTTTGCTAAACATATCGTAAAGAATCCCAAAGTTTTAGATATATCGTACTTTTACTATCGACTTTTATCCTCGTTTTGATCCAAACTCCCACCCCGACTAAGGTAATTTTTACCCGACTTAAGATTTTTAAGCGATGTTCCGATAATATATCGACGACGAGAATTGTTAATTCGCTTTTAGGTTAAGCCAAGTTTTATATATTAGGGGTTTGTTTGAAACTTCTTAATAGTAAGACCCTAATGACCGGAAACTATTAAGAAATCTTGTGTGGAATTACAGAAAATTCATGTGTATGTTGGAGGAAATTTAATGGATAAAGATTCTACATTATCAGATACTTCGGAATCGATGGTGAATCTTGAGGTAAGCCCAGAACAATACCAGGCGCTTAAAGGATTGCTGGCCCACCTGGGAGTTACTGGAAATGCGACTAATAAAATAGCGCCTAAAGAAGTTTCTATCGACGACGACAAAACAGTTGATGAGTTATGGGAGTTGACCTGGAAAGAGTATTACATGAAAGATAAGTCTTCAGACTGGAAGACGGTGCAAGCCCCTGCATTATACAGAACTAAGATAAAGCCAAAGTTCGGGAACACTCGCATCTCTAAAGTCACACCTGGAGCTATCCGGAAGTGGAAAGATGAGCATGAAGAGGAAGCCCCTGTTTCTTGGAATAGAGCGATGGCTGTTTTCAAAACCATGATTAATCATTGTATGGCCTATGAGCATATCCCTCATATAACCAGATCACCTTTTCATGGAATAAAGAAATTTACTGAGAAGCCAAGAGAACGATTCGCTACTGATGAGGAGATAAGAAAGATCACATTGGCCATGACAGAAATAAGATCCCAACATCCGGAACAAGTGCTGTTCTTTTTCTTCATGATGTTCACAGCTGCTAGACCATCTTACCTTTTAAGATTGAAGTGGGGAGACATCAGAATCGGATTAGATCAGAAGGGAAGAGAAGTTGGTTTGCTCGGATGGGATACTGACATCGAAGCTAAAAACGACTCCAGTAAAAGGCTGGTAGTTCCGGCCATCGCTATGACAATGCTTAAGTCACTCAAGAAAGGTAAGGCAGAAGATAAGATCTTTCCTTTTAAAGAAGTGCCAAGAAGAATCTGGAAGAAGATAACAAAGAAAGCTGGTGTCTCTGGGCTGGTTGCCAGGGATCTAAGAAGAACATTTGCCACCGTTGCAAGATCCAAGGGCCTTAGAATTGACCAGGTTAGCGACCTTTTAGGCCACGCTGACAGTAGAACCACAGAAAAAATTTACGCTAAAGTTGATACTACTTCCAAGGTCGATGCGTCTTCATTAGTCGCTGACATCCTTGGAGAGATAACAGGACTGGAATAAAATGTTAGACAATACTTAATAAAATTTTAAGTTATCGTAATATTTAGAGCTGATCGCTTCACATTCCGCTAACAAAATGGGATTAATTTAATCGTGAATATAATCCCATTTTCTTAGTGAGGTTGTGCAATGCACTTCAAAATCGAAATTCCTGATGAGGTCATCCAGAAAATGATCTCTGAAAAGTTAGACCGCATGGGCGTATCCGGACCCCAGGCGAAAAAGAAAATTATAGAGGCAGATGTGGGAAGCTTTTTTAAAACAGTTCTTGAAGCCGCTAAAAGGCCCCGAAAAGATGAGGGATTCCGTACAGGCATTCGCTTTAAGCTCGATGGTGAAACAGTTGAGACATCGCTAAACACCACTACTAAATCAGAGGTTACTGAGATTCTGAAGAAGCATGGAGTTTCTATCAGTAAGTTTTGCACCGCTGCGTTAGAAGTTGTTATCGCTGAACATAAAGCGAAGCAGCAAATTAAAGACGGTAAGATTGCACATATAAAAAACGAAGAAGAAGATCCAGACCAAGAAGACTAAGGCCTTACTTGGAAGTGTAGATGAGGTGCTGTTCCGGCAGTTATACCATCCTCATAGACCGCTTCCCTCTCATGACCATCCCGAATACTTAAAGCTCCCACGTTGAAAATAGCATTCACTCGGTCACGTAAAAAATGAACGTCCTGTAAGGACCATCCTTTTATGGACATATCAAAGGCCCTGCCTTTGTAAGGAATCTTTTCGCCTCGTTCATTGGTAAAGATCCCAACGCTTCCATGTGAATCAGACTTGGAAACGCCTGGGATCTTACGACGAAAGAGAGAAGTGATAGTCATAGGAAGACTGTAAGTTTCACAGTGAGAATAAACAAACTCAGCTATCGGGATTAAATTCGGATGAACATTCTCCCAATCTGCTGGATTCACCCCTTCTTTGTGGAACAAGGCTTTGAGTTTTTCTATGATTATCTTTCCCATTTGCTATCCTTTGAAGCCTGGTTCTTTTAATCTGATTAAGCCAAGAAGCATTTTCTTCTCAGCACTTTTCTCCTTTGCCAGGATGTACTTTTGTTTTAATTCTTCCAGGGTGGATTCTTTTTTCTTTTGATTCTTTTTCACTTTGCCACCTCCTCCTGGTGATGCTGTCTTAACTCCTTTCTGGATTCTTCAAAGAAGTTAATTAGGTCCGTATAGTTTTTAAAACCAACGCACCTATCACAATAAGAGATATGTTTTTTAGAACTTGTTCCGGCCACAGGTCCAACGTGTTCTAGTGAGAAGCCGTAAGATCTGGTAGAACAATAAGATTTTTCTGCATCGATGAACTTTTTGGAATCATCAGTATAAACAAAAGTAGGAGCGCATTGTTCAAACTTCTCGACATGGCCACCATGCAGAGAAGTTGAAAAGCTTCCACAGCCACGGCTAAGGAAGATCCCTAAAAGAGTCATGAGCAGAATCAGATGGCGCATTAACATAAGCCTCCCCTTTCTCACGGTTAGCTTTTTTGAGCTTCCGTAAAGTGTTCCAGGCTTGAAACTTATTCCAGCCATATTCAAGAACTTTAGGAGCAACCAGGTAGAGAGCCTTTGTTGCGTACTTCCTTACAACACCACTAGCAAGTATATTCAACATTAACTCCCTCCCTGGTTGTAGGAACCTTATTTAGATTCCTGGTTTTGTTCTTCGTGTTGAGCTTTGAGTTCCGCTTTACGTGCCTCAATTCTCGCATCTAAATTATCCTGACGAGATTCTTCTGGTTGCACAACATGATCAGAAGCTAGGTGCGAAGTCTTGGCTTCCTCTTCTTGCTTCTTTTCATTTTCTTTTTTCTGCTCTTCTTTTTTCTTCTCATCTTCCTGACGAGCTTGTTCAGCTGTGTAATTTCTTACAAGCATCTTAAGAGCTGCGATAGGTGCTTTATCCCAATCACCAGGGATTGCTTGCTCTAGTTTGTCGAGAAGGTTATCAGTATGCACATAACCAGTTACAGCGACACCGCCTTGTGTTCCGTTGTGAGTTAGTGTTACCTTTGCCATTCCATTTTCAAAACCAAAATCAAAAGCTACCGGACCAGCTGCATCTTGCTTCTGGATCTCTGATACTGTTTTTGGTTTAATACCACCACCTACTGATTGCTTCTGAACACCAGATGTTACTGGCATTGTCTTAGATCCATCAGTTGCCTTTGGCTTCTGAGGTTCTTGTACTTCCTGGCGTGAAGAGTCTGCTTTCTTGTTTTCCTGATTTTCCATAAAATCCTCCTTGTTAATGCCCACCATTTTTTTGGTGTGCTGCACGTTCATGGCGTTTATATTTATTCACGGTATCGATAGATAAAAGTCTGTTGTTCAATTCTTTAATTTCATCCTGTAGCTTCTCCAGGCATTTAGTATTATTTTCTCTTCTGATAATTTCAGCCTGAAGAATGTTTCTAGTGTCATGGCAGTTGAGCGCCACCTTCTCAATTCGTTCAATCATCATCGACTCGATACCTTCTGTTCTGCTTACTTTCTTGATGATGTCGTAAATGAAATAAACGAGAAGAAACCCGAATAGCAAAACTACTATCGGGCCGCTTCCAGTTAATAACTCTTTTAAAATTTCTTGTGCCATTATTACTCCGTTATCCCAAGCACCTGGTAAATTGGAGGGGCCATCTCATTTTTGTGAACACCTACGAATGGAGTTCCTGCGTGAACGAATGCCAGGTATTTATGATTCTTATTAAAATCCACCGCCACTCCAGCTCCAGCAGATGCCACTAACCCCCAACCTTGAAGTGAGCCTGTGTTCCCTCGTCTAACGCTTGTCCATATTTCGGGCATATTATTTCCTGAAGCCGCTGCTAATGTTCTTCCATCCAGGGAGAACCTTACATTTTTAATCGCTGTAGCTGATCGATTGTAAGTTGATGGGTCTGCAACCTTAGTAAATATTGCTTCAGTAAATGCGTATGTATCAGGGTCTATAGTTGGTGCAGTAAAGTCATAGTTCACAATGAAAGGAGCTACGCTGCAACCAAACGCAATTCGGTGGTCGTTGTCGTATCTTGACCACGCTGCACTTGTAAGCGCACCAGGAGGAAGTGCTGCTGGGTTAGGAAGTCTTTCTAATCCTGGTGGCCAGTCATCTATTATTTTATAGAAAGCAACAAAAGGTGATACTGCCATCGCACAAGCTATGTAATTAACACTCGGCCATTCATTGATCGGATAAGTGTTAGAAGATACTGCCACCCCTTTAACCGCTCCCTGTGGAAGACTAGCTGGGTTAGAACCTTTTTCAATCATCTGATACCCAAGATCCAGGTTATAAACGTGAATGAATGGTGAGCCTTCTGTTCCGACTACCATCTTCCCTGAGATGTTAAATATCTCTATTGAGTTCACCGCACTTCCTGGGTTTGTTCCCCAGAAATAAGGGTCAAGTGCGAGGGTATTGTTCGACCTATTGAGAGTGTAGATTCTTATGAAAGGAGCTACTGCTGTACCAACAAAAAGATAATCTCCGAAAGTATCCCAACACATACATCTAACAGCACCACCTGGAGTAGCTGGAGCTGTGAGTTTGGTTAAGGTATTGGTCTGCTGATTCACCAGGTAGAAATCGAGGAAAGGTGCAGTTGTTCCATTTCCTACCACCAGGTATTTTCCATCGGGTGAAAATCTAACTGCCGTTGGTACGTTCAAAGCTGCTGGTGGGTTCGTAATTTTTCCGGTCATGTTCCCATGCCATTGAACTGTAGCGTACTGGTCTATCGGACCTTTAACATATTTTGATTCTTTGTAAGCAGCTTCAAAAGGATGAGCGTTCTCAGAACCTTTATCCAAAAGAAAAGGCCATGCTGAACCATGCTCATTGAATTGCATTAGCTGACCATCCAGATATTGAATCGCCACTGTACCAGGTTCAGGCATGATCACATCTTCATAGGTAGCAGGAACAAAACTTACTGAATGCTGAACAATGTCCGGTCCTGTAGTTCCACCACCGCCGCCTCCGGCTGCTACCGCTTCATCCCTGGCAGTTTCCGCTGCAATACGAGCTGTATCCGCTGCTGTCGCAGATCCGGCTGCTGCTGTCGCACTTGTAGCAGCTTCGTCCCTGGCAGCTTCAGATCCAGTTCTTGCTGTCTCAGATGCTACTCTGGAAGCTTCTGATGCTGTGGCAGATCCGGCTGCTGCATCTCTGGCAGTTACCGATTCATCTCTAGCTGTAGAAGCTGCTGCTGCTGATCCGGTCGCTTGATCCCTGGCCACTACTGATTCATCTCTAGCTGTCTGACTTTCATCTCTTGCCAAAGCTGATGCAGCGGCGGCGCTTAATGCAGTATCCGCACCATTCAAAACATCCGTTCTGATTGTTGTTACTTCATCCACCGCTCCACTTGCTGTAGATGCACTTGTAGCGGCTGCATCTCTGGCAGCTATTGATTCATCTCTGGCTGTTACTGCCTCATCTCTCGCTATGGAGGCATCGTTAGCAAAGGTAGATAATTGGTTTCCTATATTGCCAGCGTCTTCCGCTGCTTGAAGAGCCGTATCCCTCGCAGCTTCAGAAGCCACCCTACTTGTTTCACTTGCCGTTGCACTCGTAGCAGCTGCATCTCTGGCAGTTTCAGCACCAGCTCTCGCTGTCTCAGCTCCGGTTCTTGCTGTGGTGGAAGCTGTTACATTGGCAGCTGTTTGATCTAATGCTGTTTGCGCTGATGTCGCAGCTCCAGCGGCGGCTGTGGCACTTCCGGAAGCCTGGTCCCTTGCTGCTACGGCTTCATTTTTAGCAGATACACTTTCATCCTTGGCAAGTTCAGAAGCGGCTGCTGCATTTACTGATGTTGTACTGGCAGCTTCCGCCTGGTCTTTGATTGCTGTTACATCACCAGCAGCAGTTCCCAGGATTTGTTCAGAAGCCTCCGCTCTCTCAGCACTTTCAAGCGCAGAAAGAGCATTTGTATAAGATCCTTCCTGGGCTTCTACTGCCAGGTTCATTGCTTGGCTTGCCTGGTAAGCTGATGTCTGAGCTTGTCCGGCTGCTGTATTCGCTGATGCTTCAGATGCAGCTGCATTCTCAGCATGAGTTCTAGCTGAACTTATTTCATTTGCTTTAGGTCCAGTAGTAAAACCCGTTCCAGCCTCATTTACCAAGACGGTCGTGTTAGGGGGAAGTGAAGCTGGAAGGGTAGGATCGAATACACCAGAGAAGCCTTCCGATAGCTTCACTGATCTATCGATTCTTTCTTTATCTCTGATTGCCCACATTGCGGATTTATCAAAACGTTTTTCCAGCTCTTCGGCTGGCATAGCATCGTTATTCACCAGATCCAGATCTTGGATTCTTTCAGGATCTCGATAGATAACTATCTCTATATCTCCTGCTGGTGGAAATTCACCAAGCATCTCGATAGATCCACCACCTGGTTGACCTTCACCCAGGATCGAGTAATCCGTATCCAGGGTAAGTTTTGTTTCCAACCCTGTAGTGACTGACTTTGCAATCACCACAAGATCGGAAGGTGAAAGGAAGTAATATGGAAAAGGAAAAGAGCGAGTGACTCCGTTTCCTGTATATGCCCGTCTATTTGTGTCTGAGAAGATTGTCATAACGCCGCTCCCCTAGTCGAAAAATTATCCCATCGCAAGATCCGAATGACCATAAAGCGGCGCTAAATTCTAACTGTAGCGCCGCTATAAACCACCACCATAAGGAACTACTGTCGATGGAGGAACTAAAAATTCCTGTTGTTTTGAGTTCTTTAAATTCTGTTCCATTCTGCTTAAGTAACCAGGATTCATCATTTCTTGAAACCGATATATCAAAGCGTAATCAAGCGCCCATTTGGTGTAGAAGAGGTTATGTCCAGGTGTATTGTTAATTGCTAATCTCAGAGCATTTGATCCCAGGTCCACATTGTCGCCTCCTTCGTCGAAAATAGCGCCTTCGGCTTTCAGCTTGGCTTTGCCAAACAGATCCAAGATCTCAGCACCTCGTCGATATGTAGGCCCCATAAGGGTGGACATTGCATCTTGCCCATAACGGTCTTTTGCTTCTCCGAATAAGAAGTCACCATAGATCCCAAAAGATCCGGATTGAGCTACCGATGCAGCAAAAATCTTAGCGAATGACTTTGCATCAGTAGGCACTCTAGGCTCACGACCTTTATAAAGATCCTTGAGCGCCATAGATCCGTATCCGGCCAAAGTACCGAATGCGATCATGTTCACCATTCCACCAAAGCCGCCTTTCATATTTCCACTTGTAAGCATTTTTCCTAAAGCTTGATGAGCTGGTAATCTTTCAGCACCATATCCAATAAGCTCTCGTCCTATGTGCTTTCTCATGACTGAAGTTGTGAAGGACTTATACATCCAGAAATGTCGAGCAGCTTCACCCATCCATGTTCCAGGTCTGGTTCCTTGATTCATGATGGATCTTTCAACTACTGAAGGTTCTGATGTCGCCATAGAAGCAATTTGAGAAAACATTGTTCTCATGTTGTTCTTCAATTTTGTTCGTGCGCCTTCTCTGGCATGGTCAATGTAGATCCCGATTTTATCCTGGTATTCTTTTACTCTCGCAGCTCTGGCTTCGAGCTTTTCATTCATCTTCTTAAAGTAACCATCAAACTCTTCATCAATAGATTTTAACTTTTCATGAGTAGTTTTAACTCTGGCATCGAGGTCTTTATCTAAACCCTTCTCAGCTTGTTTGATCCTAGCTTCCAGGGCTTCTATCTTGGCTTCCGCTCTACCTTTTCTGTATCCCAGGTTCTCACCTAGACCACCTCTTTCTCTCGAATAGCGATCCGTTCTTTTAGCAGACTGATCCAAAATAGTTGTATCTTCTGAAACATTGAAACCTTCAGGAGTAAAACGTTTCGCATCTCGCTTCCCTTCTTTGTATGCTTTACCAGCTACCTCATCAAAGAAACGTGCTTGCTTATCTCTAAGCTTTTCAGTTTTTAAATAAGCTGCAATATCAGCTTCTACTTCAGCGATTTCAATTCGTGCTTTTACTTTTTCTTTTTGAAGATTTAACCAATCTTTCTCTGAAGAAGTTTTTGCGATCCGATCCACTTGGAAGTCATCAAGATTTTTTATGGCCTTCTCTTTTGCCTGGACTACCTTATCAATTCTTTTGAAAAGAAATTCATCATCCTTGGCATCAGATAACTCTTGAGCTTTGATGAGATTCGCTTCTTTCTGTTTGATCTGATTAATTCTTTCCCTGACTTCCGGAAGAGAATCAAACATCTCTTTGTCTGCATCTCTGATGTTCTCTGGAGTGAGTAGCTGATTTCCCTTTGTATCTGTACGGATCTGTGTATTCCGGTATAGATCCCATTCCGCTGGAGAAATATCAAACTGTCTCATGATAGATTGCATTCCTTCTGGAAGCTTATCGAATGGAACTTGAGCATGAAGAGCGTGACGGTTAGCTGTGGCAATAACAGAAGTTTGACGAATAGAATCCTGCCAAGCATTCATTCCATTAAACTTCATCACCATTTGGACCATCTTAGAAGTTTGCCCTGGTACGTCTGAAGTAAATTTACCTAATGCCTCAGAGAGGACATCAGTTAAAATTCCAGCTTCAGAATATATACTTAGATCATTTGGATCTACACTTCTTCCTATGCTGCTAACCATCCCTTTGACGGTATCGACCATTCCATTGAAAAAAGATCCGGATGTTCTATCTCCGGTGTATCTCATAACAGAAGCAGCAAAAGGAATATCAGTTAAACCTGAAAGAGTAGCAGCAGCAAGATCCGAAGCCATCATCCAATTCCGCATCGATCTTGATCTTTGCGCCCAAACTTCATTACCAGGAATAGAAGTTTCTCCTGTGATGTTCGGCCATAAGGTACTCATTGTGCTGTCGTAATCTTTTTTAAGTTTACTTGCCAGCTCACCTCGTCCTTCCGAATCATATTTTTTCATTGCTAGATCTATGGCTTCATCCAGGTTAGCTCTGGCATTCGGACCAAGCTTTGTCATGATAGCTGTATCCTGCGCCATCCTGGTCATAGCAGATCCCATGTTTTCAAGAAGGGTATCACCTTGACCAAAACGTTTATGATATTCATATTCAAGTTCTGGAGTTTTAAATTGCAGCACTCTTTCTTTGGAAAGTTTTTTACCGATGTTGAAAGCCCCTTTGAATCCAGCTGTTCCACCTTCACCGAATTTTAAATGGTATCCGTTAGAGAATTGCTGAAACATACTTTCAAGAATTTTTCTTCTTTCAGATTCCGGAACATCAACCATTGACTTGTTCCAATCCAGGTTCTTTTCTACCCAATCGGTCCAGGCATCAGAATGTCTTTTATCATTCAGAGGAATATGATCACCAGCTGCCTTTGCAATTTTCAGCATGTCATGACTTCTTTTAACAACATAACCAGGAAGCTTTTTAATCCAAGCTCCGCTCTTGTTTGCATTGTTTCGTGCCATCTCGCTGTACTTATTAAATACCTCAGCGACCTTAATAACTTCTTTCGGAAACTTTTTAAGAATGTCAGGATTAGGAGCATCCATGTTGAGTTCATACATGGCACGAAAAATCTGGTCGTCAAACTTTCCATTGCTTGCAATCTCGTAAACACCTTCTTTAGAAAGCGTCCCTATTAATCCTCCTAGATACTCATGCTGTAATGATGTTACATGGTGGGCAACACCATTCTTTGAACCTTGTCTATCAACCAGGCTATCACCCAGCAGAGCTTTTACGCCTTCGCCTGGATCATCTTTAAAAACATTAGTGATATATTCATAAGCATCAAGTTTCTTTCTTACATTAAGAACTGCATTTCTTTTTTCAATAACAGCAGCAGCTTTTAAATCAACCGCCCAATCATCCACCGCTTTTCTTACGGCTTCGCTTAATTCTTCTGTTAAGCCTTCTTTGTCCACGTTCTTAATAATTCTTTCTACTGTGGAAGTTACCTGGGCTTGCTCATCAGGTGTAAGCTCCCTTCCGGCAATGTTCTTAACTTCAAGTAAGCAATGTTCATAAGCCATGATTAACCTTTCCTTGTAGCGCAATCTGCAAACGCTCTAACAACATTCGAGTATTCATCAGCAGCAGCAAGACCTTCATCAGCTTCTTTTAGAAGTTCATTCACATCTAAGCCTTTTTTGTCTGCAAACTCTTTTAGACTTGCAACATGAACGTCCAGCTCTTTTGTTGCTTCCTCTATCCGAATATCTTTTGGAGCGTTTTGAAATTCTGCTTCATGTTTCGCTATGATTTCATCATTGATAAAACGTGAATTTGGAAGTTTTGAAACTTCATCCTGCACTTGTCTTTGAACTTCGACCGGATCTGGTTCATCTCTGAATCTTGCCTGAACTTGTGGCTCATCAACTAATGCAGCACCAGGGACATCTGGTGAAGCAACCGGACCAGGGATCTCTTCTTTGATGGTATCTAGTAGATCCGCTTTTTTCTGCATGAGAAAACTGGCATCATCAACCAACCCTTGATCCGTTAAATTTTTAATTTCAACATCAAGCTCTCTGATCTGTGCATGAATTTGAAGATCATGAATTGCTCTGATAGGTTCAACGTTGATGGGCTTATCATCGAAAGCTTGAGCAATGGCAGCTTGATTATAATCCATTCTCATTTCCGGATCTAAAGCATTCACTTGTTTTGCGACTGTTCCCTGTGGTTCAATCGGCTTAGTTGGATTTAAGAATCTATCCGAGATAGCTCCTACTCCCATGTGAAGACCACCGCCCATAACTGTACCGAATGCCAGGTTCATGAGGGAATCCATCGAAGTATAGTCATCACCAAGTTCCTGGGATAAGCCATAGTTGATAGGTTCCATCATTGCAGACCCCACAAAACCTTCAGCAGCTCCGACTCCCATTCTCACTCCAGCTCTGGCCAATGGACTTCCGGCCTTCGCTAACATTGAAGCGTAACGAGCTTGACCTACTACCGGAATAAATGAAGTAGCGATGTTGATAGGATCAAATAAGCTACCAGCTAAACCACCAGCAAATTCAGCAGCTCCGTTTACGAAACCACCACCAGCTCTATTGATAACTTCTGATCGAAGCCTTCTGTCGTATTGTCTTTCTACCAGAAGATCCACCGCTTCAGAGTTCATTCCCTCTTCAGGAATATCACCGATGGAAAGACCTTCACTTTTTACTCTCTCTTCGATTTCTGCCTTTGATAATCTCTCACCACCAGCAGTTTCTTTTTGATAATACTCATAAAGTTTTGTAGCTGGGTTATCAGCAAAAGCACCTTCAAAAGCAGCATCAAAGACGCTGCCTGTTCCTGTGCTGTACTCATTAAGTATTCCTGGTTTGCTATGAGATTCTACTCCGATAATCATGGAATCACCGCCTGGATGAATCTTTGATTATTTGCCAGGGCTTCACGTTTAATTCTTTCAGCTCTCTCAGCTTCAGTTATGGCAACGTTCTGAAGTTCAGACCAATCCCAGCTTAGAGGCTCACCCCTCACATCTAGCACTTGTCTTCCATGCTCATCGATCAAACGTAAGCCTCTATCGTCGCCACGGTTTACAAGTCTTCCATGTCTTCTAAGACTATCCCGATATAACTTCTCACTGTCTTCAGGTCGTGGGGACCATCCATCAGCACCAGGCATAAATTCTGGAACTTTAATTGGCAGAGTATCTAAGCTTTTTAAAATGGAATTTGCGTTAGATTTAATTGCCTGGATGTTTTGGTTTTTCGGAATCCGATACGTCTTCTCGAAATGATATGATTCAAGAACTGTTTTATTTGCGTAATCAGTAGCAAGTGCAGAGATGTCCACATTAGCGCCTGTGGCAGCTTTAAATTTTACTGCCTCTGTGATTCCATTCTTATACGCCATCAGGATCTCAGGACCATCGGCCAATGAATCAAGCGTAGGTTTTAGAGGAGCAAGTGCCTGGTCAACCGCTGTCTGAATTTGTTTTGCTGCACCTTTAGGAAGATCCTTGTCTTGGATCTTAATAGTGGAAGCTCTCATAAGATCTTCCGCTACATAACGGTATTCAGGTTTATACGCCATAGTCGCAGCGATATATTGAGAATCGGTTAAAGCTTTACCAGCTCGAAGATCCCTGGCAACAATTGGCCAGTTATTACCAGCAAGCTGCATCTGAGTCTGAAGAACTTCCAGGGCTTCGACCGCTCCCTTCTCATCTTTAGAAACTCTTTCAAGCTGCATCTTAATTTGACCAACTTGTTCCTTGTCTAAAAGAGTAGGAGTAATACCTGGATAAAGTTTTTGCTGCTCAGTTTTTAATGTTTCGTAATATCTGGATACCGCTTCTTGTTTGGTTCCCATGTCCAGGTTCTTATCCGCTAAAACTTCATTCATCATGGAGTAGTTTGACTTCACGACATCAGAAACTTTTTTTACATATCCAACCTGGTCGTTTGCAAATTCCTGGTTTCTTCTTTCCATTGATTGCTTTATAGCTGTGTATTCAGCTTCAACTAGATGGAAGTCATTAGTGTTTATTCTTTGAGCTTCTAGCTCTTTAAGTTTTGCTTTAACTGCTGGAAGAGGAGCATCTTTAACAAATGCCATTCCTCTTCCGGCGTTACGTGCGATAGCTTGCTGTTTGACCATTGATTCTGCTTTAAGAGGATCTGCGATATTAGCTCTGATCCATGACTCGGTATAAGCTCCCTTGTCGTGTCCGGTCGCTGCTATCTGATCAATTTCTTCTTTGAAGTTTTGATCCACGTAATGCTGTTCTTTTGTTGCTAGTGTTTCATTTAATCTTTGAAGTCTTGTATGATTTCGAGCGAATGCTTCAGCCGAAGCGTTAGTCATCCAAGGGCTTTCTTCAGAAGCGAATCCTGCCAGGTAATTCTTAACCTTTCCAGAAGTCACCCCTTTGTCTGTTTCAAGACGAGTGACTTCAGCTTCCATCGCTGTATCAAAAAGCGCCTGGGTTTCTTGCTGCATCCATTTCTGTTTAAGTGTTTCATCAAAGCCTGGAGCTTTGCTGATTAAGTTCCTGGTGGCTTCCGCAAGTTCAGCTGCTTTTGTTGGATTAGCTCTTACTGTATTTCTGTTCAGATCAAAGACTTGCATCAGATCTGTTTTTTGCTTTTCAGCTCCAGCTTTTGCTTCCCATTCAGTAGCGGTGCTAAACGCTTTCATGTGAAGTCTTGCATAAGAAACATCAAGCTTCTGTCTCATAAATTCAGAAGGTGCATTCTCTAAAAGTTTCTGCCTTCTTTCTTCTAATTTGACGTTGATGTTTTCAGCGAAGCCTGTTCCACCTGGAGGGGCCTTTCTTTTTTCTTCTTCCAGAAAAACTTCCAGGTCATGATTTTCCTGAAGAGCTAACTTCTCAGCTTCAAATTCTTGTTTTTGAAATTCAAGTTTTCCCAGGTATTGAGCGCCCTGCTGAACCACGTTCCCAACCGTCTGCATTGCTGCGCCCATCTGGGAAATATCACTTCCCTGGATCTTCTGAACTGCTACTGGTGCGATTCCTGAAGTCTGTCTTTGATATTCTCTTATCGCTGGCATACAAAATCCTTTTAGACGTAATTGCTATATTGGCTTTGGCCAGGGGTATAGTTGTAAGTGGTCCTTGGCGCATTAGCTGGAACATTACTTGTATTGCTCTTAATAGCGTTTAAAGAAGAGAGCTGGTTGTATGACATCGCTGCTGATCCAAGCTGTGAAGCTGCTGAGAAGTAGCTTGCATTCTGCGCTTGATTTCCTCCGAATCTTGCCATCTTCGCTTCATACTCTCTCATTCTGGCGTTCATCTCTCCCTGGTGTCTAATTGTCAGGGCATCCATATTCGCCATTCTTAAACTTTCTTCAAAAACATCCATCGGTGAACCTTCCATTGTTACACCGCTGGCAGCATAAGCCGCCTTCATTGATCCCACTTGCTTTCTTGCTCCTATGATAAGCTGCTGCTCATCCTGCTTTGCTTTATCTCGAATCATTCTGGCTTGCATTTTGAGAAGGTTATGATTGTATTCACCAGCAGCTCTCGCAGCTCTTCCTTGTTGTAGGCTTCCTACCGCTCCCATTACCGCTCCGGCTGCTGCTATGATTGCTAAAGGGGCCATGCTTCCTCCTATCCTCTATCCTGAGTGACCATCTGTGGAGCTACTGCCAGGATGGTGCTAGGTAGTGGTTGATCCTGCCTCCAGCAGATCTGATTTTCAGTATCGTAGTTAGCTGTGATTGTGTCGTAGTAGATCCCAGAAAATAATTTTGGAGGACTTGATAAAGGATCGCTACCGAATCGGAAATTAAGATCATGTAGATCATCAAAAGAAGTACCGATCTTTAACCCCAAGGATCTATGAAGTAAGAACGAAACCGCATGGATTCTTCGAGTTTTACCCAAAGCTGTTCCATCAGCAGCTCCAGCTTCCAGGCGAAGCATTTTTGCATCACTCTGATAGCCTAGACCTATATGAGCAACGGTTGAAGGAAGTGGGAGTACAATAGACCCATTCACTACTTTTTGATTAGGAACTACTGCACCATCGGCAAGAATTGAAACTGTCTCACCTTCCAGGTGTTCAAGTCCTGCTATATTTGTGACAAGCTTTCTAATCGCACCGCCTGAAACATAAGGAGTTATGCCTTCACCCGATACTGGATTTCCTGCTTCATCTCTTAGAGTTAAAACGTAATCCCATTGAGGATCTGGAGTGACCACATAAGTTTTGCCATCCAGCTCATTCGCTCCGACCATATCAAAGAATCGGATCTTGTCTCCGTCTTGAAGATTGTGAGCGCCTACTGTGGCGACATGAACAGGGGTTACAGAAAGATCTATTCCCTCAAGCTCAATAGGTACGTCATAAGTAAGGCCACTATCAATAAAGAAAGCATCTCTCTGATGATCTTTATCCTCAAAAGGCTTATTAATATATTCAATATAGCGAACGATTTTGCCATTGATCCACCGTTTGACGACTATCCAAACTTCATCACGACTTCCATCTGGAGATGGAATTACCGCAACACTTTCAACTTTTGCAAAACCCTTAGAAGGATCTCCGTAACCGCCGAGTTCATGTCGATGCCACCCGATCTGTACATTATCATTTCCTTCTTTCTCGAAGGTCATTCCGATTAGAGCGCCATCCCCTCTCACACACCAGACAATCTGCTGTGGTTCTTTCTGGTAGGCCATCTGAATGATTCCACCCGACGTTATATGCTCCGAAAGTAGAGTGAGGTCTGACGCTCGATAACCGTCCACCTCATAGAAATACTGAAGATCCCTCAACTTTCTTCCGGCTGTCTGAACAAAGATAGAAGCCTTTCCTGCTCTCACTGGTTGGACATTAGCACTTCCATGAGCTGATGTTGGTTTTGCAGAAATATTTGTAGCTGATAATGGAGCGCCATTGGACGCTGGTTTCACCATAAATTCATTTCCGAAAGTTCCTACTTGAAGACCTTTCTCATCTGAAGTCATCCATCGAATGGTGTTCACATCTTCAGCATTCAACGTGATAGAGATTGCCATGTCATCCTGGGTAAGACCGCCATTATCATAAGTGGTTGGCTGAAAATTTTCGTAGTCGCTGGATCTGCTGGCATCGATTCTTTGAGGAGCATTTTTCGTACCAGCTAACCAAAGCCGATCTTCATGAAATGTTCCTGTAGCTGGATAGTTACCCGAATACCAAAGACCTAAACGCCATATTGTTACCGCTGTAGTTGCTCCAAAATTACTCTTCACATCTGCCTTTACAGAAGTAGGACTTACATATTGAGTAATCTTTGCCCAGCCCCAGGTAGCAGAATGTCGCATTCTAACAAGACGACCGACATCAGATGATTTAAAGGTAGCGACTGAAGCCGTGATAGTAATTCCATTTCCTGAAACTGCACTTGGAGCAAGAGTAGCAGCGCCTTCATTTTGCTTTATATATGGACCATCAAGAAAATTAATTTCTTCTAGTTTCCATTCTGTATGAGCTAGTCTTGATAGTTTTCTTGGAGCATGACTTGGATGAAATAAATATAGCACATCAGCTGATTGTGTAGTTTTGATCTCCCATAATTCATGAGGAGCATAAGGAGCTTCGATTTCATAAGGAAGCATTTTCATTTCACTGTTCATTCCAGTTTCTACATCTCCGGTTATTACTTCCTGAAGAGTTTGGATCTGGAAATTATCACGATAAAAACGCATGTATCCCATGCCGACTTCGATGATATATGCTTGCTCTGTATTGAATTTAAAAGGGATCAAACGAACTGAAGGACCAGGATAGTACATCTCTTCAAATTCTTTTGCTGGAGCTACATAATAAGATCCTGTTCTTCTAATTAACCCACCCTGGAGCATTGGAATATAATTCTTACAGACAGCTAGTGACTGAGCGTATCTTTCAATATCCACCCTACCGAAAAGAAGTGGGCTTATTTCACCGCCTAAAAAATTACTTTGGAGAGGGGAAACTTTAGGCATTATCTTCTCCCTGTTATCCAAGTATCTTCAGGAGGAAATGCTGCCATCTTCTCGATAGCGTTTGCTTTCCTGGCTTCTCTGATGATCTCTCGGTAATCAGCTCTTAACCCTTCTTTCTTTGTGTTTGACTGAGTTATCTCTTCACAAAGTTCCATCGCTAGTTTTGTAGCTAAGGCTTCTCTGAAAATAGGGTCCATTAAATTTGGATCTGTAATTCGAGCTGTGTAGTTAATATGAACATTTCCTGGTTCCCAGGTTAGAAGGTGATTCCCTTCAATGTGTCGATTCAATTCAGCGTAGTTTTCTTCCGGATCTGGATCTCTTAAAGCAAGATAATCCGCTGGAAGAGTATAAGCATGATAGCGTCCATAAGCTGGTCCTAAAACGTTCTCAGGAAGGACCGCTCTCTTCTTAGCGAATGACCAGTTATGGGATCTAAGCTCTGCATCTCTGATAGCTTCATAAGCAGTTTTGCAAGCTCTAGCATTTGGTGAATCTTCATTGAGAGAAGTTATTCTTTTAGCACCTAGTTTCTGAAGCGCCCTATTACAAACATTAACTTCTGAAGCCATAACTACCTCTCAAAGAAAAAAGGGGCCGAAGCCCCTCCTGGTTAGATCACAAAATTGACTTGACCAGCTATGGTTCCGTCACCACCGGAAGCTCCAGTGAGAGTTACCGCAATGTCGTAGAATTTTTGAGGATCTTTCTCAAGCCCCAAAGCTTCCCAGATCATCTTCTCGCTGTTTGCGATGTCATTAGTTCCACCAGCATAAGTCACATCTTCTCGATCAAGCGCCCCTGTCATAGCAAAGGCAGCTGCGAAAAATGTGCGATCAACTTCTTTCGCTCCATCCTGAGTAGCTTCATACAATCCAACATCACCAGTTACTCCTGCAATCCCATCAGATGAGAGTAAAAGTGAAATGATTCGAGCATTGGAAGGAACTGTCAGAAGAAGAAAGCGTGAATCTGCTGAGTCACCAGTAGCGACTTCGCAAGCTCCAGCTCCGTTTCTAACAAGACCACCCTGGCGACTAGCACCAGAGAGGACATTATTATCTCGGTCTGTGATATGTTTTGATTTTCCTATTACGAGTGCCATAAAAATCTCCTTGGTTAAAAAACGTTTACCTTAGATCTCGTCTGCTGTTTTGATCTCGAAGACTTTCTTCTCATCCAGACGAGTTGCCCCTGCTGTGAGGTAAACGTATGCTTGCCAAGGGATACCCTGCAAGTCATCTCGCTGAGAGATTTTAGTTTTCATGTCTTCCCAGATTCCCAGGTACATTCCGGACTTCACCCAAACAGGAATACGACGATAGCCGTTTTCATCTACCTGGGCATTTTCGTAATACTCGAAGTCCATTCCAAGGAATGAACGAATACGACCGTCTTCAAGAACTGCCTTTGAAGAGTAGTCACTTGAGATGATCTGCATTTCATTCAATAGATTCGCATGCTCAAAAGAAGTGATACCGACTACTGGACGTTCAACTTCCAGGTCGATACCTTGAGCGATCATTGCAGCTTGAACAAGTTTAAGTTTTCCGACTGTCAGACCTAGCGCACCTGATCCATCAGCATCAACCGGAATAACATTCTTTGTATCGAAGTTAGTTGTTACTTTAGCTTCGACTCCAGTTTTAGCTGGTTCAAAGAAAGCTTTGTTGATGATTCTATCGAAAACTCGGTTCGCAGCTGCGTGAGCGTTTTCAACATATTTTGATTTTGGATCTAACAACAAACGAAGTTCGT
>DISW01000014.1 GCA_002422605.1 Bacteriovoracaceae bacterium UBA6200 | reverse complement strand
TGAATAGCATTTGGATTGGCATAGAGATCAGTATCGAGTCGTTTCTTTAAATACTCCCTAACTGGAGTTAAGAGGGGAGAGGAGCCATTATAGTCAGCGTAAATCATAAATTCCTTAAGAGATTGAGAGCATTTGATCCAGGGCCTTGAGAGCAAACTTCTTAGTTACTTCATCAACTTTGATGACGTTAATCGGTTTATTTCGTTCAATTGAACGGAAGCTTTCAAGTAACCAACGAGGTCTTACCCGATACATGGTTGTACATAGACACTGATAGGGAGAGAGTGAAGTGATATCTAAGTGCGGATACTCCGCGGCCAGACGATTCACAAGATTAATTTCTGTACCAACAGCAAATTTTGTTCCTGGTTTAGCCTCTTTAATTTTATTAATGATAAATGAAGTTGAACCGGCAAGATCCGATCCCTGAACCACTTCGAAGCTGCACTCTGGATGGACAATTAAGATCCGCTCTGGATCTTGTTCTCTCCATGCCTTGATATGATCTTTATTAAATCCCTGGTGCACGGAGCAGAATCCATACCAAAGAATAACTTTTGCTTTTTGAATCTGTTCAGCTGTCAGGCCGCCAAAGCGTTTATGGGGATCGTAGACCACCATCTCTTCGAGTTTTATCCCCAATTTATGACAGGTGTTTCGTCCCAGGTGCTGGTCAGGAAAAAAGAGAAGTTTTTCCCCTTGGTTTAAACCCCAGGTAATGACTTTCTCAGCATTTGAAGAAGTGCAGATAGAACCGTTATGTTCTCCCACAAAACTTTTTAGGGCCGCAGAGCAGTTGATGTAAGTGATAGGGACAATTTTATCGGAAGTACATTCAGTTATATATTTCCAGGCAACATCAATCTCCCGGCGATTGGCCATGTCTGCCATGGAACATCCTGCGCGAAGGTCCGGGAGAATTACTTGTTGTTTTTCCGAACTTAACATGTCGGCGGTTTCGGCCATGAAATGAACACCACAGAACATGATGTATTCGGCGTCTTTAATTTCGGAAGCCTTTCGGGCGAGTTCCAGGGAGTCACCTTTAATATCAGCGAAGCTGATAACGTCGTCTTGTTGATAATGGTGTCCTAATACGACTACTTTTTGTCCCATTCTCTCTTTGATGGCCTTAAGTTCAACGAGAACTTGCTCATCAGAAAGTTCTGATTCTGGGATTTCTGGTAAATGGTCTTTTGAATTTAATTCGTCATAAATATCTAGCATGGATGAGCCTTTAAAAATTTTTTCCTCACATTACAATGATGGGATAAAAGGAGCAAGTTGCGCGTCGCACACGGTCATAAAAAAAGCACAATCTTGCTACGCGTAAAGGATTTAATTTTATTCACTTGGCCCTTTGACGAAGTGTTCCCACTTCCCTAGACTTTTATTAATAGGACCATTTGAAGGACCACTTACGAGACCACGGACTCTTTTTTAGGAGAATAGGTTATGAAAATTATCACTATCGGAAATAACAAGGGCGGCGTCGGAAAAACGATGCAATGTTTTCAGCTTGTCTGTCACTTGGCCAATCAGGGACATCGTGTTCTTGCTATTGATTTAGATTCTCAAGCAAATTTAAGCTCTACCTTAGGTGTAAATATTCAACGCACACTTATTCCTGAGTGGCTCATTGGTGATGTCAAAGCTGACGAAATTATCACTGAAGCAAGTGGTGATTATGATTTTTATAAGAATATCAAAATCATTGCCAGTTCTCGTCACATGGCCAATCTTGCTAAACTTCTTATTCTTTCTGAATCTGAAGTGAGAAAGAATGCTGGTAGAAAAGAAAGACTGATGAAAATTCGTCTGAGAGAAATTGAAGATCAGTTTGATTATGTTGTGATTGATACTCCCCCAATGTTGGGTGATGAATTAATCATGTCATTAGTTGCTTCTCACCTTATCCTTATCCCGACACAAGCTCAGGATTACTCTATCGATGGACTTGAAGAGTTAATGGATACTTTTGAAATCATCAAAGAAACTGAAAATCCAAGTCTTGAGTTTTCAATCATCCCTTCAATGGTTAACACCAGAAGAAAAATTGAAAGACAACGTCTGGAAGAGCTTGGTCAGTCATTCAATGTTACTCCGACAATCCGAAATTTAGTGGATATGCAGGAGTCTGTTGCAATGAAGAAGCCTGTATTTATGTTTGGAAGTAATTCCAAAGGTAAGCAGGACTATTTGAGTCTCTGGAGTTCTCTAGGTTTAAATTAATTTACGAACACATATATTAGTCGTTTAAGGAGAGGCCATGGCCAAGGAATTTTCCGCACGAGTTTCTAAACGCGAACGCAAAGTAACTGATATTACCTCAGGGATTGATGAAAAGATTCTAAGAGCAAATGATCAGAAGCTCCTCCGTGGAGCTCAGTTGTCGAACATCGCACTCAGTAGCATCGTTGTTAGAGAGCAAGTACGTACAAAATTTAACGATGAATCACTTCAGGAGTTAGGCGAAAACATTAAAGTTAACGGTCTCATTCAGCCTCTGGTTATTCACCGAGAAGGCAATAAGTTTGTTCTCATTTGCGGCGAAAGACGTTTCCGCGCGATGACCATGATTAAGATGGAAGAAGCTCCTTGCTTTATTCTTGAGAACAAATCGAAAGAAGAATTGATGGCGATCCAGTTCTCTGAGAACCAGGCCCGCGAAGATCTTCACTACATTGATCAAGCTGATTCAATTTATGGTTATCAGAAACTAACTGGTACTTCTGAAAGAAAAATCACGGCAGCGCTCGGGATTTCTAAATCTGAGGTCCACCGTTGTCTGATGATCGCTAAACTTCCAAAAGATATTAAAGAAGCGGCCAAGAACTTCAATACCGAAAAGTATGTTCTTCTTGAGTGGAATGAGCTTCCGAAAAATGAATTTAAAACTGAGATCAAAGGAAAAATTCTTTCAGGTGAAATTACTAAGAGACTTCAATTGAAAAGAATCATTTCTCAGTTGAAAATTGAGAAACCGAAGAAGAAGAAAGTTAAGGATCCTTCAGTTGAGACATTGATGAAAGTTCTCAACACCCAAATTAAAGATCCGAAGCTTCAAGCTAAAGCAAAGGCACTGATGGCCGAACTGATGAATTAAACGAAAGGGTCCAAAAGGGCCCTTTTTTTTGGCATCTCCTTTGCTCTCTATATCTCTATAAAGAAGATCTTTCCCTTAATGAAAATGGAATTTTAGGGGGTTAGGGATTCAGAGGGGAAATAAAATGTTTAATCTTTGGTCACTCAAACAGAACTATCCATCTTTTAGACACCTGTTCATCGGGTCGTTAATCCTTATGAGCGGCATCGCCCAAGGGCAAGTCACCCCTAAAATGTCCATTGCACGCGCACCGGCAAGTTATATTCCTGATGACGACGTCATTATTAAACCGATCAATAATGAGCTTTCTTTCTATCAGCAATATGTGGCTTCAGATAAAAGTAATGATGTGATCAATTCTCGCAACCAGATCAAAGTTTGGAATGATAATCAAGCCTTTGCAGACCAATATGGTATGGATTCAACGCTTACAGGTTCTGCCTTTTTTGTTCCCACAGCAGATGAGAAATTCGAATACTTTAAAGATAAATACATGCGTTACTTACGCCGTAAGGGTGAGCAGCCCCTGAAAGATATGCCAAAGGGGTGGTATCAGGATTACCGCGCTTCTAACGAAGTTGATACGATTGATGAAATGGAAGAACGTTTTAAGAAAACGACCCGTAAAGGTGTAAGCGGTAAGACCTTGCCTGATTCTTTAAAACAAAAAGAAGTTAGTTTGTGGAAAAAGCATAAATTTATTTTCCAGCCTCGTTTAGATCAAGGTTTGGTCATCATTGGAATTAAAGGTCCATTGGCCTATGCTCGTGCCTGGGTAGGGATCAACGGAGAAACAGAAGTCAACGTGAAGCACGAAGTTGATTCTATTGGCCTTCGAGTTATGTATAACTATTACGTTCATTCTGGGAAATATTTTACCAGTGTGGATAAACGTATTACCGATAATCTCTATGCTCGAGTTACTAGCTTGAAAAATCCAGGAGCAGGAGAGGACAGCGTTAAACAAGATAATACTCTCATGTTGCTTTATGCTACAAAGTTCTAGATTTTTTCTGGCAATCAACCGCCTCGGAGTATAAACTAGCTCATACTGTTAACTCTATAAATTTGGAGTAGCCATGAGTCTCTTCGAGTCTCCTTTTTTTCAGGATGCTTTTTCGCAACTTGAGTCTGCTGGAACAACCATGAAAATGGATATGAATGTTCTGGAACGTCTTAAATACCCAAAACGTGCTTTGCAAGTTTCAGTGCCGGTCCGATTGGACGATGGAACGGTAAAAGTTTTCGAAGGCTATCGTGTTCAACACAATATGACCTTAGGACCAGGGAAAGGCGGTATCCGATTTCATCCTCATGTCTCTTTATCTGAAACTGCCGCACTTGCGATGCTTATGACGTTTAAATGCGCTCTCGTTGGTCTTCCACTAGGAGGAGCGAAGGGTGGAATTAAAGTTGATCCAAGTGACCTTTCCCGGGCCGAACTTCAGGCCTTAACCAGACGGTTTACGACTGAAATCTCCATGATCATTGGTCCTGACAAGGATATTCCTGCTCCCGATATCGGAACTGACGGGCAAACTATGGCCTGGATGATGGATACCTACTCACAGCTTAAAGGCTACACGATTCCAGGAGTCGTCACAGGAAAACCGATCGCTATCGGAGGTTCTCTTGGACGCGCAGAGTCTACGGGTAAAGGGGTCGTTTTCTGTATTAATTTTGCCTACGAGAAAATGAATAAGTCTATCGACCCGAGTACAACTGTGGCCATCCATGGTTACGGTAAAGTCGGTATGCCGGCCGCTCACGACCTTCATGCTCAGGGAGCTAAGATTGTTGCCATTTCAGACGTATCTGGAGCTATTTATAATAAAGATGGTCTCAATATTCCTCAGTGCACAGAATGGGTAAAAGGCAAAAGGCTTCTTCGTGATATGCCTGGAGCTGAACACATTTCAAATGAGGAGCTTCTAGCTCTCGATGTGGATATCCTTATTCCAGCAGCTATTGACGGAGTCATTACCAAAGACAATGCCCATAAAGTTAAGGCCAGAATCATAGCGGAAGGTGCTAACGGACCTCTTACTCACGAAGCCGTTGATATTATTGCTGATCGTGGGGGATTAATTATTCCTGATATTCTTTGTAACTCTGGCGGTGTGATTGTTTCTTACTTTGAATGGGTTCAGGGTCTTCAAATGTTCTTTTGGGATCTTGAAACGGTTAATAAAAAACTTCACGACATCATGAAGCAAGCTTTTGATAAAGTTTGGCAAAATGCAGATGTTTATAAGGTTAATATGAAGCAAGCGGCCTTCATTACTTCACTCCAGAGGATTGAAGGGGCAATGAGACTCCGCGGTATGTGGCCAGGTTAATTCTTTTATCAATTCTCCTATCTAGTTATTAGATAGGAGAATTGTTTTCTTTCTATTTCCAAGATGCTTCTTTTTTGCCTATTTTAGGCCCATGAAAACACTACTTCTACTATCCATGTTCTTCTCTCTTAATGCTTTCGCACTTCACCCTTGTGAATTTGAAATGACTCAGGATTTCAGGGAAGCTTTAACTGCTTCTGGTGTTAAACCTCTGAAAGTTTCGAAAGCCCCCAGTAAATTCCGATTTATCGAAAAACAAATGATTCATCTGACAATTAGTCTTCAGGAGTGGTTAAGCGGTGTCAGTCGGAATGAAGCTTTAGAACTCTTTGTTGAAGATCGTAATGATGGTGAGATCTTGTATTACCACCTTGATGGTAAAGACATCGCCTTGGTTCACTATTATCCGGGAGACAACGAATACGGGGCTTTTATAGAGATGAAGGGTAGTGCCTTTGCTCTCTTAGCGGAAATTCGTGACAGCGATATCTACTGCTACTAAAATATAAGGATGATATTCCTTATCATTCTTATTCCTTTTTTCTCATTTGCTCATATTGTTCAAGATGATGTCTCGTTAACAGAAAAATCCCGCTTTCCTTTCAAGACTGTTTGTTCCGAAATGGTTTCGCATGATTCTCCTTTAATTGATGTTGTTTCCGGCACGGTCCTCGATTGCATGGGAAAGAAAATTTTGGTTGGTAACTTCTGTGAGAAAAAGCTCGCAGCTGATCCTTACTATTTACGGGCCTATTTAGATAAAGAAGCGAAGGAAGCCGTCTGTGTTTCTGGAAAGAAAGTTCTCTTTAAGTACCAGTGTGTGAAAATAAGTGACCGCCCTCTGTGCTCCCAGACTGCTAAAAAAAGCTGCCTTCATATTCGTGAAAAACTCGCAAAACGTCTTGATCTCGTCCATGCTTCTTTTGTGAAATCGGAAAAAGGAATTAAACAGTTAAACTGTTTTTTTGAATCTCTTCCATTAAGTGAAAAATCCATTTAGTGACTATATTTTTATTAGATTAGTCAGTCTGCCTTCCTCGTCATATTGTTCACAAAAATTTTAATGAACAGGGGATTGTATGAAGGTTCTTTTTTTATCTTTTATGTTTATTTCTACAAATGCTCTCGCGATTGATCTCTGTGAGTTCCAGGATTGGGGCGACCTTCTACAAGGTCTAGATAAGGCGAATATTCATCAATTTAAAGAAGCCGATATTAGAAATCTCAGCCAAAGAGAAATGAAACTTATTCATAAAACAGTTCTGGAAACAGAATGGTCTACTGAATACTCAGAAGAGGAAGCCGTAGAAGAGTTTCTAGAAATGTATGAAGGACGTATCGGTGATCTGGCCGGAGAGATTTCTTATTACCGAGCAGGTAATAAAACATTAATCGGCGTTATCTATTATCCTGGAGATAATGTCTACGGTGCTTACTGGTTCGAAAAAAATGGCAAATATGAATTAATAGCTCACGTGGATGACAGCTCTGTTGTATGTAGAAAAAATTAACCCATGCATCACGTCTTCAATTTTCTTCGTTACTTATCTCCTTAATTCCTGGCACCTCTTTAGCTGTAAGCTATTTGGAGGTGCTCATGGAAACTCAGCTACAGACTTGTTACTTCACTAAGAAAGGTCCCGCCCTTATCACTCTCTTCGGTTATGCTACCAAAAGTGTTCCCGGGTTGGAGATCAATGGTTTGGGAAAGTATGGGAAGTCGATCAAAGAAAAAATAATCTTCGTAACCCGCACTCGCGCTCTTCAGATTCCACTTAAAAGGTTCGTCCTGAATGTTGAACTAACGGATGATCTTGGTGATTTGGAAAGTTCGGCCGTTAAATGGCTCGAGTATCCCTTGCTTCTTCATTACTGGTTCTTAGCAGGACTCTTGCCTATTTCTAAGCTTGATAATTGCCTGGCGGTTGGATCACTCACTCCGAGTGGAGTTGTTGAAGAGCCTTTAAATGATTTGGTCATAAGTCTTTGTGAGAGGAACGACCTTCATCTCATCGCCTCCACAGGAGGCCTAAACAGTCCCTTAGGAGTCATTGATGGCAATGATCTCTTCGGGACTGTGACTCAGCTTGATTTTAAATGGAAAGAGTCTGTGCCAGTTGCTGGTACTGGATGAAATTATGATCTTCCTTCGTCGTACAATTGGCGAGGTCAGTAGAAGTGACTTTCCCTTTTTGAACAACTGTTACAGATGGAAATTTTCCGTCCTTTAAAAGTTCCACTGCGAGGTTTCCCATTTGAGAAGCGATGAAACGGTCATCGGAGCTTGGAGAACCGCCGCGCTGGATGTGGCCTAAAATTGCGACGTGAGCATCGAGTTGGTAGGTCTCTTTAAGGACTTTCTGGATCTCGTAGCTTCGACCAGAAACAGGACCTTCTGCCACAATAATAATGGAAGATTCTTTTCCCCGGGAAATCCCACGGTGGATATCGTCCACTAACTTTTGATGATTTACCTTTTCATGAGGAAGAAGAATGTTCTCAGCTCCGGTACAAACACCTACTTTAAGAGCGATTGCCGAAGAATTTCTACCCATCACTTCAACCAGAAAAGTACGGGCATGAGAGTGGGCCGTATCGCGGATTCTATCCACTGCTTCGACCGCTGTTTCCACTGCTGTATCAAAGCCTATAGTGTATTCAGTGTTAGATATATCATTATCAATAGTTCCGGGAATACCGATCACCGGGAACTGATGTTCTCTCCAGAGCGCCATGGCCCCGTTAAAAGACCCATCTCCGCCAATCACGATGAGGGCTTCAATGCCTTGCCCTTTTAAAAGTTCTACTGCATTCTTTCGAAACTCTGCCTTAGCAAATTCTGGAGACCTGGACGTTTGAAGAATCGTTCCTCCGCGCTGGATAATATTACCCACGCTCGATAGACCCATATCAAAAAACTCGCCCCGGAGAAGTCCTGCGTAGCCGCGTTTAATTCCTGTAACTTGCATATTATGAAAATGGGCCGACCGAACAACTGCGCGAATAGCACAATTCATTCCCGGAGAGTCTCCACCTGAACAAAGTATAGCAATGTGTTTGAAGGCCATAGTTAATCCTTTAGACAAAAATCGAATTACCTGTGAACTCAACAGGCTTGGGAATATTTAAAATTTTAAGTACTGTGGGTGAAACATCCTTCAAGGCCAGGACCTTACTTTTCGTATCAACCATAATGGACTGATCCTTAAGTTTGGGGTGAATCACACAAAAGGGAACCTCTGAATCAGAATGAGAAGTATGAGTCCCACCTTCAGCATAAATCATCTGGTCAGCATTTCCGTGATCAGCGGTAATAATCATAGTAACATTCTGCTCAGAACATTTCTGATAGAGCTTATTCACACATCCATCAAGTGTTTCAATTGCTTTTACTGTTGCTTCAAAATTTCCTGTATGGCCCACCATATCCGCATTGGCAAAATTAACGAGATAAAAAGAGAACGAGTTATCATCCAGGGCTTTTAGAAGATGATCGGTTACTTCTAAAGCACTCATTTGAGGTTTCTCATCATAAGTGGCAACCTCACGAGGAGATTGAACCAGGCAGCGCTCTTCGCCCGGAAAAGGTGTTTCTTCACCGCCATTAAAAAAGTAAGTTACATGCGCGTACTTTTCAGTCTCTGCAATTTTAAATTGCTTCTTTCCAAGTTTAGAAAGGTATTCGGACATTGTGCCTTTGATTTTTTCTTTATCAAAAAGCACTGGTAAATGCGGAAGCTCATCAGGCACATAAGGAGTCATGCATAGAAAGTATCCAGGTTTAACCGGAACCACGAACTCGTTAAATTTGGGATCGGCCATGGCGAGGGTGATCTGACGGGCACGGTCAGGGCGGTAGTTGAAGAAAAAGACAGCGTCTCCATCTTTTATGGCGCCATTTTCCGAAAAGAGTACAGGAGTTATAAATTCATCAAAAATGTTTTTTTGATATTGCTCGAGAATATAGTCCTGTGGCTTTTGCAAAGATTTTTCGCCCTTGCCAACCATGGTGGTGTAGGCATGCTTTATTTTTTCCCATCGTCTGTCCCTATCCATACCAATAGAGCGGCCTTGCATACTGGCAAAAACAAAACCTGGTTCTTTTAAAATTTCTTTCGTGAACTCGACACCTTTATCTTTGGAAGTATCTCGTCCATCCATAAAGGCATGAAGGAAAACTTCCAGGTCCTGATGGGTTCTAAGAATGCGGATGATTTCTTTCAGATGATTAATATGAGCGTGGACCCCGCCATCTGAGAGAAGACCCATAAGATGGATTCGTTTTTTTCCGGCCCGGGCCTTCTCAATTAATTCCAGGAGGCGAGGCATATCTTTAAAAGTATTTTTCTCAATGGCTTCATTAATACGAACTAAATCCTGTCTAACCGGGCGACCCGCTCCAAGATTTAAATGTCCAACCTCGGAATTCCCGGCCACCCCTTTGGGTAAACCTACGGCTACACCACCGGGTTCAATGGTGGTAAGAGGGTAGTGTTGAAAGAGTTGGTCAATAGTCGGTTTGTTGGCAGCTTTTATTGCGTTACGATGGTCGCTTGGATTCATTCCATAACCATCTAATATAACCATTAAAACTCTTGGACTTAAACCTTGGATTGTTTGCATGCATTATCCCTAGTTATGATAAGGGTGTCCTGATCTTATTGTCTGGGCACGATAAAGTTGTTCTACCAGAAGTATTCTGGCCAACTTGTGAGGGAAAGTCAGCTCTGAAAGAGAAATGCGCTCCTGGCAATTTTGCAGGACTTCCTGAGAAAATCCTTCTGCTCCAGCTATTACAAAAATGACTTTTGCTGGTCGTTCGATAAGAACTTTGGTCCATTCTGCGAAGGCCACTGATGTACTGCGTTTTCCCCATTCAGTCATAGCGACCAAGTGGAAACCGCCAGTTGGTGCAAGGTCCCTAACTTTTTTTAAGATGGCCTCTCCTTCAGCGTCTTTATTCTCTGCTGAAGCCTTAAGTTCATGGATCACTAATTCCGGATGACTGATCCTTTTTAAATAATCCTTTTCGATGTGCTCGAGGTGAGGATCTTTAAGTTTACCAACAGTGATGAGATGAAGTTGTTTCGCCATAAGCTTGACCAGTTAGATGGGATAATATTTTATTCAGTATAGGCCACTTTAATGATTTAATATAGTTTTATGAAAGTTGCATTAACCCTTATAGATAATGAGACCAAAGAGTTTGAGGTCTCTAAAAATCCTTTTACTTTGGGCCGCTCGAAGTCCAATGATATTTCTATTCCCCATGAAGGACTCTCACGTATTCATTGCCAGATTGAGCTCAATGCACAAGGAGAGGTGGTGGTTACAGATTTAGATAGTACTAATGGCATTCTGATTCAAGGTAATCGCATAAAAGCGAATGAACCAACTATCTATCCCCCTTTTCTAAGTATCACCATTGGCCCGATTGTAGGTTTAAGCGTCCAGGCCAATATTGAAACAGTAAGACCTCAAATACCTATCAAAATGAAAGAAGGAACTAAAAAAACTTTTCTTAAGGATAGGGGTACCCGGAATGAGAAAAAAAATGGGCAATCTTCTATAAACTTAAAAAAATATCTTAAACCCTCTTTAATTATTGTTGTGGTTTTAACCGCTTTATATTTAATAAATCATTTTAATGAATCTGAGAAAGACCAGTTCGAACTTCCTCCATCTCCTAAAAATCTCAATATTTAGATAACAAAAATTTGATTAGGCTTTATAATTTCTTTTTTAGGAGAAATTTATGAAACTTAAGGTTCTATTTAATGAGCGTGGCTCAGGGATGATTGTGGCCCTTGCTGTTGCTGCAGCTGTAGGCGGAGGTTTAGTCGTCTATATGAAGTCCATGAGCAAGATTAATAAAACAGTGCAAACGCTTAATTCACAAAATGAGTCCTTAGTTGCCATTGATAAATTAAGAACGATCGGAAGTTATCTCATAAGTTCCAATACGGTTATCTGTAAGCAAGGATTCTTTACCGGTCAAACGGAAGGTTATCGCTGCAAATGGACCGGGAAACAATTAATTGATGGTTCATTGACTGATATTTCTAAAGCTAAATTTGGTTTTGATGAAGGTACTTATTCAGAAAATGGATTTCTCACTTTTAAAGTGGATAGTTCTAAACTTATTTCTTCTGATGAAATGAAGGCCCAAGGTATTACCAACTTTAAGGGCAATATTGGATTTAAACTCTATAATACTTTGGAAGATAAATTAGGGATAGCTGATAAATTAGGACGAATTCCCCTTAATAACCTTATCGCTGACAATGACAGAAACGTCGTTTTAATTAAGGTAGATGTCGATTATAAGGATACCAGCAGTAAATCTCCGCGAGACACTGCCTTTACGGAGTATTTTTCTACCAGGAGACCAATTGCTATTCCTAAGCTCATTATTAACCAGGCCAATTGCAAAAGGACTTGTGAAGTTTCAGTGGGAAGAAATGACAGCCCGGCCTGCCGAGGTGATCAAAACTTTCGTTATTCAAAAGAAGTTGCTGTTAACGCTAAGACTGAAAACTTAGGACCTGGGGTTCTTTACGAGTTAAAGGTTCAAAAAGAAATTCAACTTGATCGAAAGTTATTCCCAACAACTCCGGCTCCTGCTCCAACGCTGGTTGATGCTATGCCAGGTAGAGATTATCTTCTCCCTGGAGAGTCAATCGACTGGACTGATAATATGCTCTGCCTGGATGCTAAAGAAGTTGTTCCTGTTTATCGACTTAGAGGTATTTGTTACAGTGACGTTAGTTTTTCTAAACAAGTTCCCTGCAATGATGATGCTACCAACCAGCATTTTGTAAATGCGGGTACTGTTGCTTACAAAGTAGATGTTTCTCCTTATCAGACCAATCAATACCACCAGGTGATAGCCGAAATTAAAAAGACTTCTCCAGATGGACAAGTTCCTATGAATTTTAAAGTTCCGGAAAAGTTTAAAAACAAAGGGCTTTCAAGAATCGAGCCAGCAAGAACAGTTCGAAGAATTGTAACAACTGGGGAGTTCCCGACCAAGATGGATACGACAACTCAAATTATTCAAATTCCGACTCACTAATTAGGACAACCAGATGAAAAAAACTTGTATGAACATCCTAAAGAATCAGAACGGTATGAACCTTCTTTCTGTCATCGGTACGGTGGCGGTCCTCGGTGTCGGTGTTGTAGCAGCTTTACAGCTAACTAAAATGTCTGACCTGGGACAAGACTCTGCTTCCCGAAAAATTGAAGCGACCTCTCTGACTTCTATCGTTGAAAATAAACTAAAATCCGCTTTTCTAAGCACTAAAGACAATAGTGGTAAATTAACTTCAGGTCTTTGTAGCATTGTAAAAGTCGCCTCACTTGAAACTCAGCTTTCAAATGTTTACCTGCAACTTCCTTCTTTAAAGAATACGAGTCTTTTTTCCAAAGGCATCTGGGATCAGGCCTTTTCAGGTTTAATTGAAGTTCCTGCAGGCCCTGGATGTAAAATTGAAAATGCTTACGGGAAATGCTTTAGATTTGACCCTAATCAGGAAGCTGGAGTAGGTGTGTCTAAGGGGCTCCTGAGTAAACTGAATCCTGTTTTTGAAATTAATATTAAGCCGGTGCAAACCAATCCGGCAGCTGAAGTTACTTTTAGTCCTTTAGACCCTAATGGCTCAACTCGCTACGATTTGAAGGCGGTGGGTTTTGAATACACAATTCGTGCCACTTATAAGGCGAGCTCTGCTGATGAAGAAAATAAACTTGGGCGTAGGTATACTCAAGGGTTTATCTGGGCCGGTGATGCTGGTATTTGTGAAGTCGGAAATAAAAAAATCTCACTTACCGCAAATTCATTCGGTGACCCCGATGATAAGATTGTTTTTAACCAGGCCGGTTTTAGCAGTGATTCGGTAAGCCGTTCGACAGCTCCTCCTTTAGAAGTGACTTTACTTAATTCTCAGATTCGTTCCGGTGTTATTGGAGGAACTTTAGGTTCACAATTCCTGGTTTCTCGCGATCAGGCCTCAGCCGAAGATCGTGATACGGGTCCCGTTTATTCGGCCTGTAACGAAGAACAATTCCGTTGTCCTCAGTTGAATCATAGAGATCGTATTTATCAGTTTATGAGACATATGATTCGTGCTCGCTATCAAATTCCCAATCGCCTTTCAAATACGGGAAATAATGTTCAAATTTCTCCTGCAATTACCTTTAAGAATCTTAGTGAAAAAACATTGATGAACAGTTCCGCTGAATCATTCAACGTCAGCGGAAATATTTATAGAAAAGATAAAGACGGCTGGTATTACGCTGATATCAATAATACCAAAGTTCCTTTAAGAATAAGCGGGGAAGAAAGTATCATTGCCCGTCTTTCGGATATGACAGACTCGCCAAATGCGAACGATGTATGCCGCCAGATTTGTACACCCGATACAAATTACAATAGTAATCCATTGAATCATTACACTTCTATTTTTAATTACCGGGTGAATGCTTCTGTTCCGGAAGGCCAGTCAAATAGTTTTGAAGTTTCTTCAGGGCCTGTTGCCTGTACTTCTTGTTACATGAAAAACTGTGATCAGTTCGGTCTGGGGACATTCGGGGCCATGCACATTCAACCAACAGAGCCTTTAGATGCCGGTGTTCCGGAATGTATCAGACATGAGGATCATGTTAACAATTTCTATGAAACATCCTCTTTTGATATGGGAACTGCAAATGCCAATCGTTGTGTCGCCGGCCGTTTAAATTATGAAGATAATAGTGGTTATAAATTGAGTGCGGTTTCATGTGAGTCTGAGCTTCCAGTGATGTGTTTTGCCTTTGGTAAGCATATGCTTGCCCGGAATATCACATTGACTTCTTCATCAATTTTAAAGAGCAGTTTCAATAACGCTTATAATGCTTGTTTTGGACTAGGCAGAGAGAACATTAAAAAAGAGCCTTTCCGCACACTCCTGGCGCAGCAAGGCAACCTGGGTACAGTTGAAAGCGAACTTCTCGGTATGTCTAATCCTGGTCAACAATTCGATGAAAATCAGCGAATGGAAGTGATGAACTTTGTAACTCAAGGAAGTTTCTTCGCACCGGTTGGATTAAATCAAGAAATTAACCTTAGGTCTTTTGCTGATATTCAGGGTGAAAAACCTCAACTGATTAACAATGATTCTTGGTTTGGACTTAAGACTGATGGTCTTGGATACATCTATGCTCCGGCCCCGAGATTATCTTCTTCAGCACTTGATGCAAAATCTAAATGGGGAATCCATTATGATGGAAATGGACGAATGGTTGTTAAAAAGACTCCGGACGGGCTTGATGTAAAGACGGCTCCTGGAACAGGAGAGCATGAAATTGGCTCTAAAGTTGGGATTCTTTTCCATGGACCTCGCTTCAAGGGTGTTCATTTTGTCAGATCGGTCAAACCATTTGAACAAGCTGAAGCAGACGAGCTAAGGGCCTTATGCCGTCGCAAGAGTTATCCTCATGGTATCTTTGTTTCAAAAGGTCGAACGTATTCATTCAAGAATGCCGAGAATATCTGCCATGATGAAAATGGTGTTTTTCTTCCGCCATTAACGACTGCCGGTTGGGCAACAGCTTATCAACTGGTTCAACCTAATCATCCATCGCATCCTTTTCCTGCTATTTGGGATGTTAAAAAACTTGATCCAGTTTGGGTAAATGTTGTTGAAGCTGGCGGATCGGATTCTCTTTATATGAATAATATTCTTTCTGGCAGCATGAGTAAGTTTATGAATTCAAAAGGTGAATTTGTGACTGAAACTTTCCGCCCTGGTGCTGTAATTTCCGATCAGGATAAAGATAATCATGACTATGCCTGCTTTGATAAGAAGAAAGGCGAAATAACTTTCAGAAATATTTGTTCCCACGGTAGTCGTCCACTGGTTCAGGAAGAACTAACGGCTGCGACCAGAAGTGATAATATTTATATTCGTTTTATGTTGAAGGCAGCACTTGCTGGCAGAAGTGGAAATGGACTCATTAAGCTATACCAATAAAGATAAGAAAAAAAACGGATTCACCCTCGTCGAAATGGCCATTGTTATGGCCTTGATGGGGGGGATTGGTTTAATCGCCGCTAAAATTTTTGAAATAATTGACAGAAATTCCAAAGTCACAACGAGGAAAGAGCATCAGTTAAATTATCATGTGACCGGACTCGGGGTTCTTCAATCTCATCTTAAAGGTCTTAAGCGTCATCAATTTGATATGAAATTATTCTATCAGCTGGATACGGCGAGTAAACAACTGATCCCTAATGCTGTAACTTCTCCCAATGAACTTGCTTCTTACCCGGGAACAACTCATCAGATGACGAGTTTTCTTTTTAAGAAGAAATTGGGAAGTGATTACTTAAACTACATTACTGTTTGTCTCCCTCTGGAGAAAGCGCTTAATACCAAAGAAATTAAATTCGAGGAACTTCTCATCAATGCCAGATGGCCTTTTGTAAGAAGTGAGAATTCCGGTTATGCGGTTTATTGCTGCCCTCGTAATGAACCTATGTGCAAAGATAAGCCTCTCTTTAATAAGAACACAGAATTTGCGGTGCAAATGTTCCGGCAAGATTCTAAAACAAACTCTTTAGTTCCTATTTTAAAACAAGGTGAATTCTCTGCCGTTTCCAGCATGGGTTACTTTATCTTTTCAAATAAGAAGAATGAGAAAGCTCT
>DISW01000023.1:472373-533956 GCA_002422605.1 Bacteriovoracaceae bacterium UBA6200 | reverse complement strand
AATGGTGCCCAGGACTGGACTTGAACCAGCATGCCTCGCAGCGCTACCACCTCAAGGTAGTGTGTCTGCCATTCCACCACCTGGGCACAGAATATGGAAAAAGCGGTTCGTTTAAATTAAAGGATTTGGGCCAAGTTTGTCTAGCGATTTCTGACCGGAATCAAATCTTCTACGTCATCTAAATAGAAATTAATTCGCTTCAATTGGGATCTTAGAGCTTTCAATTGTTCAGAGAGAATATACATTGACTGGTCTGGAAATTGATTTTCAGTGACTACTTTTCGAGGGGCAAGCGTTACGGCCTCTTCTTCCTCTTCAAGACTCTCCTCAAACATCGCTTCTTCAAGAAGGGACTCCAAAGGATCAGCGCTAAGAGCTTCTTGTACTAAGGCCTGGCCACCAAACAAAGAAACTACGTTTAAAGTTTCGGTTTCAATTTGGTTGTCGCTTCCAGCTCTCATAACTTCCTTTTGTTTTTTCCAGTTCAACTAATTGTTAACTCAGCATGTTCTGTGCCAGTGGTTCAGGGCCAACCTGATACCGTTGCTTGGCGTTATGGAGGTATTAAACTCAAAATTCAGGTAATTTAGGAATAAATCAGGTGGTGCATGTAAAGCTTTCAGGCCTGTCTACATTAATACCGGCCAAAGATTAGTCAAAAGGCCATTCTTGCCCGGTCGCTGAGACCCTCAAAGATCTGTAAAATGGAGGTATGAGTAAGCCTAACTGCTCGCAATGTCGACATTTTTATATAACCTGGAACGCCAAAACCCCTAATGGTTGCCGCCGTTATGGGATCGAGGCGAAGGACCGTCCATCCGCCATTGTCATGGCGGCCGGTCTGGGTGACTGTCAGGGATTTGAGCCCAAGAAAAAGCCTCAGAGTGAAAAAACTGGGCTGGATTTAAACCGTAAGGACCTCTGGTAGGCCTTTTCCGAGAATATGGTAATTAGGTGAGACTTCTTCAATAATTCCCCCGCCAATGCATTTATCTCCATCATAGAAGACAACTGACTGTCTTTCAGTCATGGCCCTTTGAGGTCGATCAAAAGTAACTTTCGCTACACCATTCTCAGCCACCACTGTGCAGGCCTCTTCTTTTTGACGATAACGGATCTTAGCTTTGCATTTAAAGTGGGTTACAGGCGAATCAATGAGCCAGTTAAGTTCAACTGCAGTAAGGCCATCAGCATAAAGGGCGGGATGATCCTGACCCTGAGCAAGTACCACTTCATTAGCAGAGAGATTCTTAGCAACGACAAACCACGCCTCACCTGGACCGCCAATACCCATGCCTTTTCGTTGGCCGAGGGTATAGAAACAAGTTCCATCATGTTGACCCAGAACTTTTCCATTCACATCAATGAAATTACCCTTCGCAGAAGTAATATATTGAGAAAGAAAATCTTTAAAATTTCTCTCACCAATAAAGCAGATTCCAGTGGAATCCTTTTTGGTGGAAGTAGCTAGATTAAACTTGAGTGCAAGCTCCCGGACTTTGGGTTTTGGGAGATGGCCAATAGGAAAGAGAACGTCTTTAAAAACGTCTTTCTGAACAGCATAGAGGAAGTAGGTCTGGTCTTTATTAAGGTCAGCTCCCTTAGTGAGAACCCCGTCCTTAATCTGACAATAGTGACCAGTGGCCAGGTAATCGGCCCCTAAAAGTTTGGCCCTTTGATAGAAAACTTTGAATTTTATCTCACGATTACAAAGGATGTCCGGATTAGGTGTGAAGCCCTTTTTGTAATCATCCAGAAATTCAGAGAAGACACCATCCCAATATTCTTTAACGAAATTTACTGAGTAATAAGGAACGTCCAGGCGCTCACAGACTTTGATCACGTCTTGATAATCCTGATCTGCAGTACATGATCCATCAGGGTTCGTTTCATCCCAGTTTTTCATGAAAAGACCCAGGACTTTATAGCCTTGAAGCTTAACCAGTAAAGCTGTCACAGAGGAATCTACTCCTCCAGACATACCCACAACAACAGTTTTCTCACCATTGGAGAGGTACTGCTCATGAGTTAGAGGAATGCCATACTCTTCTAAAAGTTCAGGGTTGAAAGATAAATCCATGCCGTTTTATAGCGGATTTGGCCCTTTTTTCCAAGGGCCCTCACCTATTTACTTAGTTAGATCCAGAAGTGTCCCAATCACCGCTCCTCCAAGGTATTGATATGCGTACCAAAGGGTGTCGTGATTTAAAGTTTCCGGAGTATCGAGAGAGGTCTGATAAAACTTAGGATTGAAGTCGTCTTCCCAATTCTGTGAGAAGGTGACCGAAAAAAATCCTTCTTCCCAAAAGCGAAAATTATCTGAGTTAGAAAAGTCATTGGGTTTTAATTCGAAATCCACTTTAGGGGTCATTTTAGAACCATGTCCTTGGAGCTTTTTGGCCCAAGTTTTCTCTTCAGTATTATCTCTGGAATAGACTGACATATTTCCAATTTTCTTTGTTTTATCAAAGAAGCTCGTGTCCTGTCCGAGCATTTCGAGATTAACGACTCCCATAATGTCTTTGCCGGATTTTTTTAATTCTTTAGCGTAGAGTTCAGAGCCGTGAAATCCAATCCCCTGCCAGTCTAAAAATACAACCTGAACAGAATAATTTAAATCAAATTTGGCCATAACCTGAATCAGGCCCAAGGCCACGGCAATACCACTAGCATTATAATTTGCTCCGGGCATTGGCTCCGATTCTTTTACTAAAAGCGTATTGAGATCATGAGAAATCGTATCGTAATGAGCTGTCACTACCAGAACTTTCTGGGGATTAAGACCTGGTTTTTCCCAGACAATATTCTGAACTTTTGCCGAAGATTTTCTCTGAGCAAGATTTTGCATGGACTGAGTAAAGTTGAGCCATTTCTGATAATCGGGACTGGTCTTAGGAAGTTTTCCTTCGATTTTTTCATCAAAATCTTTTTGATAAAAAGCCTTAACAGAACTGAGCTCAGGTTCAATTGAAGAGACTGTGAGTTTTCCCGTTTTCTTAGTGTCAGCTTTAAGAATCGCCTCTTTTAAAAAGTCCCGGGCCTTATCATGACCAGGAAGGCCCACCATTCGAGAAGGTTGAGAAACATTTACCAGCTCATTGACCCATCCAATAAGAATTCTTTTCGTCACTCCCTGCAGATCATTTTTTAGTTGGGAATAAGTTGAAGGAGATCTCGCATGGGCACTTAAGGCCAGACTAAAAATCGATAGCGTAATTAACTTTCTTATCACTTTCCTCTCCTTCTTCTTTATCACTCACTTTCAATAATTGAACTTTGCCAGAGAGATACACTTTAGCATTTTTACCTTTCTTACGAACAATAGAAACGACTTCACCTTCTAAGAAGGGATGCTCTTCATTCAGCTCAACCGATACGGAAGATAAACTTTTTCTTTGGATCCAGCATTCAGATTCTTGCTTTGATGCATTCTTCAAATACCCTTTGAGAGGCTCTAACCATGAGACGTCCTCTGAGAAATGACAATCAACCAAAAGTATATTCTTTCGATTGAAAAAACTTTCATCCACAAGAGTAATATCCTTAGAATAGAAATTAAATTTGCCTACTCTCAGTTTCTTTAGACGACCATTTTCACGAATGTCGAGTTGTTCACCATAAGCATAGTTTTGAACCCCCAGATGATCCCCCAAATCTGATCCAGGATCATCATCTTTAAAAATACCTTCTTTTAAGAAACCGGGCGGAACATTTTCTGTGATTAAATCAATTTGATCAGAACTCAAGCAGTCACCAAATTTAACTTCTTTATTTAGAATCGATATTCCAAAGTTTTCGGCCAACTTTAAAACTTCTTTTTGTCCTAAATCGGACAAAGGCAAGATTAAAGAATTTAAAATCTCTCTGGGAAGGCGGGCCAGGATGCCCGATTGATCAATCTCCCCGTCATTTGAGGTATGTAAAAAAACTGTATCGTGAGCTTCATGATGAAAAACTTTTGCATAATGGCCTGTGGCCATGTAGCTCGCACCAACCTCAAGCATTTTCTGATAAAGAAGTTGCATTCTTAGATCATGACAGTTGAGGCACGGGTTAGCATATTTCCCTGAAACTCTATCTGCCGTCCAGCTTCCTATGACGTATTCCTTAAAATCTTCCGAAGCTTTAATCACTTGATGAGGGATACCTAATTTATGGCAAAACTCTTTAAGCTTCTCAAGACGTGCTTGTTCAAGATGACAGGAAAACAAACTCCGGCCATCTTTAAATTCTTCATCAGTACTGGTGACTACGGTATAGGCCAGTAGCTCATACTTTTGAATTTTGAGTAAATAGGCAGAAACCAATGAATCCATGCTCCCGGAAAGTCCCAGCACAATCTTTTCTTTCCGATCTTTCTTGTCGGAATTATACAGGCCTTTCAGCTCTTTTTTCTTATCCATTGAGGTATTATAAGGGAGTTTCTTGTAAGGTTCCACGCTGATTTCCCGATAAAGACTAAGATGGATGCACTCAATCTTTATGGATTCTATCTTTTTCAGAAAAACGCACAGGACAACAAAGTCCTGAAGGATCTATTACAGTTCTTAAGGTCCACTGCCCCTGGAAAGAATCATACCTTCTCGTACATAGAAGCTGAAAATTCGCTACACCCGCACCTCTCCTTAATGGAGAATTTGCAACTTGAGATAGGTTTTAAGAATTGTGAAGAGTTTCAGATGGGAGCAAGATCTGACTGGGCGGCATTGTTGAATCTGATTAAACGACCTACTCTTGAAGCAGCTAAGGCCGAAAACTGGGAACGCTTTTTAGTCAGTTATTTAAAAGGTGCCCTTAATCCTACTAAAAATTTACTGATCGACATGAATGAGGATCTCTATTCTTCCTTCCATCTACAAAGTTTCAAAAAAAATTTGCTACAAATCACAAAAGAAAAATCAGTATTCATTGCCACTGCCAACTCTCCTATCTGGCTAGATTGTGCACACACTCTCATTGGTAGAAGAGAATATAAATTCGAAATTCAAAAGCTGGATAGTGACCTGGTAAAAAAACACTGGGCCGCTTGATTACTTGAGTTTTACCGAACAATTAATCTTAATCGCTGTAGTCGTAAACTTATTCATGGGTTTCACTCTGATCTGAAGTGACCAGTTACCCAAAGAAAACTCGATACTTGATATATCACCAAAAGGCCTCAATTCGGCCTTATCAAGCACTGAAGCAATTTCTTCATACGAATGGATCTGAATGGTATGATCTTGTCCGTGTGGAAAATCATGATAGCAAATAACCTGAAGGATTTGAGAATTTCCAAATCCCATAAGCACAGGAAGTGACCTTCTTAAGGCTTTATGATCGATTGAAAAGGCATGAGATAAAATTCGATGCATTTCAAGAGCAATCCGCGCGTAATAGGCCTTTAAAACTTTTCGGGAATCTTCATCTAATTCACCTGGCAGTTCTGAATATCCCTTCTTCACCCACGACTGAAAATTTCCTGAAAACTCCAAATCATGAAGAGCATGCAGATCTAAGGCCATGCGGTTAAATTCCATATCAACAAACTGATTGAAGTCATGTTGGAAGGAAGATGGAATAAAAGGAAAGTATTGGGAAAAGAAACTTTTAATCCCGCCGCTCTTAGTATTAACAAAAGCATTCTTTTTATTCAGCTTAAGACTCACGGGCAAATGTCCATCTCTCACCTTTAAAAGTAAGTCGGCTTCATGAATTTCATTTGACAATGAGGAGTTTGAAAATTTACCAACAACTCTCGGGTCAAGGGGCACAATCTTCAGAAAATCAATAATACTTGATGCTGCAAGCTTTGAGACTTGATTTAAGAAAGGAAGCATCTCAGGATAAAATTGTCTTACCATTCGGTCTTGTTGGGAGAGAACCGTTAAATAATTGCGATCAAGACTTCCCTGAAAAAGCAGTTCTCCCTGGCCTTTAATGGCAATTTCCCGTGCAACTAAATACTCAAAGAGAGATCCCTTCACTTCATTGAACAAGGCTTCTTTTTTAGTCTGATCCTGGGCCATTATTTGGCCCAGTAAGCTTCTTCCAAACCGTCTTCTCTTTCAGGAAGTCCACGAAGGAGACGAGGAGAATTCTGAGTTAACACTTCAAAAGACACGCGGTTAGCGTATTTACTGATTTGAGAGATCGAAGAGTATGTTAAAAAATTCGCTACATGTTTAGGAGAATTAGGTACTCGGTTTTTATGATAGAGATTTGCAGACAGGTCATGAAGAACTGCCGCTAAGGCCGCATCTCCTGCCCCATTGGTATTCTTAATCATAATAGGCCCACCACGGAAAGGATTAATGTGAGTGTAGACCTTAAGTACTTCCTTGCACTCACTTCTTCTTTGAGCGCGAGAATATTCAAATTTATTATATTCAACAATTGATTTGGTATGAAGAGCTTCCTTGGTAGGTCGTGCCTGCTCAAGATCAGTGATGGCACCGATATAGAGACCTCTGGAACCAACGGTTAACAAGACCATATCACAAAAGTCCAGGGCCTTCTCAGCAGATAGTAATGGATCAGTAATCCCAGTCAAGGAAAGTGCTTCTGACTCATTCATTGCAATGACTGAAATATATTTAGGAATGATTTCAAGGAGAAGATCTTTCTTCTCATTCACAAGACCGCTCGTTCCCAGGGAGAGGACCACTGGAACATTTGCGGCCTTCGCAATCTCTAAGGCCCTTAGCGTAGATTTATATATGGGAGATTTTTCGTCTCTTAAAGTGTAGGCCGAAACTAACAGGGCAGCGGAATTTTCAATTACATCAGTAGGTATGAAATCTATCGAAAGATCGTTCATGCACCCCTTACTGATAGCGAAAGTTCTTTCTCCGTCTGGAGCGACAAAACACAGTGCCCTTCCCATAGGTCTAGGGCAAGGTTGGAGATAAGTAAGATTCACTTTAGAGCTGGTATTGCAAATGTATTTGAAAGCGTAATCACCAAGTTCAATATTTTTATTGATTGTTCCTAGTGCCACTGAAGGACAATCAGAAAGGATTGAATAATTATGAAGAGTGTTACCAACGGCCCCACCAGGGAACTCTCCCGAGATAGTACCATTATTTTTATGTTCCCAATAAATTGAATCGGCCAGTGTGTCATCTATGATATAAGATTCACTTTTTTTAAAGCCGTGATGAATTAAAAACTCCTCACTCACAGGAATTTCAATATCCACCAACAACTGATCAATGCCTACGACATACACATTACCAGGTCGGTTGATCTCATCATCAAACGAGCTTCTTTGTTTGTCTTCAACAGGGAAATAGTGCTTGGTATTACGGCGACCGGGAAACTTCATAATGACCTCTAATGGAATACCCCCTTTATAACCAACTAAGACCATTTTAGAAAGAGACACATAGACGAATAGCCGGATTTTATGGTAATTTTTTCATATGTTTAAGCTAGATCATCCCCAAAAATCCCCCTTATTCGACTATTACGCCCCTCTAGGAAGCCAGTATCGAGGCCTTCTTTCTATCCCTCATTCGGGCGAGAATATCCCTGAAGCCTTCAATTCCTTTCTTTCAGGCGATTTGAGGGCCTATAAGGAAGATGTCGATTTTAAGGTTAATGAGCTAATCGATATCGAAGCTCTTCAGAATGCCGGTATCGCTGTATTAGTTGCTCACGTCCATAGAATTTGTGTGGATCTCAATCGTGCCGAAAGTAACTGTGTTCTTTTTTGGAAACAAAACACACAAGGAAAATCCTTAGTCGTTAAAGATCCAACAGATGAAGAAACTCAGAGCTTTATCGAAATATATCATCGCCCCTATTATGAAATCTTAAAATCATCTTTAATGGATCTGGAAAAAAGAAAAAAAGGTCCTGTATCGATGATTGATCTCCATAGTATGCCGTCGAAACCGACAGAATATCATCTAAAGCAAAACCCGAATCAAAGCACTCATCGTGCAGATTTTTGTTTATCAGATCGTCGTGGAAAAACTTGCGTTCCTGAATTCATTCAATACTTCCAACATGCATTGACTGAACAAGGCCATGAAGCAAGCTTCAACGAACCCTACATTGGCGGTTTTGTGACTGAATATGTTGATGGCTTTAGAACCAATAATATTCAAATCGAAATTAATCGAAGCATCTACATGAATGAAACGACCAAGGAATTGGTTCCAGAGAAAGTGGCCCATTTACGCCCAATGCTTACGGAAGTTCTCATCAAAGGTTTTGAAAAATTTGATTCTTAGTGGATCGTCATATCGCTCTTATCTTTAACCGGCCCTTCTTCTTTGGCCTTTTTAAGATAAAGATTCATTTTTTCATCTGGAGTGAGTTCCGGAACAACTTCCGGTTTCATCTTTTCGTTTTCGGCTTCAAGCTTCCTGTACATCTCTTCCATTTCAATTTTCCGCTGTAAGGCAAGCTCAGCATCTCCATCAATTTCTCCGGACATTTTTGTTGTAAAAGTCTTCCCATATTTTCTCAGGGCATACTTATAAAGAGGATTCAACTGTGCTCCACGATTTTTCCCGCGTTCAAGATAAAAGATCATCTCTTTTAAAAGTTCCTGACTTTCCAGATCCTGAGACCAGGCAGAAAAAAGATAAAGCATCCCTTCCTGATCCACTTGTCGTGCGAAATTGAGCTGTTTGAATTCCTTGTAGAGAAAGTTACCCATGGCCGGGTCTATGGGATGGAACGAAATACTCTCTAAAAATTTTGAACGCAGCTTAATTGAATCATCATCGTTTCTTTCTGTTTTTAAAAGATAGGAATAGATACTTCCGCTGTTATTAGTTAAAACCAATTCTACAATGTAATCCTTATCTTTTGAGGTAATTTCAATCAGGGCCTGCTGGCCGTTTTTAATGAGTCCGTATTTCACTGTCCCTGCAGGAAGATATTTTGAACGTAAGTGAAGAACATAAAGATCATAGATCATGTCCTCCAGCGATTTCGAATGGACTTTAATCTCAAAAGAAAAAAGATCTTTCCAAAGTTTTTCGCGATCAAATTTAAGAATACGGTTCCTGACAAAAGGTAATTTAAATAAATCCTGACCTTGAGAATGATCCTGATAAAGGGTCAGAGGCAAAGTGTAGATTCGTGATAGCTCTCGCCCATTGGGCGTAAGAATAATCATTCCAAGTTGTGGAGGTCTCTTAGTATCTTTGGCATCAATCACTGGTACGGTTTGGAAAAGAGGATGTCTCACAGGAAGAGGGATATTTGCATTTTGCAGAGGAAATTCCCGCCAAAGCTGAGCATAATCTTCATTATAAGGAGGAATCGCCTCAAAAGATCCCGGTTTCAAATAGGATTTTGAATAATTAGGGATATTGTAATAACGATTCCAATTATTACCCTCTATCCATCCAGAATAGAGTTGATAGGGATAACCTTTTAAAAAGATATATCCGCCGATCACTGCCAATCCTATGGTTAAGACCAAGCCTAAAAGCCAACGCATGCTAAACCTTTAAAAAAACTATCTCTCATTATAGCTTATTTATCGGTCCAAAGAAAAAACTCATGATATTTTTCTATCTGCCGAATAGTAGGATGTATTAGTCGGATTAGAGGACTCGATTATGAAAAAGTCTCTTATATTTTTCTCCTTACTTACCCTATTGATTGGCTGTGATGCTCCTCAAAGGACACGCGCCCCGCAGAGTTGGGTAAACAGTGGCTCGTTACAGGATCCCGGCAATCAATCTGGTACATTCAATCCAAGCCCTTCCACCGGAAATCAAACTGGAAGCACAGGCAGTGGTGTGAATGATGGTTGGCAGAATTGTGATCTCTCAAATAAGTATCAGACAATTGATATAGGTTGGTTTGGTCTTTGCCAAAGTACTCAGGATGAATCCCTCATTAGATTTAAACCGAGTCTGACTTCGTCTTCGACAAGAGTATGCCTTATTCCAACTTACAAAGCGGCAGATAACAGCTCGACCTATCTTGGTCAACCCCAGTGTACTTACACAACGGCCGGAACGGTCGTGACGGGGAAACTTTACAAAGACCGAGCGGGATTTAGTGATCGCCCTATTAATGGCGTAATTGTGATGAAGGAACCTCTTCTACCTGAATACTTTAACTGCATGCAAGGCTACCTTAACTGGCCTGCCAACGTATGTCCTTACGGCCCATCAAGCAATAACAATTGCGCTTATGCTTTCACACAATGTCCGGCCGGTGCGAGAACAAGTGCCTTCTGTGCATCAGAAGCAACTAATTATATGAATCAAATCTGTACTCGCTTCAAATCGACTTACAGTAATTCTTATCTTGATATCAGATTGAAATAATTAATTGAGTGTGGGGCGAGCGATAACCTCTCCCTCACAAAATTCTTTCACTAGATTTCCATCATTAGAAACAAAACTCATGACCGGAATGAAAACTTTAGATTTGTTTTCAGGGTCTTCATTAACAACGCCAATAATGATCTGATGGAAATTCTGCGAATTCTGGTAAGTACGGAGATAAGTTCTGATCACATACCCGTCTTCAATGAACTCATAAGTCCGATCGGGATCCTCGAGTGTTCCTTGGATGTATTGATCAAATAAATGATATTTCTCGAGTGGGATGTCATTAGGGTCCATGTTCTGGATTAATCTAGACAGGTAATTAGATTTTTTTAATCCCATCCACTCGGCTAACTCATCTGAAATATAGAAATCGTCTTTTTTTTCCACGTAAGCTCCTGAGAATGGCAAAAGCTACCCTCTCAACCATCATAACACTCTCCGGTTAAGATTAAAGAGCGAAAAGGAGTTTTATGCGCAAGATGCAGGATGCACAAGGTTTGGACCAATTAATCGAGGCAGGAAGCTCCGGTTATTTTCCATTGTTTTTTCAGGATTGGATTCATGAATCCTTCGCTGATAAAAGTGAGATTAAAAAAATGTCTTTCTCCCGTGCCGCGGAGACTGTTCATCGGGTTTATAAACAGATTGAACGTCACCATTCACTGGAAAGAAAAAAGACGGCCATTGGGGCCTTAAGAAATGATGAAAGAAAAGATTTCGTTCTCTCTTTTATGAAGATGGTTGAATACCGGGCGCTGGATAGGATGCGGGAGCTGCATTGATTAAACTCCTCCTTCTGCTCTCATTCACGTTTTCTTTTGGAGCTCTTGCCGAGTACAGGGCCTATCAGTATCTGGTTAAAACCAATGATCCTTATGCCGTTGCTACTCGTGCTCAGGCCCAATACATTGTTTCGACACTAAATCCGCAAATGTATAAAAGCTACCATGGCGGAGGATATGTTACAGTAGAATTACTTCGCACCTGGATCTGTCCGGGATATACTGGTAAAGGGCAGAAGATCTGCGACCATCCCTATGATCAGGAGAATCCAGTTCAATGAGTGATGCCATTCGTAACGTTGAAAAATTAAATTCCCGCCAAATTGATGCCGTTAAACGACGTGGTGAACGGGAAATTAAGACGATTGAAAATTCTCATCAGAACATTAAGGCCGAGCAAAAGAAGGCCCATGCTTCCGAGATAGTAGATATCGAACATAATCATCACCATCACATTAATCAACAGGCCGCAAAAAAAGAAAAAATCCTCGCTGAAATGCGGGATCATCTTCAGCAAACAAAAGCTCTGACAGAAAAAGAATTAAAAGAACTGAAGAACGCTACAGAAACTCAAAAGGCTGCTCACCAGACAAAACTCTCTTTGGAAAGAGAAAGACTTAATGCAGATAATTCTCTCCATTTAGAAGAATTGAATGACCGCTATGAACGTGAAGCAAGGAAAGTTCATGTTGATGGTCAAGGCCGCATAGAAAATACCAAACTGGAAAAACAAGAACAACTCACCGAGGTTGAAAGCTACAATCAAAAGAAGCTCAATCATCAAAGAAATGAATTTAATGTTCGCTTCAGCGAAGACAGTAGAAACTTTGAAAAGATTAAGAATGATCAGGATAATCAGTTTAAAAAAGAACGCATGTCGACCAATCAAAGACAGCAATTAGACATGCAAAAAATAACTGACACTCATAATGCTCATGTTGAGAAAAAAGACGAAAACTACAAGAAAGGCCTGAAAGACCAGGATCTCTTCTTTGAAAAGAAATACGAATCCCAGCTGACTCGCCATAATACAGATTTTAAGACTCTTGAAGAAAAAAATAAGAATGTCATTGAGAAGCTAAAATCAAGCCTCACAACTCAAATTTCTCATATCGCTTCAAAAAACGATGACCCTTTTTATAAGTTTGAGGCCCTTGCTCCACGATTAAAGCAAACAGATACGGGAGTGGAAATTTCAATGGAAGTTCCAGAGCACTCAAAAGAAGCTGTCACCATATCCTTCAATGGCAAAGAAGCTATTGTCTCCATGAATCGTCGCTATAATGATGCGAATAAAGCACATGATGGGACAATAAATAAGGTCAACAAAGTTGAATCGTTCACAACACGACTTCAAACACCAGATATTCTTGATCCAAAAAGTGTCAAAACCAGTTATGACAATGGGATGATCACTTTCACAGTGAAAAAGGCCTAATCCGAAAGGACGATAAAATCGGAGTAATCCGCTCTATTGATCTGAATCAAATCCTCGCTCACCTCTCTGACTTCCGCCCTAGGTGGACCCTTAGTGCAAAAACGATGAAGTTCTTTTAGGGCCTCAATATCACCCTGAGCAATCACGTGGACTGAACCATCGGCCATATTACGCACGTGACCAACGATAGGAAGTTTACTGGAATGAACAAAGTCTACGACTGAGTAACGAAACCCAACCCGCTGAACTTTACCTTTAATAATTAGTGTCATCTGAAGCATGTATGTATTTTGACAAAAAAGTGGAGGAGATGTCCACTCCTTCGGGTTACAATTAGCATTATGAGGCGCCCAAAACTTGTCCATTTCACAGGTATCGAATCCGACGAATACATTCATATTCGCGCTTCTATGACCTATTCCTCGCAGGGAAAGTTCGAGATTTTGGATGAAATTAACCAGAACCTGAAAGAAATTGTTCCCACTAAACCTATTCAAAGTATGGGTTTATTGTCCTCAAATGAGTTCAGACTGAAGGTAGTTGGTCTTTCAGAAGAAGATAAAGAAGTCGTAATACGAAGCTTTGATTCGGATAGCTTCGGGAATTTTAATTTTAAATTTCCTCAGCCGGAATCCTTAAATGTGGCAAAGCTTCGGCTCTATGAGACAAAGTCCCATCCTGGTCTTGAACTTTTGATTGGAAGCTTCATCCCTACTAAAATTCAAAAGCCGAAGAAAATTCTGGTGACTGATTTTGATAAGACCTTAGTTGATACCCGCTACTCCTCAGTTAAAGAACTTTACTTATCTTTGCAAAATCCTATTCATTATTTTCCTCCGGTCGATCATTCTATTAAAATTGTGAAAGAATTCGTGGAAGAGAACTATCAGCCCTTCATCGTTTCGGCTTCACCGCACTTTTACGAAAATGCTATCCGTGACTGGCTTTATCAAAGACAGATTTTTACCGGCAACATTTTTTTAAAAGATTATCGAAACATCTTTTCTTTCTTTGAGGGTGATCTCTCCACCAAAGACCTTAAGTCCCAGGGCTTCTATAAACTCAATACCATTGTAAATATTCTTCTTATGACCGGGATTCCGGATGACCTGATTCTAATTGGAGATGGCTTCGAATCAGATACCATAATTTATCTTACTCTTGCTGCCGTTTTAGTCGGGCGCTATGATCCATGGACACTGTGGAATAATATCAAAAGAGAGGAGTCGTTTAAGCTCACAAACCAGCAGCATTTCCGCTTCCTCTCGAAATTTTATCAATTAAAAAATATGAGTAATGCTCATCCAAAAGGCCGCTTAAGGATTTTCATCCGTTGTAAACCTCATATGCTTGAGACTTTACAAAATCGTACCTTCAAACTGGATTTTGCTAATCACTTGAAACATCTTGTTCATTACTACGTAGGTTAAAATGAAAACATCCGTTGTTCCTCTCATCGGGGACCCGTTAGAAAATTTGTATCAGTTAGGTTTACGAGAGAAAGAAGCCTTCTTCCTGCTTGAAAAAAGGGTTATTAAACTTCTTTCAACCAATTTCCTGCTGCAGATGGGTCAGGAGATTATTACCAGGGCCAAAACAATTCTGAAAAAAAAGAATCAGGATCAGTACTTTGAAAAGTGTATCAAGGCCTACTCACAAGGAATGGGGATTGACCCCAATCGCTACTATAGCTTTTTAAATCTTTTTGAACTTGCGGCCCATTATGGCCAGATATTTCCTGAACTCAAAAGCATGCTGCCTGGATGCACCAGTGTATTCTCCACGCAGGGAGATGAAGTGGGTCATGTCCGCTTGCTTGATTTTCCTCTCATAGGCATTTTTGAGGCCCGCCCTCGCTTTTATTACTGGCAAGGTAAAGACTCCCCAACTCTCCTCACCTACAGCTGTGAAGGGATGGCCCCCTTAATGTTTCAAGGTATCCATGAATCAGGTATGAGCTTTGCTCTCCATCATAAGCCAGGGGCTACTTATCATGAAGAAGGTCAGAGTATCTTTCAAATCGCTTTCGACGGCTTAATGGCCGCTTCTTCCGCCATCGATTTTAAAAAAGAGATGAAAAAAAAGACATCCATCACCAAGTGGTGCTTTCTCCTGCTTGATAAGTCAGGGGCGGCCCAGGCCCTGGATATTGACGGTCCTGCCCTTAATAGTGAATTCTATAATTTAAAAGATACCTCCCCTTTGATTTTTACTAATATTCCGCTTCAAAAAGACAGCTCAGGACATGAGTCCTATTTAAAATTTTCAGAAAATCGCCAATCGTGGACTAAAACAAAGCTCTCATCCAGAAAGAGTTCCCATATTCTTGACCTCTTAACAGATGTCACAGACCAAAAAAATAAAAAATGGGTCCACTCCGCGGCCACCCTTTCAACTGTTGGTGCCTATTATGTCAATCTGTCCGAAGGCTATATTGATGTAAAGGAAGGAGATGGGGCCTTGGTGGCTTCTGACGCCATTATACGACTCTCTCTTTCAAAACATCAGGATATTAAAGTTTTGAAACCTGCGGAGCAACCAAACGACTTTGAGACGGCCTGGAAACGTGCTTCCCTGGCCCAAGCGGCGTTTGATCAAGGTGATATTGAAACCGCTTACCATGAGCTCCAGATGGCCCTAGCGATCATTCCTCATCCGGTTTGGAAAGAGATTATGAATTTTTATTTATGCTTATGGGACTTCAAATTTGTGACGAACACTAAAGAATTGGGTCTTATCTATAAAAAGACGAAATCTCTTACTCCTCCAGAGGCCTTAAAAGACCAGTGGCTTCTTTTAATTATGCGTCTGGAAAAGAAACTGGGCCTCTCCAGCACGGTCAGCGCTAAGGATCTCTCGACTCACCTCCATCCTCTTTATTGGGAGGAGAAGGCCGCCAATAAAGCAGTATTTGCCACTTGGATGAAACTCATTTATCCTCGCATGGAAATCCTGGACGTTTTTTCGCCCCACCATAAATAAGAGGTTTTTTAGATGGGACTTATGTATGTATTTCCAGTCGGAGAAGATGAAGCTGATTTTGTCATAAAAGATGGCGAAGTTCTTACTTTAAAGACTTATGGTCTCCCCTATATTTTCTGGTTTTATGCCCTTTGCTCAATAACCATGATTTTTTTTATGTTCCTGGGAATTAAGGAGCCGGTCTTAAAACTCATTTCTATGGGTGATGACACTGATGCCTTATTGGGTTACTCGCTCTTAACGTTTATTGGATTCCTTCCTGTTTTCCTTTTATCTTTCTTTTTCTATGAGAAAAGAATCGTCAAAAACAAAAACCAACTTTCTTTAATTCATAAAATTTTTGGAATCACTGTTTTCTCTGAAAAATTTCTGGTTGAAAAAAATGACTCCTTAACTGTGGAAGCCTTTATTGAAACACCTAATGTTGCCCGGATGAATTCTCGTCAGGATAATGTCGGGTTTCAAAACAAAGGTTACTTTGTTCTTTGGTTAAAAAGTGCTGATGGAAAGAAGATTCTGATCGATCGTCATTCCAGAAAAGTTGATCTTGAGAAATTAAAGACGCTTCTTATAACGAATAATTAAGACCGATCGAAAGTCGAGCGCCGCTGAAGACCGGAGAGATCTCCTTGTAAGGCTCAGGGGATTTGAATTTTAACAGATGGGTTCTGTAATAACCCAACGAGCTCTCGATTGCCCAGCTTGATGACAACCAGTAACTCCCAGAAATCCCTGCTCCAATAGTGTAACCATAGCTTCTTTTCAAGAAGTCATCTTCAAATTCATAGCTGCTAAAGGGTATACCTAAAAACTGGCCTTCGCCTCGAAGAAGGAATCTCTTTGTATCTAACAAACGGAAAGCGACTCCAGCTCCAATCTCTGTGACAGCAAAATGTTCCTTCCCAGTATCGGCCACCATGTAAGTTCCCATGACCTGGATATCCCATGAGTTTTTAAGAAGCACTTCACCTTTTAATGAAATTCCATTCCATGAAACACTACCACCGCTTTTAAGTTCATCATTATGTTGATCCATTGAAGCAGTTGAACTGAATCTAAAATATGATCCTACAATTTTTTGCTTTTTAACTTCTATTGCAACTTTCCGAAAGCGTTCGGCCACTAATCGATCTGCATCTACCGATTCTTTCTCTGTGGTAAGGTCTAAGACGCGAATATAGGCAATTTTACCTGAGACAACAATCGGATAAACCTGAGCATTATTACGAGGGATTTCACCAACATTTACCTTGCGGCCTTTTCTGACAAATCCAATCGGACTTTTCATCTCTCTATCGGAATAAATAACGGCCCTCTCAGCAGTGACGATGGCATCCTGAGCAGCCAACAAATCTGGGCAAAAGAAGAAGAGACTAAACGGCATGCCTAATTTTATTAAGAATGAAAGTGATTGAAATCTAAGCTTCTGAGAGAAAAACATCAATTTCCCGACCTTCTTAGTCTGAAATCTGAGACTCTATTATAAAATAAAAGTACTTATGGACTAGAGTCTAACCTGAGCTTAAAAAAAAGAGGAGTAAAAAACACACCCTCTCAATTTCTTTTTATTCCGTCCGATAGAGTGTGTGAGAACTAAGGTTTTTCCTCGAAGGATTGATTATGAAAGGTATTTCAAAACTCCTACTGCTGGCGCTGCCCCTGCTAATTAGTGCCTGTAATGAAAAAGTTGCTCCTGAGCTAACTAAAGGCGATGCTTCTCTTCCAGATGTGGCCGTACCGCCTGCAGAATATTTTTTCAGCGTTGTGAATACTTCTTCCCCATTATTCAATTACAATCTTCATAAAACAGGATTAGGAAACCAGACATCACCTTGTGAAATCAGAAGCAGCAGTGCTCTATCAAGTGAAGCCTTCAGAGGGGATACGGCTAAAAATGACATTACCTGCTATTTCGATGCAGAGGAGCTTTCTCTTCTTCATGGAGGAATGGAGTTCTCTGTAAATTCCAGTGCAAACTCTTGTGACTATATCGGCTATTCGCCATTTTCTTTCTTTGACAGAATTCCTGGCGATTCATCAGGAAATTATCTTGAGGTTGAATGTGCCAATGAAACAACTGTTAGTGATGATGTAGAAGATCAAGCTGTTGCACAAGTTATAAATATTCAAGCCGCTAATGGCACTATGACCTGTGGAGACATTGTCTCCACTAAAATAGATCCTTTAGAAAGATTGAAATTTCAACTCTCCTCAGATGAAGAATTATGTCGATTCAACTATGAAAAAGTAGATGGGGAAAATTGCGACATCGGAGTCATCACTGTAGATACTCTGACTGTTACTACTACACCAAAAGATGACAACAACCCTCGAACTGTAAAATCATCATTTTCTAAAAGAACCATCCGATGTGGAGGAAAAGTCGCTTCTTGTATCAAAGGTCCGATTCAAAATTTAACCAAGACGATGACGAAGGCCACTGAAATTAATGAAACAGTTATCAATCAACCGTTTACTAAAGAGTATGAATTAGAACCTCTTTATAATCTCGAGAACGATATATCTCTTAAATCCTATGTGAACTTCAGAAGAAATCTGGCGAGTAAAAGTATTGACTATGATAATCCTAGTAATTTAGCAATTTATAGAAGCGCATTCAGCTCCACAGGAGTCGACACTCTGGGAATTACAGCAAAGACTTTCCAACCTGATGTGATTGATGCCTATTCAAAAAATAAAAGACTCTCGAGTGATCCGTTTGGAAATCCGTATGATATCATCACCTCTGGTGCCGGCAGTATATTGGAAAAATTTTCGGTCGAAAAAAATACCTACACTGCAAAACCACTGGCAGCTGAACCGTTCCTTGGTATTCCCCCTTATACAACGAATCCTTTCTATACCTTTTACTGCTATGACACAGCTTTCGATGTTAAAGCAAGAATTAGAATGATGGTAAGAGAATGGGACAGAGTAAGTCCGAGTTTCAACCTCCATGACTTTATTTCAGACATTGGCGCCGGAGATGCAAATGCTCGTCAAGACTCTGTGATAGTAAGAGAAATTGATGGCGATTTTGATGGGAATCTACTCTTCAACGATTTGCCTGATTGGGATGACCATATCCCTATGATGAGAACACCTGGTAACTTTGATAACAATACGCAGTGGAAGCCTATCCCTGAAGGGGTCTTCACTGAGGGATTTTTTAATCCTAAACTCTTCACTAATGGTTCATTATAAAAAAAAGCCCCTCTTCCGAGGGGCTTTTTCTATGGAATTAACCTTCCATGTAATTTTTAACTTTATACTTCGAACCCATGTACCAGAAAGTAAAGGCCGACAATCCCATAAGGACCGCAAAGAACAGGAAGTACCCAGTTGATGCGATTGGGAAGAAATTAATTTTTGAAACGTAAGCAGTAATCAAGTTACCGAAGAACACAGTTAGTAACCAGATTGACATGATAGATGATTTCATCGCACGTGGTGCCTGAGTGTAAGCAAACTCAAGACCAGTAATCGAGATCATAACTTCTGCCATAGTGATAACCAAGTATGGGAAGAACTGCCACATAACATTGATCTTATCAGCAGAAGTATCCATCCATAATTGAAGCCCGCCGATTAAAGCGAAAGACAAAGCAGCTACAAACATACCAAGAGTCATACGTTTAATAGGAGTTGATGTAATTCCTAATTTATCGAGGAATGGATAAACCACCATTGAGAAAAGTGGAATTAAACCCATAACCATGATCGGGTTCCAAGCAGCAATCTGAGAAGCTTCGAACTGAATTCCCATGAACATAAGATCCATATTCATAGCTTGAACAACCCACGATGAACCGTGCTGATCAAATAGGGCCCAGAAGATTGTGATTGAAGCGAAAAGTTTTGCGATATCAAAAACCGCTTTAACCGCATCAACTTGCTCTTGAGAGTGATCTTTAACCGCGCCATCAAGGAACGATTGACCAGTCTTACGAGTATTAGAATGTTTGAAGGCAGAAGCCACAACATTGAAAAGACCGTGACCGTCTGATTTTGTAGGTGGAACATGCACGAAATCGTTGCGGCCCAACCAGAATACGAATGTGGCAACTAACATAAGAACACCTGGAATACCGAAAGCGATTGAAGGACCAAAAGCTTTTAGTGTCCATGGAGTAATAAGTGTAGAGAAGAATGAACCGAAGTTGATCATGAAATAGAACAATTCGAACACTTTCTTTAATAGGTGTTGTTGATTGGCCTTAAACTGATCCCCTACGTGAGCAGAGACACATGGCTTAATACCACCAGAGCCTAGAGCGATAAGACCTAGACCATAATAAAGACCCATCTTTGTTTCCCAAACAGCAAGAACTGCGTGACCAGCACAATAAACAAGGGAAAGGTAAAGAATCGTTTTATACTTACCCCAGATTCTATCTGAAATATAAGCACCCAAGATTGGGAACAAGTAACAGGCCCCTGCAAACAGGTGATAAACTGAAGTAGCTTCAGCTTCCTGCATAAGAAGGACTTGAATCATAAATACAGTCAGGATTGATCTCATCCCATAGTAGCTGTAACGTTCGCAGGCCTCATTACCTACGATGTACCTAATCTGGGAAGGGAACTTGTTGTCTACCGCTTCCAGATTTGCGGCAGCCGTTGCTGCTTGTGACATAATGCTCTCCTATTTTGAGTCTCTATTCAGGGTCATTAAAATTAAAAGGCTTCACACGTTTATTTCCACCCAATCTCTTAGGCTTCCCACTTGTGTCTTCTTCTTTATCCCAATGACGATACCAAGTATCTGACGATTTTTCTTGGTTTTTTTCCTTACTTTCTAACGCAATTTTCTCTAAATCCTCGCGCTTTTTTAGCTTAACTCCGGTGCTCTTTGGCCCTGAGGAGGCTTTTTTGCTTTCAGAAGATTTCTCGTGGGCCGAAATATCCAAGGTAACATCCCCTAAAACTCGGGTCTGACAGGATAAACGTTCTTTAGTGATATGAAAGACATTCCCGAGCAATCTTAATTCTTCAAAAGTTTGAGGGGTTAAATTCATCTCACCCGACTTTACGATAATCGCGCAGTCGGAACATGTGGCACAGCCTCCACAACTTGATTTGATTTTTTTTCCGGCCTTCTTGAATTGCTGAAGAAGAGTTTCCTCTCCGTTGATTTCAAGGATTTCACCAGAAGGCCATAAGGTACATTTATAATTGGTCATACTACTTTCTTGATCTGCTTCTCTATTGTTTCTAAAATTTTGCCTTTAAAAGGCTTTAATAAAAAACCCAAATCTACATTCACTATTGCTTCAGTGTCAGTGAATTGAATTTTGGCTTCGAAGCCTGAACCTTTTGCAACCATAGTGGTGTTGGCATCATCATGTTTCATGTCTGCGCTAACTCCGAACTTCTGGATAACTTCAGGTATAAGTTTTTTGGCCTGATCGTAGCCTTGTTTCTTATCTGTGATTTGAGCATAAGGGACTTTCAATTCCATGCAAATATCCTTTGTAAGAGTTATCTAGTTCCAGTTGAACCGAAACCACCTTCTCCGCGTTTAGTTTCATTCAGAGTATTCGTAAGCGAATACCGGGCCTGAATAACCGGAGAAAGCACTAACTGAGCGATTCTGAGACCGTGTTCAATCTCATAATCTTCTTTTCCGAAATTTCCAATAATAATATTTACTTCACCCCGGTAATCGCAGTCGATAGTACCAGGAGAATTAACAATCATGAGGGGAGATTTAAAGGAAAGACCGGAACGAGGGCGAACTTGAATCTCAAATCCAAGAGGAATCTCCATCGAAAGACCGGTAGGAACGAGAACTCGCTCCCCCGGTTTAACGATAAGATTTTTCTTTTCTGGGAAGCTGGCGCGGATATCTGCACCAGCAGCACCTTCAGTGGCGTAGAAAGGGAGTTCAAATTCTGAATCAAAGTGATCCAGGGTTTTAACTTTTACTTCTACCGGCAACATTACTTGGCCTTTTTTGCCACTGGAGCTACGGCCTTGGCCGAAAGCTTGATTTTACCAAAACGATCTACTTCAAGAACTTTAACATCAAGAAGTTGACCTTCAGTTAAATACTCATTTGGATCGTTAACACGTTCATCAGCAATTTCTGATACGTGAACCAGACCAGCAAGTCCTGGAACGATATCAACGAATGCTCCGTATTCTTTAATGGTAACAACAGTACCTTTATAGACCGCACCGATCTTAGGACCATTGAGTTGCATGTCTGCAAGAGCAATCACTTCATCGATCTTAGCAACGTCTACACCAAGAACTTTAACTGTTCCGTCTTCAGCAACATCCATAGTAACTTTGAAGTTTTCCTGAAGAGCTTTGATGTTTTTTCCACCAGGGCCGATAAGAGCGCCGATTTTATCCGGAGCAATTTTGAACGACTTAATTTGTGGAACACCAGCTTTGAAGGCCGGACGGTTTGTAGAAATTGTTTTCGACATTTCTCCAAGGATATGAGTACGTGCTTCTTTGGCTTGTGCCAGAGCTTCACGGAAAATCTGCTCAGAGATACCGGCAATTTTCATATCCATTTGAATAGCAGTGATACCATTAGCAGTACCGGCTAGTTTGAAATCCATATCACCTAAATGATCTTCATCTCCTAGAATGTCTGTAAGGATTTTATACTTGTCGCCTTCTTTAATAAGACCCATTGCAATTCCTGCAACAGGACCTTTTAGAGGAACACCAGCATCCTGAAGGGCCATAGAACCTGAACATACAGAACCCATTGAAGAAGAACCGTTAGATTCTAAAACTTCACAGGCAACACGAATGGTGTATGGGAAATCTTCTTGAGAAGGCATAGCTTTTTTAAGAGCGCGCTCAGCGAGGTTACCGTGACCAACTTCACGACGACCAACACCTCTATAACCACGGGCCTCACCGACAGAAAACGGTTGCATAGCATAGTGAAGATAGAACTTGTCATAACCAACACCATGGATGGAATCATACATCTGCTCGCCTTCTTTACCGCCGATAGTAACAGCAGCAAGAACCTGAGTTTCACCACGGGTGAAAAGAGCAGAACCGTGAACACCTTGAAGAACTGAAGTTTCAGTTTCAATTTCACGAACTTTAGTTACCGGACGGCCAGCGATACGCTTTTCTTCATTAAGAATGTCAGCACGCATAAGCTTATAAAGAACTTCATCAGTAACTTTTGCAGCTTCTTTTCCGAAATCAGAAGTTTCAGTCAGGCCGAACTTCTCAGGATTTGCTTTTAAAGCTTCTTTGATATGCTTTTTCATTTCAGAGGTAGCAGACGAACGTTCTTGCTTAACATTGATTGCAAGAACTTTACGAGCTTCTGCAGTGAAGTCTTTGAAAGACTCAGTCATAAGAGTTGCGTTTGGAGTAGCAGGAGTAAACTCGCGCTTCTTAGCTCCAACTTCTTTAACCATCTGATCAACTAGTTTGCAGAACTCTTTAATATTGGTGTGACCAAAAGTGATCGCTTCAAGCATATCTGCTTCTGAAACTTCATTTGCCTCACCTTCAACCATAAGAACGGCTTCATTTGTACCGGCAACAAGAAGACCAAGTTCACCTTTATCAAACTCTTCGCGAGACGGGTTAAGAACGAGCTTACCATCAACTTTACCAACTTTCGCAAAGCCTAGCGGGCCATTGAAAGGAACGTCAGAAATTGAAATTGCTGAAGCAGCCCCAAGACCTGCCAGAACTTCCGGATCACCTTTACCGAATGACAACACCTGAGCTGTCACGATAGTTTCATACATAAACCCTTCAGGGAATAATGGACGAAGAGGACGGTCAATAAGTCTCATAATAAGAATTTCAGCATTTGAAGGGCGGCTTTCGCGCTTCATGAATCCACCTAGGAATTTCCCGGCAGCATAGAATTTTTCTTTATAATCAACCATCAGCGGAAAGAAATCCTGACCGTCATTAACTTCTTTTGCACACATAAGTGTAACGAGAACTTGAGTTCCTTCACATGAAGCGAGGACAGAAGAAGTGGCTTGTTTGGCAAAGCGTCCTGTCTCCAGAGTAATTTCTTTACCACCGTAGTTCATCTTGAATTCTTTTTTGTTATTCAACATAGAATCTCCTAAAAATCGACGCAACAAAGGTTACGCCCTATAAATATATATTTTAATGTCTGGAAGGTTTTGGATAAGAGTCGGGAGTTTGAGAGATAAAGAGAAAATTGAAAATGAATTCGAACTTGCTTTTTATCTCTTAAAATACTCGGGCCCTCTAAATCTAATCCCTTCAAAAAAGAAAAGGGGCCGACGATGGCCCCTTTTCACATTAATTACTTACGTAGTCCAAGCTCAGCGATGAGTTTCGTGTAACGAGTTTCATCATTTTTGCTTAGATTTTTAAGAAGTGAACGGCGTTGACCGATCATCTTCATAAGACCTCTCATTCCTGAGTAGTCATGCTTGTTTTTTTCAAAGTGCGGAGTAAGGTTTTTAATTCTTTCAGTAAGAATCGCAACTTGCACTTCAACAAGACCTGTGTTTTTTTCTGATCCACCAAATTTCTGTGTGAGCTCAGCTGTTTTTTCTTTCGTAATCATTTTATCTCCTTTGCCCTAGCAACAACCTATCGTTGGAACCAAGTACAAGGTAAAATAGTTGAGCATTATTGCCACTATTTCCTCGTTAAATTATGAACTTATAAGAGGTTTTATCTAAGAAATTCAGACATGTAAATCTTTAATTGCTCGATCAGTCGTTCCTCGATTTGACGGATTCGCTCTCGGGAAACGCCGTACTGATCGGCTATGCTCTGGAGACTCTCCGGAATCTCATTAAGTAAGCGTTTTTTAAAGATTTCCTGGTCTCGGGTTTTAAGACCTTTGAGGAAATCACCCAACTGCTCCTTAAGAATTTCCAGATTCTGCAGATCGCCTAATTGGGTATCCAGGGCCTCTTGGTCGTCGCTGATATAGTCCCCGAGGGTTTGACGCCCCTGGTCTTCATCCAGTGGTTTATCTAAACTCACCTCTTGGCCGTGACCACTAAGCCTTTGATCCATTTCGATCACAGCTTTTTCTGAAACACCCAAATTACTCGATAAGAGCTTTACATCGGGATTGATTCCCTGACTTAACAGCCGTTGCTTCTCTTTTAAGAGATTATAGAAAAGTTTTTTCTGCTCTTGGGTTGTTCCAATTTTTACCAAGCGGAAATTATCAAGAATATATTTCAAAATATAGGATCTGATCCACCAGCTGGCATAGTAAGAAAGCTTGGCCCCTTTACTTGGATCATACTTAGAAACGGCCTTCATCAGACCGATGTTCCCTTCTTGTATGAGATCCATAATGTTCTTATAGGAATTCCGGTATTCAAGAGCGATTTTCACAACCAACCTTAAATTGGCAAGAACAAGCTTTCTGGCAACTTCAATGTCCCCGGTACGTAAAAGTTCGGCGGTAAGTTCCCGCTCCTCCTCAATCGTCAGAAGCTTATGACGGGAAATTTCTTTCAAATAAACCGTCAGCGGGTCCTGCACTTTCAGAGAAGTACTTTTCTTCAGAACGGGAAGGGACTCATTTACCTTAGATTCTAAGGAGCCTTCCCCAAAAATTTCTACCTCAATCACCTGGTCTTTTCTTTTTGTTCCTGATTCCTTTTCAGGATTAATGACTTCGGCAGTGACTTCGGATGTTCTTGTTTTTTTCGCCATAGGAATAAAATGGGGTCTCTTGAAATTTAGTCAAGGATACTTCAGTAAAAATAGTTTTTAAAGTCTATAGATTTAATTTAAGACGGCCTGCTGCCACATCCGAGCGGTAACGTAGATAACTTATGGCAAAAAGACCATAAGAGAACTTAACGGGAATTCTTAAAACTTCTTCCTTATAACTCTGAAAAAAAGAATCTCGGTATTTTAGTGTCTGCTGCAACAGTTCATCCGCTACAAGTTTAGAAAATTCATCATTCCACATTTTTTGCGAAAAAAACTTTGTCTTATCTTTTAATTGAAAATTAATGTAGCGAGCAGTCTCTTCCCGGAATTTCTCCTGTCCTTCGAGATCAACCTCTTGTTGAAGATATTTCCATTTGGATCTCAATTGCCGGAGATAATTCTTAGACAGTTTTAAATCAAAACTAAGGGCCAGTTTGTCGTGATCATGCATCACCCGATCAAGTTCCCCTAAAGTTACATCAAAATTGATTAAGAAGCCCTCTGTCGCCAGAACTGTTGGATCATGACGAGGAACGACTTTAACTTTCAAAGATTCTTCAAACAACATATCTTTAGAGAAGGTGTTTAAAACTTTATTCGCCCACAGAGTCCATCTTTCATCAATACTACTTCTCACCATCAGAGGTATATCCCGGTAGACCTCAATTCCATTCATAAAATCAGGAACGCCTGTCATGAGAGAAATAAATTGAGAGGTTTCGAAAATTGGATCTTCTAATTCATTGGCCTTATTCCAGGCACGTGATTCTTTATTAATGACATTAGAAGGATCCTGATAACGGAAATGATAACAATAATTTTTTTGTAGATCTGTCAGAATTCCTGTTGATCCGGAACTCAAAGGGAATTTGGCACGAAAAGTTTTAAGATCTACCTTACGGCAGATAAGATCCGTACAATTAACCTGAACAGTTGATTCACTTGAGGAAATAATAACCTTTTTTTCCTTCTCATCAATCACTTCCTGAAGTCCCGCCATATTTTTTAACACGAAGGCCATGATAAAACGGTTATTCAAATAAGGAGTCAGCATCCGATAATCTTCTACCTCTCCCCCCCATGAGCAAAAAGCACGGAAGTTTTTTAAGACCTGATCAAATTCTCTGGACCGGGCACTGTTTTTTTCAGTCAGGTCTTTTATTCTTTCTGTAGCAAAGGGAGAATTGGTGACAGTAGGAATGATCTCCATGAGAGGATTTTTAAAATAATGCTCAAGAGATTTCTCGATATTCCTCAACGAGAAGATGCTGATATTTTTTGAACAATAATTTCTCACCAGATTCTTGGTGAGTTGTTTAAACTGCTCTTCTCCCACGTCCATTTTATGGGCATAGGCCCCGATGGCCTTAATAGAAGTGTCTATCCCGATATACTGAAGTGTTGCTGCAATGGAGCGCCTGGCCTGTTTCTCCTGCCAGGGAGTTGAATAAATGGGAGCTTCTAAATAAGAACAACTCTCATTCAACGTATCCCCACTTTCATAGGTGGCCTGATAGAGCTTAAGCTTCTTATTTTCGCCATCCTTTGTCTTATCATAAATATCGCTGAAAATTCGAAGGAGCGGGTCAGTCTGCAGATCTTCCTGAGCTTTGCCCAAAAGAATCCCCTCTACTGGAACTATTGTCCAAGCAGAAAAGGAGACCAAAACTGACAAGTAACTTAGGTATTTAATCATATAATATCTTTTTAAACTTATCGGAGAAAATTTCGATAGGTTTACTATGAAGTTTTTGTTTGTGCTTCTTTTAATGATGGGGCTTTCGGTTCATGCGGACGATATCTTATCCCGTCGTGGGGAATTCTCTCCTCCACCGAGCATCTATGATGTCGAGGAACTCAATCGAGTCCTATTCTCAGAACTCAGGACTCAAAACAATGAGCTAAAAAAGGTTAAGTACTATCTCTTAAATGGTGAAATTCGGATGGCCCGGGTTTATCTATCGAAACTCGCCTACACCAGAACAAAATTGCGTCCCGTCATTTACCGCTATCTGGCGATGCTTTCCTTCATTGAAGGAGATTTCTCCAAATCCTACTTCTATACAGCAAAACCTGAACTTCAGGACATTCCCTATTTCTCAAAAATCTGCACTCTAAAAGTTTTAAATCAAATCGTCTTAAGTAAAACTTTTGAACTTGAAAAAGACTGGCCTAAATGCCAGCTGCAAAACTATAAGAACATAAATCCTTCCAGCATCATTTGGCTCGATACTCTGGTGCAATTAAAACTTAATCCTAATCGAGGAATCACCAGAATTCCTTTCAAAGGCATTAAGCTTCAGGCGATGGATAATGATACATTGAAAATTTTTCTGAAACTCGCCATGTATCTCAATCAGGAATCATTAGTGATCGATCAGATTCCGGAATTAACCCTCGATCAACTCCAGGATCCCGAGGTAAGAGAAATTGCGGGCCAGATCTTTTTTAGAACTGGAGCTCTGGCGAAATCTTATCGTTTCATCGAAGATTTAAAGTCCCCCAATTCTGAAAACATCAAGGGTAATCTCTACATCTTGAGAAAGAAGTACGAGCTGGCCTACGCCCAGTTTAAATTGTCACTGGAACAAAAACAGAATTCACAAAACGCCATGGAAAGAATTCTTCCTCTGGCCTGGCTCTTAGGAGACTGGGAAGGTGGTGCCAGGTACTCAGAACAAGTTATTAACTCTCCACAAACTCAGATTAACAAAATGACCCTGACCAGCGCTTTCCATACCCAAAAGGGTGATTATGAAAGGGCCAGCCGTATTTTGGAGCATATTGCTCAGAAATCCCGTCGGGGGACCTCCATTGAGGTCACTCAGTTAGGAAGCTTCAATGCCCTCATGCTTAATCGCCCCGAGATGGTGAAAAAGCAGGCCATCATGAGTTGTGATCAGTATGATTTGGTTAACTGCTGGGTGCTTTTTCAACTGGCCCAATGGGACGCCTTCCCTTTGACCATTCGAAGAGAAGAAAAAATCACTGATAAGCGGGAATGGGAGAAACTCATCAGCGAAGAAATCAATGCTCCTCTGACTGAAACCGTTTTCGTGAATCAAATAGACATAGAAGAAATGGATGACAAACTCGTACAACTTATCCCTACGCCCTAAAATAGTTTTCTTTCATGGTTTAAACAATAACCCCGAATGCTTTTACCCACTCATGAAGTGTTTCCAGGAATCTGGTTATGAAACAGATATGATCATTTTACCTGGTCATGGGAAAGATCGAGGAGAGGCACGAAATTTAAAGATTGCTGAAAAGGCTTTTAATGAAAGCATGAAACGGCTGAAGGGTCCTTATCATGCCGTTGCTTTCTCACAAGGGGCCTTGTACTTACAACTTTGGCTCAAAAAGAATCCTGGTCATGGCCCTTTGAGACAGATTTTACTGTCTCCGGCCCTCTACATAAGGAAGCAGCTGATTATTGAGAAAGCACTCAAGCTTCTCCCCTCATTCATCGTTATTAAAAGTCTCGCACCGAGAAGATTTCGTCGTTATGAAATCCTGACAGCAGGAGAATATAACACTTTGGTGCAAGGGATTCTTTCTTTTCAAAAACTTCCTAAGGCCTTTCCCATCCCCACTTTGGTTCTCATTGATCCAAAGGATGAACTAGTTCATGCTCAAAATCTCAAACTTCATCATCAAGAGATAGAGTTTATTGAAAGACCGGGTCTGAAAAAGGGAATGGGTGGACATCATATCTTGTTCCATCCGGATTATTTCCAGAAGGATCATTGGAAGGAGTTTACCAGGAAGATGTTACTCTTCCTGGAACTTAGCTCTGAGGTTTGAATTCTTTTCCATCGAAGTTAAAGATCACATCTTTATCTTCATAACGGGTTCTTAGATTTACCGGGCGGCGCCAGATGGCATAGAGATTTCTCAGTGTTTCATTGGCAAAACTTACATCCAAATCAACGCCATAATGGACGTGATTAAGAAGAAGCTCTTTACGGTTCATAAAGTTTCCGTCTTCTACTTCAATGATGGGCTGACCGAAGTTAGTCAATTGAGAAAGAAGTTTCTGCTTAATCGCCTGAAAGTCTTTTGAATCAATTTCAAAGCGGCCTGAGCGCGGATTATACTTGTAGGTAAACAACTGTTGACGCTCACAAAAATCAGGTGTCAAAAATTCATCAATAAATGAGATATCATTATGGGATTTTCGAACCTCGAAGATTTTTTCTTTTCCTAGGCCCAATTTTTTGTCCCAGCGAAGTTTTTCATGCATATCCGTGCACTCATTATATTCTTTGCCGAACATACCGCGGTCCCAGCGGTATTCAATATCCCGCATGAGCTCGATACCAACCTTATAAGGGTTAATATTCTGCTTACTCATGTGCATGACACCCGCATGTTTGTCGGCGAAATCAACAATTTCTGATGCATCTAAAGCTCTCTGAGTCATGATGGTAGAGTGCCAGTAACTGGCCCAGCCTTCATTCATAATCTTAGTCATTCTCTGAGGAAGGAAATAATAAGCTTCTTCTCTAAGGATACCAATGATGTCGGCCTGCCACTCCTCTACCGGAGCATATTGAATCAGATAGCCAAGGATATCTTTGGTTTTGTTATGAAGCGGCTTCTCTGCCACAAACTCGTCTTCATCAACCTTAACTTCTTCTTTACGATTAAGTCTTTCTTTAGACCTCATAAACGACTTTAAGGCCTGAGAACGATCATCAATCAAATAACCACTGTCTTCATTTTCAGCGAGCTGTTGGGCCGCTTGCTCCTTTCTATGACGCTTTAAAGAGCTGGTTTCAAAGAGTTCGTTAATATCCAGAAGGTTTTCAAGAGAGAGAACCTTGTCGATAAAGTTTTCAACATTATCGTGACCGTAACGTTCCATATAGCGACGAATCTTCGTGCCATGATTGGCCATTACATCCATCATCTTTCGATTGGTATTTGAAAACCAGGCGTTATTCTTAAAAAAGTCATTATGCCCATAGACGTGGGCCATAACGATTTTCTGATCTACCCAGTTGTTGGCCTGAAGAAGATAGGCGTAACAAGGATCAGTATTAATCACCATTTCATAAATTTTCTGAAGACCGTAAGTATAGCCTTTTGAAAGCTGGTCATAATCCATTCCGAACTTCCAGTGAGGATAGCGGGAAGGAAAACCACCTTGAGCGGCAAGGATATTAATCGTGTCGTAATCACAGACTTCAAAAACTTGCGGAAAAAAATCCAGGCCATACTCAATGGCATAACCTTCGATCTCGTTCTTGAGGGCAAGAAGTTCTCCCGAAATGGGCTTCGTGCGGTTCATTATTTCCCCTTTCCTAGAAACTCTTTAATTGATTCGAGGATGCCTTCTTTGTTTTTAATTTTGGACATAATGAGTTTTTCTGAATCTGTGCCGTATTTTGCAGCAAGGTCTTTAAAGAATTGACCTGATCCATAACGACTCTCTACCTGACCGTAACAAAAAACGTTTGAGACAGGGAGAATCACATTATCCAGAAGGTCCAGACAAATTTTGGTGTCATCAGCTGACCAGTTATCACCATCAGAAAAATGAAATGGATAAATGTTCCATTCATTTGGATTGTAGTCTTTCTCAATGATTTCTTTGCATAAATGATAGGCAGACGAAATGAGAGTCCCGCCACTTTCCCTGGTTCTAAAGAAGGTATTTTCATCCACTTCTTTGGCAGTAGCATCATGAATAATATAACGAATTTCTATGTCTTTATACTGCGACTTAAGCCACAGATTGATCCAAAAAGATTCTGTTCGCACAATTTCTTTTTGCTCATCCCCCATTGAACCGGAGACGTCCATCATGTAAATCACTACGGCCGCATTTTGCATTTCAATCTTGGTGTCTGCTGAACGGTAGCGGAAGTCACGACGAATAGGTATAACGGCAGGATTCTCTGGATCATAAGAATCCATAGCAATCTGGCGCTTCAGGGCCTGTTTATAAGTCCGACGCAAATGTCTGAGTGAATCCGGACCGGTGGTTCCAATATTGGTATAGCGGTCCACCACACTTTGAAGCGACTTTTTCCCTTTAGGTTCAATATTAGGAAGGGCCAGCTCTTCTCCAAGGATTCGGGCCAGCTCATCAAGAGAGAGCTCTACCTCAAGTTCTTTATTCCCTTCTCCTTCACCAGCTTCACCCTGCCCCGGCTGACCATTTGGATCTTGCTGTCCGTCTACCGGATCACCTGGCTCACCTTGACCTTGACCCATTCCCCCTTGAGATTTATCACCAAAGCGGAAACGGGGAATATCAATACTCGGCATAGGAACTGTAAACTTATCTGTTCCTTTAGGAATGATCTGATTCCCTTGAGAAACATACTTCCGGAGATTGTCACGGATTTTACCCTTAACAATCTTCCGGAATCTGGCATGATCTCGTTTTATAGGATGGTCCACTTAACTTCCCCTTAAGACTTAATCGAATCACCTTTAGCAAATATTGAAGCAACAAAGTTCAATGCGTCTGTGGCACAGATGTCACAGTAATTGAAATTTTTGATCAATCGACTCTTAACCACTTCGATCTTCTCTTGTGTTTGTTTATCAACCACATTTGAAATGATCGTCGTGAGTTTAATGGTATCGCGTTGATCTTCGAACAGTTTAAGTTCAAGCGCGCGGTGAAGTCGTTCATTCATCTTATAATCAAACTGCTTCCCTTCAATTGCCAGGGCACCGATATAATTCATAAGCTCACGGCGGAAATCATCTTTGCGGCTCTCTGGAATGTCGATTTTTTCTTCAATCGCCCTCATAAATCTTTCATCCGCTTCCTCTAATTTATTAGAGTATTTATTACGGATTTTTTCTTTCTGAGTGTAGGCCTTAACGTTGTCTACATAATTGGCACAAAGAGTTTGAATGGCAGATTCATCAACAGAGATAGCCTTCTGCACATCATTTTTTACGATGTCTTCATACTCCTGACGACAAACAGCAAGCATTTCACGGTAATGCTCCAATGCATCTGGAGAATTCACCAGAGCATGGTGTTTTAAACCGCTCTCAAGTTCATTGAAAACCATGAATGGATTTAAACAACCCACGTGGCCATTCTTGACGAGAGCATTCGAGATTTTATCCTGGATATAACGAGGAGAAATACCTTCCAGACCTTCGCGGACAGCTTCTTTACGAAGCTCTTTTACGTTGTCTTCATTGTAACCAGGAAGAGTTTTACCGTTATAAAGCTTAAGCTTCTGAAGCTTAGTCAAATCTGATTTCTTTGGCTCTTCAAGACGAGTCAGGATCGCCCAAGTCGAAGCCATCTCCAGGGTATGAGGAGCAATGTGGATATTTGGAATAGTATCCTTATTGTAATCTTTTCTATAAATCCTGGCCTCTTGATCGAGACGAGTAATGTAAGGAACGTCAATTTTAACCGTACGGTCACGAAGGGCTTCCATAAATTCATTACTCTGAAGCTTACGGTACTCAGGTTCGTTGGTATGACCTAAAATCACCAGATCTATATTTGTCTGGGCAAACTTTTTAGGTTTAATCGATTGCTCCTGAGAAGCTCCGAGTAAATCATACAAGAAGGCCACATCCAGCTTAAGCATCTCGATAAATTCAACGATACCACGGTTAGCAATGTTGAACTCACCATCAAAGTTGAAAGCACGTGGATCTGAATCGGATCCATAGATAGCAATTTTACGATAGTTGATATCCCCGGTTAACTCTGTAGAGTCCTGGTTCTTCTCATCTTTTGGTTGGAAAGTACCAATCCCGCGGCGGTCTTTTTCAGACAGGATCAAGCGCTTAACACGAATGTGTTTCATCACTCTATTCCAATCCCCCTCATACTTAAGCATAAATTCGTTAAGGATAAAGCGGCAGGCCGGATTAACTTCGCCCTTAATTTTAACTTTATATTTTGAGGTATTTGTTTTTGCGAGTTCTGCAAGAAATTTTTCGCGCACTTCAGGAGGAAGAAGTTTTAATGGTTCTTCATGCATTGGAGAAGGAAAAATCTTCTGGCCGCCCAGGATCGCCGAGCCTTCTTCATCAACCCACTCGTAAGCATAGAGAGCACCTTCATCTGTACGTGAATAATGCTCAAGACCCTTCTTAAGAAGTCGGGCAATGGATGATTTTGCCGATCCAACCGGACCATGAAGAAGGAGAACCCGCTTCTCAGTTCCATAACCTAAGGCCGCACTTTGAAAGAAATTAACCAGCTTCATCAAATGGACATCGATACCAAAGATAGCATCTTTTCCATTTTCAAAAGGGTCATCAAAGAAGTGATAACGAACAACATCTTTCTTATATTCTGTATATTGAGAAGTGCCGTAGCTCATGATCATGTCATAAATGCGCTGGAACGAATTCCTGGCGATTTTTGGATTTTTCATGACCAGATCAACGTACTCCTGAAAGTCTCCTTGCCAATGAAGGTGAGAAAAATCTTTAGGGTTATAGTGTTCTGAAATAAAGGACTGGATATCGAATTTGGAGCTTGCCATGGAATTCCTCCCCTAAGGCGAATTATGGATAATACATCTATTATCTTACTCTCTAAAGTTAACTTCTCCAAACGAATACGTGAAGGAGAAGATGAAGCAACAACCCTTACTTGACACAAACACTCCAGATCAAAAATAGTGATTATTGTTTGACTAAAGTAGCGTCCAATCTATCATAAAAGGATTACGACTTTTTAAACCTAAGGCCTATATGGGAATACTCTGCACTGGTGCCACAGATATTGGGCGCAAAAGAAAGACTAACCAGGATTCTATTTGTTTGAATCATGCCTATCATTTTTTTGCTGTCGCCGATGGAATGGGTGGACATAATGGCGGTGACATTGCCTCTCAAACTTCAGTCGAGGTGATGTTGGATTATTTTCCGAAAAATAGTAATCTCGATGCTCAGCTTCTGATGAATAAAACGATTCAAGAAGTAAACCGGACTATTTTACAAAAAGCCGAAGAGCAACCAGAGCTGCATGGGATGGGCACAACTGTTTCCGCTATTCACTTTAGCGGCCCGCAATTAGTGATCGGAAATGTCGGAGACTCTCGGGTCTACATGATTAATAACAACCATATTTTTCAAATGACCAGAGACCATTCTTTTGTCCAAGAAAAGCTGAATATGGGAATTTATTCCCGGGAAGATGCTGCAAAAGATCCTCAGAAGAATGTCCTGGTTCGATCAGTCGGCTTTGAAAGTGACCTTTTAGTAGACGTTTTTAACTATCGTATATGTAAGAATGATATCTTCCTGGTTTGCTCTGACGGATTGCATGGAAAAGTCTCAGATGGAGATATTTTGCATATCGTGCAGAGAAACATCTCTGACCCATCTCGTTGCCAACTCGAGGATTTGGAAAGAACAGTAAAAGAACTTATTCAACAGGCCAACGATAACGGCGGACAGGATAACATTTCAGTGATCATGGCCATCGCTCAAGCCTGAGAAGCTTTAATCTTTTCGATGTTTTGTATTCCCAATTGCGAGGCTCTCGCTTAAAATATCAGGCATGGATAAGTACTATACCTTGATGGTGGTCCCCGAAACTCAAAAAGGGGTCAAGACCTATAAAATACCTACTGTGCTATTTAAGTCACTCTCCTTCATGCTGGTCATGTTGCTCATGCTCGGCGGAGTGCTCGCTTACGACTATTGGAAGATCCTCCAACAGGTTTATGAGAATAAACACCTTTCTATTGAAAACCGTCAGCTCAAAGAACAGATTCAACTTTTTCAAATGAAAATGAATTCACTAGGTGATGATCTGAAAAGGATTAATACCTTTGAAAGAAAGTTACGTGTCATCACCGGACTTGAGGACATCAGTACTAAAGGTCCTCTGTATAAGGGCGAAAAAGAAGAAGGCAAAGATTCATTTACCCTTCAAGACCTCAATTCATCGTTAGATTTTAAAATTGAAGAAGAAATTGAGAACCAGCCGAAGTTCAAAGAATTAAAATCTCTCTATGATAAAAAGATTGCGGCATCCCTCGGTCTTGAAAGAAGTTATCTTTTAACCAAGCAGTGGTCAGATCTTGCCCGTAGAAGTTTTTCTCTTTCAAATGACTACGCTAAGTTTGATTTCAAATATAGTCAGATTAAAGATGTTGTTTCTGCCATTGAAGGAAATATACATAACCTGGACCAATATCTCCTGGATAAAGAATCTTTTTTAAATTCGACTCCTACCATACTTCCGGCCGATGGCTGGATCACCAGTTATTTTGGACAAAGGATGTCTCCCTGGGCCGGAAGACTCAAAATGCATGAAGGTCTTGATGTTGGAGCCCCCTACGGTACCAACGTAGTGGCACCAGCGGATGGTATTATCACTTTTTCCGGTGAAAAAGCCGGTTTTGGAAAGTTCGTCCAGCTTGATCATGGATACGGCATAGAAACCCTTTATGCCCATAACCAATCTCTTCACGTTCGCTCCGGCCAAAAAGTTAAAAGAGGAACACTCCTCGCTGGAGTCGGAAGCACTGGTCACTCAACTGGTCCCCATTTACATTATGAAGTTCGGGTTAATGGCATTGCCGTCGATCCTCTATATTTTATCTTAGAATAAGAAAAAGGTTTTTCCATGTTAGACACAATGATGCGCAAACTTTTTGGAACGAAACAAGATAGAGATATTCGTGCCATCAAACCCGTCGTGGCCCAGATCAACGCTCTTGAGCCTAAGTACAAGACCATGACTGATGATGAGTTAAAAGGACAAACTGAAATTTTTAGAGAGAAGCTAAAAAATGGCGGAGCAACTGTTAGTGATATTCTTCCAGATGCTTTTGCCGTTGTAAGAGAAGCTTCAAGACGTGTGATGAATATGCGTCACTTTGACGTTCAGCTCATGGGTGGTCTGACTCTTCATCAAGGTAAAATTGCTGAGATGAAAACCGGGGAAGGTAAAACCCTTACAGCAACTCTCCCACTTTATCTCAATGCCATTTCCGGCCGTGGCGCTCACCTCGTAACAGTCAATGACTACCTTGCTCAACGTGACTCCGAGGAAATGGGAAAACTATACAGATGGCTCGGGCTAACAGTCGGCTGTATCGTGGCCAACATGGATGATGAGGAAAGAAAGGCCGCATATCAAGCAGATATTACTTACGGAACAAATAACGAATTCGCTTTCGATTATCTTCGCGACAATATGAAGTTCGATCTGAACGATTACGTTCAAAGAGAACACCACTTTTGTATCGTGGATGAAGTGGATTCAATTCTCATCGATGAAGCCAGAACTCCTCTTCTTATTTCCGGGCCTTCAGAAGGCGACACTAAACTCTATGGAGTAATCAACACTGTTATCCCTAAGCTCGTTAAAGAGACCCATTATACAGTAGATGAAAAAGCAAAATCAGCTGTTCTGACTGAAGACGGTATTATGCGTGTTCAGGAGATTCTGAATATCGGTAACCTCTACGACATTAAAAATATCGAAGTCCTTCACCACGTGAATCAGTCGCTTCGTGCTCACACTCTTTTTAAAAATGAAGTTGATTACGTGGTACGAGATGGCAAAGTCATTATCGTCGATGAATTCACCGGCCGTATGAAAGAAGGATCACGTTGGTCTGATGGTCTTCACCAAGCGGTGGAAGCCAAAGAAGGTGTTGAAGTAAAATCAGAGAACCAAACGCTTGCCAGTATTACTTTCCAGAACTACTTCCGTCTCTACTCTAAGCTCTCAGGAATGACTGGTACGGCCGACACTGAAGCTGAAGAATTTGGTAAAATTTATAGCCTTGAAGTGGTCGTAATACCTACCAACCTTCCTATGGTTAGAAATGACATGCCTGATGTGGTGTATTCTACCAGAAGGGCCAAGTACGAAGCTGTGTCTCAATTGATTGAAGAATGTAATAAAAAAGGTCAGCCGGTTCTTGTAGGGACTATTTCCATTGAATCTTCTGAAATTATCTCAGATTTTTTGAACAAAAAAGGCATCAAGCACGAAGTTCTTAATGCTAAGAACCACGCCCGCGAAGCTGAAATCGTCAGCATGGCAGGTCAACCAGGTGGTGTAACGATTGCAACCAACATGGCCGGTCGTGGTACTGATATTAAGCTTACAGCAGAGACCAAGGCCCTTGGCGGTCTCTTTATTATTGGTACAGAAAGACATGAATCTCGCCGTATCGATAACCAGTTAAGAGGTCGTTCTGGTCGTCAGGGTGACCCTGGTAGCTCTAAGTTTTTCCTTTCTCTTGAAGATGACCTCATGAGGATCTTTGGTTCTGACAGAATCAAAGGCATCATGACAAAACTTGGAATGAAAGAAGATGAGCCTATTGAACATGCGATGATTTCAAATGCTATCGCCAAGGCCCAGAAGAAAGTTGAGACTCATAACTTCGATATCCGTAAACATCTTTTGGATTTCGATAACGTTATGAATGAGCAGCGTAAAGTTATCTATAAAATCCGTCGTGATATTTTAAATGACGAAGGTAACACTGAACTTATCCGGGATTTCATCGATGAAGTATCATTCAATCTTGCCCAACAACTGGTTCCTGACCAAAAAGTATCTTTAAGAGAGTATCCTTGGCAAGAAATCAATAAAATCGCCCAGTCTGTTCTTGGCATTGATAAAGAACTTACCGCAGAGGACTGTGCCAAGGCTGCTAACAGCGACCTTCACCAGTATCTGAACCAACTTGGCCAGGAAGCTCTCGATTCTAAGTTTAAAGAACATGAACAAGAACAAGTTAAATATACCTATCGTGAGGTACTTCTCGCGACATTTGATCAGTTCTGGAAAGATCATCTTCTGGCCATGGATCATCTGAAAGAAGGGATTAACCTTCGTTCCTACGGACAAAAAGACCCATTGGTTGAATATAAGCGTGAAGCTTACGACATATACGAGGGCATGAGATTCGCTATTAAGCGTGCGGTGGTTGAGCGTATCACTCACATCAAGCTTATGACTCAGGAAGAGATCGAGGCCATCCATCGGGAACAGGAAAAAATTCTTGAAGCGCAAATCCGTGCTCATCAGGAAGCTGAAAAAGCGAAAGTCATGGAAGAAGAAAGAAAAATCATTCGTGCCTCTGTAAAAGTAGGCCGAAATGATCCTTGTCCATGCGGTTCTGGTAAAAAATTTAAAGCTTGTCATGGAGCCTAAGTGAGTGACAACAAGAAGGATCTGACCCGAATTGAGGATCTTGGGGAATTCATCCACGAATTGAATGAAGATAATGAATCAATTTCATTAGATGAGTTCTCTTCGGAAGTTCCCGATCTACCTTCGGCACCAACTGATGATCCCTTCTCTACTGAAGAATCAGGAACAGAATTTGGTAGTGACTTCGACTCACCTTCCGAATTCCTTTCATCTTCCGATGATAGTGAAGAAACAACTCTTTTTGGTGAAGCCACAGAAGATGAGTCTCCATCCTGGAATGAGGATTCTGCTGAAGAATCTCCGCCATGGGAAACTCCTTCCGAAGAGAATGTGGAAACAGAGGAATCTGACTTCACCTTATCTTCTGAAGAAAATGAATCGAACTGGGATTCTCCTTCTGAAACTCTTGAAGCAGCTGAATCCGCCGAAGAAGAAGTGAGTGACTGGGATAAACCCCTGGACGAGCCAACTCCCGCGGCCGTCTATACTCCACCGGAAAAAGAATACAAGGCCCCTGAAACCTTTGCAGACATAAAACAGTTCTCTGAAAGCTCAAGTTTTACAGGTATGGCAACTGAAGGGAATCCTTCCTTCAGCGTCCTGATAAAAAATATCCTTTACCTGGAAGATGTAAATGACATCATCATTTTATTAAAAGAATTAAATCTTCTTTCAGATTCAGAAGAACAAACCAGAAATCGCCTCATGCGTGGGATGCTGTTAGTTCCGCGAATTTCAGAGTATGCAGCGATTTATCTCTCTCATAAATTAAGACGTTTTGATATTGATATCCAACTTGGTTTATCTGACGAAATTCATCCTCCCAAACATCAAGAGACACCTGAAACCGGCATTGTTTCAAAACATAGTCTTTATCAAAATCAAACGCACCAGTTTAATTTTGATGACCCTAAACTTGAAATCTCTCAAATCATTATCTCTGCCACTCCACAATTGGAAGGACATCAAATCATTCGCTATATGGGTGTGGCCAGTGAACATAAGATGCTTGAGCCTCATCTGGTTGAAGATTCTGAATCCTCAGAAATACCTCTATATTATCAGGAGCTGGCCCAAAAACTTAAGGCCCATGCTCTTAAGGCCCACTCCAACGCGGTCATTGGACTTAATTACCAACTCACACCAATAGGACGAAAATACAGATTAACTTGCACTGGCAATTTAGTCTGGGTCAACAAACTATGAAACATTATGACGTAGTGATTGTCGGCGGTGGCATCAATGGCTGTGGTCTCTTACGTGACCTGGCACTCAACGGTGTCTCCACACTTCTCATTGAGAAGGGAGACTTTGCCTCTCAAACATCCCAAAGTTCCTCTAAAATGCTCCATGGAGGAGTTCGATACCTGGAAAACTTCGACTTTGGTCTCGTAGCAGAGGCCCTTGAAGAAAAGAACCTATGGTTAAAACTCGCTCCCCATCTATGCTTTGAGAGAGAGTTTTATCTCCCTCTTTATAATTATTCAAAATACCGCCCCTGGATGCTGGGATGTGGACTTTTTATCTACGATTTTTTATCGCATTTTCAGAACCGTCCCTTCGCCGTTTTAAATAAAGAAGAAACTTTAAACAAAGTCCCTTCTCTCGATGCCAAAGGGTTAAAAGGCTCAGGCCGCTACTTCGATGGTGTGGTTGATGATGCTAAGCTTACTCTAGAGTGTCTCTATGATGCTCTAATTGAACCTAATGCAGAAGCCTTAAGTTATCACGAAGTGAACAACTGCCATAAAACAAGTGACGGTTATGAAGTCACTTTCAAGTCCGTTTTAAATGGTAAAACCGAAACGGTAAAGGCCAAGTATGTAGTTTTCACGGCCGGCCCCTTCACCGATAAACTACTCCCTAAACTTAACTTCCATTGGAAGTCCCAGCTTCTCCCTTCCAAGGGTATCCATTTGTGGATTAAAAAAGACTCCATTAAAGCTGAAGGTTCGGTGGTGCTTACCACTAAAGATAACCGTGTGGTGTTTGTCATTCCTCAAAGGGATGCCATTCTGGTTGGAACAACTGAAACTCCAGTTGACCAGGAGATGTTTAATATCAAGGCCACGGAAACAGAAGTTCAGTATCTTCTTAATGTTTTAAAGCAATACTTCCCTCATACAGGCCTTGATGAAAATTCTATCATTTCCACTTATGCAGGAGTGCGTCCCTTAGTAAAAGAAGAAGGTCACAGTGAAGGGCTGGGTAAAGTCAGTCGCTTTCATAAAATTTATCGTCCAGATGAAAGGACTTATGTTCTCATAGGTGGAAAATACACCACCTTCAGAAGGATGACTCAGGAAATAGCTCAAGAGCTTGTGCCAAGACTAGGAAAACGCTACTCCCCTAATTTGACTCTCAATCCATTAAGGCAAAAATCAATCGTACCAACTTTCGGAAAGAAGCCTGAGCTTACATTGGAGATGATTAAGAAAATCATCAAAGAGGAAAAAGTCACAACTTTTGAAGATCTGGTTAAAAGACGTCTCTCTCTTTTAGAAGAGACTCAAAACATAAAAGAAATATCAGGTATACCGGTAGAAACAATCAAGGCCCTTTTTTAAAAGGGCCTCTTGTTAGAATCGATATCCCAGACCTAGCATGAGACGGGGACCACCAACATCTTTATTGAACTGATTGGTATTATCGTCTTCCTTATATTTTTCTGTACGAAAGTAATAATCCACAAGGGCCCGGGCCCCAAAGCCTTTGGCGGTATAAAACTTATACCCAAAACCAAGAGAAAAACCGGTTGTCGATCCGTCGGCCGAAAGACCATTCCCGCCAGGATTTTCTTGTCCAGGTTCATAGGTAGATTTAACTGTTCCCATACTCATGCTCAGATGAATATAAGGAATAAAGGTCATGGTCTGACTTGGAAGCTGAGTTGGATGCCAGTTTACTCCTAATAAGAGCTCAGTCACATCGTTGGTGGAAGTTGAACCGTTGTAAGACTGACTATCACTCCTCATGAAGTTAATCATTCCCTGTAAACTAAAACGAGAATACCAGCTACGCTCTTTTTGAGAATAATACTCTCCCCCGAGCCCAATGTGATGATAGCTTTGGGAGCCACTAAAAGAATCACCTCCGGAATCCGTTTTTGTGCTGGCAGTGAGTCCGGAAATATTTAAAATACCAAAAACTTCAATATTCTTTTCAGGAATGATGGAAGGCCCGTCATCTTGAAGCGCCCTTAAATCATCTTCCCCAGCTGTAACGGTTCCAACTTGATCCAGATCCTGGGCCCCATCGGCAAGAGGGATTCCAAGCTCAGCTGAATCTCCCCGACCCACTCGTGTCGGAGTATCTTCTCTAACTAAACTTTGACTCTCATCTTTAGTTATCTTTACTGGAGGAGTAATTTTTAAAGTCATAACCGAGTCTTTAATAATGAAATCAGCATTCACCAGACGGTAAACTGACCACACTGAACGAGTTGGTGAGACTCGCACACAAACAGCGCGGGCAACGATCCCAGCGGTCACGATAAAGCGTGCATGATCTCCTTCGACCAAACCATCTTCTGTTCCACGATTAATCATAAGGGTTTTACGGGTCTCAGAGGTTCTGATAATTCTGATAGTTAATTTCTCATCTACTTCAAGTGCACGAGCGCCCGTTGATAACATCAGCAAAAAAATAATCAGGATCTTCATTGTTCCCCTTAAAAAGAATAAACCATGGCGAAATTCATCTTACCATCAGCGATTGAAGCCTGATCAGGAAGATTTGCACCAAATTCACTTTGTTCATATCTATCAAGCTGAAGAGTTTCCATACTTGCAGAAAGTCTCAACCCAAAATTGTTCTTAAAATTATATTTCATCCCAACGCGAACTCCGGGAAGTGTCAAAAGTGTGTAGTTTGATTTTTCATTCGCTGAAGGAGCTTCCGCATGGGCCCACCCGCTTCGCATGTAAGCTCCGAGAAAAATCACTGGTGCTTCAATAGTGTAAGGGGCGTAGAGAGGATACCAATTGATACCCAACGAGAACGAATTTTCATCAAGACTTGAGTTAAAGTCAGAAGCTTCAAAGGCCGTCTTATTATTTCGATATGAAGCAGTCAAACTAAAGCGTTCAAGAGTTTCATGCTTCAAAACAGGAATGACCTCAAACTCTAATTCAATAGAATAACGTCCATCGCGGCGGTAACCAGCATCCTGTTGCGTCTGTGCATCATTAACAGACATTCCATAAGTGAGAAAAGCTGAATACCGGTTAGGATTGGCGATGACGAATTTACGGCGATCTTTTTCCTGAAGAACAGAGACCTGAGTTAGGACACTTCTTAACTCCTCGTCTGAAAAATCCTCGGACCAGCTCTCACCTTTTTCTAAAAGCGAGCGATAGAGCTTAGCATCGGCAACAGATTTCTGTGATTGGGAAGAAAGAAAACTCTCATATTCGGTGCTGAAATTTGAGCGTTTACGAAACTCATTTCCAAAGTCAGACTTCATTTGTTCATCATAAAAAGCATCGTAATTAAAACCAGGTTCATTCACCCTTTTGACATAGGCAGTGACCAGTTTTTCAAAAGTACTAAGCTTAAGTTGTCTTTGGAAATCTTTCTCATAGGGACTTTTATAGAGGGCAGTACGGTAACGATCGTTCTTATGCTTTTTCCAGCCTTCTACATCAACTAATGTTCCGTCCCCGTCTTGACGGTTTTCTGGTTGATGAAGAGTTTGAATCTCTGGATAGCGTGATTTTAACTTAGCAATCCGATCTTTATCTTCAGAAAGATTATTTTGGACCTGCAAAGCTGCCTTTTCTTTTTCCGTAATAACACTTATGCGGTTAAAGCGGGGATCACGTCTGCCTTGAAGCATGGCACTTTCGGTTAAAATAAGAAATTGATGCCCTTTAACTAAGAGTTCTGGATCATAAAACTTATAAAGGATCCATACTGAGTTCCCAGGATTGACTTTAATGTTTCTGGCACGAGCAACTGGAACAATACGAAGATCACGGGAATCAAGGGATCGAATCTCCTTCACAATGACCGCATACTCCCCTTCTTTAACGAAATCGTGAATCCCAAGATTAAAGACGGCGGTCTGGCCGCTGGCAGATTGGCCTATAAGTCTTGCCCCATTGATGGCCCAAACAGGGTCAACACTAGCGCACAGCAACACTACAACGAGTAAAACCCTTTGAATGTGCAAACTTATCATCCTTAATAACTTTGTCATGAAATAATTGTGACAAAGAAACAACGTGATGAAAACACTCAATTTACGAGTGATGTCATAGGACCAACCTCTGACTTTAACTCCTTGATAAAGCGTAGCAGAAATTCTATAACCTAAGACTAAGTTCAAAAAGGAAATCACATGAAACGCAGACGCGAGAAAATCACTTATAATTATGAATGCTCACTCACGGGTGAAACATTTGTTACATCTGCCAAGGCACCAAATCCTAAAGAACTTCTTTCAGTGAAGGCCTATTACGAAATGAATCCAGACATGGATGACCGTCCGGCCGTCATTAAAAAGAAATTAGGCGTACCTGAAACTAACGAAGAAAAACATTAAGAGGCAATTGTGGAAACACGTAAGGTAATTATCATCGGAACTGGCCCTGCCGGTTTAACTGCTGCTATTTATACTGGTCGCGCAGATCTTAACCCTTTAGTTCTGGAAGGCCACGAACCTGGCGGACAACTTACACTCACTACTGAAGTTGAAAACTTTCCAGGTTTTGAGAATGGAGTTATGGGTCCTGAACTGATGGGAACCATGAAAAAACAAGCGGCCCGTTTTGGTGCAGAATTTCTCCCCGTCATGTGTACTGACGTTGATTTATCCAAAAGACCTTTCACGGTCACGGCTTCAAACGGTCAAACATACCTTGCAGAAACTCTGATCATCTCTACAGGTGCTTCAGCTAAATGGTTGGGTCTACCGAATGAGAAAGAGCTAACAGGTCGCGGAGTTTCAACCTGCGCCACCTGTGACGGCTTCTTTTACCGTGATAAAATTGTTCATATCGTAGGCGGCGGTGATACTGCTATGGAAGACGCTACTTTCATCACGAAGTTTGCCAAGAAAGTTTATATCGTTCATAGAAAAGACTCTCTTCGTGCCTCTAAGCCGATGCAGGAGCGTGCCTTTAATAATCCAAAGATTGAATTCCTATGGGACAGCGTTGTTACTGAAATCAAGAGTAATGAAAGCGGAGTCTGCGGAGTTGTAGTTGAGAATTTAAAGACAGGTACTAAAGAAGATCGTGTTACTGATGGTCTATTCTATGCCATTGGCCACACTCCAAATACTTCGTTCCTTAAAGGCCAGATCACCTTAGATGATCATGGGTTCATTAAAACTCAAAATGGTCCTGATACAAATATACCAGGCGTATTTGCTTGCGGAGATGTTCAGGATTCCTATTACCGTCAAGCGATTACTGCTGCCGGTTCAGGCTGTCAGGCGGCCATCAAAGCAGAGAGATTTCTCGAAGGCCATTAATGGTCCAAAAAATCATTCAAGCAAAAAATCGATTCTTGGAGTTCTACCAGCACCACGAGGTGCTGGTCTCCATCATCGTCTTCGCTCTGGGTTTTCTTTTTGATGTGCTGACTCTGGGCCGGATTGATGACCTGGTTAACCTGATCCAACAGGCCCTTTATCTCATCATCCTTGGTGCTCTGCTGGTTTGTGAAATCAAGATAAAGATCGGAACTTTAAAACTGTCCCCAAAGGGCGAAAAGTTCTGGCAGTACCATAACCTCATCGTTCACTTTCTCTTTGGCTCTCTTCTCTCAGCCTACACTATTTTCTATTACACCTCGGCTTCGGCCCTTACGAGTTTCTTTTTTATTCTTCTGCTTGCGGGCCTCATGCTTGCCAATGAAATTCCTAAGATTCAAAATTTGGGTCTTCCTGTACGGATTATTCTCTTTAGTATTTGTCTTCTTTCCTATTTCGCCTTTTTTTATCCGATCCTTATGGGCCACGTAGGACCTCTTCCCTTCTGGTTGGGAATCCTAAGCTCGGCCCTGACTCTCTTTTTAATCTGGCGCTTTAATTTTGTTGGAAGTGAGGAACTCAAGAAGAATGTTCTCTACCCCGCCGTGGCCATTCACCTTGTTTTTTTAATCGGCTACTACTTCTCTCTTATTCCTCCCGTTCCTGTGGCGGTAAAAAAGATTGGCGTTTATTACGCTGTAGAAAAGACAGATGGGCATTATCTAGGCAAGCACGTGCGACCAGTCTGGAAATTCTGGCAAAAGGGCCAGCAGGACTTTGAGGCGCGGCCTGGAGACAAGGTCACTGTTCTTTTATCTATATTCTCCCCCACTCATTTTAATGATCAGATTTTCTTAAAATGGTACAGAGATGATGAAAAAAGAGGCATGGTGCTGGAAGACACCATCCCACTCCATATCCTGGGCGGGCGTGAGGAAGGCTTCAGAGGCTTCGGCACTAAACAAAACTACAGCTTAGGTGACTGGAAAGTCATTGTTGAGACCTCAGATGGACGGGAAGTCGGGCGTATCAGCTTCGAGATTACAGGGGATTCCACCACGGATGAAAGAGTTTTTAAGGACGATATCTTCTGACTAAAAGCGACCAGTTTTTTCCCCTTTGACACATGACCTGAAAATTTGAAAAAATAAACGGGATCTAGATTCTTTGCTATGGAATGGCGGAGATCCAATCACAAATATTAAGGCAAGAAACCAAGGAAGGTGACATGCAAACTTTGTTCAATTACACGACCATTTCCACTCGTCTCGAAAAAACGACACGTACGCTATTCGTGACTCTTAATCGACCAGATTGGAAGAATGCGTTTCGTTTGGAAATGTTATTTGAACTTGAAAGTTTATTTGCCTGGTGCACTTCCCGCGTTGAAATTAACTCTATCTTTATTAACTCCTGCACTTCTCATTTTTCATCCGGCTTGGAGTTTGAGACCTTGCCGAAAACTTCCGCTAATCAATTAGATAAAATCAATTCGAAGCTTCAAAAAATCATCTACGCCATGATGCAATTACCTCAGACCATCGTGGTTGATCTTGGTGAAGGTTCTGAAACTCTTGCATCAGAATTCGCTTTAGGTGCAGATATTAGAATTGCTTCAAACAAGGCCAAAATTGCTTTCAATCACTGTAGTTACGGACTGGTTCCGGCTGCAGGTGGCATGAGCATGTTATCTAAACTTGTTCCACCGGCCTTTGCTCGTTCATGGGTTTTAACTGGTAAACCTATTCAGAAAGAAGCTCTTATTGAATCTGGCTTTCTTGCCATGACCTATCAGAAGGAAAACCGAAACGAGGCCACTCAAGAGCTTCTTCACTCGATTTTCACACAAGCTCCTGTTCAAAGAATCCAGGCGAAACTTGGTCTCTTCGAATCCCTTCGTCCGCATTTTGAAATGGGCATGGCGATGGATAAAAGAATAGCTAAGGCTTCCATGGTGTCAGAAGACTGGAAGACAAAAAAACCGGAGCAGAAAGAATTTGATTTCATGCCGGCAAAATCAATGTCCTACGCTGTGAAACTTTCACTGATTAAAAATGAAGAAAAACCTGGTATCGAACACTAAGAAAGAGAAATAAGCTCATGACCTGCGAGGATGTTTTGCATCTCTTGCAGGTTAAACTTATTAGAATAACCAAGAATATAACCTCCGCCTCCTGCTCCACAGAGTTTTAAGACGTAATCTCCTGATTCAATTCCTTTATTCCAAAGTGCACGCTCTTTTGTTGGAATCATTTCAGGAAAAAAATCCCACTGAAACTTCGAAATATGCCAGAGATGATGGAAGAGATTATTAGAATCATTTTCTATTAAAGAATTAATGGCAAAATTAACTTCTTTAGCGAGGATATTCGCGCAGCCTTGCTTAAATTCAGGATCTTTCATTTTCTCCTGATAGATATTCACCAGAGGGCCTGTCTGACGAGGCTTACCGGTATTGAGAAGAAAGAATCCATTCAGATTCAAATCCTCAGAAAAGACTTCCACATTTTTAAAGCTATGAATCAGAAGTGGTTTTTGCACATGACTGACAAAAGGATCAAGTCCGGAACTAGAGCCGTGAAAGAAATCTTCCATGCGGGCAAGATTCTCAGCATCTCTGGAGAAATCTCTCTGAGGCTTTCCATAGCGGTCATAGAGGGCCGCTATCACGGCCCCAGAGCTTCCCAACCCAAAGCCATGAGGAATGTTGGAATCGAACCATAGGCCATCTTCAAGGTCTTTATTAAGCCTCTCAAGATCAATACTAGATGCTTGAGAACTTTTCACAAAAGTAGTCAGACTTTTGCGAGACTCTTCCCGGGCAACTGATACCGTATTATCGAAAGACCATTTACCTGAAAGCTTCCAATAAGGAAGGGCCAGGGCCTTAGAGCCGCTTAAAATTGTATATTCACCTAAGAGTAAAATTTTAGCAGGATAAGATTTTAGCATTTAACGGCACCATCCCCGACTTCGTCATGAATGATTTTATGGCAAAGTGGAGAAAGCTCATGATTAATAAAGGTTTGAATTTTATGCTGAAAAGCTTCCGGATAAATTAAATGAAGATTTGGGCCAGCATCCAGGGTGAAGTAAAGAGGAAGCCCGGTCTCTCTTCTCATGGCCCAGATTCGTTCAATGGCGGCCACAGTATTTGGTCGCATGAGTATGTAGGCCTCAGGAGAAGTCATCATCATAGCGTGAAGAGAAAGCGCTTCACCTTCCAAAATACTTCCCATCACTTCCATATCCCCGCTCTTTAGAGCAGAGGCCATACGAGTAAAATTATTTTTGGCCTGAATGAAACGTGATTCAGCAAAAGGATGTTCATTCATTCGTCCATGACCGCTACGGCTAGAGACAGATTTTTCTTCTGCACTTACTACCAGAATCGAATCTTTCAGATGAGAAAACTCAGAATGAACTTCAAAGGGAGTAGAATACTTATCTGAGCTCTCAGGAAGTTCAGAAGCTCCCCAAGTTGTAAAGCCTCCGTAAATGGAACGACAGGCACTTCCACTGGCAAGACGAGAAAGATGACTTGCTCGTTTATAGAATAAATCATTAACTTCCTCACCGCTTAATGTGTGCAGATAGTCCGTAAGACAAAGAGCAAGCGCAGACATACCAGAAGCAGATGAAGCTATCCCTGTCCCATGAGGAAAAGTATTTCTTGTTTTAATAATTAGACGAATATTTTTCAGAAGCGGAAGTTCTGATTCAAGACTTTCAAGATAGCTTTTAATTTTCAAAGCGAAGCGTTCTTCCTTATTGTCATCCAGATAGAGTTCTACTTCCAGTGAATGGTGGGGAATAAATGTTACTTTTGTTTCAGTAAAACATTCTTTCAAGGTCATCGACAAAGAAGGATTGGCAGGGATTTGGTGTCCCTTCTTACCCCAATATTTAACAAAAGCAATATTGGAAGGCGAACGCCAGGTAGTTTCAAAAACCTTAGGGCTTAAGGTTTCAAAAGGGCTTAATAAACTCATATTAGTTCACTTCCGAGCGCACGATTTCAGAGTAAGGTATAACTGTTGTAAAGCCCCTGGAGTTGAAATACTCGCGAGTTGTCTCTGGATCACGATCAGAAGTGATGAGAGCGAAATCCCCACCCCATGCTCCTAGAGACTTAGCTTCTCCCCAAAAGTCTTTGAAGTGCAGATCTTTTACTTTGTCATATTTAAGAGCACTGGAAATAATCTCTTCGTGGTTACGAATGATCTTACTAAAGGTCACAAGATCATGAGCATGAATCATTTCACGTGTAAGCTGAGTTAATTCAGAAATGATTTGTGACTTACCATCGATGTCTGTTTCACTGTATTTAATCACTTCTTTTTCAGAATTTTGCTTCTGCCCAAGGTAGACAAAATACAATTGATCTTTAAAACCAGGATTAAAAGGAGCGGCTTCCCACTGAGGCTTGCCCTCAAACTTTTTATAGAGGATAGGACCCATGGCCTGAGCACAGGCCACATCATACCCTGATCCACCGATTGTTTTTTTGAGAAGTTCGAATGGGCTTACATAGGCCCATTGAGCTACGTTGTACATGAAGCTTGAGCTTGAACCAAGTCCCCACTCCAGTGGAAAACCAATTTTAGTTTCAACGAAAACATCAAGGTCATCACGAAGGAAATGAGGATTTTGAAGTCTAACGGCCTTAAGGGCCTCCTCAATAAACTTCTCAGTCACACTTCCTTGAGGGCGGATTGGTTTAAAATGCCAGAACTCAAAATCTCCTTCAAACCAAATCTTCCCGGTATGATCAAAACTTTTCCAGTTAAGAGTCGGCTGATAAGAATGACGGTATTTAACCTTCATACTCTGTCCAACTGTAGTTGGGAGGGCCAGGGCCTCTGCTCCGTCTAGAACGAAGTATTCAGAAGACAATAACAGTTTACCATGGCCGTAAAAAAATTGATCTCGCATGTTCTGCCTTTAATTGTTTTTTAAAAATTCACGTACAGCTGTAAATGAAACAACCTTATCAGAGAAGAAATTCTTCCCTTTCTCAATCTGGTCTTTTGAAGCGTTTAATTGCTTCAAAATGTTCAGAAGGTGAAGTTTCATATGACCTTTTTGGATACCTGTGGTCACGAGAGATTTTACAGCACCGAAATTTTGAGCAAGTCCAACTGCCGCCATAATCTGCATGAGTTCTGGTGCGGTAGGGTTTTCTAAAATTGCCAGTGACGTTTTGGCCAGCGGATGAAGCGATGTAAGCCCACCAACTGTACCTACTGCGAGAGGTAAAGTGATACTAAACTTAAATTTATCTTCAACAAGACTCACTGATGAGAGAGACCTGTATTGGCCGTCGCGAGCGGCATAAGCATGGGCGGAAGCTTCGATGGCACGAAAGTCATTGCCAGTAGCAATTACGACGGCATCAACTCCGTTCATAATTCCTTTGTTATGTGTAACAGCACGATTAGGATCAATCTCTGCTATTCTCACCGCCAGAGCAAATTTCTCAGCAAATTCCTGAGGAGACATGTCTCCGGCAAATGTTCCCAGATCTTCAATCGGGCACTCTACAGAACACTCCACCACACAATCAGGTGTGTAGTTTGAAAGGATGCACATGATGATTTGAACTTTCTTCTCATGAGAAGAAAAAGTAGAATCCCGGGCCACGCCATCTTTAAAATTACGGGCAAGTTCTTCAAGAACAGAGTTTATGAAGTTGGCCCCCATGGCATTACAGGTTTCCGCTTCAAGAACTAACTGATAATAGCTTTCAATCTTATCGGTCATATCAACCAATTTAAGATCTTTAATACCGCCGCCTCTTTGCTCCATATTCATGGTGATGTGAGAGACTGTATTTAAGAGGTCAGACTTATTCTCTGCAAAGTACTTCTGAAGTTTTTCTTTCTCACCCTGCCACTGGAAATGGACCTGACCAACTTTAGTTGTAGAAAGAACACGTGCTTTAAAACCGCCTCTTTCAAGCCAGAATTTTGCCCCAAGAGAAGCCGCGGCTACAACAGAAGATTCCTCAATCACCATGGGAACAGAGTATACTTTCCCATTAATGAGGAAGTTTGGAGCAAGTCCAAAAGGCAAATTGTAATTAGTCAGAGTATTCTCAGAAAACTCATCAAAGCGTTTCTGAGTTTCACCATCATGATGCCAGAAATAAGGCATGCTACGAACCAAAGTACTTGCATCTCCCTTAAGTTGAAGAGAGAGCCATTCAATCTTTTGCTCTTTCGTCATTTTGGAGAAACCACTAACTGTATTCATGCGTCCTCTCTTCGTTCCAGTAGAGCTTTCGCGGTTAAAAGCGCTTCTCTCTGGGCAAGAAAATAATTTCTAAGTGTTTCGTAATCTTTAAGGGCCGGTGCCAGGAAGGCCGAAGCCATACCAATAACTGAATTGGCCTTTAGTTTCATTTTTAATTCATAACCATCAAGCATCGTTTTAATGCCCCCTGATATGATGATCTCTTTATCCCGAGTTGGAAGAGCATTAAGGATGTCTACCATCTCCCTGGCCGTGTGACCTTGATAAATAAATCCTTCCCGTGACTTTTCTTCCACTCCTCTCATATTTTCTAAAAGAGTGAAGTTCGTCCCACCAAAGGCCGCCAGTTCAATTCCTGCAAGCGGAAGTTCCAAAAGAGCCTTGAGACTTCTAGGGCCCATCCCTTGTCCCACTTCTTTAACGATGACCGGATAAGAAGTGTCATCCAGGAATTTCTTAAGTGTGATAAGAGGAGAAATTTTAAAACGATCCCCTTCCGGCTGAAACCACTCCTGTAAAGGATTGATGTGAATAATGAGACCATCGGCCTCTACTCTTTTCACCATCTCGTGAAGGAGTCCGAGCTTACCCGCCATCACTAATTCCTCTAGTTGAGCAATTCCGATATTGGCGTAGAGAGGACTTTTCTCCATCCATTTTTTTACAGCAAATTCTGTTAAACGTGTTTGATCAGTTAGAAGACTGCGGCAGGAACCAAGCCCCATACCAAGTCCAAACTCGCCACAGAGGCGGGCCAGATTCTCATTAATTTTCTCAGCATGATCAGTTCCCCCGGTCATACTGGAAATCCATAATGGATACTCTAATTCAAAACCTAAAAATTTTGTCTTCCAGCGCTCATCAACACTTGGATGGGTAAAGAACATAGGCTCATAATTAAACCGGCCATCAAGTTCGGCCGAAGCTGTCCGAGCTTTTGGGGCCAATTGAATGTGGTCCTCTTTTCTTTCTGCTAACTCATCAGAAAAAGGAGGCTTTTTGTAAGAATTCATAAACTTTCAAATACCAAATTGGGATTCAAAAGTCATGGGCTTTTCGCCCAGCGAATACTCGCCTAATAGCTTGAAATATTAGAACTTTTTGAGATGCGTCGGATGTTTCTTACAAAGGGGCCAGGATCAGGACAAATTCCCGCTTCTCACTTTCACCTAAGTGGCCGAGTAAGTATGGTACCGAGCCCCTGAGTAGGCGCTCTTCTTTACTGCCTAAATCCATTCCTAAAAAGACTTCTCTTTTAGTCCCAGTACTCTGGAGTTCAGTTAAAAGTTTTTTAAGGCGGTATGGAGTCTCCATCCAAATCAAAGTTTCAGGCCGCTTTAATTCCGTTTTCATCCATTGTCCGCGCTCGGGATCTTTAACAGGGACGAATCCGCAGAAATTAAAACGATTGTGAGGAAAACCGGAAAGGGCCATGGCCAGAGCTATGGAATTAGGAAACGGCGTGGCCGTCACTGTTATTTTTTGTTTGTGGCAAAGATCAACTAAGGTTTGTCCGGGATCACAGAAGGCGGGAAGACCGCAGTCACTTATAAGGTAAACTTTCTTTCCACTCTTAATCATCTGAACAACTTCCGAGGCCATCTTGCCTTGGGTATGTTCATTATAAAGTTGAAACTTCTCAATCGCCTCTCTGGGAAGCCCCCATTTAATCCATCTTTGTCTGGCAACTTTATGCTCTTCTACCAGAAGAACCACATCTTCCTTTAAAGCATCCTCAAGAAGCAGACCCTGAGCAACCGGCTCAAGCGGAATTTCATCTGCTATTGGTGTTGGAATTAAGATGAGTTTATTCATGAGTATTAAGAGAAAGAAAGAGTTCAGGCCGATGGAAGTCTGGCTGAACTTCAGGATTTGGATTCAAAGCATAGAACTCCCGACTGGAAGTTCCCACACAAGAAAAGAAACCACCATACGGAAGATTTCCTTTGAGTTCATCCGGCAAAGTTAACTTCATCGTTGAAGTCCATACTTTCCCTTCTACTGAGGCTTCATGAGAGTAATTAAAGATTTTAGGAGCAAAAAAAGTTTTTCGGGGTTCTTCAATAATCAGAGCGAAAGGTTGATTGAGAGGTGAGAGCTGGACTTCTAAATATGGGGCCTTAATGTCATCAGGGGTCGTTCTTAATTGAATAAAGGCTTCCACCACATCTTTGTTCCAGAGTCCCCAATTCTTACTCCAATCCTGAGTAAAAACCGAGTCGGTATGCCAGGCTTCAGAACTTCTCTTCGTGACGAAAAACGATATCTGGACTTCTCGTCCAATAATTCTCCATTCAACTTTTAAAGAGTGTCCAGCATGTCCTGAACCGTGTTTTTGTAGATAGCCCTGCATTGAAAAAGGATAGCTAATTTCTCCTGACTTGCCCATCACTTTAAGGCATACTTGGAAAAATGGAGTCTTATCAATTTTTTCTTATCATTCTTCCCGGTCTTGAAGATCTCGCCCATCAGGAGCTGATGGAAAAATGTCCCATTAATGAAGTTCAAGTCACGAAAGGTGGAATCTCAGTTACCGCCTCTTTAGACTGGATGATAGAGGGCCACCTGAAACTGAAAATCCCCACCAGGATTCTCATGCGTCTGCAGGAGTTTAAGGTAAGAGACTTTCCAAAACTCTATCAGAAATTCCTTCATCTTAATTGGAGTAAATACCTCTCCCACCCGACTCCAAACTGGGAAATATCCTGCACTCAAAGTCGTCTCAATCATACGGGACGAATTGAAGAAACAGTCACCGATGCTCTTAAAGCAGCTCTCGTGAGACAACCCCTCAGTCGTGATTGGGAGAAAAAAGATTTCCCTCCTCAAACTTTCTATATACGTTTGATGGATGATCTTCTGACATTAAGCTTAGACCTCACGGGCCTTCCTCTCTACAAAAGAAATCTCCAGCAATTAAAGGGAGAAGCTCCACTTCGCGAAAACATAGCGGCAGCTTTGGTGTTTGAGCTTTTTAAAGATCTAAAAGAAGAAGAAGTCGTACTGGTCGATCCAATGTGTGGCTCGGGAACTTTTTTAACTGAAGCGCTTACGTTCTACACTCCTCTTCATCTTCGTTCGTTTGCATTTGAGAGTGCTCCTTTTTTCAAAGGTAAAATGCTTAAGAAAACCAAGACTATTGAAGCTCATGGATTAGTCTCCAAGGCCCAGGGTTTTGATCTAAATCAAGATCTCCTTTCAAAAGTCAAAGAAGAAGTAAAAAATCTTCCTGTTGAATTTAAGAATCAGGATTCAGTTAAAACACCTATACAGCACGAACAATCAATCATCATGATTTGCAACCCTCCCTACGGAGAGCGCATCCAGATCAGCGGCAAGCGTGGCGTTTTTTTAAAAGAGGCCTGGAAGAAATTTCTCACAATCGATAAACCACTTCGCTTCGGTTGGCTTCTTCCGAAGGATATGGATGATTTATTCTCAAAACCTGCAGGATACCGTGAAGTATCCAGACGTAGTTTTCGAAATGGCGGTCTTGCGGTGACTTATTGGATCTGGGAAAGAATCTAAAGAAAATAAATGAGTGCCACACCAGTTAGGAAAGAAAGCACCAGGATCTGGAAATTTTTTGAATTCATTGTGCCCAGATATTTGCCAAAAACCAAAATCATCACAATCATTAATATAAGTGCAGGGACGTAGTAAAACTCTCCCTTAAGTCCTTCAATCGCTCCACTAAATTTAAGTGCCTGATAAAGGCCTAAGGCCAGGCAGAGGGCCGAAAACTTGTGGAAGAAGCCATAGAAGAAGGTTTTCAAATTATTCATCCTGATAGAATACCTGAGACTTCACCCATACTCCACCTACGAATTGAATAATGGCAATTTCGCCAGCAGGAATTTTGGATACCGGTTCTAAGGCAATATTTTTGAGAGAGTAAATCTTGGTCTCAAAAGTCTCTCCCTTGGGATGAAGAATTTTAAGAATATCACTTTCTTTAAGTCCTTTTGGATTTTTAACTAAGATCGCCAGATGTGAACTCTTCTCTGCCTCAAGAACTTCTCCGACATAATTTCCTTCACGCTTTTGAAGGCGTGAGTTTTTTAACTTAGGAAAAAGGACATCTGTTTTATTCACCAGATAAAAGCCTCGCATGAGGTCTTGCGAATATTCTGATTTAAAACTTTCAAACTGTTCTAGATTAAAAACGTGAATCAGACTCATGAGAGTCTGAAGTTTGGGTGGAACCTCCCATCTTTGATCAATTCTAAAATAAGTAAGCCCCATCTCTTTTAATTCATGGGCGAATTCAACCAGGCAAAATTCTTTTATATGGAACATGAAAGTTCCATGTTGATTCTCAACGATCGGAAAACCTTTGTGAGGGGATTCTTCACTTTCACCTAAAGCCGCGAACTCCTCATTCTGAGAAACTTTAGCAGGAACCAGAGATGAAAGAAGAGGACGTGGAGTATAGAAAAGAAGGATACGTCCAAAGCCTAAAAGCTCGCAAGGAACTGGAAGCTTCTTTACATAGTCAGCGATGGTATTTTTTGAAAGCTCAATAGAAAGAATGAGTCTTTCGATTCTTCCCTCTGAAAGTTTAATCCAACTCTCCAGGGCCTTTAAATTATGATTTCCATTTTCAGCAATAAACTGGATGGGTTTATTTGTCTGGGTATGTACCCAATGAAGGGCCCCCGGATCTTGAACTCGAATGGCGTCAGCATAAGGAAGAAGATTTTGAATTTCCGGAGCACAGGCCACGAAAACATCTTCAGTCATAAGGATGTCCCACTCTAGCAGGACTCTCAAACCTAATTCACGGGATCTTTGAGAAAGTGAGATAAACTCTTCCGCAGATAATTTACCAAAGCGCGATAAGGATTTTGGTTCGAGAATGACCTCATCAACTCCCTGATCTTTTAAGAGATTTAAATCATGAAGGCTTCGCCCATAGGTGGTAAACTTCATGCATTCACCTTTTGACGAATAAGCTGCATTCCTTCAACACCTGGGACGAATGGAATTCTCACTAAAGTTGATGGTCTCGTCCGGGTTACGGGTTTCATTGCCAGGTTCATCATCTCGTTCACTTTAATTTTTATGACTTCCCCTGAGAAAGGAAGGATTTCTAATTCATCGCCTTGATTGAAGGCATTTCTGACTTCCAAAATAATACCAGCTTCGGGAGTTGCCTCAATCACTGGGCCTACCATCTTCCATTCACCATCTGATGAATTTTCACGCTCATTAAAAATAGATTCAGGTCCCGCTTTCTCGACTAAACTCGCCTGAGTATAAGTGCGGTGGGAAACTTTTTTAAGCTCCTCTTCCCAACGAAGAAGATCATCTGATAAAAAATGTCCATGCTGCTCATAAAACCTCAAGGCTTCAGAATAAACTTTGGCCATGGTTCCAGCATAGAGATGGGATTTCATTCTTCCTTCAATTTTTAAGGAATCAATCCCCTCTTCAATGAACTCAGGCAACACTCTCAGACCCTCGAGGTCTTTGGAACTCATGAAGTAGGCCTTCTTTTTTTCAAGAGTATCCAGTCCCTCTAAAGAATATTCAAAACGACATGAGTGGGCGCAACCGCCACGATTAGAATCTCGGCCTTGGGTAAAATTTGAAATAACACAATGACCAGAGTAGGCCATGCACATTGAACCATGAACAAACATTTCAATTTCAATTTCGGCTTCCCGGCGGATTTTGCCGGCCTCTTTGACCGAAACTTCTCGTCCTAAAACAATACGGCTCGCTCCTGCCTTCTTCCACAGATGGGCGGAATGGACGTTTAAAGCTGAGGCTTGAGTAGAAATATGAACCGGTATTTGAGAATGCTCTCTCACCGTTTGAATGACCCCAAGATCTGAAACAATCACTGCATCTGTGCCGATCTCTTCAAGGTAGCGAACAAATTCAGGAAGCTCGGCCAGGTCTTTATCATGAAGAAAGGAGTTTAAAACCACATAAACCTTGGCCCCACGTTCATGGGCAAAAGATAAACCCTCTCGAAGCTCATCCAGAGTAAAATTCTCGGCCGCTGTTCTGAGACCAAATTTCTGGCCTCCCACGTAGACGGCATTGGCCCCATAGAGGATGGCCACTTTCAATTTATCCAGGCTTCCGGCCGGTGCCAGAACTTCAGGTAGTTTTATTGGTTTATTCATGAAGGTGTGTTTACCAAAATTCAGACGTAAGTTAAACTTTTCATAGATGAATATGCTGTAAAAGGGTGCCCGAATTGAAAAAAATTCTCTCTGTTCTAGTGTCGCTGATCCTACTGGCCATCATAACTGGCGGAATTTTGGTATTCCTACGCTATAACAAGAATCCTGAGCAAATCGTTCCTTATCCCTATTCGTTTCTCAAGGCCTATCCGGAAATACCGATGGAAGCCCCGATTCTCATTGCCGGCGATCGTATGGGGGAATACTTTGCGAAATTCTCAGATAATCTAGCGAGCACCATTTCTGCCAATTTAGATAATGCTATTAAAGTTCAATCGATGGCCCGGAAAGGACATGGAATACACCGTACACTTCATCAGCTTAGCTCCTTAAAACAATGGCCCCAGATTCTTATCTATCAAGGAGGAAGTGAGGAGTTTTCGGAAGCAAAATTCAAACTTTCGGAAATTTCCAAAATCAACACCAATTTCGCTCGCTATAGCGATGACCGTGTTGAAACCATGCTCATCCTCTATCCATGGCTTTCAAGGATTGTTTATGAGCCAATTGAAAGAACATTATTTACCGAGATTCCAAAGGAATCTGAATATGATCAGAAAAATTATCTCCGACGTTTAGAGACTGAACTTCTTCTCTATCGTCAGCATTTAATTCAGCTCGTTGCCATGGCCCGGGATCGGAACACTCTTCTCATTCTCACAACAACACCTATAAACCTCGACGTATCCCCAAAAGTCGTCTGTGATTTTGCAACGACGACTTCTATTGAGGCAGACATTTTAACTTTAAGAGACATGATCGCTGCAAAGAATTTCAAGGCTGCCTATGCAATGGCGTCTAAATTATCGGCCCAGAATCCGACCCATGCTGAAATCTTACATCTCCATGGCCAGGTGGCCAAACGTTTGGGGAAAAATGCAGAAGCCATCAGTAAATTTCAGGAAAGTACTGCTTATGACTGCCTACCCTGGCGTGTTACGGAAGTTCAAAATTCGATCATCAGGGATGTGGCCCAAAACCATCAGGTCCCGCTCTTTGATTTTGCGGGCCTTCTGGAGCAGAACTATGACAATGGGGTAACATTTTTTGATGAGCTCCATCCTCAGAATATCTATTACGAACAAGGAATGACCCAGTTGGGTTTGGTTATTCGAAACATCCTTAAACTTTAGGAGCGACCATGCAAGGTTATCACCAGGACTACCAACCCTTTGAAGTTATTTGCCGCGAGGGTGATCCATCATCAGATATGTTTTTCCTGGAAACCGGAAAGCTTCTTATTTGCACCATCACCGGAACGGAAGTTAAGGTTATAGCCCGGATTGGCCCCGGGGAATTTATCGGGGAACTTTCCTTTTTCGATGGCAAACCTCGGGCCAGTCATATAGTGGCCTTGGAGGCTTGCCGAATTATTCAAATCTCAAAACCAGAGCTTCAGCGCTTTCTCCCTGAATGGTTTAATCAGGTAGGGAAAAACCTTACAAAAAAAATTCGTTTACTGGACCAAATCATTCACGAAAGCCGCTTCAGGAAAATCGGTGCAGAAGATCAAAAACCTCTCACTATAAGTGAGCAACGTGACATCTATGCGGCCATAACCCATCAAGTTTCTTGAGTATTTTGGACACGTTGGCCCTTAACTGGTAGTCTTATGATACTCATCGGTGCCACTTTATCTGCGCATAGTCACATAAGTGGCCCTTAACCCGTCTACTAGCGTTGGCATAATAATCGCAACGCATAGGATTGGGGACAACAAGGAGGTTGACCGTGAGAACACACATCTGGATGATACTAATGGCCTTGATACTTACGGCCTGTGCCTCTAGAAGAGACGTGGCCAGCGTGAACCAGGACCAAGAATTTGAGCAGGAGCAAGTGGAAAGGGCCCAGTTGCTCGAATCCCAATCTTCCCGCATCCGCTAAAAAACTTCACCCTCTGGGAAAAGTTCTTTGGCAAACTGTACTTTTCAATTATAGTGCAGTTTACAAAAAACAAGCGCTTTTCTCGGAGGGATATTGAGTTGAAAACTTCATCACAATCGACACGATTTCATAACCTCGACACCATCCCTGAATGGTCTGTCGAACATGCAGATGAAATCTATCAGATCAGCCGCTGGGGCGAAGGATATTTTTCCGTTAATCCAAAGGGCGACCTTTGTGTAAACCCCACCCAGACCAAAAACGGTCCAGTGATCAACATGATGGAAATCGTGGAAGAGATGAAGAATAAGAATATCTCATTCCCGGCAGTCATTCGTTTTCACGACATTCTCCGCTCCCAGGTTGCAAACCTGAACAAGACCTTCCGCAGTTTAATAGAAGAAGCCAAATTCACAGGTTCTTACTATGGCGTATACCCTATTAAGGTAAACCAAATGCGTGAAGTAGTAGAAGAAATCGTCGATGCAGGCGCTCCTTATAATTATGGCCTTGAGGCCGGTTCAAAACCTGAACTCATTGCCGCTTTAGCAATGAATACCAATCAAAACTCTCTCACCGTTGTTAACGGCTACAAAGACCTTGAACTTCTACGACTTGCCCTATTAGGGAACCAATTAGGCCGTAAAGTTATTGTCGTTATCGAAAAATACACCGAGCTCTTAGACATCATGAAGCTTTCCCAAGAGATTGGCGTTGAGCCAATGATCGGGCTTCGAGCTAAGATTGCAACCAAGTCTTCCGGCAAATGGGCCAGCTCTGGCGGAGATTACGCCAAATTCGGTCTTACCATTACTGAAATTCTTCAAGCAGTGAAGTATCTTAAATCTATCGACAAGACTCATTGTCTTAAACTTTTTCATTTCCATATTGGTTCACAAATTCCTGACATCAAAACCATTAAAGATTCTATCTCTGAAGCATCCCGAATCTACGCCAAGCTTTATAAAGAAGGCGCACGACTGGAATACTTCGACGTAGGTGGTGGTGTCGGTGTTAACTATGATGGCACTCGCTCTAATTCTCCTTCTTCTATCAATTACACAACTCGCGACTACTGCGCTGATGTGGTTTATATTTTAAAACAAATCTGCGATCTCGAAGATGTACCACATCCGAATATCGTTTCCGAAAGTGGCCGAGCAATCACTGCTCACCACTCTTGTGTTATCGCGAACGTTTTTGGCGCACTTGAAATCGGTCAGGGTCCTGCAGATAACTTCAATACTGACAAGGCCGTTTCTGAAAACATTCTCGTAACCAATATGCGCGAACTTACGACTGAGTTAACTCAGAAGAATTACCAAGAGATTTATAACGATGCCATGAACTTGAAAGAAGAATCTATTTCTGCTTTCAAATTAGGCATCCTTACTCTTGAAGAGCGTGCAAAACTTGAAACTCTCTACTGGAGAATCTGTAAGCGCCTGGTTGGCCATGCTGAAAAAGATGAGTATGCTCCTGACGAGATCCTCCAACTGAAAAATCAGATGGCCTCTCAATACATGTGCAACTTCTCAGTCTTCCAGTCGGCACCGGATACCTGGGCAATTGGACAGATTCTACCGGTTCTTCCAATTCATAAACTAAATGAAAAGCCGACTGAACTCTGCACACTAGTTGACATCACTTGTGACTCCGACGGAAAGCTTGATACTTTCCTTTCGGCCGATGGCCCAACAAATACAGTGCCGATGCATAAGCTTACAGGCGAAGATTACTACATCGGTCTCTTCATGACCGGCGCTTACCAAGACATCATGGGTGATAACCACAACTGCTTTGGTCGTCTCAATGAAGTTCACATCTTCTGCGATGACGATGATCCGACAGATTTCTACATCGAAGAAGTCATCTACGGTAACAAAGCAAGCCAGGTTCTCTCTACTCTCCAATACAATCCGGAGACCATGGCCCAAACTTTAAAAGCCTCAATCGATACTCAAGTGAAGCGCGGTAAAATCCGCCCTCGTGAGGGTGTGGATCTTACAGACTTTTATGAAAGAAGCTTAAAGAGCTATACCTACTTAAAGAAATAAAGTTATTTCCCCGCCTTCACGGAGGGCGGGGAAACTCCTAATCCTGCCCGCATCCTCGCTCTCTGATTACAGTGAAAACACAAAAGCCTTAGATTCTCTTTATTCGTTGGCCCTCCGCGCGCATAAGGGATTCGGTGGTCGTAGTTTAATCTATGGACAGTTCCGCAGTTAGTGCACTTCTTATCCCGCAGATAAATATCCCGTTTCACTCCAGCAGGAACCACTCGTCCGACTTTCGCCGGCGAAAGTGAGCTTCGTGGTTTTTCAGTGGTTTTGAATTTAGTTTTTTCTACATTCTTAATTGCTTCCGTGGCCATATAGAGAACCAACTCATCCATCGAAAGATCCTGGCCTAAAAGGGACTTCAAGCGTTCAATTTTTTCCAACGTTTTTATCTGAAAGTACTATCGCCAC